>JAZQMG010000056.1:0-135895 GCA_045543175.1 Acetatifactor sp. | reverse complement strand
CACATTCCTCTATCTCCACTGCAACCGCAGCTGATTTCGATTTTGATGCAATTTTCGAAGGTGTTGATTGGTTCCACTTCACCGGTATTACTCCCGCTGTATCCGATGCAGCAGCAGTTTTGACCGAGGAAGCTTTGAAGGCAGCTAAGAAGCACGGCGTAAAGGTTTCCGTAGACCTTAACTTCCGTAAGAAACTGTGGTCTTCTGAGAAGGCTCAGAAGGTTATGACTAACCTGATGCAGTACGTTGATGTATGTATCGGTAATGAGGAAGATGCTGAGTTGGTACTTGGCTTCAAGCCCGGTGAGACCGATGTTACCAGTGGTGAGCTTGAGCTTGCTGGTTACAAGTCCATCTTCGAGCAGATGGTTGAGAAGTTCAACTTCGAGTACTGCGTATCTTCTCTGCGTGTAAGCCGTTCCGCTTCCGACAATGGTTGGTCCGCTTGTATCTACTCCAGAGAGACCAAGGAGTTCTATCACTCCAAAGAGTACAGCATTCATCCCATCGTTGACCGTGTAGGTGGCGGTGACTCCTTCGCAGGTGGTGTTATCTGCGGTATGTTGGATGGCAAGAACTTCAAGGATGCTCTTGAGTACGGTGTAGCAGCTTCCGCTTTGAAGCACACCATCCCTGGCGACTTCAATCTGGTTTCCAGAAAGGAAGTTGAGACTCTGGCTGGCGGTGACGCTTCCGGACGTGTTCAGAGATAATTTAATATCTTGTAGAATTTTTTGAGAGAAAAAGCCCTGAGGTGCGTATGCACTTCAGGGCTTTTGGTTACTTGTTCTCTTTATTTGGAAGGTTTTCTGTCCTGCGGCAGCAGGAAATCACGTAGTATATTGTCAGGTACATGCCCCAGTAGGTCAGAGCCAACAGTCCAAGAGTTTTGAGTGAGGCAGAGCGACACCAGTACTGGATGCCGATAAGAGGCTGACTGTCAGAGGGCACTCCATTTTCGTAGTAGCAACAGCCTGCAAGGGGAAGGAATCCGTCTGCAGTGTAGTAAGCATATACATCAGCATCCGTATCACGGATATCGATGGTAATCCGGTATTCCTGTCCGGGTGTAAGATGCCAGTCTACGATGTAGTCTCTGTAGTTTTTGCCCTTATAATATTCTACGGGGATGTTTTCCGTATAGGCGATTTCATTTCCATTGTAAAGTGTTAGCTCGTAAACACCGGTTGTACTGTCTGTAAGTAGCCCTACGCACAAGGCGAGAATGCGGTCGTGCTGGGGAATAAATTGAATTTCAAGGGTCTGCCCGGTTACGATTCTGGTCTCAAATTGCTGATTCTTGTTATCGACCTGAGATATTTCCTTTGAGCATAGTGCGGAAGGAATTGCCAAAGCCACCAGACAGACACCTGTGATGATAAAGCGGAGGCTGCGCTTAAAATTTAGTTTCTTGTGTGTGTAAGAAGTACTTTCTAACACCAGAGCCATAAAGGCCAGTATAGTTACGGCATAAATTCTATAAGTGAAGGCATGATGGATTTCTGTGTGGTTTAAAACAACGATATACCAAACGAAAGAGGAACATGCCACCAACAAATAAGAAAGTGCTCTGGCAGGATGAATGCGTTTCCAACCATATAATAAGCCGCAAATTAGCCAGTAAATCAACCAACTAACCAAAATGATTATGTAGAGGATATAGTTATAATGCAACCAGTTGGTGTAGAGGGAATAAAATCGGTTGGTGAGACCATAGGCCACGGAGACATCTACACCGGAGCGAATAACAATCTCCAAAATTGCTTCTTGTATAATGTTTTTTTGGAGGACAATGGTTGCTATTATCCATTTGCCTGCCCACATACCGCCATATCCTGCAATCCAAGAGATTCCTAAAGTAACAATTCTCTTGAGGGATTCTTTTATGGAACGCTCTGAAGAATCCATTACAAGCCACCAGACAAGAGGAATACCCCATGTGATAAGGGGAAAGGTCAGAAGATCAAAATAACTGGTAAGCATGCCGATGACAAGGAATCCATAAAATAGGCGGTTGCCTTTTTGCCAGAATTCCTGTCGATACAGTAAAATTACACTGGCAGTAAAAGCGATATTGAATACTGCGTAATACTGTAGGCAAAGACCCAAGGCCATGGGCATCATCAAGGCGTAAGAGGATGCAAGCATCAAGACATATTTCGTGTTTTTTTGGCGTCCGATTAATACTGCAAGCATGACAATCAAGGTAATTTGAAATGCGTAATTAGCCATCTGAATCTGTTCATAATTCATAAAGTACTGTAAAACACGTAAAATAATGACATATCCATGCCAATAATAGTTATATCCGCGGCAATTTAGTGCGGTGTATAAAGGATTTTCGGCGGGTTCAAAGGTCATGGGCAACATGTAGGTTCGGACGGTAGCATTATCCATTACACCCGGCAGATAGGTTTGGAAATAGGTGTTATGGGCGTTTGAAATACTGGGTACATTGGGATACCAGCCTTGCAAATCCGCGCTAAAAGCTGTAGCGTCAAAATTATCTTCGTTTACCGGAATAAAATAAACTGCCGTAAGTAAAAGGGTACCCAAAAGGGTGCCTATTATCAGTATAAGGATGGTTTTCAGGGTGATTTTTATACAGGAATGTACTGATTGCTTCATAGTGTGTAGAATTTCCCTTCTTATGTAATGTGTGATTTAATACGCAAAAAGTATATTACGATTTATGGGTGGGAACAAGCCCCAAGGCAATGGTTGACACGGGGGGATTGAAAAGTTGATTGAAGCGAAGGAAAAGGGGAGTTTCTTGACTTTTGAGGATGGTTGGGATAGTATGAGTAAGTAGTATTAAAATAAAGGTAAGTATGTATAGAAAGGCATAGGGGCATGGCGGGTGACTATGACATATGCAGGAGAGTAAAATGGCACGTGAGAAGAGTGATTTACAAGGTGGGCTGAATAAGGGAAAGATTACAAAATCCACTGTTTTCTGGATGATTTTGTTTGTGATTGGCCTGGTGTGCGTCTTGCAGACGCAGAGGGAAGTGCCCCTTATGATGGATGATGAGTGGTACAGCACGATTTTGTCGGCGGAAACGTCCTTGAGCAGTTTGGGGGACATTGTACAGGCTCAGATTTGGCATTATAACAACTGGGGCGGACGGACAGTGGCTCACACCATAGCGCAGGCGATTTTGTTGTATCTGAGTGAGCCTATGGCGAATGTGCTTAACACAGCTATGATTGTGCTTTTGGCGTGGATGATTGGTGCCATAGCAGGCGAGAAGAAGTTGGCGTATGTGACGCTGATGGTGGGTTTTTTGCATGGTCTGAACGCCAACTGGAAGATGAGTATGTACTGGCAGACAGGAGCCTGTAATTATCTTTACACCACGATTATCATTTTGGGCTTTTTATGGAGGTATCTACGGATACTGGAGCAGGAGCCGGACAAGGAGCGGTCATGGTTAATAGTGCCGGTATCTATATTGGGACTTCTGTGTGGTTGGACCAATGAAAATATGGGCCCTGCTGTTTGGGTGCTTACCGTACTTGTAATGTTTGTAATGAAGCTTGAAAAGCGTAAAATTCCTTTATGGATGATGACGGGCAGCCTGGCCTGTATGGTTGGCAGTGCGCTGATGATTCTGGCTCCCGGTAATTCCGTAAGAAGTGCACAGGTAGCTGAGACGGAATACGGAACGTTGTGGCAGATTTTCCTGCGTATGTACAGTATTTGCAAGGGTGCGTGGGATTATTTGTTCCCTGTGATTGTGGTAACAGTGGCAGTGGTAGTAGTAAATGTGATTGTTTTGGGCAATCGTCTGCGCAAACAGGATGCAGTGCTTTTGGTGGGGGCACTTTTGTCATGGGGAGCCATGATTCTTTCACCGCATTATCCGGACAGGGCAGCCTTTGGCACCATGTGTTTGCTTCTGTGTGTGGTGGTTTCTCAGACGGCATCCATTCTAAGAACTAAAGACACCAAGGCTTGTAAGCTTGCCATGGCAGGTGTGGGCGTGTTTATTTGGTTGCGTGGCATGTATTTTCTGGGTGAGTTTATTTCGATTTGTTGGGGCTGGATTCGGTAAGATAAGGGATTTTTTACGAGAAAAATAAATTTTCAAAATTTTTGAAAAAATTTAATAAAAATAGTTGACTTTTGGTAAGAGTGGTGGTAATATAATATCTGCGCGATGCGTTCGCGGAAGTGTCGGAATTGGCAGACGAGCAAGACTAAGGATCTTGTGGTGGTTACACCGTGTGGGTTCAAGTCCCATCTTCCGCATTACATTGAGCAACGTAAAAAAGAAAAGTGTCAAGGCTGATTGCTTGCAAGCAGAGCCTTGACACTTTTCTTTTTTATGCTGCGAAAGTTGCGAGAACGAGGATTTCCGAAGGAAATTCGAGTGCCGCAACTTTCGTGTTGCTCAATGTAATGTGGAAGATAAGGTCTCCTCGGCATAAATGCCTCGTCGGTCGGTTCGACGGGAAAAAGGTCCACTGGACCTTTTTCTTTTTCCGTCTCACCCCATCTTCCGTAGTAGCTCAATGGTTGGGAAGCCTTATAAATCAAGTCTTTCTTGCTTGAAACAGATTTTTTAATGTAGCATTTAATGCCAGTATATAGAATGTTCTTTTATCATTGATTTGTAAATGAAAAAGTTTTAAACTAGTATATAGTCTTTATGGTAATATATAAGCAGACAAAAGAAACGAGGTAAGGAAAATATGAAAAAACAGCTTGCAACAACTATTTTGCTTGCTTTTACTGCAACATTATTGGTAGCTTGTGGTAATTCCTCTAATGTAGCAGAAAGTACAGCAGATACAACTATTGAAACAGATGTGGAAATGTCAGAGTCAACAGCAATACCAGAGCAGACAGAAACACCACATGAACATTCATATGTCGAAGCAATAGTAACGGATGCAACTTGTGAAGCTGATGGAGAAAAAAGTTTCACTTGTGAATGTGGAGATACCTATACAGAAGTGATAAAGGCAATGGGTCATGTCTTTGAAACCTACACTTCAAATAACGATGCTACCTATCTGGCAGACGGAACGGAAACAGCTAAGTGTAACGGCTGTGATGTGACAGATACAAGAACGGCAGAGAGAAGTATGCTTACTTATACTTATACAGAAATGGATGCTACCATGTATGCGCAACAGACTGTAAACGTGAGAAACTTACCTAATACAGATGGTGAGAAGCTTGGTAGTTTATCTGCTAATGATGAGGTTAAGGTTACAGGCCAGTGTGTAGAGACAAATTGGTATCGCATTGAGCTTGATGGAAATGTAGCTTATGTGAGCGATAGCTACTTAGGAAATGATAAAGTAGTGGTACAGACAGAAGCACCGGCACAGAGTGCGTCAACATCAACAGAGTGTCCTTATCCGTTGTATACTGTAATTGATGAAGGTGGAACAAATGTATATTTTTATCATACAGAAAGTTCATTGCCATATTCTAGCGCATTTTGGAGTTGTTTCCGTGATTGCTATGATAACTATATTAAGCCGAGAGCGGGTCAGGTGTATGAAGGGTCGAAATTTGAGAATACACCTTATGTTTCAAATGGCGTTCCTGTTAAGAAAGCTGTTTTAGGTGCAGTTCCTGTTAATTAAAAATGTTATTGATATTTGGTGACAATTGTCCGGGCATTGAAAGTTTTAGTAATGCAGTGGAATAGAAGAAAGGGAAAACAGAAAATGGTAAAAGTAAGATTTGATATTGTAGTTGCAACCTTTTTGATTTTTATAATGGTCATTTTAGGAAATTCGTTTGTAAACATTAATAAAAGCTTTTATGAATCATTGGACGAAGAAGTAGGTTTTATCGGATATCCCGCAAGCGAAGATACGATAGCGGTAACAACTTTAGAAGAGTTAGCAGTGGCTACAGAATATGGGTATTCATTCGCTATAATAGTGGATTCTGATAACGTGAAAAAAACGAATTATTATTCACAATTGAATGGAAACCGTACTGTAGAAAAGAAATCTCGTTTTTCTATATGGTTCAATAGAGCCTTGGGTGGAAATTATTATGACAGAATGTACATTGTGGAATTAGCAGATAAGCAACGTGTTCCGGTGTTGATGTTAGATGGCGTATTAGATTTGTCTGAGGATACTGTTGTTTTACCGATAGGAGAGGCAGAGTTTTTGTCAGAGGAGACAGACTATTTGGAGGCACTTGATAAGAAATATGATTTAAGTGAAAGTGCTGCGGAACAATGGTATGTAAATGCATCCGGAAAAGATATGACAATTTTTACAGATTATAAAGATAAAGTAGAAACCTTAGAAACTGTAAATTGGACAATTGTAGGTGTAGCTTTTGTGCTTTATACAATTATTAGTACAATTTATATATCAAAAAGTTACAAAAGAAAAGATGCCTAAACATAAGTATCTCAGAATATAAAGCCGATATATGATATATCCTCTTGGATTACTGTTAACTGCATAGTCCAAGAGGATATTTTTGCATTTGTAGATAATGTGTGTTACCTCCTTTTTACATCACATGATAAAATAAAATTTGCTTGCTCATGTTGTGAATGGTGATATAATGTTAAATAAAGACATATTAGCATTGTACCAAGTACGTACTATATGAGGAGATATAGTAAAGGGGAGTAGGTGTATGGATAGAAATCAGTTTAAGCTTATACATAGTGAATTAATTCAACAAGTTCAATGTGTAGAAAATAATTTAAAGATAATATATGCAGCGATGCGCAAAGGAAATTTTAAGAACAATTTAAAGTCCGTTGAGAAGATGAACTTGGGTAAGATAGCAAGAGAACTTGAAAAACTCGACAATAGTGATGATATACCTGAATTCTCTGAAGAAGAATACATCACCATAGATGAACTTATTTGAGAAAACGGAAGAAATGCGCTTGGTTATTATGAAGAAATATAGATAAGGTAGGGAATATTTATGTTTGAGAGAATGAAAGAAAAAATTCGTCAGGCTTGTTGAGATTCTTCTGGAACTAAAAAGTATTGAAGATGCAGGTTTGCATTGCTTTTGCAGCAAGTTCTTGTTGAACATTTTTATTATGGTGTCTTAGTAATTAAGCAGACAAGTTGGATAGAGTATTTATAAAACAAATTCCGATTTAGTTGTTGTTGACAGTTGCTGATTGTCGTCAAAAGATTCATGCGGAATCTTACACGGCTGATGATATTACATATGGTATACTTCCCTATACTCCTTATCAATATCAGGAATGAAAATGGTTTATTTGAAGTTAGTATTGTGTTTTCAATTAAGATATGTTATGATTTTCCATATTGGGAATGAGGTTCTCCCATGGGTGTAAATCCCTAAACCGCATTTGATGCTGATGACTTCTGCGAAATTATTACGCAGAAATTGTCGGCTTTTTTATTTCTGCGATATTGGAGGTTTGTATGTTAACAAGTATTGCGGTGATTTTATTATTAGGTTTACTGACGGGTTGGATTTTTTCAAAACTTAAATTGCCCAGTCTGCTTGGAATGGTTATTGTGGGAATTGTATTAAGTCCTTACGCACTAAATTTGATTGATGAATCTATACTCATGATTTCGGGAGAGTTAAGACAGATAGCATTGGTAATCATTCTTACAAGAGCCGGGCTGTCGCTTGATATTTCTGATTTAAAGAAAGTAGGAAGACCAGCGGTTCTTATGTGCTTTGTTCCTGCTTGTGTAGAAATTTTGGGGACAGTGGTTTTGGCTCCAATGCTGTTTGAAGTGTCAATGTTGGAGGCTGCTATAATAGGAAGTGTAATTGCTGCGGTATCGCCTGCAGTGGTCGTGCCCAGAATGATTCGATTGATTGAAGAAGGGTATGGGAAAAACAAAAGCATACCACAGCTTATTTTGGCAGGAGCTTCGGTAGATGATGTGTTTGTTATAGTAGTATTTACTGCATTTACAGCTTTAGCGTCAACAGGGGAAATGTCTGTAGTAAGTTTTATCCAAATTCCGATATCCATTGTGTTAGGAATCATACTTGGAGGTTGTGTGGGAATCGTATTGGTTGCGTTTTTTAAAAAGTGTCACATGAGGGATTCTGTAAAAATATTGATTATTCTTAGCATTTCTTTTTTACTTTTGGAGACAGAAAACAGACTGCATGGTTACATTCCAATTTCGGGCTTGCTTGCTATTATGAGCATGGGAATTATAATAAAGCAAAAATATAATGTGTTGGCTCTGCGCCTATCTGCAAAATATAATAAATTATGGTTGGGTGCAGAAGTATTTCTTTTTGTTTTAGTTGGTGCCACTGTGGATTTAAGATATGTTGTGTCAGCAGGTGCATCAGCAGTATTGCTCATTTTAGGTGCATTACTATTCAGAATGATAGGTGTGGTGTTATCATTACTAAAAACAGACTTATCAAAAAAAGAAAGATTGTTCTGTATGGTGGCATATACACCAAAGGCAACTGTACAGGCAGCTATTGGAGCAATACCCCTATCAATGGGATTGGAATGTGGAAATGTTGTGCTAACAGTTGCGGTATTGTCCATTTTGATTACAGCACCGTTTGGGGCTATATGTGTTGACAATTTATATAAGAGATTATTAGAGAAGAAAGAATGATGTGGATGGATTTAAAAGAAAGAGCGAGAAAAATATTCGCATTGCTGTCTGTAGTATTTGCAGCACTTACCTCTATACTGGCGAAAGTCGGCATATCCGGTTTAGCAACCGGTGCTTCATGGCTCTGCTATTATAGAGCATTACAAATAGGAGAAGCGTCAAAAGTAGTGGCGATTGATAAATATAGGAGAGACAAATGAAAAGGAAAAGAATATTAATATTGTTTGCGATTACATTTCTTTTGGCAGGATGCGGGAATGATGATAAGGAAGTGGCTGTGGACTCGGAAACGGTAACAATAACAGAAACTACTGGCACAACAGAAAGCCTGTCAGAAATTATTCAAGAGACCGAGGTACCAGACTTGGCCGACTTGAACGCAGAGGAGCTTTTGGACCTGTTTATTGAAGGGGAGCTTATTGCCAATTACAACAATACGGATTGGGACCCTTTCTACATAACAGAGCTTCCTTTAGACGTAGAAGATGACTGGTATAGCTATTCTATTGGTAATAGGGTAGATTTGGATAATGATGGTGAGCAGGAGCTTATTCTTGACGGACCCTATGGAGGGATCTATCTTGATGCCAGAGATGGTCAGATTTTTGTACTGGATTTTGGTGACGGAACCGCAGCAACCCTTCGTTATACGGAGTTTGACGGTCAAACATGGATTGTTCACGGTGATACCACACATGGCGGCAGAATTATATACGATTTTAAGCTGTATGACGGTACAGGGCAGGTGGTGGATGAGTTTCGGCTGGGGAAGGAGTTCTGGGAGTATCCTGATGAGCCGGATGGTCCGAATACCGTATACACATATCGGAATGAGGAGATTTCCAAGGAGAAATATGATGCCTTGAAGGAGAAAATGTTGGGAGAAGCTTATTTGACAGAGTAAGCAAAAGGTGTAAAGTCTTGATAAATTAATAAAAGACTTTACACCTTGTTTGTTGCAATAATTATAGTTTATTCATTGATTTGATCCAGTTTGGTAAGATTTACTCCGAAAGCGGTAAGTATTACTTTTAACTCCGTGTAGCGGATTTGATTGCTTTATATGCCTCTGAATTTTTTTCGGACAAAAGCACATAACTTTGGAGACGAGAAAATTCTTCGATGTTTTTTAGTAAGAGTTCTTTATCGGTCATATTGTCAATCATCCTTTCACCACCCTTTGCAATTTTTAGTTTTATTATAGGTGGATTTTATAAAGATGTAAAGTATGTTAAAAATTTATTCTATTTGACCTGCGACATAGGATGGCATTATAATATAATTTGGAGAACAAAAGAAACAGCAGGAGGAATCAATATGGTATTGGATATGTTTAAACTGGACGGCAAGGTAGCAATTGTTACAGGTGCAAACACCGGTCTCGGACAGGGTATGTGTGTAGGTCTTGCAGAGGCAGGTGCAAAGGTTGTGGGTGTCGCAAGAAGAGCTTGTGACGAGACAGAGGCTATGATTAAGGCAATCGGTGGTGAGTTCACAACGGTTATCGCTGACCTTTCCTCAACAGATGTTATTGATACAGTTATTTCTGAGGCATTGAAGGCTTACGGCAGAATTGACATTCTGGTACACAATGCAGGTATTATCAAGAGAGAGGATGCAATCGAGTATTCCATGGAGGACTGGGATGCTGTATGTGCAGTTAACCAGAAGGAAGTATTCTTCCTGTGTCAGGCGGCTGCAAAGCAGTTCATCAAGCAGGGCGAGGGCGGTAAGATTATCAACGTAGCTTCCATGCTTTCTTATCAGGGTGGTATTCGTGTGCCTGCTTACACAGCTAGTAAGAGTGCGGTGCTGGGTCTTACAAGAGCACTTGCAAATGAGTGGGCAAAGTACGATATTCAGGTAAATGCCATTGCTCCCGGTTATATGGTAACCAACAACACTGCTCAGCTTCGTAACGATGAGGATCGTAGTGCAGAGATTTTGGATCGTATTCCCGCAGGCAGATGGGGCACTCCCGATGATATGAAGGGCGCAATCGTATGGTTGGCTTCTGCGGCATCTGACTATGTGAATGGATTTACCGTAGCTGTTGATGGCGGATGGTTAGCTAGATAGTATTTTATCTAAAGCAGAAACGAAAAGAGGTGTAAAGTCTTGATAAATTAATAAAAGACTTTACACCTTAGTTTTATAGTGGATTTATTTTAGATTTGAAAGTTTTCTGTATTAACGCCCAGAGCGTGTAACTTGTTTTCTTGAACACGGATTTGATAATCTAATTCTTTGTTAATTCCTTCTTCGCAGATTTTTATTCTTAAAAGATTTACATAATAATTTATTTCATTGTTTATCATTTCATCTCTACTCATGTCATCAACCTCCATATGTTCACCCCATTTCTATAAATTTATACTTATATTATAGGGGATTTTGTGAAGATGTAAAGCCCTTTATTAAGTTGTCAAGGAACGGATTTTAGAAAAATGAGAAGTTCACTGGAATAAAGATGCGATAATATGAAATTTAATAATTTGTGAGAAAAGAACATCTTATTGTAGATTTATTTAGTATATAGCTAAACATCTTAAATGGCAAGAATTTTTTTGATTATGTATCAAATGATTTCAGAGTTTATTTTCATTGACGCATTCCCCTCTAAGGCATAAAATAGAAGCAGGGCATTTGGGTTTTTAAAAAGTACTTGGGAGGTTCCTATGAGTAAGATTGTATTTTTCTGTATTCCGGCCCATGGTCATACGAATCCCACTTTAGGAGTGGTGCGCGAATTAATTGCGAGAGGTCATGAGGTTTGGTATTATTCATATAAGCCTTTTCAAGAGAAAATTGAGTCCACAGGAGCTCATTTTGTGGCCTGCGATGATTATGATATGGAGCAGAAGCTTGACCCAAAGGATGCAGTGCGGGTAGGTAAGGATTTGGCGTTTTCCACGCAGCTTTTAGTGGATACTACTCTTGCATTGGATGATGTGGTGATTGACCACATGCAGGAGCTTAAGCCGGACTGTATTGTGGCTGATTCCATGGCGGTCTGGGGCAAGGCGGTTGCGTTGAAGCTGGGGATTCCCTTTGTGTCCTCCACAACTACCTTTGCTTTTAATCAGCATTCGGCCAAAATATTAAAGCAGAGCATGGGGGAGCTGTTTTCCATGATTTTTTCCATGCCTAAGATTAATAAAAACGTAAAGCGTTTGCGGGACAAGGGGTATCCCATCAACAGTGTTCTCGACATTATTCAAAACGATGATAACACTCATACAGTGGTGTATACTTCTCCACAGTTTCAGCCTTGTGCGGAGACTTTTTCGGACAAGTATGCCTTTGTGGGACCGTCTGTGCGGCCGACTACAGAGACCATTGTTAAACAAAGGAATAAATTGGTGTACATCTCCATGGGTACCGTCAACAATGACATGGTGAAGTTTTATAGAAATTGTATCGAGGCTTTTAAGGATACAGATTATCAGGTGATTATGTCTGTGGGAAATCTGGTGGATATGTCGGAGTTTCAGAATTTGCCGGAGCATATTACAGTACACAATCATGTGGACCAGATTGCAGTGTTACAGCAGGCGGATGTGTTTCTGTCGCATTGTGGTATGAATAGTGTGAATGAAAGTCTGTACTATCAGGTTCCGCTTGTGACCAATCCACAGACCTCGGAGCAGGGTGGTGTAGCTACCAGAGTGGAGCAGTTGGGGGCAGGGGTACGATTGGGCAAAGCGACACCTGCATCTATTCGTGAGGCCATAGAGAGGGTGTTGCAGGACACTTCTTATGGGGACAATGCAGCCTTGATCTCAGAAGGTTTTCAAAAATGTAGCGGTGCAAAGGGCGCGGCGGACAAGATATTACAAGTGTATAAGTAACAATACGGAATCTGCAAGGGAAAGTTGTTTTTTAATGGAGGGATTACATGATTTACAAGGAGTTTCAGGGGAAGAAATTATCTGCGCTGGGGCTTGGGGCCATGCGTCTGCCTATCGTGGATGGGAATGATTCCCAAATAGACATGGAAAGTACGCGCAAGATGGTTGCATATGCTATGGCAAACGGTATCAATTATTTTGATACCGCATGGGGATATCATGGAGGTTATTCGGAGCTTGCCATGGGTGAAGTTTTGAGCGAATATCCCAGAGAAAGCTTCTACTTGGCATCTAAGTTTCCGGGATATGATGTGAGTACCTTAAGTAAAGTGGAAGAAATCTTTGAGAAGCAGTTGGAAAAGTGCAGAGTGGAGTATTTTGATTTCTACCTGTTTCATAATGTGTGTGAACGCAACATTGACGGTTATCTGAACCCGGAGTACGGGATTTTTGAGTATCTTATGAAGCAGAAGGAGAACGGAAGAATCAGGCATCTGGGTTTTTCTACCCATGGAAGTTTTGCAACTATGGAGCGATTTTTGAATGCGTATGGCTCTCATATGGAGTTTGGACAGATTCAGTTGAACTGGTTAGACTATGAATTTCAGAAGGCCAGAGAAAAGGTAGAAATGCTAAGGGAGCGCAATATTCCGATTTGGGTGATGGAACCTGTCAGGGGTGGCAGACTGGCGGTTCTGGATTCGGAAAAGGAGGCTGTGTTATCCGGGTATCGTCAGGAGAGGGCACCGGCGTGGGCATTTCGTTTTTTGCAGAGCATTCCTGAGGTTGTAGTTACTTTGTCGGGGATGTCCAATGAGGAGCAGCTTCGAGAAAATATTGAGACCTACGCGGACAATAAGCCCTTGTCGGCAGAGGAATGGAAGGTGTTACAGGATTTTGCGCAGGAGATGATAGGTAAGACAGCCCTGCCTTGTACATCCTGCAAATATTGTGTTGCTCACTGCCCCAAGGGGATTGATATACCGCACATTGTAGAGCTTTATAATAAGAAGTATGCCGGGGAGGCAGGATTTCATTTGGCTACGGCATTGGCGGATGTTCCGGAGGATAAACGTCCCTCGGCATGTGTGGGATGCAAAAGCTGTGAAAAGGTTTGTCCTCAACAGATTAAAATTGCAGAGATGATGAAGGGTATCAGTGACGAATGATAAGTAAATCAGAGAGGTTGCGAAGTATGGGAATGAATAGCAAAGAGTCCAAGAAAATGATGTCGCATGAAACAATATACAAAGTAATGCAGTGGCTGCCAATTGTGGTGTCAGCAGCTTTCTTTGTCAAGAATTTAACATCGGACAACTGGGCGGCAATGGTTACTATAGGTGTTTGTCTGGTGGTATTTGGCGGTTTGTTGATTTTTATGAAGCTACGAGATGTGCGCCTGTATGTCAGGGAGTATGTACTGGCAGTGGCACTTCCCATATTGGTCTGTGCAATTTCGCTTAATAGTGGTGCGTCGTACAGTGATGATTTTTCCTTGTATTTGGCTGTGATTGCCCTGACAGGTATGTATTTGGAACCGGCATTTACCCGAACACAGTTTGTTTTGGTGGATATCTGTCTGGTGATTATGTATCTGGTGCATCCTGAAAAGGCGGAGAGTCCGGGACAGTATATTTTGTGTGCGGCGGTGTTTACGCTTGCAGCGGTATTGTTCTATCTGGTTATCAAGCGTGGTCGGGCATTTATCGAGATCAGTGAGGAGCGGGCAAGGGAGTCTGAGAAGCTGTTAGAGTCTGTCAGGGCTATGGGAGTTCATTTACAGCAGGATTTTGAAGAGTCCTCTGCGCGGATAGAGGTCAGCACCCATGGATTGCAGGAGGGTTCTGATTCTATTGCCCGAGAGGCAGGAGAGGTGTCTGACAGTTGTAATGTGGTTCGTGACAAAATCAAAGAGACCGGAGAACAAATTGGTCTGCTTAATGGGGATGTGAAGCAATTCGAAGAGGTGCTTATGGATAACCGTAGGAACATGGAGGCCATGAGCGCGCAGATGGAGTCTGTAAGTGATATTATCAGCAGTTCAGGGGCAGTATTTCGCACCATGGAAGATCAGATGCAGGAAATTGCAGGGATTGCCAAGCAGATTAATGATATTTCATTTAAATTAACCTTGTTGTCTCTTAATGCAGCAGTGGAGTCTGCACGAGCAGGAGAAGCAGGCGCAGGATTTGAGGTGTTGGCTTCTGAAATGAGGGATTTGTCTGAAAATAGTAGCAAATTTTCAGGTCAGGTAGAAGAGGTCTTGAAGGAGCTTATGGCGAGGGTAGAGGAAACTTCAGAGAGAGTGGACGGAAGCGAGGAAGCACTTAATCGCTCTAAGAAGACGATGGGAGAGCTTTCAGATAGCTTTGAGCGTTTGGCGCAACAGTTTAATGCTCTGTATGAGAACATTGAGCAGCAAAACAGCAATGTAAGTCAAATTGACTATATTTTTGAAACTCTAAATCAGAGGGTGGCAGATATGCAAAGCAGTTCTCATACCAATAGGAATGCCGTGGAAGCTATTGTAGATGCCATGACAGACTATAAGGAAAGTGTTGGGAAAATTGTAGAGAATACCCAGTCAATTTAATGGTTAAAGTAATGAGTAAAGTATTTTAATTTTTGGAGAGGAAGTGGTGGAAATGGATTTCAAGCAGACTAACTATGTAGAGGAAATCGTGAACTTGATCCACGAAACCAAGGAAGTAGAAAAGCTTTTGGAGCTTTTGGAGGAATATCATGAGAATGATATTGCGGAGGCTTTAGAGGTTCTGACCAAGGAAGAACGAGTTGCTCTGTACAGTGCATGGGGAGCAGAACGCACATCAGAGATTCTGGCTTATTTGGAAGACGCAGCTCCTTATTTTGAAGAGTTGGAGTTGGAGACAGCGGCTGAAATTATCGAGAATATGGACTCTGATGATGCGGTTGACGTTTTGGAGAAAATGGATGATGAAATCGGGGAGAAGCTTGTCAGTCTTATGGATGACGAAAGCAGCCGGGATATTCGTCTGATTCAGTCCTATGATGAGGATGAAATGGGTAGTAAAATGACTACCAATTTCATATGTATTAAGAAAGGGCTTACCGTGCGTCGGGCCATGAAGGAAATGATTACTCAGGCTGAGGAGAATGATAATATCTATACGGTATACGTGTGTAATGAGGATGGTTCCTTTTATGGAGCCATGGACCTGAAGGATCTGATAGTGGCAAGGGAGCATGCGGATTTGGAGGACTTCATCAGTCAGGCGTATCCGTATGTATATGACAGAGATAAGGTGTCGGATACTCTGGAGAAAATCAAAGACTATGCGGAGGACTCCATTCCGGTTCTGGATGATAAAAATCGTATTCTGGGTGTTATCACAGCACAGGACATCATCGAGGTTGTGGATGATGAAATGGGTGAGGACTATGCGATGTTGGCAGGTCTGACAGCAGAAGAGGATTTGAATGAGCCTTTGAAGGACAGTATGAGAAAACGTCTGCCTTGGCTGATTGTTTTGTTGGGACTGGGCATCGGCGTGTCTGCAGTCGTAGGTATGTTTGAGGCAGTGGTAGACCAGATTGCTGTCATTGTCTGTTTTCAGTCATTGATATTAGGTATGGCAGGTAATGTGGGAACCCAGTCACTGGCAGTAACCATTCGTGTGCTGATGGATGAGAATCTGGTAACTGCCCAGAAAGTACAGTTGATTTTCAAGGAGATGCGGGTAGGCTTGTGCAACGGTCTGCTCTTGGGGCTTGTATCCTTTGGGTTTATCGGTTTATATGTGTGGCTGTTTAAGGGGTATGATGTGCTGTTTTCTTTTGCGGTGTCTGGCTGTGTGGGAATTGCTTTGTTGATTGCCATGATTATTTCCAGTATGGTGGGAACCCTTGTGCCGATATTCTTTAACAAGCTTAAGATTGACCCTGCGGTGGCATCAGGTCCCCTGATTACCACCATCAATGACTTGGTGGCGGTTATTTCCTACTATGGACTGGCGTGGGTACTTTTGATTAATGTGATGCAGTTGGGATAATTACAGAGGAGAAAAGGAATGTAACACTATGAAGTTGATTATTACAGATTTGGAAGAATTCAATATTCCGGTAGAGGGGGAACATAAGGTAATTAAGCCAAAGGGGGATATCCGTCATTGTATAGGTTGCTTTGGTTGTTGGGTCAAAACGCCTGGAAAATGTGTGATTCATGATGGATACGAAGGAATGGGAATTGATATGAGCAAATGCTCGGAAATGATTCTGGTTAGTAAATGCTGTTATGGTAGTCCCAGTCCTTCGGTCAAAATGCTATTGGACAGGGCGATTTCATACGTGCATCCGGATTTTGTGATTTCCAAGGGTGAAATGCATCATAAACGCAGATATAAAAATGTGATTACGCTGTCTGCATACTATTACGGAGAGGATATTACAGCAGCGGAAAAAGAGACTGCAAACGGACTTTTGGAAGCTAATGCAGATAATTTTGAAGGTATGGTGAAGAAAGTGTGTTTTTATAATACAATACAGGAACTGGAGGGCTTGACATTATGAGAATTGTACTGATCAATGGTAGCCCGAAGAGAAAAGATAGTGCCAGTGGAGCTTTGCTAGATGATTTAAAATACTATTTTGAAGATAAGGCGGAGATTGTAGAAATCGGATTTCATACATCGGTATTGCCGGAAAAGACATTGGAAGAATTGGGAGAGGCAGATGCGTGGATATTTTCTTATCCCCTTTATGTGGATGGTATTCCGGGACATTTGCTTGCATGTCTGACACAGTTGGAGGAAGCTCGTCTGCAAAGACCACAAGTGCATATCTATGGTATTGTAAACTGTGGATTTTATGAGGGCATTCAGGCAGAACTTGCACTAAAAATCCTGCAAAACTGGAGTGATAAAGTCGGTTATAGCTGGGGAAGCGGTGTGGGCGTCGGTGGAGGCGGAAGTCTTGCCATGATGCCCAAGATGGAGCCGGGAAAAGGGCCTAAAGCGAATATAGAAAAAGCATTGCATAGGATGGCAGAGCAGGCTCTAGGCGGGGAGTCAGGGGAAAATGCCTACGTGTCAGTGGGATTCCCCAGAGCGATGTATAAGGTGGCTGCACAGATGGGGTGGCGTCAGGCAATTAAAGCAAATGGCGGCAAACCGAGAGATTTGGGAAGGCAACCGGAATCATAAAATGAAAAGGAGTATGTAAAATGGCGAAGGAAAGATTTGAAAAGGTATATTCTCAGGGAGCGGTGAACGTGACCGAGATTTGGGTAGATAAGGAGACCGGCGTAAACTATTTGTTTCATGCTTCCGGTTATTCTGGTGGTATGACACCTCTTTTGGACAGAGATGGCAAGCCTGTTGTCACTCCGGTTACAAGGGAGTAGAGAACTTGGAATTAAAGATGGAGAAACGGAAGAGTTTGCGCAGAAGGCTGTGGATATTGCACCCTGTTATTATATAACAGGGAACCATGAGGCATGGCTTGGCGAGGAATATGATGCAGGAGTGTATACGGAAGGAACAACTACTATGGTAGTTAGCCGAGGTGTAGGTAACAGTATTAATCCGGTAAGAGTGAATAACAGGTCGGAAATTGTTGTGGTGGAATTGCAGAAATAAGATGTAAGATAATTCAAATATTGTAAGGAGCTAAGATAGCAATGAAAGTATTAATGATTAACGGAAGTCCCAGAGCAGGGGGAAACACGGCTCTT
This sequence comes from Acetatifactor sp., assembly GCA_045543175.1. Classification (GTDB taxonomy): domain Bacteria; phylum Bacillota; class Clostridia; order Lachnospirales; family Lachnospiraceae; genus Acetatifactor. The sequence goes on along the minus strand of JAZQMG010000056.1, from coordinate 117,748 downwards.
GCTTTGAAGGAAATGGAGAAAATTTTTGCAGAAGAAGGAATTGATACGGTCGTTGTGCAGGTGGGACATCTTGATGTCAGAGGCTGTATTGGCTGCGGCAGATGCAGTGAGCTTGGCAAGTGTGTGTTTGACGATGTGGTAAATGAATGTGCCAAGGAGTTTGCGGAGTGTGACGGTATTGTGGTAGGAAGTCCGGTTTATTATGCTTCTGCCAATGGAACCTTAATTGCATTTTTGGACCGTTTATTCTACTCTGCACATTGTGACAAAACCATGAAGGTAGGCGCAAGTGTGGTAGCGGCAAGGCGCGGTGGTTTGTCTGCTACATTCGACCAGTTAAATAAGTATTTTACGATCAGTGGAATGCCAATTGCCTCAAGCCAGTATTGGAACAGCGTTCACGGTCGCGGGCCGGGGGAAGCTGCTAAGGATGAGGAAGGTATGCAGACCATGCGCACTTTGGCCAGAAATATGAGTTTTCTGATGAAGAGTATCAAGCTTGGTAAGGAAGCTTATGGATTGCCTGAGAAGGAAGGACTCGTGCGTACAAACTTTATCAGATAGTAACTTTTTTCTATACTGACAAAATGCAACGTATGAAATGGCATGAAAGAGAAATAATGAAATGAAGAAGATAATAAAAACAGCATTGGTGGATACGTTGCCTGTGCTGACAGGATACTTGGTGTTGGGCTTTGGTTTTGGTATTATAATCAAGGTCAACGGATATGGACTGCTACACGCTTTCTTGATGAGTCTTTTGATATATGCAGGCTCTATGCAGTATGTGGCGATTGGTTTGTTTACAGGAGGGGCATCCTTATTAACTGTGGCATTGACTACTCTGATGGTCAATGCAAGGCATCTGTTTTATGGAATATCCATGATTGACAGGTACAAAAACACTGGGAAAAGAAAGCCTTATCTGATATTTGCACTGACGGATGAAACCTATTCTCTGGTATGTAGTGACAATCCCAATATCCCGGAGGAAAAGCGCAAGGATTATTACCTGTTTGTATCCTTGTTTGATCATATCTATTGGATTACAGGTTCTGTGCTTGGTGTGGTAGTAGGTTCTCTTGTGAAATTTAATAGTGAGGGAATTGACTTTGCCTTGACGGCACTTTTTGTTACGGTATTCCTTGAACAGTGGCTGACGACCAAAAAGCATGCACCGGCAATTATCGGTGTGCTGGTTTCTGTGGTCTGTCTGGTGATTTTCGGAAGTGAGAGTTTTCTGATTCCCACGATGTTAATTATTGCGCTGTTGTTATGTTTGTACAAGGAGGTACCCGAAAATGACTGAGATACATATTTGGTATGCGGTGGCAGTGATGGCACTGGTGACAGCAGCCCTGCGTTTTTTGCCTTTTCTCGTGCTTGGAGGAGACAAAAAGACGCCCCAAATCATACAGAAGCTTGGTAAAATTCTTCCCTATGCCATCATGGGAATGTTGGTGGTATATTGTCTGAAAGGTGTGACCTTTACCAGTGCGGCAGGTTTTGTACCTTCGCTGATTGCGTGTCTGGTAGTGGGAGCTTTGTATGTGTGGAAGAGAAATACCCTTGTGAGCATTGTCTGCGGTACGGCGTGCTATATGGTGTTGGTGCAGGTGGTGTTTTAGGTATGAGGATAGGAAGAAGATGGGACTTGGTGAAGTAAATAAGACAGAGAACATTAGGATAAAACAATCCAAAGCAGGATTGTTTGGTGGGTTGTTTTTTATCCTGTTGGCAGTTATTTTGAATGTGTGTCTGGTATGTATCGATGGCGGTCCGCCCATTATTGTGATATTGATTGGCATGGTGTTTATATGGGGATATTTTGGACTGATTGGTGGTCATCTGTTGTACAGTTATTTTAAGCTGGGGCAGGGGCTTAGAGCAGCCATTAAGCGTTATGGTGATGATTATCTGATTGCTCATGTGAAACAGTCGACGGTAAAAAAGTATAGTAATTTCATGCCCGGAACCACAGTATATTTCACGGACAGATTCGTAATTGCTCCCGGCAATGCTGTGTTTGAATATAGCAGTATTGTGCGGATGTACAAGCAGATGGATTACAGTGGTAAGGTTGCTACAAGCTGCCTGATTTTTGAAATAAGTGACGGACCGGATGTTGCGTTGTGTCATGGGATAACAGATGCAGAAATCATAGAAGTGATGCAGTTGTGTCAACGGTATAACAAATCACTGGAGGTGTAGAAATGTCGGAGAATCATACGTATGTCTGTATTGATTTAAAGTCTTTCTATGCCTCCGTTGAATGTAAGGAGCGGGGATTGGACCCTCTGACCGCCAATCTGGTGGTGGCGGATGCTGCCCGCACGGAGAAGACTATCTGTTTGGCGGTTACGCCCAGTCTTAAGGCTTACGGAATTCCTGGACGGGCAAGATTGTTTGAGGTGGTGCAGAAGGTTCGGCAGGTAAATGCACAGCGCAGGTATCTTGCACCGGGTCATAGCTTTACAGGAAAGTCAGTTGATGCAAAAGAACTGGCAGAGAACCCGTCTCTGGAACTTGATTATATTGCCGCTGTTCCCCGAATGGCACTGTATATGGAGTATAGTACGCAGATTTACAATGTGTATTTGAAATATGTTGCACCGGAGGATATACATGTCTATTCCATTGATGAGGTATTTATCGATGTGACAAGCTATTTGCAGGCTTATAAGATGACAGCACGCCAACTTGCCCAGAAAATGATTTTGGATGTGCAGGACACCACGGGTATCACGGCGGCGGCAGGCATCGGTACCAATCTGTATCTGTGCAAGGTTGCTATGGATATTGTGGCGAAGCATGTTCCTGCGGATGAGCAGGGCGTGCGAATTGCAGAGCTTGATGAGATGTCCTATCGGAAGCTTTTGTGGAATCACAGACCCCTAACAGATTTTTGGCGGGTAGGCAAAGGATATGCCACCAAACTGGAAGCCCAAGGGATTATGACTATGGGAGATGTGGCAGGGACTTCTCTTTCGGAGTATGGGGAGGATTTGCTGTATCGGATGTTTGGCGTCAATGCAGAGCTTCTGATTGACCATGCATGGGGATGGGAACCCTGTAATATTGCACAGATTAAGGCCTATAAGCCCACCAGTAACAGTATCAGTTCCGGTCAGGTATTGCATTGTGCCTATGATGCGGATATGACGAAACTGGTAGTGCGGGAGATGACAGACCTTCTGGTGCTTGATTTGGTGGATAAGGGGTTGGTTACTAATCAGATGGTATTAACTTTAGGTTATGATATCGAGAATCTTACAGACCCTGAACGCAGAAAAAAGTACAAGGGGCCTGTGACCACGGACCCCTACGGACGTCAAATTCCCAAGCATGCCCATGGAACGGTTAATTTAGACAGACATACTTCTTCTACCAGATTGATAACAGATGCGGTAATGGAACTCTTTGACAGAATTGTGGACTTTAATCTTTTGGTGCGGAGGATTACCATTGGTGCCAATCATGTGGTGGAGGAGACTTCCATATCTGAGGAGCCTGTGCCTGAGCAGCTTGATTTGTTCACGGATTATGAGGCTTTGGAGAGACAACGGCAGGAGGAGGCTATTGAACTTGAAAAGGAGAAGCACATTCAACAGGCGGTGCTTGATATCAAGAAAAAATACGGTAAGAATGCGATTCTGAAGGGGATGAATTTGCAGGAAGGGGCTACAGCGAAAGACAGGAATGCGCAAATAGGCGGTCACAAAGCGTAGCAGCAAATAGGTAGTATAGAGGGGTAATGGATAACAGGGAGGTAGTACATGAGTCCTACTGGTAATTATGAAAAATATGCCGATATCATTAATTTGCCTCACCATCAGTCGGCTACGAGGCCCCATATGCCTGTGGAGGATAGGGCTGCACAATTTTCACCCTTTGCGGCATTGACAGGTTATGAGGATGCAGTGAAGGAGACTGCAAGGATTACGGATGAGAGAATCGAGTTGGACGAGTATAGCAAAGAGGCTGTGAATGTGCAGCTAAACAAGCTGAAAATGCAGTTACAGGAGCAGTTGCAGAATTCGGACAAAAGTGAAAATAGGCAGGTGGCGGTTACTTATTTTGTGCCGGATGAGCGTAAAGCGGGAGGAGCCTATGTTACTGTCACCGGTGTGGTCAGAAAGTTGAAGGAATATGAACAGTTGATTGTGATGTCCGATGGAATAGAGATACCAATTAGCGAAATTACAGAAATTGCAGAGAGATAAGATGGAGCATTACGACGTTAAAAACTTTGGTGTGCGCCAGAATTAGTAGTATAAAGACAAAAGGGGAAGTATAAGATGTATGCCAAAATTACACTTAAAGAACAACTGAAGCAGATGGGATTAAAGCAGACGGACACCGTGCTGATTCACTCTTCAATGAAGTCTATTGGAGATGTGGAGGGCGGAGCGGATACGGTGTTGGATGTCTGGCAGGAATATTTTGCAGAAGGGCTTTTACTTTTGCCCACACATACATGGGCCAATGTCAACATGGATAATCCTCTGTATGATCCCGTAAATACGGAGAGTTGTGTGGGGCTTTTGACCAATTTGTTTCGTAAGCGTCAGGGAGTGGTGCGCTCTTTGCATCCCACTCACAGTATGGCTGCATACGGCAAGGATGCAGCGGAATATGTTGCAGGGGAGGAGTTTTGTAACACACCCTGTACGCCGGGAGGGTGTTATGACAGGCTGCGTGACAGGAATGGTAAGATTTTGCTGGTAGGCGTGGGACATGAGAGAAATACCTTTATCCATAGCGTGGAGGAGGTACTTAATATTCCAAACCGTCTGGCAGATAAGCCCATGGAATTGGAGATATGTATGCCTGACGGCAGCAGGCGTAACGTTTACATGCGCAAGCATTACAATGCACAGCAACCCCATATTTCAGAGGATTTCGTGAAATTAAATCAGGCGTTCATAGATTGTAGTGTGGTCAGAAAAGTACAATTTGGAGATGCAGAGTGTCTTTTGTGTGATGCGAGAGGTATTTTTGAAGTTACAAGGCATGTGTTGGCACCGGACCCGGAATGTCTGGTTACGGCTTCCGATATTTCTCCCGAGAGATGGGAGAAATATCGGAAGATGTAAACCAAACCCGAGGGCGGAAATTATTACAAGGTCATCCCGGCTCGGCGATTCGGGTAACACCTACATAAATATCCGAGATTTCATACCAGGTGGCGTAGTCTGTGACACCGGTTTGAGGGAGATTAAAAATACTTTGGAACACACGCACACTCTGGGCGGTGGCAGGGCCATAAATACCGTCTGCTGTAACAGTAGGAATGGCCGGATAATTGCGGGCAATGCGGTTTAACTGATTTTGCAGTTGACGCACTTTATCCCCGGAAGCTCCGGTGCTTAAAGCATAACCGGGATAGGAGGAGGGCACACCGGAAATCATATCCGCAGTGGCGATATACATGTCGTTGCCGTAGTAATAACGGATAATTTCGATGGCTGAGTAGCCTTCCTCGGCCAGATATTTGGAACCCCACTGGCTCAAACCGTTACAGTTTACGCGGTCCCCATCACAATAAGATGTGAAAATGGGCTGACGTACCCCGGGACGTGCCAGATAGTTGGCAAAAATAGTATCCACCAGATAGTCGATGTTTTCAAAAATATTGCGTCCGTAGATCCATTTTTGGTCATAAGCGGTGGAAGAGGTAATGGTGAAGGGGTAACCCTGACCGCGGTACCACTCCGTGTAAACCCTGTTGAGGGTAACGGACATGATTACCAGAATATTGGCATAAATTGCAGCCTCCGGCCAAGTCGAGTAGATTTCGCAGGAGGCTACATTTTTGATGTAATCTTTGTAGCGCACCCAGTAATTGGTTGCGGAGGAGTCTGAGGGTACTCCGTCATGGACAATGATGTATTCCGGAATCACCACACGGCTTAAAACAATTTCTCCGCTTTCGTCCATGGGTTTTATCTCGTCCTCCGGTATCTTGGGAGGGTAATCGCCGAATAGGGTATGAACAGGGATAACAACAATTTTCTCAGGTTCATCCGTGGTTGCCAAGGGATTCATGACAATCGGTTGAAGTGACAGTTCGCCGGACAAAAGCTCTGATCCGGACACCAACACCGGCTCGTATCCTTCGGCGGTCACGGTAATGTTGTATTCCGAGTAGGGCTTAAATTCCGCACCGGGGGACAGCGAAAGGGAGATTGGCGGTGTAGGCAGGGTGATCACAGGTGTCTGACCGGAGCTGTCCGTGGTCAGTGTCTGTAGAATCGTTTCGGGGTCTCTGGTATAACTGATAACAACCGTTGCATTTTCTATCGGAATCATGCCGATGGAGGAGATAACGTTTACACGCAGAGAACCGGAATCCGCATTGTTGTTTGCTTCAGTGGAGGCAGAAGGTGTAGTATCATTATTTGTATCTGTTAAAATATCCATAAAACTACCTTTTATAAAGTTTGTTGTCATAAATATATGCTTTTTAAAAAATTTAGTGACAGGTACTTGACAAATTATTTGTCTTACTGTACTATTGTATTACAAACCTAATACAAGCAAACAGAAAGGATGTGAGCGGATGGCGTGGAACATGGATTCTGACAGACCGATTTATGCACAGTTGGTAGAGCGTATTCAGATGCAGATTGTTTCGGGATACTATCCTCCCGGGGGGAAGCTTCCTACGGTGAGGGATTTGTCAGCGGAGGCTGCAGTCAATCCAAATACCATGCAGAAGGCATTTGCCGAGCTGGAGAGAAGCGGATTGATTGTGACTCAGCGAACAAATGGCAGAACTGTTACGGAAGATGTGGAGTTGATCGAGAATATACGCAACGAGATGGCTAGGTCGCATGTAGCGGTATTTGTCAGCAGGATGAAGGATTTGGGATTTACCGGAGAGCAGATTATTCGTCTTTTGGAGCGCAGTTTTGAAGCGGTTTAGTTTATTTATGGAAGGCGCTGACGTATGTCGGCAGAAATGAGGGAGAATATGAGCAATTTAGTAGAACTCACAGAAGTGACGAAGTCCTACGATGGCAAGGTTGCCGCAGTGGACAATGTAAGTCTGACTTTGCCAAAGGGCAGAATCATAGGTCTTTTGGGACCTAACGGAAGTGGTAAGACCACGTTGATTAAGATGCTGAATGGTCTTTTGAAGCCCACCAGTGGTAAAATACTGATTAATGGGATGAGCATCGGTCCGGCAACAAAGGAAAGAGTGGCCTATTTGCCTGACAGAACCTATCTTACCGGCAACAAGACGGTAAATCAGATTTTGGATTATTTTGTGGACTTTTATCCGGATTTTTCCAGAGACAAAGCAATGGATATGTTGGGAAGTCTGGGGATTGACCCGGCTTCACGCATGAAGAATCTTTCTAAGGGTACTAAGGAGAAGGTGCAGTTGATTCTTGTGATGAGCAGAAATGCAGATTTGTATATTCTGGATGAGCCTATTGCGGGTGTTGACCCGGCTGCAAGAGACTATATTCTTCGCACCATTATCAACAATTATAATCCGGAGGCTACTGTTTTGATTTCAACGCACTTAATCAGCGATATTGAGCAGGTATTGGATGAAGTGGTCTTTATGCGTTATGGCAAGCTTGTGCTTTATACCTGTGTGGATAATATTCGTGAGCAGAAGGGCAAGTCTGTAGGTGCTTATTTCAGGGAGGTGTTCGCATGTTAAAGAAATTATTTAAATATGAGTGGAAAACAACCAGTAAAATGGGTGGGCTGATGCTGCTTGCGCTTGTAGCCGTAACACTGTTGGGGGTAGTTGGTTTTGCACTTCCTTTTTCTACCCTGACGGAAAGTTCCAGCTACTCTGATGAAGAGACAATTGGTACGATAATCACCATGATTGTAACTATGAGTACCATGATGGTTTATATACTGACACTGATGGGTGTGGTTTATGGCATGTTGATTTACATGGGGGTACATTTTTACAAGACAATGTATTCAGATGAAGGTTATTTGACACATACTTTACCTGTTACACCCAGACAGCTTATTATCAGTAAGGTTACAAATGCCGGAATCTGGTATGCTCTTATCAGTATCGGCATGGGAATTTCCATTGTCATTCTTATGGTAGCAATGATGCTTTCCATGAGCGGAGCAATGGGATTTCAGGAAGAACTAGGAGAGATGTGGAAGGATTTGCTGTATGTATTGGGCTCAGAGATGGGATTTGAAATTATTCATGTGATTATTTCTCTGATTCTTGTGATGATTATTACGCCGATTAGCACTATGATGACGTTGTTTGGTGCAATTACCATCGGTCAGCTTGCATCGAAATACAGAGCATTGATGGGTATTCTTGCATATTTTGGTATCTGTATGGTAAATGGCATAATCAGTTATATTATCAGCATGGTCTGCACCTTTGGTGGTATGGCAGTCTCCAGTGTGACAAATACCGCACCCAGTATTGCAATGACCTATGATGCAAGTCTGGTTACCTCTGTAATTATGTTGATTGTATTTTATTTTGTATCTCATCATATTTTGAGCAAGAAGCTGAATATGGAATAAAAGAATTATTTGCCCTTTGTCATGATTTTTGGTATACTGATAGGTAGTATGTTATACAAGGTGGGAAAGTGGCAATGCAGGGAATTGTAGATCAGATTTTAGAAGGTAAATATGATTATGAGAACAGCTCTCTGGACTTCTCATGTGCTAAGGTAGAACTTACCATGCACAAGGGGGAAGTCTGTGAGGGCTCTTTTCATGTCTATTCTGCAGATGATACATTTACCCATGGTTTTGTAAGTACCACAGATATGCGAATGGAGTGTCTGACACTAGAATTTACCGGTGCCAGAGAGGAGATTTATTATCGCTTTCATGGGGAGAATCTGGAAGAGGGAGACGTGGTAAAGGGTAATTTCTGCATTGTCAGCAATCAGGGGGAGTATTATGTTCCCTTTGTGGTTTCGGTTGCATATTTGACCCCGGAGTCATCCGTAGGTAATATTAAGAATCTGTTTCATTTTGCCAATCTTGCCAAGAGTAACTGGCAGGAGGCGGTGGGGCTGTTTTATTCACCGGAGTTTGTGAAGGTGTTTGAGGGGAGCGACAGTCAGTTTTATGATTGCTACAGGGGTCTTTCGGTGTATCCCGGCAATGAACAGAATGTGGAAGAATTCCTGATACGCATCAACAAGAAGCAGAAAACCGGGTTTGTGGTGCGGGAAGATACCCTTTGGATGGAACTGGAATCCATGCCCTATGACGTGATAGAGACGGAGCTTAACATCAAGAGAAACGGTTGGGGATATACGGCACTTCATGTGGAGTGTGAGGGAGAGTTTGTGTTCACCCAGAAGGAATTTTTGGGGGATGAGGATTTTACGGATAATCATTGCAGGGTTCCGGTGTTTATAGATACACAGTTGTGCAGACAAGGACTTAACCATGGGCGCATTTATCTTTACAATTCGCATGTTTCCATTGAAATTCCCGTGACGGTTCAGATGGGCGAAGAAGCCGGAGGGCAGGAGGAAAGACTGAAACGGAAGCGTGAAATTGTGCAGTTAATGGCATCCTATCAGGATTTTCGGATGAAGAAAATCGGTTCCGCTGCATGGCTTGAGGAGACAGGGGAGATTGTGGAGGCCATGGTAGCCCGTAATGAGGATGATGTGGAAGCACGGCTGTTTCAGGCGCAACTGCTGATCTCTGAGGAGCGTTACAATGAAGCAGAATGGGTTTTGGAGCATGCGGTGGATATGTTGGAACAGATGGATGAAGAACATAACACATTGTATGCCTATTATTTGTATCTGACAACCTTGATTCAGAGGGATGAGGATTATGTCAATCAGGTAACGGCCAGAGTGGAAAAACTGTATGGAAGAGACCGCAGTGACTGGCGTATTGCGTGGTTGCTGTTGTATTTGTCCGAAGAATATAACAAGACGGCTACAACGAAGTGGGAGTTTTTGGAGAAGCAATTTGCCAGAGGTTGTGAGAGTCCCATTCTCTACATAGAGGCACTTCATTTGTTGAATGGAAATCCCTCTCTTTTGCGCAAATTGGACAGCGATACCCTGCAGATTCTGAATTATGGTTCCAAACAGGTGGTACTTAGTCCGGAGCTTGCGGAGCAGGTATTGTATCTGGCTGGTCGAAGCAAGGATTACAGTCCGGTGCTTTTGAAAGTTTTACAGAGGATTTATGGGAAACAGCAGGATGTGCGGTTTTTGCAGGAAATCTGTACCATGCTGGTGCGGGGAAGCTGTGTGGGACCGTCATATTTTGAATGGTATGAAGCAGGCGTGAAGGCGCAGCTTCGCATTACAAATCTTTATGAATATTATATGATGTCTGTGGACATGCAGAAAGTGGTGGAGATTCCCAGAATTGTGTTAATGTATTTTTCCTATCAGGCCAATTTGGATTTGACACACAGTGCCTTTCTGTATTGGTATGTGGTACAGCACAAATTGGAGTTGGGAGAATTGTATGAGACTTACAAGCCCCGCATGGAATATTTTGTGGTGGACCAGATTCAAAAGGGGCGCATTAACAGACATTTGGCGGGACTTTATCAGGAGCTTCTGGTGCCTGCCATGGTTAATGAGCATACTGCGGGGCAGTTGGCAAAGCTTTTATTTGCCCATAGTGTCTGTGTGGAGGATTTGCGTTTGCGCAAGGTAATCGTATATCAGCCCGGCAATCTGAGGGAGATGGTATATCCCCTTGTGGATGGTAAAGCATGGATACCTCTTTATGGAAATGATTGTACGATTCTTTTTGAGGATGCGTATAACAATCGTTTTGTAACCTCTGTGGAATATACCTTGGAGAAGTTGATGATTCCCGGCAAGTTTTTGCGCATGATTTTCGGATATGTGACAGATTGTGTGGAGCTGGACATCTATCGAAGCGAATATGGACAAAATTCCGAGCTGCTCTCAGAAGAGGCGCAGGATTGTATTCTTCGTATATGTGACAATGATAATGTGGATGAGCGCATCCGCCGTAAATTATATCTGAAAATGCTTCGGTATTATTATGATGCAGATAATATGCAGGCCTTGGATGCCTGTCTGGACAATATTCCCAAGGCGTTATCATCACCTGGGGAGCGAGGTGAAATTTTCCGCTATATGGTGCGCAGAGGACGCAATGAGGAGGCTTGGGAGTGGGTTTTAGAGCTTGGTCCCTATTTTGTGGAGCCGAAACCTTTGATGCGTCTGGTGGGTGAGCAGATTGAACTTATGGACGGTGCCAGAGACGAGATGCTTTTGCAGGTGGCATTGTATTGTTTCCGTTATCGGAAATTTGACAGTCGCATTGTGCAATATCTGGCACAATGGGCACAGTGTCCTACGAAAGAACTTCGGGATATCTGGAAGGCAGCCCGTTCCTTGGAACTGGATGCAGGGCTTCTCAGTGAGAGACTTCTGGTGCAGATGCTTTTTTCAGGGGCATTTGTGGGCGAGAGGATGGATATTTTTGATTATTATGTGTCGTGGGATGCAGATATCCGTATAACGGAGGCTTTTTTGGACAGGTGCTGTTATGATTATTTTGTCAGGGAACAGCTTATGGATGTCATTGTGTTCAGGGAGTTAGGCAGACTTTATGAGACGCAGAGAGAATTGCAGCGGGTATGTAAGTTGGCATATTTGAAATATTATGCAGAAAATACTGACCAGCTTCAGGAGAAGGATATTCCGGTAATTGAGGAGTTTTTGGAGGAGTTTCTGGCAGAGAAAATCCACCTGAATTTTTTCAGAAATTATATTGGTCTGCATTTTGCCAGAGAAAGTCTTCTTCGTGAACTGATGGACAAAACCGTTGTGGAGTATCGGGCGAAATCCGGCTCTAAAGCAAACATTCATTATGTGATTATGCGGGAGGATGGAGGCAGTTCGGAGTATCTTACGGAGCCTATGCGTGAGATTTGCAGTGGTGTCTTTTTTAAGGAGTTTGTGCTGTTTTTCGGAGAGAATCTCCAGTACTACATTATGGAGGAGAATGGTGGCGAAGAGCAGTTGACGGAGAGCGGCAATTTGCAGAAGAGCGATATTCGCGGTGACGGCGTAGACTGGCGTTATGAGATGATTAATGATATTATCATCAGCAAGACCTTGGAGGATTATGATACCCTGGATGGTCTTTTGGATGAGTATTATCGCAGGGAGTATTTGTATCAGAATTTATTTGCACTGCAATAGATGTAAATAAATGTAAAGGAACCCGGTGAAGGAGGTGGGACTTATGGGTATTTTAAATCATGGAAAATTGATGGTGGGCTACGATATTGGCGCGCAGTTTTCACAGATAAGTTATTGTCTGGGTGACGGAGAGGTGGAAACCCTTTCTTCTGTTGCAGGAGAGGAATCCTATAATGTTCCCACGGTTCTGTGTAAAAGGCAGGGGGTAAACCAGTGGTTTTACGGCAAGGAGGCCATTCGCTGTGCCGAGGAGGGCGCAGGCATTTTGGTGGAGAATGTGCTTCAGCTTGCCTTGGACGGAGAGCCGGTGCAGATTGACGGTACGACCTTTGATCCGGTGGCACTTTTAGCACTGTTTGTCAAGAGAAGTCTGGGAATGGTATCTTCGGTGTCCTCACCGGACAAGCTTGCAGGTATGATGATTACCTGTGCCAAGCCGGATGGCAGGATGATAGAGGTGCTGCAGCAGGTGGTGAGCAGTCTGCATCTTAAGACGGACAAGGTATTTTATCAGAGTCATGCGGAGAGCTTTTATAATTATGTGATAAAACAGGCACCGGAGCTTAGGCAGACCAGAGTGTTGCTTTTGGAGTATCGGGGCACGCAGGTGCAGGCCTACTGCATGGACAGCAACAGACGTACCACACCGGTGGTGTGCAGTGTGGACGCATGGGAACATAATATGCCGCCCTTTGAGCCTATGCCGGAGGATGAAACCCTTAAGCGGGAGAAGATGGAGCGTCTGGATAGAGAGTTTGAGGATATTGCTTCGCAGGTGATTAGAAATACAGCGGTTTCCTCGGTGTATCTGATTGGAGAACATTATTCCGACGAGTGGATGAAGGAATCCCTGCGGACTTTGTGTATGGGACGGAGAGTGTTTCAGGGCAACAATCTCTACAGCAAGGGTGCCTGCATGGCGATGCAGGAGAGAATGCGCCCCAGTGATGTAGGAAAAGCCCATGTGTTTCTGGGGCAGGACAAGCTCAAGGTGAATATCGGCATGAATATGCTTAAACAGGGTGAGGAGACCTATGTGGCACTGCTGGATGCAGGTGTTAACTGGTATGAGGCGGAGCATAGCTTTGAATTTTATCAGAGGGGCGACAATGAATTTGACTTATTGCTTACGTCCCTGATTGGCGGAGAGCGCAGAAGTGTGCGGATTGCACTTGAGGATATGTTGCCCGGAATGAGTCGCATGGGAGCCAAAATTTTCCTTACGGATGAGAAAAATCTGGTGTTGGAGATTGAGGATTTGGGATTTGGCAGTTTCAGGCCTGCGACACATCAGAAGTGGCGCAAGGAGATTGCGCTGTAGAGTGGATGAAGATGAACATGGCAGGAGAAGGACAAAATGCGTGTCAGTATATGTGTAGGTAATTACGCTACAACTCCATATTATATCGGGGGACTTGAACTGCCCGTAAGCTCCATGGAGGAGCTTTGCTTTGTGCTCAAGGAGAATGCCTTTCTGTTGGATATCTCTCTGTTGAGGGATGAGCTGGTGGAATGGATTGACAAGGAGTGCGGATTAAAGAGCCTTGCGGGAGAACTTTACAAGCTGATTCACAAGCAAGGGTCTTTGAGTGCCTTTGTCATTATGATTATGGAGTATGTAGGCTTTTACGACAGCAGCGACATTCGGGAGGTGGAACAAATCCTCAAACAGGGAGCAGGGTTGTCCAATATAGAGAGAAGAAAAAGTCAGATAGATTATCTTGTGCGTAAGCAAAGGTATGCGGCGGCTATTCGTGGGTACGACAGTCTGTTGGAGAAGTGGACGGAGATGGAGCATGCAGGAAAGGAGCTTCCAGCCGCCAAGGTTCGCGGGGCGATTTTGCATAATAAGGCGGTTGCTTTGGCCGGAATGATGTTTTATGGATATAGCGCGGAATGCTTTAAGGCAGCTTATGAGGCGGACGGTGGTCTGGCTCACTATCAGGGGTATCTGGCGGCCAAGCGTATGGAACTTAGCGAGGGGGAATACATATCCTTTGCGGCAGAGCAGACCCAGGGGTATAAGTATACACTGGAGCTTGAAAAAAAGATGGAGCGGCTGACGGAGGATTGGAAGATTCAGCCGGAGTTCCAGAGATTGCTGGAAATCCGTGAATGGCGCAAAAACGGAGAGAGACAGCTTTATTACGATGGCAATGAGGAAATTATTCAGGAATTAAAGAACAGCTATTGCAGTAGTGTGGGCGAATAAAGGAGCACCGATATGGGTTTATGGAAGAAAATCTTCGGACTGATTTCCCGCAGAGAACAGGAACAGACAGAGTCCGATTGGGAAGAAATTGTATATGACCACACGGAGGTGGACTTCGCTGATGAGGAACAGAGAAGTCGTTATGTGACAGGATGTCTGGAGCAGATGTCAGAGGCTGCCAAGGAAATCAACCTGTTAAATGGAGAGTATGGTCTGGTTACGGCCTATCTGACAGATATGGAGGAAATAGAGGCTTTACCCACGGAGACAAGAGAGGAATTGAATCAGGTGGCTAACAGGTTGATGCTGCTTGAAAAAGAGAGGCAACAGTATCTGGATAAGAAAAATCGCATGAAGGACAGCGATTATTATAATATGCGCAAGCAGGAGGATGAGGTCCAAGAGGGCATTCGGAAGCTAAAGGAAGCAGAGAATTATAATAAGTTGGTCAAAAAAGACTTAAAGCGTCTGGATGGCGAGAGACATGCTTTTGCATATCGCAAGAATGAACTGTTGACTGCACAAGCGAATCTGCGGGGAATGGCTGTGATTTTTATCTGTGCATTGGTGGCGTGTCTGATTATGCTTGCAGTGTTACAGTTTGGCTTTGACATGAACACATACTTGGGATATTGCATTGCCATTCTGGCAGGGGCTATTGCAATAACTGTAGTGTGTGTCAAATATATGGATGCAGACAAAGAAATCGGCACTGTGGAGCGTTCCATCAGTAAGTTGATACAGCTTCAAAACAGAGTGAAAATCAGATATGTGAATAACACGAACTTGTTAGAATATCTTTGTATGAAGTATGATACGGACGGTGCGGACAATCTGGAGAAGCTTTGGAATGCCTATCAGGAGGAAAAAGAGGCAAGAAAGCAGTTTGCGGAAGCGGAAGCGAAGACGGAGTATTATCAGAGAGAACTGGTGAGACAGCTTTCCCGATTCCGAGTGAGTGACCCGACTCGTTGGATTAATCAGGTGGGAGCACTTTTGGATCCCAGAGAGATGGTGGAAATCCGACATGAACTGATTCTGCGCAGACAATCCCTGCGGCAGCAGTTGGAATACAACAATAATGTGGCTCAGACTGCCCGTGAAGAGATTATGGCTATTGTTCATGAGCATCCCAGATGGGCAGCGGATATTATGGATATGGTGGATAAATATGACACAAACGTTTAAATTTACTATTGTTTTTTTTGCGTAAATGTGTTTATCTATAATATGTGAAAATTTTAAAAAAGGAGAATTTTTATGGGCGGATTTTTTGGAGTTGCAGCAAAAGAAGATTGTGTGTTTGACTTGTTCTTTGGAACGGACTATCATTCCCACTTGGGCACACGTCGTGCAGGTATGGCTGTCTATGACAGAGGAAAAGGGTATGACAGAGCGATTCACAATATTGAGAATTCTCCCTTTAGAACCAAGTTTGACAAGGATGTAAATACCATGAAGGGACAACTTGGTATCGGTTGTATTTCTGACTATGAGCCTCAGCCGCTGATTGTAAGATCGCATCACGGTACCTATGCAATCTCTACGGTGGGTAAGATTAACAATATGGATAAAATCTTGGACGAGCTGTTTTCCAAGAGTCATTCTCATTTTCTGGAAATGAGTGGTGGTGATATCAATGCTACAGAGCTTGTGGCAGCCATCATTAACCAAAAGGACAATTTGTTGGAGGGAATTCAGTATGCACAGGAGTTGATTGAAGGCTCCATGACGATACTGATTCTGACGCCCAAGGGTATTTATGCAGCCAGAGACCGTATGGGAAGAACGCCCATTGCAATCGGCAAGAAGGACGGAGCATATTGTGTTGCCTTTGAGTGTTTTGCCTATTTGAATCTGGGATATACTGCGGAGCGTGAGATGGGGCCCGGAGAAATTGCAGTGGTGACTCCGGAGGGGGTTCGCACTCTGGTTGCTCCCGGTAAGGATATGAAAATTTGTACCTTCCTCTGGGTATATTATGGTTATCCTTCCTCCTCTTATGAGGGTATCAGTGTAGAGCAGATGCGCTATAACTGTGGTTCTCTTATGGCGAAGAGGGATAATGTACAGCCGGATATTGTGGCAGGTGTACCGGATTCCGGTATTGCCCATGCAGTGGGATACGCCAATGAGTCAGGTATTCCTTTCTCCAGACCATTTATTAAGTATACACCTACGTGGCCCCGTTCCTTCATGCCTACTATTCAGACACAGCGTAATCTGATTGCGAAGATGAAGCTGATTCCGGTGCATGATTTGATTCAGGACAAGAGTCTGCTTCTGATTGATGATTCCATTGTACGTGGTACACAGTTGGGAGAGACTACAGAATTCCTTTATCAGAGCGGAGCAAAAGAGGTGCATATCAGACCGGCATGTCCGCCTTTGATGTATGGCTGTAAGTATTTGAATTTCTCGCGTTCTTCCTCGGAAATGGATTTGATTACCAGACGTGTGCTCAAGGAGATTGAGGATGAGGGTAAGACTATTGATTTGAAAGCTTATGTGGATCCTGATACGGTAGAACATGAAGATATGGTGGAGCGTATTCGTCAGAAGTTGAACTTTACCAGTCTGCGTTTTAACAGATTGGATGATATGATTGAGTCCGTAGGTATCGGCAGAGACAAGCTGTGTACCTATTGTTGGGATGGCAGAGAGTAATGATTAGTAATTTGGAATACTACAAAGTATTTTATTATGTGGCAAAATCCGGCAGTGTGACGGCAGCGGCTGAAAGGTTGTCCATCTCACAGCCGGCGGTAAGCCAGGCGATTAAGCAGTTGGAAATCGGTCTCGGTATGAAGCTTATCTACCGGGCTTCCCGTGGTGTCAGACTGACAAGGGAGGGACAACTGCTTTTTTCGTATGTGGAAAAAGGCTATGAGCAGATAGAGACAGGTGTGGAGAAGCTGATGCAGCTCAAAAATATGGAGGGTGGAGAAATCCGTATCGGCGCCAGTGACATGACCCTGCAATACTTTTTGTTGCCCTATCTGGAGCAGTTTCATGAGAAATATCCGGAGATTAAAATTGTGGTAACCAATGCGCCGACTCCGGAGACCTTGGAATCTTTGGAAGGGGGAAGGATTGACTTTTGTGTGGTCAGTACGCCTTTTATGGAACGTCAGGGCATGGAGGTTATACCCGTACGGGAAATCGAGGATATATTTGTAGCGGGCAGGCGTTTTATTGCTTATAAGAACAAAACCTTGGATTTGCAGGAGTTGGAGCAGTTGCCCATGATTTTTCTGGAGAAAAACACCAGTACCAGAAGCTATATGGACAGCTATCTGGAGAGCAATGGTGTACAGGTGCAGCCGGAGTTTGAATTGGCAACCAGTGACATGATTGTACAGTTTGCTCTGCGAAGTCTGGGCGTGGGCTGTGTGGTAAAGGATTTTGCGGCAGAGTACTTGAATTCCGGTATGCTGTTTGCCTTGCGATTTAACAAAATTATTCCGAAAAGAAGTTTTTGTGTGGTTCGTTCCACTAAAATGCCGCTGTCGACATCAGCAGAGAAGTTGTGGATGGATGTAACGGGAGGAGAGTAGAATGATTAAGAATATAATTTTTGATATCGGTAATGTATTGACAGATTTTCGGTGGAGAGATTTTTTGCGTGACAAGGGTTTTGACGACGATATGATAGTTCGCATTGCCAAGGCTTCCGTGGAGAATCCGCTGTGGAAGGAATTTGACCGCGGGGAGCTTGCAGGGGAGGAATTGATGCAGGCTTTTATCAATGCAGACCCGGAGATTGCGGAGGCGTTGCATAAGGCCTACGACAATATTCATGGCATGGTGACTATCAGAGATTATGCCATTCCCTGGGTGAAGGAGTTGAAAGCCAAGGGATATAGGGTGTGGTATTTATCCAATTTCTCTGAGAAGACGGAGATTGAATGTGCGGATTCTATTGCATTTATTCCCTATATGGATGGTGGAATTTTGTCTTGGAAGGATAAGCTGATTAAACCGGATCCTAAGATTTACCAGCTTATGTTGGAGAGATTTGAACTGGTGGCAGAGGAAAGTGTGTTTATTGATGATTTGCCGGAAAATGTGCAGGGTGCCGTGGAGCAGGGGATTCATGGAATTGTGTTTGAGAGCCGGGAGCAGGTAGTAGAGGAACTTAAGAAGCTTGGGGTGGAGTAATTCGCCCAATAGAAGAATAAGAGGTTTTTGTGAGAGAGGTACAATTCTTAACGGATTTGACCTCTCTTTTTGGTATAAATAGATAAAATATTGATTGAAAGATTGTTGAAATGTACGACAAGAAAGTCCTTGAGAAAAAGTTTTCAGAATGATAAGATTAAGACAAGAGGTGCGCAAGCGGTTGCGCAACAGTTGCACAACATTCAAAAAGGAGGAAAAAGAATGAGAAGGCTTTCAAAGGGTACGCGTGAAATGCTTAGAAGAGTGGGAAGTCTGTTGCTTGCTCTGGCGGTGATACTCTCCGGTATTACTCTGCCTGAGATGCAGGTGCAGGCGGAAGCTGCGGAAAAGACATTTTACTATTATTACGAGGGCGAAGAAACTCCGGCGGTTCGTCTGGGTGAAAATGCAGAATGGCCGGGAATGTATGCTCCCGGAGCGGAAACAGAGGGTTATTACTATTCAGACTGGAGTGCATACTACTACAAGCTGACAGCAGATGCGGAGAATCCGGGATGGTATTCGGTTCCGGTTTCGTATGACAATACGTCAACCTGGGGGCTTTTTGAAGTAGTTACGATTCCAAATGATGCGTTCGGAGAGGATGGAACACTTTCAGCGGCTCCGTCCACATGGGTTTTGTCTGCAAGTGTAAGTGAAGGAACAGATACTGATGTCAGAACAGCATTTGATGCAGACAAGTTCTATTACAAGGACGGTACCTTCTATGCGAGCATCAGTGAAGCTGAGGGTACCGGCGGGGAAGAGAACAAGGGTACAAATGATGGCGGTACAACGGATGAGGGTGATGTAACCGGTGGTGATATTTCCGGCGGCGATGTGTCAGGCAGTGATTCTGAAATTACATATACCGATGTGATGGAAATGCACATTTACACCACAGGCACGGAGCCTTGTCTGGTTACTTCTGCTGCAATTGATGGATTGACCGCAGACGGTAGTGTATGGGGTAGTCACGCATACCTTTTGACATCGGAGGGTAACAACTGGTGGACCATTACTACAAAGGTTCCTGTTGGAGTCTTTGAGATTTATGGTGATATGACCAATGCAAGCGGTTGGCTGATGAAGTTCAGCAACATTGAAATCAGTGCAGACGGTGACTACGAGAAGTCCTATAATCATTTTCTTGCAGGAGAAAAATATTTTAAGGAAGGCGTTTTCTATACGGAGAATCCCGATACAGCAAAAAAGACTTTTGCTGATTTGACTGCATTGATAGCTGAGGCAGAGGCACTTGCAGAGGCAAATTATACAGCAGAGAGTTGGACCGGACTTACAACGGCTCTTACCGCTGCTAAGGCTGTTACAGAAGCGAGTACGGATGCAGAAATTGAGGAGGCTTATAACGCATTGAAATCCGCAATGGATGCGTTGGTGGAAGTGGCTGTAACAAAGACTCTTTACTACTATTGTGCAACAGAGGGAGTTACCATTGGTCTGGGCATCTGGGATGGTGCCAATGTGATTTCCAGTGATGCGGCTACAGTAACTACCGGATGGGGTGTAAAGCCCGGATTTACTGCAACAGAGACTGCCGGATGGTATAGTCTTGAGTTGAAGGTAAAATCCGCCTATGCATCAGAGGATACCGGATTTACGATTCTGGAGGTGTCCGGTGACACTACCACAGAGGCTTTTGCGTGTGATAAGTCATGGAACAATACGGATCTTTGGTCTCTCTTTATTGATACAACGATTTCTGAACTGTGGATTAAGGATGGCGAGGTGACAACTGCCAATCCCGATACCATGCAGAGAACCTTTGCAGAGCTGACTGCATTAATTGCTGAGGCAGAGGCACTTGTGGAGGCGAATTATACAACTGAAAGTTGGGCAAATTTTGCGACAGCACTTACTGCTGCCAAGGCAATTACAGAGAGTAATACGGCTGCGGAGATTACCGCTGCATACAATACCTTGTCTGATGCTATGAAGGCATTGGCAGGTCTGGCAATGGATAAGACCATTTATTATTGGAGTCTGGAAGATGTTACTCTGGCCTTTGGTCCTTGGGACGGCGCACAGTCTTATGCTGTGAAATCCGACGCAACTACGGCAACAACCGGTTGGGGCGACAAGGCAGTATTGGCAGAGACAGAGGAGTATGGCTGGCATAGTATTACACTTGATTTCTATCCTGCATATGCAGACGAGGATCAGGGATTCTCCATTTTGCAGGTAGTGGATGCTGAGACGGCTCCTACCACCTTGATTGAGTGTTCCAAGAGTTGGGCAAATCAGTCTATCTGGACTGCATTTGTCAACACAGACAACAGTGCTATCTATATCAAGGATGGTATGGTTTATACCTCTTTGGAAGCGGCAGGAACCATTAGAAGTATGCTGCAGGCATATTATGATCAGGTGATTAAGTATACCGAAGAAGGATACGAAACAGAAGGTCAGTATGCAGAGAGTTGGAATGCTTTTGTGACTGCAAGAACAGAGGCGGCTACGCTGCTTGCCAATGCAGAGGCTACCGGCGAAGCACTTGCGGCTGCTTATGATAAATTGAAGACTGCTGCGGAAGCACTGACCGAGGCCGGTGCGGTGGACGCAGAAATTTTTGTAAGTAAGATTGCACTTTCTGATAGCTTTATTACAGGCGCGGATTTATCCTCTTATATCTCTATCAAGGATAGTGGTGTAGTGTATAAGGATCAGGACGGCAATGCACTTTCTGATCAGGAGTTCTTTGATATGCTGTATAAGGGTGGTACCAACTGGGTGCGTATTCGTGTATGGAATGACCCTTATAACGGCAATGGCTACGGCTACGGCGGAGGTAACAATGACCTTGAAAAGGCTGTTGAGCTTGGTAAGCTGGCAACCAACGCAGGTATGCGTGTGCTGATTGATTTTCATTACTCAGACTTCTGGGCAGACCCTGCCCGGCGGGATGTTCCCTAGGCTTGGGAAGGTTATAGTTTAGAGCAGAAAAAGACTGCGGTTTACGAGTACACCTTAGACAGTCTGAATACCTTGAAGGCCGCAGGTGTGGACGTGGGTATGGTTCAGGTTGGTAACGAGACCAACAATGCCATTTGCGGCGAGACCACATGGGCAGGAATGGCTGAAATCTTTAATGCAGGAAGCAAGGCTGTAAGAGCCTTTGATAAGAACTGTCTAGTAGCGGTTCACTTCACAGACCCTCAGGATGGATTTGATGCAATCGCTAAGAATTTGTCCGATAACGGTGTGGACTATGATGTATTTGCAAGCTCCTATTATCCTTTCTGGCACGGAACCACTGCGCAGTTAACCTCATCCTTGTCAAGTGTGGCAAGCACTTATAACAAGAAGGTAATGGTTGCAGAGACATCATGGACCACCTCTTGGGAAGATGGTGACGGTCATGGCAACACAGCACCCAAGACAGAGGGACAGGATTTGCAATATGCAGTTTCTGTACAGGGTCAGGCCAATGAGATGCGTGATGTTGTTAATGCAGTAAACACTGTTGGTGAGAACGGAATCGGTGTATTCTACTGGGAGCCTGCATGGATTTCCAAGTATTACGCATACAATGCAGATGGTTCCTTGAACGAGACGGAATATAAGAAAAATCAGGAGCTGTGGGAGAAGTATGGTTCCGGTTGGGCATCCAGTTATTCCTCTGAGTATGACCCTTCAGATGCAGGTTTGTGGTATGGCGGTAGTGCCATCGACAATCAGGCATGGTTTGATTTTGACGGAACGGCACTTCCTACGGTACAGGCATATGCATTGATGCGTACCGGTGCCAAGGCGGATTTGAAGATTTCTGAGGTTGAGACTCAGTTGAGCAAGAGCGTAAGTCTTGGCGCGGACATTCCTTGGGATGAGTTGTCTGTTGTAAAGGCTACCTTCAATGACAATTCCGTGAAGGAATACACGGTGGTATGGGATGAGGATGAAAAGGAACTCATCAATACAGATAGTCTCGGACAGTTTGTTTTGAACGGAACCGTAGCATGCAGCTATATTTCCGGTGAAGAAACGGTAACGGAGAAGTACAGTGTGACCTTAACCTTGAAGGTTACGCCTACCGGAAATGTTTTGACCAATCCCGGATTTGAGAATGATACCACAGGATGGGTAATTACCTATGATGCGGCATACGAGGGAGATGACAAGACCACCGGTTATACAGTAAAGCCTACCACTGAGAATCCCAGAAGTGGTGCATATGGTTTGAACTTCTATCGTTCTGATTATATGAAGTTCAGAGTAGAGCAGACCTTGACAGAGCTTGCTCCCGGTACTTATACTTACGGCAGCTATATTCAGGGTGGTTCCGCAGGCTCTGAGGACATTCAGTATGCTTATGTAAATGTATATAAGACAACCGAAGCAGGCAAGGTACTCAGTGCAAGCTACAAGGCTGAGGTAGGTTTGAGCGGTTGGCTTAACTGGAATAATCCTGAAATCAGTGGTATCGTTGTAGAAAACGGTGATACCGTTGTGGTGGGCATGGAAGTAAACACCACCAAGGCCGGTGCATGGGGAAGTATTGATGATGCTTATTTGTATGGCGCATATGATGTGGAAGTAGGTGCTGTAGAAAACGGTAGTGTAACCGTGAGCAATCTGGAGGCAATGAGTGGTGAAATTGTAAGAATCGCTGCAATGCCTAAGAGCGGTTATACCTTGACCTCTATTACAGTATCAGGTGATGCGTTGACCGAAAGCTTTGTATTAAATGGCAGCGAAAATGCGACCTACGCATGGAATGCAGAGACAAAGACAGCGACATTGACCTACACAGATAATGCGGAAGCCATCACAAATGCAACCTTTGTAATGCCCAACGATAAGGTAACTGTAAGTGCAACCTTTGCAAGCATTTTCAAGGAGGATGTAAAGGTTTCCCTGACAGATAAGCTGGTAACCGTATCTGCAATTGATACACAGTGGTATACAGGTGCCGCAATCAAGCCTGCGGTTACGGTTAAGTATCTTGGATACAGCTTAAAAGCAGGTGTTGATTATACGGTAGAATATAAGGATAATGTGGGCGTTAAGGATCAGAAGACCACTGCTAAGATGATTCTTACCGGTAAGGGCAAGTTTGAAGGCACAAGAGAGGTTGAATTTACCATTGCGCCTGAAAGCCGTGCAAAGCTGACAGAGTATGAACTGGTATTTAATGACTACGATAATAAGGATGACAAGACTTATTATTATACAGGCAAATATGTAACACCTTCTGTATCCTTGCAGCGGACAGAGACTGTGGATGGTAAGGAAGTTACAACCACGGTTGATTCTAAGGAATACAATGTATATTACCAGAATAACAAAAAGCTGGGCAGTAATGCACAGGTAATTGTCATTGCGAAGCAGGACAGCAGTGTAGTGAAGGGTTCTGTGACAGCGAAGTTTAAGATTGCCAAGTGTCCTGTAAGTGAGCTGACTATTAGTAAGCCGTCGGGAAGCACTTATACCGGTAAGGCGGTAACTCCTGTTATTACTGTAAAGCAGGGCAATGTGGTGCTTCAAAAGGGTAAAGATTATACTGTAACCTACAAGAACAACAAGAATGTAAGTAAGCTTGATGAGAAGGGAATCAGCAATACTTATCTGGTTGTTAAGGGTAAGGGCAATTACACTGGAACTTCTGAAAAGCTGTACTTTACTATTACAGCGAAATCCTTAAAGGATGGAGATATTACTGCTTCTGTGGCAAGTCTTGCACACACCGGAAGATCGTTGACTCCCAAGGTTGTGGTGAAGGATGGCAAGAAGGTGGTTTCTGCAAAACAATATACCTATACGATTACCCGCATTGCTGATGCAGAGGGGAAGGCAGTAACGGAGGACGCTGTTGCCAATAATAAGGTAACAGAGGCCGGAACCTACAAGGTGGTTATTACCGGTAAAGAGAACTATAAGGATACCATCAGTGATGTGACCTTCCAGGTAAAGGATAAGAAGTTTTTGTTGTCCACAGCCAAGGTTACAACTGTAAAGCAGACTTATACAGGTAATAAAATCACATTAACACCTTCCGCACAAAAAGGTGGAGAACTTGTGGTTAGCATCAATGGAGAGGTATTAGACCCCTCCAAGTATGAGGTGGAATATCTGGACAATACCAATATTAAGGCAGGAACTGCCAAGATTCGCATTGTGCCTGCAGAGGGCAGTGAGTACTTCGGAAGCAAGGATGCAACCTTCAAAATCGAGAAGCGTAAGATGGCGGCTATGCCTACAACAGAAGCATCTACCCTTGATGCAAAGATGGGCTATCTTACCTATGAAATCGTAGAGGATGACATCTATGGCACAACCCAGTATTACACAGGTCACAAGCTGACTCCCGATATTCTTGTGAAGTCTGTAAACAATGGTGTAACCAAGATTCTTACAGAGGGCATTGATTATAAGATTACCTACAGCAAGAATGTAAAATCCGGTGACAAGGCACAGATTAAGATTACCGGAAAGGGTAACTACAGCGGTTCGGTGACCTTTAAGGATGTATTCGCGGTAGAAGACAGAACCTTGGATGATTTCATTATCACAGTAGACCCTGTGGCATACACAGGCAAGGCCTTGAAGCCTGCTGTTAAGTTTGTTGATAAGGAAACCGGAGTACAGGTAGATTTAAAGGTAGGAACTGCTTATACCGTAACCTATAAGAACAACAAGAATGTTGCAGGCAAGAGTGCCGAGAAGGCTCCTTATGTGATTATCAAGGAAAAAGGCTTAAACGGTAGTGTCTCCGGTAAAGATAAGGCAACCAAGCAGGTGAACTTTACTATTACAACTGCCAAGATTAAGGCATCTGATGTAAAGGTTATTCAGGCTCAGGTTTACAAGGATAAGGCGGTAGAGCCGAAGCTTTCTGTTAAAGTAAACGGCAAGACCCTGAAGCGGAATAAGGATTACGTGGTTTCTTACTCAGATAATGACAAGTTGGGGAAGGCAACCGCAACAATCACCGGTATCGGAAGCTATTCCGGAACCGTGACGAAGACCTTTGTAATTAAATAGTATTTCATATAATGGGCGGCATCCGAAAGGGTGTCGCTCGTTAATTTTGGGATTGTCAATTGTTTTATGTACAAATATGGTGTAAAATAGAACGAAATAGTATTGGGATGATACATGGTATACATATAACAGAAATTTTACAGCAGGAGGAAGATTTATGAGTGCAAAGGTATATTTTTCACGTACAATTACACCGGAGAAGGTATTAGAACTTTATAAGCTTTTGGCTAAGGAACTTCCGGGAAAGGTTGCTGTGAAGCTGCATTCCGGCGAGAAGGGGAATCAGAATTTTCTAAAGCCGGATTTCTGGAAGCCCATGATTGAGCATGTAGATGGCACGGTGGTTGAGTGCAATACTGCATATGAAGGGGAGCGCAACACTACAGAAAAGCATTTGAAGCTGATTTCCTATCATGGATGGAGTAAATATTTTCCGGTTGACCTTCTCGATGCAGAGGGGCCTGATTTGAAGCTTGAGATACCAAATGGTAAGATTATCAGGGAAAACTATGTGGGAAAAAATATTGTCAATTATGATTCCATGCTTGTTTTGTCCCATTTTAAGGGGCATCCCATGGGCGGCTATGGCGGAGCATTGAAGCAGCTTTCCATCGGTGTGGCGTCTTCCTTTGGTAAAGCATACATTCATGGTGCAGGTGTTCCCGAGAAGATTTGGACTTCAGATCATGATGAATTCTTGGAATCCATGGCGGATGCGGCAGGGAGTGTGGTAGATTATTTTAAGGGTAATCTTGTCTATGTAAATGTAATGAAAAATATGAGTGTGGACTGCGACTGCTGTGCCGTGGCGGAAGATCCTTGTATTGCGGATATCGGTATTCTGGTGTCAGATGACCCCATTGCAATCGATCAGGCTTGTATTGATCTCGTTTATGAGTGTTCCGACCCGGGTAAACCTCATCTGATTGAGCGCATTGAAAGTCGAAACGGTGTTCATACCATTGAGGCTGCTGCCGCATTGGGCTATGGTACCAGAGAATATGAATTGATTGAAGTATAATGCCATGAAGATAACTTACAAATTAGTACTTTCTGCATTGTTTTTGGATGTTGGGCTTATTTTGCCGTTTTTAACGGGGCAGATACAGCAAGTCGGTAATATGTTGTTACCGATGCATTTGCCGGTGTTTTTGTGTGCTTTTGTCTGTGGGTGGCAGTATGGTGGAATGGTAGGTTTGATATTGCCTATTATGCGTTCTTTTATCTTTGGAATGCCTGTGATGTACCCAAATGCAATTGCTATGGCGTTGGAACTTGCAGTATACGGATTGGTAGCCGGACTGATTTATGAAATGCTCAAAAAGCGAACGATAGTAACCGTGTATGCTTCTATGATACCGGCGATGCTTATGGGGCGGATAATTTGGGGAATCGCACAGATTATTTTGCTTGGAGTGGCAGGCAACTCGTTTACGTGGCAGATGTTTATAGCAGGGGCATTTTTGAATGCCATACCGGGAATCATTTTGCAATTGATATTGATTCCGGTATTGATGTCCATGCTTCATTTGATTAAGCGTTCAAGGATGCGGAAAGTAGAAAATGGTTGAGAAAATGAATGAAAACATAGTAGAGGACAATGGCAGCAGCCTTGCAAAGCGGGTGGCTGATATTATCCTAAGACAGGCGAATCGGAAGGAACGGTTTCTGGTTGCCATAGATGGAAGATGTGCCTCCGGGAAAACGACACTTGCCATGGAATTAAAAGAGATGTTTGACTGTGAGGTGGTGCATATGGACTATTTTTTCCTGCGTCCCGAGCAGCGCAGTGAGGAGCGTTTGAACATACCCGGTGAGAACGTGGACCATGAGCGGTTCTTGCAGGAGGTGTTACTTCCCTTGTGTGAAGGGAAGGAGGTGGTTTACCGTCCCTTTAACTGCAAGCGTTTTGAATTTGATGAACCTATAGGTATTAGAAAGTGCAAAATCTATATTATAGAGGGTTCCTATTCCTGTCACAGGGCTCTTGGGGAATATTATAATCTCCGTATATTTATGGATGTTTCACCGGAGGAACAGATGCGTAGAATTGTAAGGCGAAACGGAACGGATGCAGCGGAAGTGTTTCGTTCCAAATGGATTCCGTTGGAGGAGTGTTATTTTGAAAAATTTCACATTGCCGATGCGAGTGATTATTGTTTTACCACATAGAAGAAAGGTTGCGTTTAGAGGACGTCAATGAACATACAAGTTTAAAGAGGTAAAGAAGAATGAAAGTAACTTTGCAAAATCTGACTAAGAAATTTCCCAACCGCAATAAGCGTATCCGGGAGGATGTTATTGCGGTGGATCATTTTAATATAGAGCTTCCCGACGGGAAGCTGATTGGGCTGTTGGGGCCTTCTGGATGCGGTAAAAGTACGGCACTGAATCTTCTCAGTGGATTGGTAAAGCCCACAGAGGGTAAAATTTTCTTTGGAGAGGATGATGTGACCACCCTTCCTGCGGAGAAAAGAGGAATCGGGGTGGTGTTCCAGAATTATGCCCTGTACCCGCATCTGACGGTAAGACAGAACATTACGTTTCCATTAGAGAATCTGCGTGGCGCGGAAAAACTGTCCAAAGAGGAAATGGGAAAGAAGGCTTTGGAGGTGGCAAAGCTTGTACAGATTGATGAATTGATGGATAGGAAGCCGGGAGAGCTTTCCGGCGGACAGCAGCAGCGTGTGGCCATTGCCAGAGCGTTGGTGAAAATGCCGAGGCTTCTTTTGATGGACGAGCCTCTTTCCAATCTGGATGCCAGACTTCGTTTGCAGACAAGAGAGGAAATCCGCAGAATCCAGAAGGAGACAGGAATTACGACTATTTTTGTAACTCATGATCAGGAGGAGGCTATGAGCATATCCGACATGATTATTGTTATGAAGGAGGGCGTTATCCAACAGGTTGGCAAGCCGCAGGAGGTTTATGACAATCCTGTCAATCTGTTTGTAGCGAAGTTTCTTGGTACTCCGCCTATCAATGTGTTCTTTGGACAGATTAAGAATGGACGCTTGTACATAGGCGAAGATGCGATTCAGGATGTGAAGGGTGTTTCTGACAGGGAGGTCTGGGTGGCAATCCGCCCGGAAGGTTTTGTGTTGGAGGAGGACGGTCCCCTTTGCTGTAATTTGAGCAGAGTGGAGGTTATGGGGCGTGATATCAGTGTGGTTTCCACCAATAAGTACGCAGAGACACAGGCCATCCGTTCTATCATCAGTGCAGAAAATATGGCAAATGTAAAGGGAAGTGCTGTACGATTTGCCGTGAAGCCGGGAAAGGTTTTTGTTTTTGATAAGCAGACGGAAGAGAGAATCACGGAGGTTGTGTAGACATGGAGAACAACAATAAGAAGGCTTGGCTTTATCTTGCGCCTGCAATACTTTTTCTGGGTGTTTTCATGGTGTATCCTCTGATTGATGTGTTGATTTATTCCTTTGAAGAGGGGTACAATTTTGCGTCACAGACGTATTTCGGAGTGGGGTGGTATAACTACTCCTATGTGCTTCATGATCCGTATTTTATGCAGGCGGTAAAGAATACCTTTATTCTGGTTATTTTTACAGTGCCTATATCCACGGGGATTGCGTTGTTGATTTCTTTGGGATTAAGTTCTATTAAGAGGCTTCGGGATTTGTTTCAGACGATTTATTTTTTGCCCTATGTGACCAATACCTTGGCTGTGGGGCTGGTATTTATGATTCTGTTCAAAAAGACACCCTATACAGATGGTCTGGTGAATCTGATAATCAGTTGGTTCGGCGGCAGTTCTGTGGATTTTATCACCGGACCGTACTGGGCTAAGATGTTTGTGCTGTGTTTTTATACCATATGGGTGGTTCTGCCCTTTAAAATTCTGGTATTAACCAGTGCCCTTGCATCGGTGAATCAGACCTATTACAATGCAGCCAAGGTGGATGGAACGCCCGGGTGGCGTATTTTTACAAAGATTACCCTGCCCATGATTTCCCCCATGCTGTTTTATCTGATTATCACCGGATTTATCGGGGCATTTAAGGCGTACAGTGATGCGGTTGCCTTATTTGGTACAGATTTGAATGCGGCGGAGATGAATACCATTGTAGGGTATGTGTATGATATGTTATATGGCGACAGTGGCGGTTATCCTTCCTATGCGTCGGCTGCAGCTATGATTTTATTTGTGATTGTTTTGACAGTCACTTGCGTGAATCTGCTTGTGAGTAAGAAGCATGTTCACTATTCATGAGGATAAAGCAATGAAAAATGTTGATTATGAGAAGATAGAGCGGTCCGAAAAAACCAAAAAGACCGTGGTAAACAGTATTATCTACATATTGTTGGCATTTTGGGCAGTGGTAGTATTGTTTCCATTTTACTGGATGGTGCTTACCTCGGTGAAAAGCTACAGTGCCTACAGCGGGGAGCGGATACCGGAATTTTTTACATTGTCACCTACCTTTGAGAATTATGTGGATGCTTTTACAACGGTTCCCTTGGCCGGATATTTTTTGAATACCTTAATATTTACAGTTGTCACCACAACGCTTATGCTTCTGGTGATTGTGCCGGCGGCATTCGCCTTTGCAAGACTGGATTTTAAGGGCAAAAATGTTGTGTTTACGTTGTTTTTGGCATTGATGATGATTCCCAGTGAGCTGGTGGTTATTACCAACTATGTAACCATTACGAATATGGATATGCGCAATACTTTTCTGGGGTTGATTCTGCCTTCGGTTACTTCCGTATTTTATATTTATTTGTTGAAAGAGAATTTTGCCCAGATTCCTGACGAACTGTATTATGCGGCTAAGGTGGATGCAACCTCAGATTTGAAGTATCTGTGGAAGGTGATGATACCCATGTGTAAGCCCACCATCATTACCATAACCATTTTGAAGGTAATTGAGTGTTGGAACTCCTATGTGTGGCCTCGTCTGATAACCGATGAGGAGGCGTATTATCTGGTGTCCAATGGTATTCAGGAGATTCGGGAAAACGGCTTCGGACGTGAGAATATTCCGGCTATGATGGCAGCAGTAGTAGCGATATCGGTACCTCTGATTGTTCTGTTTTTGATTTTCCGTAAGAAGATTATGGAGGGCGTGGCAAGAGGAGGAACCAAGGGATGAGAAAAGGATGGAAAAGGGTGCCCTGTCTGTTTTTGGCAGCAGTGCTCAGTACAGGGATGCTCACGGGATGTCATGGCTCTAAGGAGCATAATACTTTCGTGGTTCCGGAGGAGTTTGATGTTTCTAAAGAGTATGAAATTACATTTTGGGCCAAAAATGATACCAACAAGTTGCAGACACAGGTTTACGAGCAGGCAATTGCGGATTTTGAGGAGCTTTATCCAAATATCCATGTAAATATGCGGCTATATACGGATTATGGCAAAATCTATAACGATGTTATAACAAATATCAGTACCAATACCACACCCAATGTGTGTATTACATATCCCGACCATATAGCAACCTATATGACGGGAAATAACAGTGTGGTTCCTTTGGATGAATTGTTTGTACATGAAAAATATGGTCTGGGAGGCAGCGAAGTAAGGTTTGATGGCCCAACCAAAGAGGAGATTGTGCCTAAGTTTCTTGAAGAATGTGCTTTTGGTGAGGTGCATTATGCCATGCCTTATATGCGTTCCACGGAGGCCTGCTATGTAAATAAGACTTATGTGGAGGCTTTGGGTTACGATTTGCCCGAGGTGCTTACGTGGGAGTTTGTATGGGAGGTTTCAGAGGCTGCCATGGCTAAGAATGCAGACGGTACTTTTGCATTAAATGGTCAGGAGGTCATGATTCCTTTTATCTATAAGTCAACGGATAATATGATGATTCAGATGCTTAAGCAAAAGGGAGCGGGATATTCTACGGCTCAGGGCGAGATTCAGATTTTTAATGATACCACAGAGGAACTTTTGTATACGGTGGCGGAGCATGCGAAAAGCGGAGCCTTCTCCACGTTTAAGATTTCCAGTTATCCGGCTAATTTCCTGAATGCAGGACAATGTGTTTTTGCCGTGGATTCCACAGCGGGAGCCACATGGATGGGGGCAGAAGCTCCATTGTCTGATATCAGTGAGGATAAGTTTGTGGATTTTGAGACGGTGGTTTTACCCATTCCGCAGTTTGACCCAGAAAGCCCGAAGATGATTTCTCAAGGTCCTTCCGTTTGTGTTTTCAATAAAGAGGATTCTCAGGAGGTGCTTGCATCCTGGCTGTTTGCCCAGTATCTGCTCAGTAATGAGGTGCAGATTGGTTATGCCCAGACAGAAGGATATGTACCGGTCACCACCAAGGCACAGCAGTCCGCAGAGTATCGGGATTATTTGAACAGAGGCGGCGAGGATAAAGACACGTACTATCATGTGAAGATAGCGGCATCGGAGCTTTTGCTTAATAATATGGAGAATACCTTTGTGACACCGGTATTTAACGGTTCCACCTCTCTTAGAAATGCAGCGGGACAGATGATAGAAAATGTAACTAAGTCTGTCAGGAGAAAAGAAACCATTGATGATGTCTATATGGAAGAACTGTACGCAGACATGACGGCATTATATCGCCTGAATGAGGGTTCCATAGGGGGGAGTGTGAACAGTAAGGCTGATTTGGGTCCTCTGCCTGTTACTTCGGTGGTTTTGCTTTCCGGTCTGGCGTTAGTGTGGATTTTGTTGGGGCTGTATGTGGGAGCTGATATCTATAAGAAGAAAAGAAATTTACGAAATGTCGAAAGGCATTGATTTTCTGGAAAATTTATGTATAATGTTCTTTGGGTAAAAATTAAGCGTACCCGGAAAGAGGAGAATAAAAATGAAAAGATTTAGTGTAGCATTAGTAGCTGTTTCCATGGCTATGGCACTGAGTGCATGTGCCCAGACCGGAAACGAGGAGGTAGCAGGTTCCGCTGAGGTAGTGGCTTCTTCTGAGGTTGTAGCACCTACTGAGACAGTAGAATCTACTGAGGTAGCACAGGAGGCATCTTCCGAGGTTGCAGACAGTGCAAAGTCTGAGGGTGTTATGACTTATGAAGAGTACGTTGCAGCAGAGCTTGATACAGAGGTTGTAGTTGAGACTTATGTTCAGGCAAAGCAGTCATGGTGGGAGGACAAGGCAACTGTTTACACACAGGATGAGGATGGTGCTTACTTCCTTTATGACATGGCATGTTCCGCTGAGGATTATGAGAAGCTGACCGTTGGTACTAAGATTCGTGTTACCGGTTACAAGGCTGAGTGGGCAGGTGAGGTTGAGATTATCGATGCAACCTTCGAAATCTTAGAGGGTAATTATGTTGCTGAGGCAGAGGATATGACAGCGATGCTTAGCAGCGAGGAGCTGATTAACCATCAGAACAAGCTTGTTTCCTTCAAGGGAATGACTGTTGAGGCAGCAGGTAAGGATGCAAACGGTAATGATGTAGCATTTTTGTACAACTGGGACGGTTCTGGTGAGGACGGCAATGACCTGTACTTCAACGCTTCTGTTGACGGTGTTACATATACCTTTACTGTAGAGTCTTATCTGTGTGATAATACTACTGATGTATATGCAGCAGTTAAGGAGCTTCAGATTGGCGATACCATCGATATGGAAGGTTTCCTGTACTGGTATGAGGGCGTAAATCCTCACATCACTTCTGTAACTGTAGTACAGTAATTAAAAATTAAATAAGAATAAGAGTACTTAAGGCTGTGCAGTTGGTGTGTAATCAATTGCACAGCTTTTTCATTTACTAATGTAAAATTTGCTTGACATTTTATGTAAAGTAAACTATACTAAAAATGTAAAGCGCGCTAGACATATAAGGAAGGTGGATTATGGATAACATTATAAAGGAATTGAGAAAGGAACGCCGCATTTCCCAAGAGGAATTGGCAAACGCCGTACAGGTGACAAGACAGACAATTATTTCTCTTGAAAACGGTAAGTATAACGCATCTCTGCTTTTGGCACATGAGATTGCAAAATATTTTGGCAAAACGATTGAAGAAGTTTTCATTTTTGAGGAGGAAAAATAATGGAAAAGAGTATTGAGAAGAAGATCAAATTAAGAATGGGTTATTGTGTTTTGTTGATTGTGTTGGGCATTGTATCTTTGTATGTGGGGAATTTTGTTCCCTTGGATTCCGGTGATGTAGAGTATTCAGCCGGTTATTATACCGGATTGGGATTTGGTGTGATTGCAGCGGCAGTCATTACACTTGTCAAAAATGTATTGCTGTTGAGGAATCCCGAGAAACTGAAAGCTAGACAGATTTATGAGTCAGATGAGCGAAACAAAATGATTGGCTTAAAGACATGGTCATGGGCAGGATATGCAATGTTTATTCTGTTGTATATTGCCCAGATGGTGGCAGGGGTGTTTAATGTGGTGGTTATGAATACACTTCTTGTGGTGTTGGCGGTTTTTGCGCTGAGCCTGTTTGTTTGCAGGGTCGTGTTGACGAAGATTATGTAAAATCTGCTTGAATATGGATAGAGGTAGTGTTAAGATAGGGCTATGCAATTAATCTGAGATTGTATAGCTCTTTCTATTGTTAGTTATTTTCTAATCAATGTCGTTCGACAAGAAATCCCACAGAAAGTAAAAGTATGAAAAACAAGCACCTTGACAACATAATAAAAGGCTTTACATCTTTTGCCCTTTGCCTATATAATAAAGGTGAAGGAGGTGCGGAAGGATGGTTGAATATATGCCGACAAAAAACACAAGTAAAACCATTGAAGAGTTGTCAAGAAAGCTTGAGCGTGCCAGAATCTACATAGATTTAAAGGCATGTGAAACGGACGAAGAGCGGCTCCAGTATATTGAAGATCTAGGTAAGCAGATAGAGAGCGACAAAAGTAGTTAAGTAAATAAATAACCTATTAATCAAGGTGTAAAGTCTTTTGTTAAGTTATTAAGACTTTGCACCTTCTTATTCAGAAAAAAGAAGTGAGGAAGGGTTCGTTGAAAAGTAGTATTATCAGTTCAATTAAAATAAGTATTGCGGTGGCTATGGCCATTGGTATAGCTAATTTTATGCAGTTGGAATTTGCCATTTCGGCGGGAATCGTGGCGATTCTGACAATTCTGCCGACGAAGCGTGAGACGGTCAAAACGGCTGTGGACAGGCTATTAGCATTTGTGATTGCCCTTGGTATTGCATATGCTTGTTTTCAGATCCTTGGAGTGAATCAATGGGCTTTTATGGTGTACATATTCCCCTATGCTTTTATTTGTTGTCTGAATAAATGGAATGCCGCTACTGCAATGAATTCCGTATTGATTTCTCATTTTCTCACTTTTGGAAGGATGGATATACAGACTGTTATAAATGAGATTTTGATATTTGGGGTAGGTGTGGGCATCGGTATTTTTATGAATTTGAGTCTCAGAAGTGACCGGGATGCTATGAACACATTGAAAAAACAGACCGATGAGCAGATTGCCAAAATTCTCTCCAGAATGGGAAAACGAATAAATGACAAGAATTTGGCAGATTATAATGGGGAGTGTTTTAAAATGCTGGAGCATATCATACGAGACGCTAAGAATACAGCGGAAATCAACTACAAAAATCAGCTAAAAAGTCAGCGGGATAAGGATGCGGAATACATTGCCATGAGAAGCAGACAGTACGCAGTGCTTAGGGAAATGTATAAAATGGTGAGCACTCTTGAGACAACGCCACGAACTGCCAAAGTTATCTCAGATTTTTTTGAGGATACCGCCAAGGTTTTTCATGAGAAAAATGACTGTAAATTACTGTTAGAGCAGTTTGAAGAGATGAATAAATATATGGTAAAACAGCCTATGCCGGAGAGCAGACAGGAATTTGAAGACAGGGCAAGACTTTTCATGCTGATGAGTTATATACAGGAGTTTTTGGAGATTAAAGAGCATTTTGTAGAATCGGAAAATAGGGAGTTAAATGATGTTAGGTGAATTTGTATAAAAATTCATAAGGAATATTTTGGTTTTTTGTGAAAGAATACTTGCGCAATGAGCATATTTTAGGTAGAATAGATTGTATAAAAAATAACGAAGGAGAAGATTTATGAACGACAAAAAGGAATTTAAGCCCTACGTTCCGGCCGAGAAAATCACCCCTGAGTTCACGTTTACTTCCATTGCGTTGGGTATTTTTCTTGCCGTAGTGTTCGGCGCAGCCAATGCTTACTTGGGACTTCGAGTAGGTATGACCGTTTCTGCATCCATTCCGGCGGCTGTTATTGCCATGGGTGTCATTCGCGTGATTATGCGTAAGAACTCCATTTTGGAGAGTAACATTGTACAGACAACCGGTTCAGCAGGTGAGTCTGTGGCAGCGGGAGCTATTTTTACCCTTCCTGCACTGTTTTTGTGGGCGGCAGAGGGCAGAATGGACAAACCCGGTATTTTGGAAATCACCTTGATTGCACTGCTTGGTGGTCTGTTGGGAGTATTTTTCATGATTCCCTTAAGAAATGCCCTGATTGTTAAGGAGCATGGTGTTTTGCCTTATCCGGAGGGAACCGCATGTGCAGAGGTGCTTCTGGCAGGTGAAGAGGGTGGCTCCAATGCAAGTACTGTATTTGCAGGTATGGGCTTTGCTGCATTGTTTAAGTTTATCATTGACGGATTAAAGGTAGTTCCCAGTGAGGTTTCCCTTAGAATCAAGAATTACAACGGTGAAATCGGTACCCAGATTTATCCTGCGGTTATGAGTGTAGGATATATTTGTGGTCCTCGTATTTCCTCTTATATGTTTGCCGGCGGTGTCTTGAGCTGGATGGTTCTGATTCCTATGATAGTACTGTTTGGTGAGCAGATTGTAATGTATCCCGGAACCGCACCTATTGGTGAGATGTTTGCCACCGGTGGAGCGTCTGCAATCTGGAGCTCCTATATCCGTTATATTGGTGCAGGTGCGTTGGCGGCAGGCGGTATTATCAGTCTGGTGAAGTCCCTGCCTCTGATTGTAAGAACCTTCCGTGATGCCATGAAGAGCATGGGAGGAGCAAAGGGCGGTGCAGTTACCCGTACCTCTAATGATCTGAGTATGAAGATTGTGCTTGTTTGTATTGCAGTGATTACTGTTCTTATCTGGTTGGTTCCTGCGATTCCTGTAAGTCTTCTTGGTGCGGTAATCGTTGTGATTTTTGGATTCTTTTTTGCTACAGTTTCCTCTCGTATGGTTGGTTTGGTAGGAAGCAGTAACAACCCTGTATCCGGCATGGCGATTGCAACTTTGTTAATTGCTACCGTAATTCTTAAAATGACCGGTGATACCGGTGTGCATGGCATGCAGGGCGCAATTGCAATCGGTTCGATTATTTGTATTGTAGCGGCTATTTCCGGTGATACTTCACAGGATTTGAAGACCGGATATCTTTTGGGCGCAACACCTAAGAAGCAGCAGATTGGCGAAGTGATTGGTGTAGTTGCTTCCGCTCTGGCGATCGGCGCGACGCTGTATCTTCTGGATCAGGCATGGGGATTTGGTTCTGAGGAGCTTGGCGCACCTCAGGCAATGCTTATGAAGATGATTATTGAGGGTGTAATGGAAGGAAACCTTCCTTGGAGTCTCGTATTTATCGGTGTATTTATTGCTATTATTGTTGAAATTTTGCAGCTTCCCGTGCTTCCCTTTGCAATCGGTATCTATCTGCCTGTACAATTAAACGCATGTATTATGGTAGGTGGTCTGGTACGCCTTGCATTCGACAAGATGAAGCGCAAAGAAGAGGAGAAGAAGGAGATTGTCAATGATGGTATCCTGTTCTGTTCCGGTATGATTGCAGGTGAAGGTCTGGTAGGTATTTTGCTGGCACTCTTTGCAATTGCAGGAATTGATAAGGCAATCGATTTGTCCGCTAAATTGAATCTTCCTGTTGCAGCAAGCAATATCGGCAGTCTGGTAGTATTCGGACTGATTATTGCAACTCTGCTGAAATTCTCTGTTTGGAAGAAGAGAAAAGGTTGATTAAGTCTATGAAGACCAAAAAGAATGTAAAACAATCTGAAAATTATTTGGAAAGACGACCCGCCAGACCGGAACATATAAAATGGTCAAAGGATGAGGCAGGAATTGTCACACTTGATGTTGAAAATACCGGTGTGATGAATCGGGTTGCGCAGAAATTGTTTCGAAAGCCAAAGGTCAGCCATGTGCATTTAGACAAAATAGGAAGCTTCGTCTGGCCTTTGCTTGATGGCAGGAAGAACATTGTGGAATTGGGGCTTTTGGTAAAGGAGCAGTTCGGAGAGGAAGCAGAACCCTTGTATGAGCGTCTTGCCAAGTATTTTCAGATATTGGACAGCTACTCCTTTGTGGAGTGGAAGAGTTAATAAATTGATAAAGTGATTGTTGAAAACAGCATCCGATACAAAGACCGGGTGCTGTTTTTTGATATTTTGATACAAAATTAACAAAAACATGGACACTTAATCGTTTAAGCTTGCTATTTTATGGCTTTTATGGCATAATATGTTATATACAGAAAGAGGGTGGTACACATATGGTAAAATTTAATTATTTTAATTATTGTGCGCTTGCCATATTAGTTGTCTTGATTATCACTGTTATGTCGAGACGTATGCTCAGCGGAAGACGCAACAGATACTTCTGGAATCTGCTGTTAGTTGTCTTTTGTAGTACAATTTTTGAGATATTGGCTGTTAGTCTGGATAACGGTAATAGTCCGGCTGTGCTTGAAAAATATATTGCACATGGCGGTTATTTGATTATGCACTCACTCACTGTTCCTGTATATGTAATTTATCTGGCATGTCTTACGGATTCTGTATATAAGTTTAAAGAAAAAGTAGGGTTACAGCTCCTTTTATCATTGCCATATGTCTGTCTGTTAGAGTTGATACTGACCTCATATTTTTTTGGTAAGATTTACTATTTGGATGATAATTATCAGTACACGCATGGTCCCCTGTATGGATTGGTTTACGCATGTGCTGCATTTTATGTTGTGGTTGGTTTTATTTATGCAGTGAGATGTCGAAAGCTTTTTGCAAAAGGGCAGTTTCTGGCATTGATGATTGTATTGCCGGTTATGTTTGCGGCGATTACGATGCAGCTTGCGCATCCACAGTTGCGTGTGGAAATGTTTGCTCATGCTGTTTGCGTGTTGTTCGTGCTATTGATGATTCAAAAGCCGGAGGAGCGGACGGATACCAATACCGGATTCGGCAAAACAACAGCATATGCCACGGATATTGAACAGGCATTGATTAACAAAAAGCCCATAAGAATCATTTTGATTAATATTTTGAACTATAAGTCACTTCGAGATATTCTGGGTTACGAAAGTCTTGAACTTTTGACAAACACAGTGGCAGAGAATCTTTTGACAATGTGTAAAAGTGTACTTCCCAAAGCAGATCCTTATTATTTGGACAGAGGACGTTTTTGTCTTGTGACGGGCAAAGAAAATTTTGCCAAAATTGACAGTGCAGCGGCAGAAATCATGGAGATGCTGATGGAGGATATCCATCTGCAGGACATGGATATTAATTTGCAGGTAAACCTCTGTGTCCTTCGTTGTCCGGAGGATTTGGATGATTTTCAGAGTATTTTTGCTTTTAGTAATGAATTTGAGGAGTATGGTAAGGCAGGCAAAGTACTTTATGCGGATGATATGTTGAAGGATGGAAGATACATTATCAAGGATTTGGAAGGAATCATTGATAATGCGTTGGACAACCAGAGACTTTCTGTTTACTATCAGCCTATTTATTCTGTGGCAGAGCAACGCTTTGCTTCCGCAGAGGCCTTGCTCAGACTGGATGATGAGGAATACGGTCATATTTCCCCCGAACTTTTTATTCCTGTGGCAGAGAAAAACGGTGTGATTCATCGTATTGGCACCATGGTGCTTGAGGAGGTTTGCAGGTTTATCGCAAGCGAAGAGTTCAAGGAGCTTGGGTTGGAGTACATTGAGGTTAATCTTTCCGTGGCACAGTGTATGAGAAACAATCTTGCAAAAGAGATTTTGCAGTTGATGGAGAAATATAATGTGCGTCCCGACCAGATTAATCTGGAGATTACAGAGACAGCGGCCACCAATTCCCAGAATATTATGGTGGAAAATATCCGCACTCTTTCAGCGGCGGGAATTCCCTTCTCATTGGACGATTATGGAACCGGATATTCCAATATCGGACGCATGGTATCCTTGCCCTTGAATATCGTAAAACTGGACAAGAGCTTTACAGATTTGGAGAAGAATCCCCGAATGGAGATTGTGGTTCGCAATACCGTCAGAATGATTAAGGATATGAATATGAAGGTTGTAGTGGAGGGTATTGAGACGGAGAATCTCGTACAGCAGTTTGCTGATATGGAGTGTGAGTATATTCAGGGTTATTATTTCTCCAAGCCCTTACCCAGAGAGGAGTTTGTAAGCTTCTTAAGACAGGCCGTAAATAATTAAGGAACCTATGAAAAATATTAAAAATTCTTTGATTTTACTGCTCACGGCGACAATTTGGGGTGTGGCCTTTGTGGCTCAAAGTGCCGGAATGGAGTATGTGGGCGGGTTTACTTTCAATTGTATAAGGTCTCTTATAGGCGGAGTAGTGTTGATTCCCTGTATCTTTTGGCTTAGAAAGTTCAAGGCAAAGGAGCAGGGAACTTTGCCTGTTGGAGAACTAAAGCAGTCCGAAGGCAGTTGGTTGGAACGTAATAAGACCCTTTGCCGGGGCGGTGTCTGCTGTGGTGTGGTGCTGTGTGTGGCGTCCAATTTGCAACAACATGGCATCAAGTATACCACTGTGGGAAAGGCAGGATTTATTACTGCCCTATATATTGTTTTGGTTCCGATTCTGGGATTGTTTTTACATAAAAGAGTGGGGAAACTGATATGGCTTGGCGTGTGTTTTGCTGTTTTAGGTCTTTACTTTTTGTGTATCAATGAAACCTTTACAGTCGGAAAAGGAGATTTGCTTGTACTTGCCTGTGCATTGGTGTTTGCCATACATATTCTTGTGATTGACTATTTTGCTCCCAAGGTAGATTGTGTGGCAATGAGCTGCATTCAGTTTTTTACCTGTGGTATTCTTTCGGGAATTCCCATGCTCTTATTTGAGCAGATAAGCGTAGAGAGCCTTTTGAGTGCGGCAGGACCCATTCTCTATGCAGGCGTGTTGTCCTGCGGTGTGGCTTACACACTTCAAATCATCGGTCAAAGAAACATGAATCCCACCGTTGCCTCCATGATTCTCAGCTTAGAATCCGTCATTTCCGTGTTAGCCGGAATGCTGATTTTACATCAACGCCTCTCCGTATGTGAATTGATAGGCTGCGCATTCATGTTCGTCTCCGTAGTCCTATCCCAACTCCCTCAAAAAGAGTAAATCCTTTGTTCTTTGTTCGATTTTGCTGCATTCCAAACATTGGCGTGGGTCTATACACAAAAACTGGTTCTCCAGACCCGTGGATTTGGAAAAATCCGGGTCTGGAGAACCAGTTTTTTTGCATAGACCCATGGTCTTGAATTCGGTACAAATTTCAAAAGTAAGATGTGTGTTTTTATGTTGCTAATCAATTAGACCCAAGTGTTTTATTAGGGGGGAGATATCTTGGGTTTAGCTTCCGAATCGATACATTGCAGATACCCTCCCCCAGTAAAACACCTGGGCCTCAATCGATATCCCTTATTTTTTCATGCCGGCACGTTTTCTCAGTGTCGGATCCAAAATCTTCTTGCGAATTCTAAGGTTATCCGGTGTTACCTCCAGCAATTCATCCGTATCAATGAAATCCAAAGCCTGCTCCAGAGAAAGAACCTTGGGCGGCGTGAGGCGCAGTGCTTCATCAGCGGAAGAGGAGCGGGTGTTGGTCAACTGCTTTTTCTTGCAGACATTAATCTCGATATCCTCGCTGCGTCCTGTCTGGCCTACAACCATGCCGGAGTAAACCTTTTCGCCGGGGCCGATAAATAAGGTGCCACGTTCCTGGGCATTGAATAGTCCGTAGGTAATTGCTTCGCCTGCCTCAAAGGCAATCAGGGAGCCGAGCTTACGGTACTGAATATCTCCCTTGTAGGGGCCGTAGCCGTCGAATACGGTATTTAAAATGCCGTTACCCTTGGTGTCGGTCATAAACTCACCGCGGTAGCCGATAAGGCCACGGGCAGGGATGGAGAATTCCAAACGGGTGTAGGTGCCGCCGGAGATGCTTCCCATGTTGCGAAGCTCGCCCTTGCGCTGTCCCAATTTTTCGATAACAGCACCGGCAAATTCATTGGGAACATCGATGTAAGCAAGTTCCATAGGCTCAAGCTTGTGACCGCTTTCATCCTCTTTATATAAAACCTCTGCTTTGCTCACGGCAAATTCAAAGCCTTCACGACGCATATTTTCAATTAATACAGACAGATGAAGCTCACCACGGCCGGATACCTTAAAGCTGTCGGCAGCATCGGTTTCTTCCACGCGCAGGGATACATCTGTGTTAAGTTCTCTAAAAAGGCGGTCTCTCAAATGGCGGCTGGTGACAAATTTGCCCTCCTGACCTGCCAGGGGAGAGTCGTTTACCATAAACTGCATGGCGATTGTAGGCTCACTGATTTTCTGGAAGGGGATGGGAGTTACATTGTCAGTGGCGCAGAGGGTATCACCGATACGGATATCTGCAATACCGGAAATCGCCACAATGGCACCTATGGAGGCTTCCCTAACTTCAACCTTATTCAGTCCGTCAAATTCATAGAGTTTGCTGACCTTGACCTTGGTCTGCTTGTCGGGCTCATGATGGTTGCAGATAATGACCTCCTGATTGACCTTGATGGTACCGTTATCAACCTTACCTACGCCGATTCTTCCAACATATTCATTATAATCAATGGTGCTGATAAGAAGCTGGGTACCTGCCTCGGGGTCGCCCTCGGGTGCAGGAATGTAATCGAGAATGGTTTCGAAAAGAGGTTCCATGCTGATGCCTGTCTCAGCCGCGTCCAAGGATGCAATACCTGCCTTGGCGGAAGCAAATACAAAGGGACAATCCAACTGGGAATCGTCTGCATCCAGTTCCAAAAACAACTCTAAAACCTCGTCAACCACTTCATCAGGTCTTGCCTCGGGACGGTCGATTTTGTTGATACATACAATTACAGGGAGCTTTAATTCCAAAGCTTTCCTTAATACAAATTTGGTCTGGGGCATGGCACCTTCAAAGGCGTCTACAACCAAAACTACGCCGTTTACCATTTTCAGTACACGTTCTACTTCGCCGCCGAAGTCTGCGTGTCCCGGTGTGTCAATGATATTGATTTTGGTGTCCTTGTACATAACAGCGGTATTTTTGGAAAGAATGGTAATGCCACGTTCACGCTCAATGTCGTTGGAGTCCATGACACGCTCAGCAATCTCCTGATTTTCCCGGAATACACCACTTTGTTTTAACAGTTCGTCTACAAGGGTGGTTTTGCCATGGTCTACATGGGCGATAATTGCAATGTTTCTGACATCTTCTCTTTTTTGTCTCATAATGTTTTCCTCAACTAATTTGTGTCGATTTGCATCGAATTAAAAATAACAAAACCTCAAACTGCTACAGTATAGCACTAATTATTCGCCTGTGCAAGAAAAATTAAGCGAGTACCTGTTGAAAGGAGGCGTTGTGTGTCGATGTGTGCGATGGGATTCGGTACTAATTTTGTTCATTTTATAGTATACATATATTGTCATAGAAAATACGTTACAAAGGTGTAAGAAGGGAGACAAATATGACGGATAAGGTAATTGAAAACAATCAGGTGACGGTAATGGGAGAGGTAGTCAGCGGCTTTACTTACAGCCATGAAATCTTCGGTGAGGGATTTTATATGGTTGACGTGAAGGTGCAGAGACTTAGCGAAAGCTTCGATGTTATTCCGGTGATGGTGTCTGAGAGATTGATGGATGTCAGTGAGGATTATACAGGCAGACTTTTGTGTGTAAACGGTCAGTTCCGTTCCTACAATCGTCACGAGGAGAGAAAGAACAGACTGGTGCTGTCTGTTTTTGCGAGAGAGGTTGAATTTATCGATGAAGTGGGTGAAAGCTCCAAGACCAATCAGATTTATCTGGACGGTTATATTTGTAAGGAACCCATTTACAGAAAAACACCTCTGGGCAGGGAGATTGCGGATTTGCTGTTGGCGGTAAATCGTCCCTATGGCAAATCAGATTACATACCCTGCATTTGTTGGGGAAGAAATGCGCGTTATGCCAACCATTTCAAGGTGGGTGAGCGTTGTGCAATCTGGGGAAGAATCCAGAGCAGAGAATATATGAAAAAATTAGATGAGGAGCATGTGGAAAAAAGAGTTGCATTTGAGGTTTCCGTAAGTAAGCTTGAACTTATGAATGTGGATGAGAGAGAACCGGAAGTTGCTATTTTGTAAGGGATGTGCTATAATGGCTTCATTGCGAAAATTCCGTTTGAAGGAGTGCATCGGTTAAAACGATGACGCGGAGGTAAGGTATGGAAAAAGGAAGCCTGCACATATATACCGGCGAGGGACGAGGCAAGTCTCAGGCAGCACTTGGGCGTGCAGTTCAGGTTGCCATGGCTGGTGGAAATGTAGTATTGATACAGTTTTTGAAAGGGAAAGGACCGGAGAATTCTGAATATTTGCGCAGGATGGAGCCGGAACTTAAGGTGTTCTGTTTTGAGAAGTCTGACGAGAATTTTGAAGAATTATCGGAGGAGCGCAAGCAGGAGGAGAGTATCAATATCAAAAACGGTATCGGATTTGCAAGAAAGGTATTGAGCACCGGTGAGTGTGATCTGTTGATTCTCGATGAAGTGTTGGGACTTGTTGAGAACGGCATACTTGATTCGGAGGATTTGAAGAATCTTTTGGAGTGCCGTGGCAATACCAATATGATTCTTACAGGCATCAATCTGTCGGATGATATTTGTGTGCTTGCAGATGAGGTTTCTAAGATTCAGACCGTAAAATTTAAGGTGTGGGAGTAATTTAGAAATTAATGTAAAAGCCGTTGACAGTGGCATTTTAAAGTGCTATGATAGGCTAAATGAAAGATAGAGGTTGCGTATTTCAAGAGTATTTTTTCTGATGTGACAGGCACAGATGAGGAAGAAAGAAAGG
This sequence comes from Acetatifactor sp., assembly GCA_045543175.1. GTDB lineage: Bacteria > Bacillota > Clostridia > Lachnospirales > Lachnospiraceae > Acetatifactor. Next base: position 73,115 of record JAZQMG010000056.1, on the reverse strand, counting down.
GGAAGACGCCGAAAGAGGAGATGACCTGTGAGTCGAGTCTTGGGCATGCGGTTAAGAGCCGTATGACTGTCATCCGGGTACGGATGGTGCGCTATCAAAGGATAAATTGTAAAATTTGCCGGCGCATATCTATGTGTCGGCATTTATACTGTTAAGGAGGAAAATTATGGCTATTTTTACAGGAGCAGGTGTTGCAATTGTCACACCCATGAAGGCAAACGGAGAGGTTAATTTTGAGAAGTTCGGTGAGTTGATTGACTGGCAGATTGAGAACGGAACAGACGCAATCATCGTCTGCGGAACCACCGGCGAGGCATCAACCCTTACCCATGAGGAGCATTTGGAGACCATCAAGTATTGTGTGGATAGAGTAGACGGACGTGTGCCTGTAGTTGCAGGAACCGGTTCTAACTGTACCGAGACCGCTATCTATCTGTCAACTGAGGCAGAAAAGTATGGTGTTGACGGACTGCTTTTGGTATCTCCTTATTACAATAAGGCAACTCAGAATGGTTTGTATGAGCATTTTAAGGCAATTGCAGATTCTGTAAAGATTCCTGTGATTCTGTATAATGTGCCCAGTCGTACCGGCTGCAATATTCTGCCTGAGACAGTAGTGCGTCTCTGCAAGGACGTAGACAATATTCTGGGTGTAAAGGAAGCAAGCGGAGATATCAGTCAGGTTGCAAAGCTTGCAGCACTTTCCAAGGGCTGTGTAGATATTTATTCCGGTAATGATGACCAGATTGTACCTATTATGTCTCTGGGTGGTGTGGGTGTAATCTCTGTACTTTCCAACGTGGCACCCAGACAGACTCATGAGATTTGTCAGAAATACCTGGATGGTGATGTGGAGAGTAGCCGCAAAATGCAGCTTGAGGCATTGGAGCTGTGTGCGGCACTGTTCTGTGAGGTGAATCCCATCCCTGTAAAGAAGGCATTGAACTTAATGGGCAAGGAGGCAGGAACTCTTCGTCGTCCTTTGACTGAGATGGAGGAGAAGAATGCTACACGTCTTGAGAAGGCAATGAAGGAATACGGCATTTTGTAAGAAAGTGTGATATGGGTCCGGTTTCCTTAGGGAGACCGGACAAAATACAATAAGAGAGGTAATAAAATGATTAGAGTAATCATGCATGGATGTAATGGTAGAATGGGTCAGGTTATCAGTGGTCTGATTGCGGCAGATGCAGAGGTAGAGCTTGTTGCAGGAATTGACGCTCATGATGACGGACACAATCCCTATCCGGTATTTAGTGAGATAGATAAGTGTGATGTGGAGGCAGATTGTATTATTGACTTTTCTGCTGCACCTGCGGTAGACAAGTTGTTAGACTACTGTGTGGACAAAAAGGTTCCCTGCGTGCTCTGTACCACAGGTCTTAGCGAAGCTCAGCTTGCAAAGGTGGCGGAGGTATCCAAGCAGGTGGCTATCCTGAAGTCTGCCAATATGTCTCTTGGCATCAATCTGCTGATTAAGATGCTCAAGGAAGCAACCGGTGTTCTGGCTCCTGCAGGCTATGATATTGAAATTGTAGAGAAGCACCACAATCAGAAGCTTGATGCTCCCAGCGGAACGGCACTTGCTCTGGCTGACTCCATCAATGCAGAGCTCAACAATGAATATGAATATGTATATGACAGAAGCACTCGCAGAGAAAAGCGTCCTGTAAAGGAAATCGGTATCAGTGCCGTGCGCGGCGGTACCATCGTAGGTGACCACGACGTAATCTTTGCAGGTATGGACGAAGTAATTACCTTCTCCCATACCGCTTACTCCCGAGCTGTATTCGGCAAGGGTGCAGTACAGGCTGCCAAATTCCTTGCAGGCAAGCCCGCCGGCATGTACGACATGTCCGATGTGATAGGTTGATTTGCAAGATTACAAAAGAGAGGTGCCCCATGGATCAGCAGGAACTGAAATTTTTAAAGACTTTATCCCGTCAGTACAAAAATATTGCGGCAGCGTCCACGGAGATTATCAATCTCCAGTCTATTTTGAATCTGCCCAAGGGCACGGAGCATTTTCTTACAGATATCCACGGAGAGTATGAGCAGTTTTATCATGTGCTGAAAAACGGTTCCGGTTCCGTGCGCCGTAAGATTGATGAAGAGTTTGGCAATACCATCAGTAACAGGGATAAAAAGAGCCTTGCCACGCTGATTTATTATCCGGAAGCAAAGCTTGAGCTTGCGGAGAAGGAAGAGGACAATCTGGAGGACTGGTACAAGATTTCCCTGCATAGACTGGTGCAGATGCTGAAGCGTGTCTCTTCCAAATATACCCGTTCCAAGGTGCGTAAGGCACTTCCCAAGGATTTTGCCTATGTGATTGAGGAATTGATTACGGAAAAGGCTGAAATTCAGAATAAGGAAGCCTATTATAACGAGATTATTCACACCATTATCCGAATTGGGAGAGCACCTCAGTTTATTGTGGAGTTAAGCTATCTGATTCAGAGACTGGTGATTGACCATCTCCATATTGTGGGAGATATTTATGACCGAGGTCCCGGTCCCCATATTATCATGGATACCCTGTGTGACTATCATTCCGTGGATGTGCAGTGGGGCAATCATGATATTGGTTGGATGGGAGCGGCGGCCGGTAATTGGCTGTGTATAGCCAGTGTAATACGTCTGGCGGCAAGGTACGGTAACCTTTCCGTTTTGGAAGAAGGGTATGGTATCAATCTGGTGCCCTTGGCAACCTTTGTGCTGGAGACCTACGGCAACACGGATTGTGAGGTTTTCAGCATCAAATACAACACGGATTACAATACCAAGGATTTGAGCCTGGATACCAGGATACACAAGGCTATGGCACTTTTGCAGTTTAAACTGGAAGGGCAGTTTGTCATGCGTCACCCGGAATTTGGCATGGAGGACAGGCTTCTTTTGGACAAAATTGATTTTGACAGGAAGACGGTTTTGGTGGACGGGAAGGAATATCTCATGAAGGATGTGGATTTTCCCACGGTAAATCGGGAGAATCCATATGAGCTTTCCGAGGAGGAAGGGAAGCTTATGGTACGTCTGCAGCAGGCCTTTATGCACTGTGAGAAGCTGCAACGACATGTGCGTTTCCTTTATTCCAAGGGTGGTATGTACAAGATTTACAACGGAAATCTTCTGTATCATGGCTGTGTGCCTATGAATGAGGACGGCAGTTTTCGGAAGGTGGAGATTTTCGGTAAGGAATATTGTGGTAAGGCTCTTTATGATGTGTTGGAGCATTATGCCAGAAGGGGATATTATTCCAAGGATGCAGCGGAGCGCACGGAGGCTCAGGATATTATTTGGTACATCTGGGCAGGCCCCGGTTCCCCTGTGTACGGTAAGAGTAAAATGACCACTTTTGAACGGTATTTTATTGAAGATAAAGAGACACATAAGGAGCAGAAAAACAGCTATTATAAGCTTTATGAAAAGGAAGAGACCGTGCGTAAAATTCTGGAGGAATTTGGACTGGATGTGGAGGATGCACACATTGTAAACGGACATGTTCCGGTAGAACAGATTCACGGAGAGTCACCCATCAAGTGTGGTGGTAAGCTTCTGGTTATCGACGGTGGTTTTTCCAAGGCTTATCACAAAAAGACCGGAATTGCCGGATATACGTTGGTATGTAATTCCAGAGGCATGCGTCTGGTAGCCCATGAGCCCTTTGAGTCTACAGCTATGGCTATCAAAAATGAATCAGATATTTTATCAGATACCATAGAGGTGGAGACCTTCCATCATCGCAAGCTTGTGGCAGATACGGATATCGGTGTAGATATCAAGGAAAATATCCATTATCTGGAAGATTTGCTGGCGGCGTATAGAGAGGGTTCTATTGTTGAAGAGGTATAATGTTATAGAAAAGGGAGAACCTGTCCGGTGAGAGCAGTTTCTCCCTTTTGAATGACTATTGTGTAACGGTACTGCCTGTGTTATTGGTAGTATTGTTGCCGGCAGCATTGTCTGTTGCGTTATTGTTATTGTTGTTGGTGGTGTTATTGTCGGTTGCGCCATCAATAACGTCATTTACACCGTTGGTAACGCCATCGATTACGTCAGTTGCGGCATCTCCGGCATTCTCCAGAAGAGAATCGTTGTCGGTACCATTTACACCGTCGGTGCCCATGGTATTCTGATCACCATTCATATTAGTGGTGGTGTCATTCTGCTGGGTGTCGGTGTTCTGATTGTCAGTGGTCTCACGGGTAGCCGTTTCGGTCTGAGTCTCAGTCTGGGTCTCAGTTCCGGCCATGCTGCCGGAATTGGAACCATTGTTGTCGTTGCCGGAACATGCTGTTGCAGTACATACAAATACCAACATCAGTCCCAATGCCAAATACTTTTTCTTCATAATATCCTCCAATCTTTTCCCTATATAAAATATAAAAAATAGGGCTTGTACATAATATGCACGTACTACCACAAAATATACTAGCTATTTGAAAATTTTTATTGTATATTGGTAAAGTGGTGTATTTTTAGAAAATTCTGGGAGGTATTCATGGAGTTCAGACCTTGTATTGATATACATAATGGAAAAGTAAAACAAATTGTGGGCGGAAGCTTACAGGATGTGGGAAATCAGGCCAGAGAAAATTTCGTGGCGGAACAGGATGCGGCATTTTTTGCAAAGCTGTATCGGGATGCGGGACTTAAGGGCGGTCATATAATTCTTTTAAACAGTGTGGACAGTGAATACTATGAGGCTACCCGCAAACAGGCGATGTCAGCCCTGAACGTATACCCCGGCGGATTGCAGGTGGGCGGAGGCATTACACCTGACAATGCAGAGGATTATCTCAAGGCAGGCGCAAGTCACGTGATTGTGACATCCTATGTTTTTAAGGATGGTGTGATTCATTATGATCGGTTGGAACGTATGGTGCAGACTGTCGGAAGAGAGCATTTGGTACTGGACTTAAGTTGTAGAAAGACTGCAGACGGCTATTTGATTGTCACGGATCGTTGGCAAAAACTGACCAAAGAGCGGGTGACACCTGAGCTTATGGATAAGCTTTCCGGTTACTGTGATGAATTTCTGATTCATGCAGTGGATGTGGAAGGGCAAAACAGGGGCATTGAAAGAGAACTGGTAAGTCTTTTGGGCAACTGGCAGGGAAGACCCCTCACCTATGCAGGTGGTGTACATAATATGGAAGATTTGCAGCTTATCAGACAGTTGGGACGGAATCGGTTACATGTGACCATTGGAAGCGCCTTGGATCTTTTTGGCGGTCAGCTTAAATGGGAGGATGTTCTGGCGGTTTGTTCGGGATTAAAGTAGGAGGTTTGATATGAAAGAGAAATGTAAGAAGTGGTTACAGGAAATATTTATTGATGGCTTGAGTGGTATGGCGTTAGGACTGTTTTCTACGCTGATTATCGGAACCATCATTGCCCAAATCGGAAGTCTTGTGGGCGGTACGATTGGTACTTATCTTATTGCAGTGAGCAATGTGGCGAAGACCATTACCGGTGCCGGAATCGGCGTAGGTGTAGCATCTAAGTATAAGGAAGGTCCCTTAGTAACGGTATCTGCGGCGGTGGCAGGTATGATTGGTGCATTTCCGGGAGTGACACAGATGGAGGCCTTTGGAATGGGCAAACCCGGTGAGCCTTTGGGGGCGTTCATTGCTGCCCTTGTGGCAATCAAGGTCGGTCATCTTGTGGCGGGCAAGACCAAGGTGGATATTCTGGTAACTCCTCTTGTGGCAATTTTGTCCGGTGCAGTGGCAGGATTTGTGGCAGGTCCTCCTATTTCTGCTTTTATGGGATGGCTTGGAGCTTTGGTAAATGTGAATGTGGAACAGCATCCCATCATTGGTGGTATTGTGGTGTCTGTGCTCATGGGGATGATTTTGACGCTGCCTATCAGTTCTGCAGCCATTGGTGTGGCTATGAATCTAAGTGGTCTTGCAGCAGGTGCCGCCACGGTAGGGTGTTGCTGCAATATGGTGGGCTTTGCAGTGGCAAGTTACCGCGAAAACAAAATGGGTGGTCTGATTGCTCAGGGAGTGGGAACTTCCATGCTTCAAGTGCCCAATATTGTAAAGAAACCAATTATCTGGCTTCCGGCTATTGTCTCCAGTGCAATTCTGGGTCCTGTGGCATCCGCGGTACTTCATATGACCAGTACGCCGGTTGGCTCCGGTATGGGTTCGGCAGGCTTTGTAGGTCAGTTTGCGGCCTATGGTTCCATGGTAGCTGACGGTATGAGCGGAGGGACTGCACTGGGACTGATTGCGGTAATGCACTTTGTATTGCCGGGGGTGATTAGTCTGGGAGTATCAGAGATTTGCCGTAAAATCGGGTGGATTGCAGAGGGAGACATGAAACTGGAAGTATAATGAAATTATAAGAATTTGTGTGAGAAATGCACAAAAGCGGGCAGGTCATTTTTACAAATCTGATAGAAAAAACCAAAAAAAATTGGGAAAATATTACAAAAAAGTTAAGGTGATGTTGATGGAAAATGTTACCTGTGGTACAATTGACTAAGTTTACCGGAGGTGACTTTTATGGTAGAAGACAAACAGAAACCCAAGATAAACCATTTTGTATTTGTGACTACGGATGACAAGGATGCAGAACTGAAACGCTATCAGGTCAGACCGTGGCTTTTGTGGTTGGTCATTGCGGTGTTATGTATTCTTTTGGGTGCCATGTTGGGCTATATTGCTCATGAGGAGAAAATCTGGCGGGCAGTGGATGCCAGAAGTGATAATCAGGTGGCGACCATCAAGACTCTGCAAGAAAGTAATGCGCAGCTCAAACAGGAAAAATTGGAGTTGGAGACAGAGATTGTTGGACTGAATGAGACGGTACAGATTCTCAGTGAAACAGTCAGTCAGAAAACCCAGAGTGAGAGCGAGTTGAAGGCTCAGATTGAGAAGCAGAGCATGCCGACTGAGTTTCCCCTGAATGGTTCTGCGACCATGAAAGAGGAGACCATAGATGATGCGCCGATTTGTGTGTTTGATGCGTCTGAGGGAAGTGCTGTGGTGGCTACAGCCAGCGGCACGGTAACCGGAGTGAAGGATGATGCAGATTATGTGCACAGTATCTGGGTTGATCATGGTAACGGTTATATTACCATATATAGAAATGCCGGAGAACCCAGAGTGCAGGTGGGGGATACGGTTGTGTGCGGTACGGCACTATACATAATTGAGGAACGCAAGGAAGAAATGGGATACCAGATGATGAAAGATAATGCGTACATCAATCCCATGGAGATGTTATCAATTAACGGCTAGGGGAGATAGAAATTGGATATTACAGCATATAACGGAAGTACAGGATATCTTATGCCTTTGGGCATGGCAATTTTAAAGGGAAATTTCGAGATTGCTTCGGCGGATGAGGAATTACATACTTTTCTGGATATTAATGCAGACAGAAATTTTGCAGAGATGATTCATTCCGGAGACAGGGATTCCTTTATTGAGGCAGCACAAAATGTAAGTGAGGAGCCGCAGTATGTTTTGGTGCGTGTAATTACTACTGCAGGCAATTACAAATTTATGCTGATTCGCTTGAAGCAGGAGAAGTTTGTAATTGATGGAGTACATTGTATTGAAGTTTATGTTTCGGATATCATTGCGTCTTTGGAGAAATTCAGGAGAAACAATCTGATTTTATCCAAATACAGGAGAATGATGTCTCTTGTGGACTATATTTTCTTTGATTATGCGAAAAAAACAAATGTAATTAACATTTACATGTATGTGAATGATAAGAATTATATGTTCCTGTCTGAGGATTTGGATGTATGGGCAGAACAGATGATGACTACCTATCTGTGGAAGGATTCGGAAAAGAAAAAGTTTGAGACCTTGTGCGGGTGTATGAAGGATGGTTTGGAGGATTTTAAGTTACAGTTGGCGACCACCTTCTTTTCCAAAGCAAAACGAAGCGATTCGGTTCAGATTACGGGAAGTGTTCTCTTTGACACGGATGGCAGTAAGGTAGTGGCCGGGGTAATCAAGCTCAATGCCGATGTGATGGAAAAGCCCTATTATGCAACGGAGGCCAGCAGAGATTCCGCAACCGGTCTTATGAATAAGAGAGCCATCATGGAGTATGCGGTTCAAAAGTTCAATCAGGCTGATGAAGATACACGGTTGTCGTTGCTTGTAATCGATATTGATGATTTTAAGAATATCAATGACACCTATGGTCATTTATTTGGCGATCAGGTAATTTTCAGAACTGCTGAGACATTGAAGCGTGTTGTAGGCGGTAGAGGAACGGTTGCCAGATTTGGCGGCGATGAGTTTGTTGTGCTTTTGGAGAATTGTGACAAGGATGTCATGGATAAGATGCTGAAGACCATTTATGGTGAGGTGGGACTTCTGTTTAAGGATACTCATGCCGATTTGCATGTGTCCATTTCCATAGGTATCTCCAGTTATCCAAAGGACGGAACTGCTTACGAAATTCTGTTCAAGAGAGCGGACAAGGCACTTTATGTTGCTAAGGCAAATGGCAAGAACAACTATGTGTTCTATGATGAGAAGCAGCACAAGAGCTTGAAACTGGTAAGTGAGAGCCGAAGAATGAAGGGTCTGAAATCCATTGCGTCCAGAGTAAATCGTTCCATGCTGTATTCGGAGATAGTTTTGGAGTTGGCAAAGGGAGATGTGCGGGATTCTTTTAATGATGTGGCGGCCAAGATTTGCGATTTGTTTGATGTGGCAGGTGTTTCTGTTTATATCGGAGATAATTTAAATACATATCTTCGCTATGGTCAGTATGAGTATCAGTTGGAGCGGTTTTCCCTGATGGATCATAAGGACTTTACGGACCTGATGCGTGAGGATGATATGATTGCCATTGAAGATGCGAAGCAGATGGCAGATAAATCCTTTTACAACAAATATCAGCGGTTGGAGGTTAATGCCAATCTCTTAAGTGTTTATCGCAAGGAGGAGGCTGTAAAGGGGCTGGTGTGCTTTGATGTATTTAATACATCCAGAAAGTGGAATGAAGGGGATATGATTGCCCTGAATGCCGTCGGTAAGTTGATTTGCCAGAGAATATGTGAGGGAGATATAGAGGTATAAATATAAACTGCCGGCAGGAAATCCTGTCGGCAGTTCGTATGTGTAAAAAGACTATTTGTTTTTCAGACGTTCAAATATTAATTCATATCCGTCATTGCCGTAGGTAAGAGAACGGTTTACGCGGCTGATGGTGGCAGTGGAGGCGCCGGTTTTCTCTGCAATCTCCAAGTAGGTTTTGCGCTCCTTGAGCATGGAGGCAACCTCAAAACGCTGGGAAAGCGAGAGTAATTCGTTTACAGTACACAAATCTTCAAAAAAGTTGTAGCATTCCTCGCGGTTCTCAAGGCACAAAATTGCGTCGAACAGAGCGTCAACGGCTTCGGTTTTGATTTTCTTGTTCATATGAATACCTCGTCTTGTTTACTTTTATGCTTTAAAATTTTAATACTTTACATCATGAACCTATATGGGCATTTTAACACACTAAATCTTTAAAGTAAATACTAAAATTTAGATGAAATTTAGATGCTAAAAATGAAAAAAAGGTTGATATGTAGTTTTGAATACTATATACTGTATGGGTAAGTGAAAATATTGATATAAGAAAGTGTAGATTTACAAGGGGGACGAGTAAGTGACATTAGATACAGAAGATTTGTTAAACAGCATATTGGCGAGCCTTGATCGTATCGATTACATCAAGCCCTCCGATATTCCCAATATTGACTTATACATGGATCAGGTAACTACCTTTATGGACAGTCGTCTTCGCTCCGGTGCGCGTAATCCCGGAGATGACAAGGTGCTGACCAAGACCATGATTAACAATTACGCCAAGAATGATTTGCTTCCACCACCGGTGAAGAAGAAATATTCCAAGGAGCATGTGCTTCTTTTGATTTTTATCTATTACTATAAGGGTGTTTTGTCCATCACGGATATTCAGACGCTTTTGGGACCCATTACAGAGCATTTCTTCCAGAATGGTGAGAAATTTGACTTGGAGAGCATCTATCAGGAAGTATTCAACATGGAAAAGGGACAGATTGAAGTGATGAAGGCTGATGTGGTGGAGAAGTTCAAATTGGCGGAGGAGACCTTTGGGGAGGCTCCCGAGGAGCATCAGGAATTTTTGCGGCAGTTTTCTTTTATTTGTCTGCTCAGCTTTGATGTGTATATGAAGCGTCTGATGATAGAGAAGATGGTTGACGGCATGCGGGAGAAAATGCAGGAGAATAAGTCCGGAAAGTCAGCGAAAGCTGACAAGGTCAAAGCTGATAAGGTTAAAGCTGACAAAACGGATAAGGTGACCAAATAGAAGGAGCGTTTTAAGAATGGAGTTGTGTATGGATTTGCATACCCACACGATTGCGTGTGGCCACGCATACAGTACACTAAAGGAAAATATAGAGGCTGCACAGGAAGCCGGCCTTACTTATCTGGGATTGAGTGAGCATGCGCCGGCGATGCCGGGGGCCACTCATCCCTTTTTCTTTAGCAGCTATAACTGTGTGCCGAGAGAGTATGGAGGTCTTCGTCTGCTTTGTGGAGCGGAGGTCAATATCATGGATTATGAGGGCACGCTGGATTTGGAGGAGTGGTATTTGGCACGGTTGGATTATGCGATTGCCAGTATGCACATTCCCTGTGTAAAGCCTGGAAGTATTGAGGAGAATACAAGGGCATCTGTCAAAGCTATGCAGAATCCTTATGTGAAGATTCTGGGGCATCCGGATGATTCCAGATACCCTTTGGATTATGAGGAATTGGTGCAGGCGGCCAAGAAGGAGAAGGTCTTTTTAGAACTGAATAATTCTTCCTTGAATCCGAAGTCGGCAAGACAGGGAGGCAGGGAGAATGTGGAAAAGCTTCTTCGTACCTGTAAGAAGTATGATGTGCCGATTATTATGGGGTCAGACAGCCATATCTGTTATAGCATAGGTAAATTTGACAGGGCTTTAGAGGTGGTGGAGGCTGTGGATTTCCCCAAGGAATTGATTGTGAATTACTATCCTGAGCGGATAGGGGAAATTCTGAATTGAGTATTTGGGGGCGTGGGATGCTGAAACTGCTTTATGTACTTGCGAAACATTTTGAATAGGGCTATAATAAGCAACAAAGGAGCAAGGCTTGTAACCGGGCTTCTTAAAAAGAATAAAAGGCGCGTGGCGCAACAGGAGGACATATGAAGGATTCAAATTGCGGATATTGTATGAGAGGCGAGATTCTGGAGAAGTTTGGAATCTTTATCTGTGAACTGGAGGTTTCCAGTCTGATTTTGTTTAAGGAGCAGTCCAAGCCCGGCAGATGTATTGTGGCTTACAAGGATCATGTCAGTGAGATTGTAAATATCAGTGAGGAGGAACGCAACAAATTCTTTGCTGATATCAATCGTGCAGCAAAGGCGATTCATGCTGCATTCCATCCCGATAAGCTCAACTATGGTGCTTACGGTGATACCGGATGCCATCTGCACTTCCATCTGGTACCCAAGTACGAGGGACAGGATGAGTGGGGCGGTACCTTCCAGATGAACCCCGGCAAGACCTATCTGACTGATGAAGAGTATGCAGAGATGATTGAGAAAATCAAGGCAAATCTGTAATAAGAGTTTAAGCGAGAGAAAGGTGTCTGTTGTGATACAGGCACCTTTTTTTATATGTATTCATAACATAAACCCGAAGACAGAAAATTTCTGTGGAGGATTTGTATTGTGAAAAGGTTTAATAAGCTTTGTGCGCTGTTGCTTGCCGGAGTGCTGCCTGTGTTGGCACTTGCAGGTTGCGCCACGGATGGCAAGAAAGATGAAGGCGGTGCGCAGGGCGGGATGACCAAGGTGGTACTCAATGAAGTGGCTCATTCTATTTTCTATGCGCCTATGTATGTAGCTATTGAGGAAGGATATTTTGCAGAAGAGGGAATTGATTTGGAGTTGGTTACCGGATTTGGTGCGGATAAGACCATGACAGCAGTTCTTACCGGTGAGGCAGATATCGGATTCATGGGCTGTGAGAGCAGTGTGTATACCTATGCGGGGGGCACGGAGGATTATGTGGTCAATTTTGCTCAGTTGACTCAGAGGGCAGGTAATTTTCTGGTGTCCAGAGAACCCATTGATGATTTTACATGGGATATGTTGAAGGATAAGGATGTGCTTGGGGGCAGAGCCGGCGGTATGCCTGAGATGGTATTTGAGTATATTTTGTTAAAGAATAATATTGACCCGGCAGCAGATGTGCGCATTGACCAGAGTATAGACTTTGGCTCCACGGCAGCAGCCTTCTCAGGCGGTCAGGGGGATTTTACCGTAGAGTTTGAACCTCATGCCACCATGCTTGAGCAAAAGGGAGACGGTTATGTGGTAGCTTCTCTGGGGGAGGATTCCGGTTATGTGCCTTACACCTCCTTTTCTGCTAAGAAGAGTTATATCGAGAGTAATCCGGAGACAGTGCAGGCGTTTACTAATGCGCTCCAAAAGGGAATGGATTATGTGGCTGCACACACGCCGGAGGAGATTGCAAAGGTTATTGCTCCTCAGTTTGCTGAGACTGATTTGGATACACTCACCAAAATCGTGGAGAGGTATCATTCACAGGATACATGGAAGAGTGACCTCATTTTCGAGGAGGAGAGTTTTGACTTGCTCCAGAATATTCTGATAGAGTTCGACGTGCAGGAGGAGAAGGTTCCCTATGAGGATTTGGTAAATACAGAGTTTGCCACAGAGGCAGCGAAGTAAATAAGGCGTGTAAAAGGAAGTGTGAAAAGGCGGCAGGACACTGTGAGAGGTGGAATGCCGCCTTTTTAGGATGGATTAAATAAATAATACAATGAAATACAGTCAATAGAAAACAATATATCGACATATTGTGAAAAAAGTTGACAAGGAAAATTATTGATGATAGCATATACGCAGAAAGGGTAATTGGATATATAGATGTATAAGTCTGATTATGTTTTTTGAAACTTACCACAAAAATGAGGAGGGGTATTAATGTTGAGTAACAAAAGATTTAGACAAAAATGTGCATTGCTTCTGGCTGGAATTATTCTGTTAAATCCAATTCATGGCATGGCAGAAGAAGTGAATGGACAGTTTGGTGGAGAGACACAGAAAGTATCGAGTGAGGTATGTGGGTCACAGGATGCTACGGATACAATTGCGGATAACGCTATGTATGTTGGTGATGTGTCAGAAGGTATAGTGAAACCAGGGGTAGTAAAACCGGAAGCGGTACGATTATGTGATTTGGGTAATAATGGCTATTATATTATCAATGGTGTAAATATGGTGGCTACAGGAGATGCTGTGATAGTCGGGGAGGAGGATGGTATCCATATCCAAACAGTTACTGATGAGGTGCTGCTTTGCAGTGATGTGGCACGTAATTTGAATTATGGAGAGAACAAATTATATTATACAACGGCATCTGATGACGGAACGCACATTAAGATTATGAATCTTATTTCTATGAAAGTGGAGAAAACCTTCGAACTTTCCGGTTGGGATGTTAAGCAAATGTATTTGGTTAATAATGAGCAATTGATGTTCTTGGCAGGAGGATGTATTTTTACATTGGATCTTGCTACAGAGGAGATGGAATATCTTGATGATTATTCGGATGTATTCAGTTTTATTCCTACCGGACAGGGGGTGGTTTATGCGAAAGGTTCTGTGCAGGATTATACATTGTACATAGATGAACGCAAGGTAGAGGAGCATGTCTCTGACTACTATATGGAAGATGATGTTCTGGTGTTTACGGTGGACGGAGAAGAATATCGTTTGGGTTATAGCAAATATCAGGAAATAAAAACGCTCTCAGAAGATTTTGATATTAAAATGGCATATACAACAGAGACTTGGTTTGAAACGATTTCGGAAGAGGAGTTTTTAGCGGATTTGAGCAAGGTGGTTCCTGTTGAGGATGAGGAGACGGGGGTAAAGCCTTTATTTGCACCTCTGGTTGACGAGTCGGATGTATCGGGAAGCACAGTGGCCTTGGGAACGGACAACTTTCATCAGGTGTATACAGAGGAAGAAGATACTGATGATTCGGTTTTGATAGATGCTAAAGTAACAAAAGAACAAAAAGAAATTGCAAAACGAGCAAGGGATATATATAATGATACATGGGTGACTTTAGGAAAGGTAAAATGTTGGGGTAAAAGTACAGAAGAAACAGATGTTATGGAGCCGGGCGAAAAAATACATGGCATTATATACACACAGGCTGTGTATAATGGGAAATTTGTGTTATCTCCAACGGGTATGAGTTGGGATGAGTACAAGGAAGAAAGAGCTAACAAGGACAGTAAATTATATAGCACAGATTTTGATGATTGGTCTTGGGCGTATGTACGACAGAAGGATGGGAGTTATGCACCGCAATATGGACCAAAATATGGATGTGATTGTAGTACATTTGCCTCTTATTGTTGGGATTTAGAAGAAAGAAAGCCGACAAGGGAAATATGGAAAGAGGGTGTACAGCGGGGAGAAACAGGAAAATTTGTTAAGATACAGGTTGGAGATATTTTAAATGAGGCAGGAAATCATGTGGTTGTTATTACGGATGTAAAGTATAATCAAGATGGAAATATTGCACATATTGAAGTCACGGAGCAAACAGTGCCAGATGTGAGACAGACAGTTTATGATGATGTGGATGATTTGCTGAGTGAGGGGGGATATGGTTCTTATACTTTGTATCGAAGCAAGAAAGTGAAAAATACCGAATTGACAATAGATAAAAAAGAATACACGTGTTATGCCAAAGAAACTTTTAGGCTATCTGCAAATGGGGTATCAGGTGGGAAAATTGCGTGGAAATCTTCCAATTCCTCTGTGGCGAAAGTAGATCAAACAGGCTTGGTAACAGCGAAAAAAGCCGGTACGGCAACTATTACGGTTACCGTAACGATAAATGGTGAATCACAAAAAGCAAAGTGCAAGGTAACTGTCAAAAAGAAGACTTTGAAAATGGACAGTAAAAAGACGGTTTATTTAGGATATCCCGCAGCTATTGAAGCAACTGCTACACCGGAAGATACGATTATTTGGAGTTCTTCCAATCAGGCAGTAGCTACTGTAAAGGGCGGAGTGGTTACCGGAGTAAAGAAGGGAACTGCTAAGATAACGGCGAAAGCAAATGGCGTTACCAAGACTTGTACAGTAACTGTGAAGGAATGTAGTGTCAAAATGAAACAAAAGACCAAAACGGTGTATAAGGGCGAGACGGTACAAGTGATTGCCATAGCCAAACCGTTAGAGGAGAAGGTTGCCTCATGGTCCAGTTCAAATACGCAAGTGGCGGTGGTAGATCAGTTAGGAAATGTTACGGGAATCAAAAAAGGAACTGCAGTAATTACGGCTAAGTTGGCTAATGGAAATAAAGCAACCTGTAAAGTGCAGGTCAAAAATCCTGCATTTATTATGAATAATAAGGTTTCTGTGTATAAGGGGGATACGAAGAAAATAACAGCAACGGCTTCTCCGACAACGTCTATTATATGGAAAAGCGAAAATCCTGCCATTGCAACGGTTGATGGTAATGGGCAGATAACAGGAGTTGCTGTCGGTAAAACCAGAATTACAGCAGTGGCACATGGAATAAAAAGAACTTGTACCGTGACGGTCAAGAAACCAACCTTTACCTTAAGACCGTCCAAACTGACGGTTTATAAAGGATATACAGGGAAAATCACGGTGACTCCGTTGCCTAATAATGTTGAAGTGGAATGGAGTTGTTCGGATGAGGATATTTTACAGATAGAGTCAGATGGAACGGTCAAAGGCAAACAATTGGGCAAAGCAGTTATTACTGCTAAGGCACATGGAATTGTTAAGAAATGTACCGTAACTGTTAAGGCTCCTTCTCTTAAGCTAAACAACTCAAAGATGACGGTATATAAAGGGGAAAATAAGAAAATCAAAGCAACCTCCATGCCTGCCAACGTAACTGTAAAATGGAGCAGTTCGGATAGTTCTGTTGCAGAGGTTAGCGCAGATGGAGCGGTAACGGGAGTGAATCCGGGTACGGCAACTATTACTGCACAGGCGCATGGGATATCTCGTACTTGTGTAGTGACAGTATTAAAGCCCAATTTAATTATAAACAAAACCTCGCTGTCCATTTATAAGGGGGCCACAGGCAAAATTGTTGCATCAGCAACACCCAAAACTACCATAGTGTGGGAAAGTTCAAATAAGGCTGTGGCAACTGTGGATGCCAAGGGTGTTGTTACTGGTGTAAAAGCAGGAAAGGCGACGATTACAGCCACGGCAAATGGTATAATAAGAGAGTGTGAGGTAACGGTAAAGAATCCGACACTTACGGTTGAGTCATACAGTTATAGTGTGAGGGTAGGACAGACTGTAAAAATAAGTGCCTATACTGCGCCTGCTGCAACAATAAACTATAGGTCACTGCGCACCTCTATTGCAACGGTAAACAGCAATGGCAGAGTAACCGGAGTGAGTACAGGTACGGCTACGATTATAGTATCTGCTAATGAATGCGCGAAATACGTTAAAATTACAGTAACGCCATAAGGAGAAGGAAAATGAAGAATATCAAATACTTAGCAATATTACTTGCAACCGCTATGCTTGGTGGTTGCGCAGGTAATGTACAGGATGAGAGTCAAGAGGCTATACAGACGTCGATGGTTGAGAACTTGGACGAGGAAGTTTCCGAAGAGAGTGAGGAGCAGGATTTATCGGAAGAACTTGATGAGTCAGAGGAATTGGATGAAGAGCCAATTGAAGATGAACTTGTTACCGTAGAATATGTGGAATGGGATGGTACTGGAACCATAAAAAAGAATGGGGCAGTAGCCTTGTCGGATATGCAGTATTTTGACGGTAAAACGTATGTAGTTGATAAGGACAATAGAAATTTGGGTGCAGAGTTTCCTGTTGTTCCCAGAAAAGTTGGAGACCAACTAATAGAGCCTGTTATCAGTAAGTTTTTACTGACGGAGGATAAGCTATTTTATATGGAGGAGAATCCTGATGTAGAGGGTCATGGTTGGAATCATCGTTGTTATGATTTGTATGTACAGTTTTTGGAAACGGGAGAAGTAAGGCAGTTAGCAACAAAAATAGGCGGTGCAGTATACCATGAAGGTGTGATTATATATGAAAATTATGTGGATTATTCTGCAGATTTTGATGAAAGATTTGAAATGGTAAGAAAAATAGATGTGGAAACGGGAGCAGTGTTAGATGAATTTGATTTAGGTGCAAGGGGTACTGTTTATGAATATAATAAGGATTATATTTGGTATTCTCTAAGAAACGATAAAACTGTTTATTATTATTGGTTTCAAACAAAATCCTCTGAGGAGATTGTACTTCCAGAGGGGGCAAGAAGCTATAATTACTCCATAGATGGGAATTTATATGCTAAGTCAGAGCAAGAAAATGGAAGCACTAAGATTGTACAGTTGTATGAACAAGGTAAGCCTGTTTATCGTATTTTTCCGAAGGAGTTTTACGGAAATACATACTGCTCTCATGATAAGGTTTTCTACGAAGAAGACCGCAAAATTATGGAATACAATCTGGAAACTGGAGAAGAAAGATATTTGTGTGATTTGGGAGAGAATGAGTATGGCCCATGTGATTTGAGTTGGGTAAAGGAGAGTAATGGAATGGTATTGCTCAAAGAAGGTGGCGACAGCGACAATGAGTATGGTATCCTTTATCTCTACGAAGTCGAGGACGGTGTAAAGAACCTTGTAACCTGTAGTTTCTGGATCTCTGGGTAAACTACCGTTAAATGTTAGGAGAAAGAAAATGAAGAACGTCAAATACTTAGTAATATTACTTGCAGCCGCCATACTTGGCGGTTGTGTAAGTGATGCACAGAAAGAGAGCCAAGGGGCTATACAGATGTCGATAGTTGAGAATGTGGACGAGGAAGTTTCCGAAGAGAGTGAGGAGCAAGACTTATTGGAAGAACTTGACGAGTCAGAGGAATTGGATGAAGAACTGATTGAAGACGAACCTATGACAGTGGAGTATGTGGAATGGGACGGCACCGGAACCATAAAAAAGAACGGGGCAGCCGCCTTGTCGGATATGCAGTATTTTGACGGTAAAACGTATGTAGTTGACAGAGATGACAGGAATTTGGGGGCAGAGTTCCCGGTTGTACCCATTGGAGACCAACTGGTAGAACCTGTTATCAGTAAGTTTTTGCTGACGGAGGATAAGTTGTTTTATATGGAGGAGAATCCTGATGTAGAGGGTCATGGATGGGATAATCGTTGTTATGATTTGTATGTTCAGTTTCTGGAGACCGGAGAGGTAAAACTGCTAGACACGGAGGTGGAGCAAGTAGTTTATCAGGACGGAGTTGTCTTGTGTGAGAATTATGAGGATCGTACTGCGGATTTCGATGAAAGAACGGAAGTTATAAGGAAGATAGATGTGGAAACAGGAGATTTACTGGATGAGTTTGATTTGGGAACGAGAGGGACTGTTTACGAATGTAACAAGGATTATATTATGTATTTCCTAAGTGAAGATTATAAGGATTATTGTTATTGGTTCCAAACGAAAACTTCTGAGGAGATTGTATTTCCAGAAGGGACGAGGTGGAGTAAAGATTTTTCTAGTGGTAATATGTACGCAAAAATTGATTTGGAAAATGGAAGCACTAAGATTGTACAGTTGTATGAGCAGGGTAAGCCGGTTTATCGAATTTTTCCTAAGGAGTTTTATGGAAATACATATTGTTCCTGTGATAAGGTTTTCTACGAAGATGACCGCAAAATTATGGAATATAATCTGGAAACAGGCGAGGAACGGTATTTGTGTGATTTGGGAGAGAATCAGTATGGTCCGCATATTTTTTGCGAAATACAAGAAAGTAATGGAATGATTTTGCTTGAGGAAAGTGGTCTCGGTGCTCCCGGTGAGTATGGTACGCATTATCTCTACGAAGTCAAGGATGGTGTAAAGACCCTTGTAACCAATGGATTCTGGACAAGTTAGTAAACTTGTGCTCTATACTCTATAACAGGAAAAGACGGAACTGTTCTTTGCAACATAGTGGCATGGGGTCTTAAGAACTATTATCTCCTGCCCAGACCCGAGTTTGTCTAAAGTAAAAAGAAGGAGTATCGCTTCACAACTAAAATTTAGTTATGAAGCCACACTCCTTCTTTTGTTATTAGCTGTCACGTTATAAGTCATCACTCCCCATGGGGTGCGATATGTATATTCTTCATTGCCCAAAGCTGCAAGGCCTTGGCGTTGGTGCTAATTTTTTCCAAAGACTCCAAAATATCATTGAAGGTATCCAGTTCGCTGGGGTCGATAATGCCGTCCTCGGAGATTGCAATGAGGGAGGCACGCAGGGAATCGATATCCTTTAAGGAACCCAAAGCTTTTAGGGCGAGGCGGTCAAAGTCGTCAATGACAATCTCCCGGACGGTTCCTTTGCCGATGGGGCATTCCCTTGCGCAGTAGGTGTTGCACAGCTCGGGGGTGTTGTACACCTCGGCCATGATTTTGACTTCCTCGGGATAGGGAGAGATGGTATCCAGTTCGATGCGAGCCAGTCTGGTGCGGTCAATGCCCAAAAGCTCCGCCGCCTTCTCACGGCTGCTTAGAGCGGCACGGACATCCTCGGGGAGGGGAGTTGTGTCACTATTTTGGTCATAATTGCCCTCTGCGGCCTCGCAACGTGCGAGATAATACATGTTATCGGCTGCTTTTGTAGCTTTTTTACCCATGTCAAATATCTTCCTTTGTGTTAATATACTTTTAGAAAAACTTGTTTCTTTTTCAGTTTAGTCGAATTCGGAAGATTTGTAAAGAATATTGTGAAAACAGTTGAGAGAATCGCAAGAATTTGGTAAAATGAAGAGGAAGTTGGTTTTTTATACTAATTATGATGGAGGATAAGCAAAATGGGATTGATTCAGGTAGCAAAAGAAGCTATTGGCAGTGTGTTAGCGGATCAGTATGCTGAGTATTTCTACTGTGATTCTCTTTCCGATGAAGTATTAATGGTCAAGGGTAAGAGAAGCACGAAGAACCAGAATAAAGGAAATGATGAGATTATCTCTAACGGTTCCATCATCGCTGTAAACGAAGGCCAGTGTATGATTATCGTGGACCAGGGAGGAATTGTGGAGTTCTGTGCAACTCCCGGTGCGTTTAAGTATGATGCATCCTCTGAACCCAGTATTTTTAATGGTTTGTTTACCGGCGAACTGGGTAGCAGTGTAGTGAACTCCTTTAAGGCGATGTGGACACGTGGTACAGGTGGCGGAGACCTGATGCGTGACCAGAGAGTTTATTTCTTCAATATCAAGGAGATTAAGGGTAATCTGTATGGAACTTCCAATCCGATTCCCTTCCGTATTTTTGATAAGAATACTGGATTCGATATGGATACCGTGCTTCGTTGTAACGGTGAGTATTCCTATAAGATTGTAGATCCTTTGTTGTTCTATAAGAATGTGGCAGGCAATAAGCCCAATGACTTCAAGCGTTCTGAGCTTACAAGCATGATGAAGGCAGAACTGATTACTGCGTTGCAGCCTGCTTTGGGCAAGGTTAGTGAGATGGGTGTTCGTCCCAGCGGCATTCCTGCTCATGTGGATGATTTGGTAAACTTCCTGAATGTGGAATTATCCGAGAAGTGGACTCAGATTCGTGGTATTCAGGTTGTGAGCATGACCATGAATCCTCCTTCTATTCCCGAAGAGGATCGTGCGACTCTCAATGAATTACAGAAGACTAAAGTATTTACCGATCCCGGTATGGCTGCAGCGAACCTTGCAACTGCACAGGCTGAGGCTTTGAAGTTAGCAGCGGCAAACGAGTCTACCGGTCCTATGATGGGGCTTATGGGTATGAATATGGCGAATATGGTAGGTGGAATGAACTCCACCCAGTTGTTCCAGATGAGTCAGCAGAATCAGCAGAATGCACAGGCACAGCAGATGATGGGTCAGCAGCCTCAGATGGGGATGGGCCAGATGGGTATGCAGCCTCAGAGTGCGGCAACAGCGGTTCTGGGATGGACTTGTGGATGCGGTCATACTGACAACAGAAGTAAGTTCTGTTCCGAGTGCGGAGCTAAGAAGCCTGATGCTGCAGGTTGGACCTGTACATGTGGTGCTGTAAATCAGGGCAAGTTCTGTCCTGAGTGCGGCAATAAGAAGCCGGAGGGCGCACCTTTATACAAGTGTGACCAGTGTGGATGGGAGCCCGAGGATCCTGCAAATCCTCCTAAGTTCTGTCCTGAGTGCGGAGATAAGTTCGACGAGAATGATGTACAGTAAACAGAGTCTGACAGGCGGAGAGTTTCTCCGCCTGTCGGGTTTGTTAGGTGCGCTCTAAGGCGCATTGTTTTGGACTTTTACATTTAGTAAGACGATATAAAGGAACGGTCAGATAGATGAAGGCGTTAATAGTTGTATTAGTTTTGATTTTGATTATTCTTCTGGTGGTGTGTGTTGCCGGATTTATTGTATATAGAAAAGTAAAAGAGGTTACCGGAACGGTAAAACAATATTCCAACGCCTTTTTTGGGACAGATAATCCCATTGAGGGTATGAAGCGGGTTGAGATGGAGGGAAGCAATGTTCCCAAGTCCGTATCCGGGGCGACGAATCTTTATCTGCCTCAGATTATGAGAGATTTTCCGGAGTTTCATTTGGATGAAATGAAGAGTCGTGTGGAAAATGTGTTGGTGTCTTATTTGCGAAGCATTGATGAATCCGATGCCTCCATTCTTACCGAGGGGATGGATGAATTGAAGTCAGAGCTTGCCATGCGCATCAATATGAACCGCGACAGGGGTGTTCAAGAAAATTTCCAGAGAATTAACGTTCATCAGACGGAAATTTATCAGTACAGGAAGGCGAGCGGCCGTTGCAGTGTGGTTTTTCAGACTGCAGTTGAGTATCTGCATTTTGTGAAGAAGGATGGTAGGATTGTAGAAGGTCGGGAAGATTTAAAGACCCAGTCCAAGTATAATATAGAGCTTGTGTATATTCAGGACAGGGAGACGGTAAAAAATATCGGTGAGTCCGGTCTTGGTCTAAATTGTCCGAATTGCGGTGCGCCCCTTGAGAGCCTTGGTGCTAAGGTGTGTAAATACTGCGATACACCGGTGGTTGAGTTTAATATCAAGACATGGGGATTTGCTTCTGTCAAAGAGGTATAAGAGCAGTACAAGAAAATGAAATGAGTTAGGGAAATTCATGGAAAATATGGTGGAGTTACAAAAGAAAAAAGAACAGGACATGGATACATTAGTGCTTTTTTGTATGGAGCTTTTGGAAAATGTATCGGATATTACATCAGCACTGAAAATGATTAGTGAGCGGGTGTGTGATTTTTTTGAGTTAGAGAACATAATATTTGTAGAGCATTTTGGTGAGAAGATACAGATTCTTTATCAGTGCGATGCAAAGGACAAACAGGCATTTGCAGACAAAATCTGTGAGCAGGAAAGATATCGGTGGAAGGCATTGGTTCATCGTGCCCGTCCGGACGGTAGCGTGGCATGTATTCAAAATGATTTGATAAAAGAATCTTTGGCGGAGTCTCGTGCTGTGTTGGTGGCACTTTCTACTTCTGTGAGGGATTTTACAGGCAGTATTTTGTTTGTGGATGATAATGCCAAACGGGATTGGGAACAGAGTAGGAGTACCTTGGTGCGGATTGCCAATCAGATTTTTTATAAGCTTCGTACCAGAAAGAGAGAAGAGGCGGCCAGACATGCCATGGACTTGAAGCTTAACTTTGATGAGCTTACAGGTTTGGCGGTTTATAATAAGCTGATAGCAGACGTAAAAAAATATATTGAACATAACGGCACAAAAGATTTGGCCTGTGTTTATACGGATTTCTCAGGGTTCCAGTATTACAATGAAGTGTATGGGTATGAACTTGGAGATTCTGTACTGAAACATTTTGCGGAGCTTGTAAGCGATAGATATCAGGAGAATGGTTTGTTTAGCCGTCTGAGTTCTGATAACTTTGTGGGTTTTGTACACGGTATGGAATTCGAGGAGTTTGTAAAGGACTATAAGGACTTTGCTCATTCCTTTGCAGATGAGTGCAACAGAGAATATCCTATGACGAATCTGGTACTGGCTACCGGAATATATCCGGTAGAGGCGCAGGACTCCAATGTGTCTACTATGATTGACAATGCAAACGAAGCCCGTAAGAAGTGCAAGGAACAGCAGGCAGAGACCATGGTTCGCGTTTACACGGAGGATTTGAGACAGGAGCTGGAAAATGTCAGAATGATTAACTCCAACATTCTTAAGGGCTTAAAGAATGGGGAGTTTCATGCGTATTTGCAGCCGAAGGTGGGCTTAAAGAGCGGTAAAATTGAGGGTGCGGAGGCATTGGTTCGTTGGATTCGTCAGGACGGAACCCATGTGATGCCGGATCAGTTTATCAATATTGCAGAACAGAACGGATATATTACCAAGATTGATTTTGCTGTACTTGAGCAGGTTTTGGTTTATCTGGAGGAGGCCTTGAAGGAAGGGGAAGAGGTAGTTCCTATTTCTGTAAATTTCTCCAGAAGAAATAATGAATTTGAAGATTTTGTGCCTCGAGTTCTGGAAAGGCTGGATGTGCATGGTGTATCCCACCATTTGATTGAGGCAGAAGTGACAGAGTCCATGTACATGGCAGATTTGAGCAAGGTTGACAACAATATGCGCAAGCTGCGTGAGCAGGGCGTTGAGGTGTCTGTGGATGACTTCGGAAGCGGATATTCTTCCCTGAATATTTTGGCCAAGGTTTCAGCGGATACGGTGAAGCTTGACCGAATGTTTTTGAATAATGCCAATAAGGATGAAAGAGGACTTACGGTTATTCAGTATCTGACCAAGATGTTGAAGCGTTTGGGCTTTACGGTTATTGCAGAAGGCGTGGAAACTGAGGAGCAGTTAAAGTGGATGCGCATGGCAGACTGTGATATGGTTCAGGGCTTTTATTATGCAAAGCCTATGAGTATTTCGGATTTTAAGGTGTTTTTAAGAGATTTTAATGCTACGGCAAGGAGTATGGAGAGCGAATGAGTATTTACGATACTTTGAATACGGAGCAAAAGGAGGCGGTCTGTCATGTTGACGGACCTCTGCTTTTGTTAGCAGGTGCGGGTTCCGGCAAAACCAGAACATTGACCCATAGGATAGCCTATCTTATCGATGAGATGGGAGTGAACCCGTGGAATATTCTGGCGATAACCTTTACGAATAAAGCGGCAGGAGAGATGCGGGAGAGAGTGGACAATATTGTGGGATTTGGTGCAGACCAAATATGGGTCAGTACCTTTCACTCTACCTGTGTTCGAATATTGCGCAGACATATCGACAAAATCGGGTATGACAATGCCTTTACCATCTATGATACGGATGATCAGAAGACGGTGATGAAGGGTGTTTGCAAAAGGCTGAATATTGATACCAAGATGTACAAGGAGCGTAGTCTTCTGGGTGCAATTTCCTCGGCTAAGGATGATTTGGTAGATGTGCGCGAATATGAACTGAAAGCGGTGGGAGACTATCACAAGCAGACCATTGCGAGAGCGTACAGGGAGTATCAGGAGACCCTGAAAAAGAGTAACGCCTTGGATTTTGATGATATTATCTGCAAGACGGTGGAGCTTTTTAAAAGCTGCCCGGAGGTGCTTGATTATTATCAGGAGCGTTTTCGTTATATCATGGTGGACGAGTATCAGGATACCAATCTGGCACAGTTTGAGTTGGTGCGCCTTTTGGCAGACAAGTACCGCAACCTGTGTGTAGTGGGTGATGATGACCAGTCCATTTATCGTTTCAGAGGTGCCAATATTCGCAATATATTGGACTTTGAGCTTCATTATCCCGAGGCGAAGGTCATTAAACTGGAGCGGAATTACCGCTCCACCCAGACGATTCTGGATGCTGCCAACGCTGTAATTGCCAATAATGTAGGGCGTAAGGATAAGGCCTTGTGGACAGATAAGGGTGGCGGCAACAGGATTCACTTAAGACAGTTTGACAATGCCTATGAAGAAGCGGAATATATTGGGGATGACATCCGCCGCAAGGTGAGAGACGGAGAAGCGGATTATAGAGAATTTGCTGTTTTGTATCGCACCAATGCCCAGGCTCGTCTTTTGGAGGAACGCATGGTGGTGGAAGGAATACCCTATAGTGTGGTAGGTGGTGTGAATTTCTATGCCCGCGCGGAAATCAAAGATATTCTGGCCTATTTAAAGACCATTGATAATGGCAGGGATGATGTGGCCCTGCGTCGTATTATCAACGTGCCCAAGCGAAGTATTGGAGCTACCACGGTGGAAAAGCTGGCTGACTATGCTGAAATGCATGATATCAGTATGTACGAGGCGGCTTGTCAGGCGGAAGAGTTAGGCTTGGGAAGAGCGGCATCCAAAATCAATGGGTTTGTCAATCTGATTCAGGTGCTTCGAAGCGGAAGGGAATCCTATGGTATTTCCGGCTTGATTCAGGCAATTATAGAGCATACGGATTATGCAGAGTATCTTCGCAGTCAGGATGATGAGTCCGCAGAGGACAGACTGGCTAACTTAGACGAGCTTATTACCAAAGCAGTCAATTATGAAGAAACGCATGATGAAATCAGTCTCTCGGAGTTTTTGGAGGAGATTGCTTTGGTGGCGGATATTGACAATCTGGAAGAGGGAGATAATCGGGTGGTGCTGATGACTTTGCACTCCGCAAAGGGATTGGAATTTCCTTATGTGTATCTTCCTGGGTTGGAGGATGGCTTGTTCCCTAGTTATATGAGTATCAAGACCGACCAGATTGAGGATATTGAGGAGGAGCGCAGACTGGCCTATGTGGGTATTACCAGAGCCAGAGAGGAGCTTACCATTACCTATGCAAGAATGCGTATGATTCGCGGTGAGACCCAGTATAATCCTGTGAGCCGTTTTGTGCGGGAGATTCCGTCGAATCTGATGGATAATACCATTCCGGGTACCAAACGGGCTTCGGAGGTTTATGAAAAATTAGGCCTTGATTTGCCCGCAAGCTTTGGCGGAAGCGGCTTCGGAGGCTCTGCGTCAGTCGGATATGGGGATGGGGGATTGGGCAGACCAAAGGCGACAGCTCGTCCTAAACGGACTGCCGGCGCAGATAAGCCCTTTATTGCCAGAGGAATCGGGGATTTGAATCAGATTGCCGGAATTCAAAAAGGATTGCAGAGCGGTGCTCCGGCAGATTTGGAATATGGTGAAGGTGACAGAGTCCGCCATGTAAAATATGGTGAGGGAACTGTGAAAAATATTGTAAAAGAGCCTAGAGACTATAAGGTTACTGTTGATTTTGATGCTGTGGGGCAGAAGATTATGTATGCTTCTTTTGCAAAATTAAAAAGAGTGTAGTAATTTGGTTGAAAATGTGATATGCTATAAAAAGACCGAATTCTTTTGAAAGGAAGGTATCAGGATATGGAAAGATTGGGAAAAGCATTGGAGATTGCCAATGAGTTTAAACTCAATGATCTTTTGAATAAGAAGGAAGAGGAGAAGAAGAAAGCGAATGCCGTACTTTGGATTCTTGCCATTATCGGCTTTGTAGCTGCGGCTGCTGCTATCGGATATGCTGTATATCGTTACTTCCATCCCGATTATCTTGAGGATTTTGATGATGAGTTCGAGGATGAGTTCGATGATGATGACGATTTCTTCGAGGATGAGGGAGTGAACTAAATCAATGAAAAAAGGACAGGTATATGAAGGTATCGTAGAGCGTGTGGACTTTCCGGGAAAGGGCATTGTACGTGTGGGAGAGGAAACTGCCGTAGTAAAGATGTGCCTGCCCGGTCAGAAGATTCGTTTTTCTGTGAGTAAAGTGCGTAAAGGGAAGGCGGAAGGACGGTTTTTAGAGGTGGTGGAACAGTCACCTTTGGAAACCGGACATCCGTGTTCCCATTTTGGGTTGTGTGGAGGTTGTACATATTTGTCCCTCCCCTACGAAGAACAACTGAAAGTGAAGGAAGCACAGGTAAAGCGTCTGCTTTGCGGTGTTTTGACAGGCAGACAGGGAGAGTGGATTTTCGAGGGCATTAAGGGTAGTCCCAAGGAGTATGAGTATCGCAACAAGATGGAATTTTCCTTCGGTGATGAATATAAGGATGGACCTCTTGCTCTGGGTATGCACAAGAGAGGCAGCTTTTATGATTTGGTGACTGTTTGTGACTGCAAGATTGTGGATGCAGATTATCGTTTGATTTTGAAGACTGTGCGGGAATATTTTGCCGAGCGCAATGTGGGATTCTTCCATAGACTCAGTCATGAGGGATATTTGAGACATCTTTTGGTCAGAAAGGCGTCTAAGACCGGAGAGATTCTGGTGGCACTGGTGACAAGCTCTCAGAATCCATGGGCAGGGAAGGAGTCCGGTTGCGAGGTGACTGAAACGGAACTGGTAGACGGATTTTTACAGGCACTTTTGGATTTGGAAAAGAGCGGACAACTGGCAGGGCGTTTTGCAGGGATTCTGCACATTGTTAATGATTCCGTAGCGGATGTGGTAAAGAGTGACCGTACGGACATTCTTTATGGTCAGGATTATTTTTACGAGGAGCTTTTGGGACTTCGTTTTAAGATTTCAACCTTTTCCTTTTTCCAGACCAATTCTCACAGTGCGGAGGTGCTTTATGAGACGGCACGGTCTTATGTGGGAGAACTGGGTGGTGCGGACAAGACTGTTTTTGATCTTTACAGCGGTACCGGTACCATTGCGCAGTTGATGGCACCTGCGGCAGGAAAGGTTATCGGAGTGGAGATTGTTGAGGAGGCTGTGGAGGCTGCCAAGAAGAGTGCGGCTGAGAATGGTCTTACCAATTGTGATTTTATAGCCGGGGATGTGCTTAAGGTGCTGGATGAGGTGGAGGAAAAGCCGGATATGATTATTCTGGACCCGCCCCGCGATGGCATTCACCCCAAAGCACTTCCAAAGATTATCTCCTATGGAGTGGACAGAATCGTTTATATTTCCTGCAAGCCGACCAGTCTGGTGAGGGATTTGGAGGTGTTCTTGGAGCAGGGGTATGTGGTGGAGAAGGCTGTGGCCGTGGATCAGTTCCCGTGGACTACGGGGGTAGAGGTTGTGGCTCTCTTGAAGAAAGCAGTGGAATAGGGAAAGAACATGACAGATGTTAAATTGCTGGGGCAGTTATATTGGGCATTCTTGAGGATAGGCGGCCTGACTTTCGGAGGCGGACTGACCATGCTGCCCATGTTGAAGTATGAACTGGTGGAGAAGAAAAAATGGATTTCAGAGGATGAACTTTTGGATTGCTATGCCATCGGCCAGTGTACGCCGGGGATAATTGCTGTAAACACCGCCACATTTGTAGGTTACAGAAAATGTGGTGTGGCAGGCAGCATTGCGTCTACGGCGGGAATGGTTACTCCTTCTTTGGTAATTATTACGTTATTGGCAGCATTTTTGGAAAGCTTCATGGATAACATGTGGTTGCAGCATGCACTTATGGGTGTGCGGGGGATTGTGTGTGCCCTGATGCTGAATACAGTGATTAATTTGGCGAGAAAGAGTCTAACGGATGTGTTCACCTGTGTTATTTGTTGTGTGGTTTTGGGGCTTTGCCTGATGACGGAGATTCCTACCATTTTGATTGTGGTAGCGTCGGCTATAGCGGGTATTATAGCGGAGCGAATCCGTGGGATACATAAACCTGAATCCCGGAAGGGAGGAGACGCATGAGTGCCACAGTAGAAACGGCAATTGAACTTTTTGGGGAATTTTTTAAGATTGGTCTGTTTGCGGTGGGCGGAGGGCCTGCGACCTTGCCCTTTCTTATGGATTTGGCGGAGGAAAAGCCTTGGTATACCATGGAGCAGTTGACAGATATGATTGCGGTCAGTGAATCCACACCGGGACCTTTGGGGTTGAATATGGCCACCTATGCAGGTTATCAGACCATGGGGCCTGTGGGAGGTCTGGTGGCTAGTTTCGGTCTGGTACTTCCCAGTGTAATCGTGATTGTTCTGATTGCTAAGTTTCTGGATAATTTTAGTAAGAATACATATGTGCAGGCAGCATTCAGGGGCATCAGGCCTGCGGTGACGGCATTGATAGGGGCGGCGGTCTTCAATTTGTGTAAAGTGTCTCTTTTTACGCAGACGGATGCGGGGCTGATACCGGAGATAGGATCCATTTTGATTGCAGTGGCAGTGTTTGGCATGCTGCAGATTAAGAAGTTGAATCGGTTTCATCCGGCTCTGTGGTTTTTGATAGGTGCGGTGGTTGGAGTTGTATTTCGATTGTAGGTAAGGGTATTGTAGGTAAGAGGGTAATGTTATAGGCATAAAAACAGTGTTTTGCATGGTCAATGCCCAAGTAAATTGTAGTTATTACAGAAAATTTGTGTTAGTATGGGCTTATCTTAAGAAAACGTGGAGGTGCTTGTATGATAGACATTTTTTTTGACAAATTATATCGTTATGACAGAGTGCAGGAACCCTGCTACATCGGAATTCCGGTGAAGGAAGGGGAACTTACGGATGTTAGCAAGGTGGCTGTCTATCAGGGAGAGAATTCGCTTCCTGTTCAGGCGAAAGTGACCTCCAGACACAAGGATGGTTCGGTACGCTTTTTGTTTGTGAGATTTATGGCAGATTTGCCCGGTAATAAAGGTGCTGTTGTACAGTGTGATTTGCATGGACAAGAGACTGCGGGTAAGGTGCAGACGGAGTCTTCCAAGGTAGAGGTAGAACAGTCTGCGGCAGGGATTACTGTGTCCACAGGCTGTGGAGAGGCAGGAGGAGAGTTTTCCTTTACTGTGACCAACGACGGCAGTCACATTTTTGAGCAGTTGAATGCGTTGGGACGTACATACAGCAAGGAGCAGTTTGTGGGTCCTCTTTTGAAGGATGGAGCCGGCCGGGATTATGCGGTACGCCTTGATAAATGGCAGGTTGTGGAACAGGGGCCGGTATGTGCCATTTTGAAGACCAAGGGCAGCAATGTTTCCGATGATGTGCATGTGGATTTTGAATTGAAGCTGACGGCATGGGCGGGAAAGCCCTGGGTGGAGGTGTCCTATCGGATTATCAATACAACGGACGAACCACTTCATGTTGCTTCTCTGGTATTTAGACTTCTTAGAACATCTGAATCGGTTCAGATGGATGGTATTGCGCCCATGGTAGTGTCTTCAAAGTTGGATTCTACCGGGTGCGGAGATTTGTTGGATGCGCCGGAGTTTGGGGAAGGTCCTGTCTATCATGCAAGAGGAACAGGAGAACTTTTGCAGGCGGCTGAGTTTGCAGCGGTGGATAAGGTGCGTACTTTTGTGGGCAGCTCTAATTATAAGACGGATTTTTATTTGGGAAGGGACGGTGCAGCCGTGAGCAAGACCGTGGATGCCAATTGGCTTGTCAAGGAAGCTAATGAGCATTTTGCAGAGGTGTTGTACGGAACTTTCCTTGCGGATTGTACGGATAGTATGGGTGGTGTGTGTGCCACTGTTTTTCAGGCGCAACAAAATTATCCCAAGGCTGTGCAGGCAGAAAATGGCGGATTGGCTGTGATGTTGGTGCCTGAGGGCGTAGACAAGGTTGAGATGCAGACCGGAATGTCCAGAGAGCAAAAGTTTTTGCTGCATTTTCATGGGGCAGAGGAAAGCCTTGTAGCTATTGAAGACCGCAGTCTGATTTATCAGATGCCGGACAGACCGTATCTTTCTCCTGAGACACATAAGGAGTCGGGAGTATGGCTTGATGTGTTTGCGGATAAGTTGGACATTGATGTGGAGCAGAGTCTGGTGGGCAGGGCTGACGGTCATTGCCGCGCTTATGGTATGTTGAATTTTGGCGATTCCTATGACAGTGCATACACTGCGCAGGGTCGAGGCGGCGGAGATTTGGTATGGTGTAACAATGAGTATGATTATCCCCATGCCTGTGCTCTTTTGTATGCACGTACAGGTATTCGAAGATTTTTGGATTACAATATTGCATCCTGCAGTCACTGGATGGATGTGGATGTGTGTCATTATCACAGCAACCCCATGTATGTGGGTGGTCAGTGGGAACACACAGGCGGACACTGTAAAAATGGCGTTATGGTCTGCTCCCATGAGTGGGTGGAGGGACTTTTGGATTATTATCACTTCACCGGAGACGAGAGAGGCTTGGAGACGGCACTTGGTATCGGGGAAAATGTTCTCCGCCTGTTAAATACACCCTTGTATGCCAAGGTTGGAGAGGCAAACGCCCGTGAGACCGGTTGGGCTTTGCGTACCCTGACGGCACTTTATGTGGAGACCAGAGACGATAGATGGCTGACAAAATGCGATTCCATTCTCAATGATTTCAAGGTGTGGGAGGAGCAGTATGGTCACTGGCTTGCACCTTATACGGATAATACTCTGGTGCGGGTTGGCTTTATGATTTCCATTGCAGTGGGAAGTGTTATGAGATATTACAGAGAGTTTCCGGACCCGGAGCTTAAGGCAATGATGCTTCGTGCGGTGGATGATTTGATTGAAAATTGTTATATGGAGAAGCTTGGTTGCTTCTATTATAAGGAGTTGCCCAGCCTGAATCGTCTGGGAAATAATCTGCTCTTGTTGGAGGCTCTTGCCATTGCCTATGAACTGACAGGTAATGCAGAATACCTTAAGCCTGGCATCAATACATTTAAAAAGGCTGTTGATGCGCCCAATCCCGGCGCGGTGGGAACCAAGAAAATCGTGAATGATGCAGTGGTTGTGGGGAATGCCA
Source organism: Acetatifactor sp. (assembly GCA_045543175.1). Taxonomy (GTDB): domain Bacteria; phylum Bacillota; class Clostridia; order Lachnospirales; family Lachnospiraceae; genus Acetatifactor. The sequence goes on along the minus strand of JAZQMG010000056.1, from coordinate 41,329 downwards.
GCAGTAAGGGCTTTGCTCAGAGCATGATTCCCATGGCTACCTACTACAGAGCGGTTGCTGAAAGCGGCCTGTGGGAATAGTTGGGCGGAAAATAGGAATATTGGTAGGTAAGACGGATGCTTGAAAAGTTTTATCCCGATTGTGAGACGGAACGTGCTTATGATATCGATTTCGAAGCATTGTATCGTGAAGGTTATCGGGGAGTGATTTTTGATATTGACAATACGCTGGTGCCCCACGGGGCACCGGCTACAGATGAAGCAGTTGACTTTTTTGCAAAGCTGCGGAGTATGGGGATGGCTACCATGCTGTTATCCAATAATAAGGAGCCCCGTGTGAAAAGCTTTGCTGATAAGGTGGGAAGTCCCTATATTTATAAGGGCGGTAAGCCTGCAAGGGGCGGATATGAAAGAGCCATGGAACGTATGGGCACGACAGTTGCCGATACGCTTTTTGTGGGTGATCAGCTTTTTACGGATGTGTGGGGTGCAAAGCGTATGGGAATCCGCAATTTCCTTGTAAAACCCATTCATCCTAAGGAGGAAATTCAGATTGTATTAAAGCGTCGTCTGGAGAAAATTGTACTGAATTCGTACCACAAGAGAGGAGTTTCAAAATGCGGGAAATAGACGGACATACACGGGCCTGTGGTCTTATCGGCAATCCGGTGGAGCATACCCTGTCACCGGTGCTGCACAACACATTGGCAGAGCATACAGGGCAGAATCTTTGCTATGTACCTCTTAAGGTGGAGGACGGTGCATTGGAGGCTGCCGTGAAAGGAGCTTATGCCTTGAATTTTCTCGGTACCAACGTGACGGTACCCTACAAGAGTGATGTGATTCCTTTTTTGAAGGAGATTGACCCCCTTGCGGAAAAGATTGGTGCAGTGAATACGCTGGTGCGTATAGAGGGTGGCTTTAAGGGCTACAACACGGACATGCCGGGACTTTACAGAGCCATGTGTTCGGACGGTGTCAAGATAGAAGGGGAGAAGGTATTGATTCTGGGTGCCGGAGGTGTGGCGAGAGCGGTTGCTGTGCTCTTGGCTGATAAAGGGGCTGAGGAAATTATTATTCTCAACCGCACAGTGGAAAAAGCGCAGCGGATTGCAGAGGAGGTCAATGGATTGGCAGGCAGGACTCTGGCTCATGCCATGGCCAATGAGGATTATGTCAAGCTTCCCGAGGGAGAAAAGTATCTTGCAATTCAGGCCACCAGTGTGGGAATGCATCCCAATGATGCGGAGGTGGTGATTGCAGACTCTGCATTTTATGAGAAGGTACATACAGGATATGATTTGATTTTTAACCCTTCTGTAACACGATTTATGCAGCTTGTGATGGAAAAAGGCGGCAAGGCCTACAATGGTGCCAAAATGCTTTTGTATCAAGGGGTTATAGCGTATGAATACTGGATGGGCACAGTTGTAACGGATGAGATGGCAGGGATTGCGTTTGCGGCTATGGAGGCTGCCCGAAAATAGCAGTATGAGGGGATAGGGAGATGAACGGTTCTAAAAACAAAGGAAAGAATATTATATTGATTGGTTTTATGGGAAGTGGTAAGACCTCTGTGGGGCTTAGGCTTTCTTATCGACTGCGTATACCGGTGGAAGATACGGATAAAATGATTGAGGGGCGACAGGGGCGTGCCATCAGTGAGATTTTTGCAACAGATGGCGAGGAGGCTTTTCGCTTTATGGAGAGTGCTCTGTTGGAGGAAATCAGCAGACGGGGATACAGACGAATTATTTCTGTAGGTGGAGGAACTCCGGTAAGAGAAGAGAATAGGGAGTTATTAAAAAAGAGTGGCACTGTAGTGTATCTTCGGGCAAAGGCAGAAACCATTTATATGCGGTTAAAGGGAGATACCACGAGACCTCTGTTGCAGTGTGAGAATCCGTTGGAGCGTATCAGTGAGCTTTTGGAAGTGCGTAAGGAGGCCTATGAAAGCTGTGCAGATGTAATTGTGGATGTGGATGATTTGCAAATGGAGGATATTCTGGAGCAAATTAGCCGTGGACTGAAAATGACACATACTAAGGAGAAAAAGATGAAGCTTTTGGTGATTAACGGCCCCAATTTGAATTTTTTGGGCATTCGGGAGAAGAGTGTTTACGGCAATCAGGACTATCAGTATCTGTTGAATATGATTGACAATAAGGCAAAGGAGTGCGGAGCTGATATTACAGTGTTCCAGTCCAATCACGAGGGGGCCATCATTGATCGGATTCAGGAGGCGTACTTTGACGGTACAGAAGGGATTGTCATTAATCCCGGTGCATTTACCCATTACAGCTATGCAATCAGGGATGCCTTGGCGAGTATCGTAGTACCCAAGGTGGAAATTCATATCTCTGATATTACCAGGAGAGAGGAATTCCGTAAGATTTCTGTGACCAAGGAGGTCTGTGACCATCAGATTTATGGACAGGGATTGGACGGATATTTGCAGGCAATAGACTATGTTTTGAACCAAAATAAGGGTTAATTTACAACTTTTACATGATTTTCTAAAAAAAACAGTTGAAATAGGGCACTTTTTATATTAAAATGTTAAAGAATTATATCGTGAAAATTTAGGAGGAATATACTATGATTTCTGCAGGTGATTTCAGAAATGGTATTACCATTGAGTTTGACAACAATGTTTACCAGATTATTGAATTCCAGCATGTAAAACCCGGAAAGGGCGCAGCTTTTGTTCGTACAAAGCTGAAAAATGTAAAGAATGGCGGTGTTGTCGAGAAGACTTTCCGTCCTACTGAGAAATGCCCTCAGGCGCGTATTGATAGAAAAGATATGCAGTATCTGTATGCTGATGGAGATTTGTTCTACTTCATGGATACCGAGACTTATGATCAGGTTGCTCTGAACGGCGATACCGTTGGCGATGCTCTGAAGTTTGTAAAAGAGAACGAGATGTGTAAGGTTTGCTCTCATAACGGCAGCGTATTCTCCGTTGAGCCTCCTTTGTTTGTTGAGCTCGACATTACTGAGACTGAGCCCGGCTTCAAGGGTGATACTGCTACCGGTGCTACCAAGCCCGCAACAGTTGAGACCGGCGCACTGGTATACGTTCCTTTGTTCGTAGAGCAGGGTGACAAGATTAAGATTGATACCAGAACAGGTGAATATCTGTCTCGTGTTTAATAGGCTGTAATCTCTTCTATCTATCATTGATAAGGATGTAAATGTAAGACAATGGACAGGCTTTCTGCTTTGTGGAGAGCCTCTGTTGTCTTATTTTATTTCAAAGAAAGAAGAGAGGAAATTATATGAAAAATATGAAAAAAGAAAAGAGTTGTACCGATATCCGTAAATTTGCTGAGGTAGTATGCCGTGCCGTGTCAGAGGAGCTTGGTGGAGAGTCACAGGTGAAGCTTCAAGAGGTTATTAAAAATAACGGAATCGTCCTGCAGGGACTTGTGATTTTGAACGGCAGAAGTAATTTGTCCCCCACGATTTATCTGAATCCTTTTTTGGAAGCCTATGAAAATGATATGCCCATGGCGGACATTGTGGCGGGGATTCTGGATATCTATAAGAGAGAAATGCCCGCCAATAATGTGAATCTGAATTTTTTCAGAGATTTTGAGAAGGTGAAAGGCGGGATTTGTTACCGAATCATCAACAGAGAACGGAATAAGAAGTTGTTGGAGAGGATTCCTCATATTGATTTTCTGGATTTGAGTATCTGCTTTTATTATTCCTATCAAAATGATGTGTTGGGGAACGGCTCCATACTTATCTACAATAATCATATGGATTTCTGGCACTGTAACGTGGAAATGCTGTTAAAGTGTGCAAGAACGAACACGCCCCGTATATACCCTCTGGAGTTTATCAATATGACAGAGATTCTGGGAGGCATAGTGGATGGCGAGAATGGGCCTGTTGAACTGCCGATGTATATGTTGAGTAATGAGCAGCGGACCTTTGGGGCTGCCAGTATATTGTACCCGGATGCACTTGCATGCGCCGGAATCAAATTTCGAGAGAATTTCTATATTTTACCCAGTTCCATACATGAGGTTATCCTGTTGCCGGAGCATGCGGCAGGGGACGTGGAAACCATGCGTGATATGGTGCGGGAAATTAATCTAACGCAGGTTGCACCGGAGGAGGTGCTTTCGGACAATGTGTATTTCTATGACCGCTTGTCCAATCATGTCAGAATAGTTAAGTTCTAAAATTCTTATTTATTTCACAAAATCAAGGTAGACAGGATAAAACTTTTATGATATTATAGTCAGGGTGATGTAACAAAATTGTAACATTTATGCATCCGTAGTCTAATGGATAGAACGGAGGCCTCCGACGCCTTTAATGTAGGTTCGATTCCTACCGGGTGCATTTTACATCACCCTGATTTGTAGAAAGGGTTATTTATGTTTAAGGATAAAATGCGCCTAGTAGGCGAGTTTATATTAAAGAACAATAAGATTATATTTCCTGTGGCAGGAGTGTTGGCGGTAGCGATTACTGTTTCGGCGGCTCTTGGTGCTGCGGGAGATCGGAGAGTGGAGGATATTGTACCCGAGACTGCTTCCGATTCCACAGAGGTTTCTGATGTATCAGGAGACGTTCCTTTGGTTGCCAATAAGGACGAGGCGATCAGTGAGTTGATTCATTCGTATTATAATGCACAGGCGTTAGGTGAGTTGGAGACATTGAAGTCTCTTTGTGATGAAATTTCTGAGTTGGATTTGCTTTCCTTTGAGGAAAAGGCCAATTATATTGAATATTATCCCGCGTTGGAGATATATACGAAAGCCGGTATGAATGAGGGCGAGAGTATTGTATATGTCTATTATCGAATGACTTTTGTCAATCATGAGGAGGAATTCCCCGGATATACATCCCATTATGTATGTACGGCGAAGGATGGCTCGCTCTACATCAAGAGAACAAATTTCAGCGATGAACTGAATGCTTATACCAGTATGGTGTGTGCTCAGGATGATGTGGTGGAGTTTAATAATCGGGTTATTGCGGAGTATGATGCCTTTAAAGAGGCCTATCCTGAACTTGCTTCCTATCCGGAGGAGGTTATGACGCAGGTAAATATGACTGTGGGTGTGAGATGGTCTGAAATGCAGAATGCCACAGAGGATGAGGGAGTTTCGGATGTTACGGGCGGCGATGTATCTGCTAACGATGCAGAACAGGATGCAGGTCCTATGTATGCAATTGCTACTACCACTGTAAATGTGCGAAGTTCTGACAGTCAGCAGGCAGACAGACTTGGTAAGGTTTCTGAGGGAACCAGACTGGAAGTGGTGGAAGTGCGTCCTAACGGTTGGTCCAAGGTGATGTTTGAGAATAAGGAGGGCTATATTAAGTCCGAGTTCTTACAGATGGAGGAGACCGCTGCACAGCCTGATGCAGAAGGTGGAGAATCTAATGCGGAGAGTGTGGAGACTACCGGTACTGTAACTGCAACCACGAATGTAAATGTCCGTGCTAAGGCCAGTGAGACTGCTGAGAAGTTGGGTAAGCTTTTGGGCGGTGAAAGCGTGGAGATGATAGCCATGGAAGGTGACTGGTGTAAGATTAAATATAATGGACAAATTGGCTATGTCAAGGCGGAATATGTACAGTAATTTGAGTGAAAATGGTATAATCCTTGAATGACTGCGTAAAATAGAATAGACAGCCTAAAAGGCGTTAGAAGGGCTTCCTGTTAAACAGGGAGCCTTTTAAGTTGTAGTATTGGGGAGGATATTCTATGAAAGCGCAGGAAGAGGCCGTTTACAGAGAGATACAGCGCAATGCGGAACAGGCAATTACGGCTATTGAGACTGTGTGGGATAAGGTTTATGATGCGGATTTATCCATGCAGATATCCAGACAGTCATTAAAATATGCACAGCTTAAAAATGAAGCCATGCAGGCACTGATTGATGGACACGCTGCGCCCTACCGGGGCAGTCAGATTGCGGATATGAAATTGAAGGCGGGGCTTCATTATAATACACTTCTAAATACCAGTACTGGACGAATTGCTGAATTGATGATAAGGGAGCGCAATGAAGGACGTGTTCAGTTGGAGAAAGTGCTTAGGCATAATGAAGATGCAGGGGAGAAACCACAGGCTCTGGCTAAGGAATTTATGGAATTTCAGCAGAAGAGTATAAAGGCATTGGAAGACTATTTGTAGGATTGTATACATGTATAATTTTTGTGCAAAGTGCATGAAAACCAATGAAAAACTTTTATAATTTAGAGCGATAAAGTAGGTTGTGTAAATCAAAAAATCATTATATAATTAGAAGCGCAAGATTTACACTTACTTAAAGGAGGGCATATAGAATGTCATACGTAGATGAGGTTTATGAGCTAGTTGTTGCGAAGAATCCTGCACAGCCCGAGTTCCATCAGGCAGTAAAGGAAGTATTAGAGTCTTTGAGAGTTGTTATTGAGTCCAATGAGGAAGCATATCGTAAGGATGCTTTGCTTGAGAGACTGGTTACTCCTGAGAGACAGATTATGTTCCGTGTTCCCTGGGTGGATGACAAGGGACAGGTTCAGGTAAACAATGGTTTCCGTGTTCAGTACAATTCTGCAATCGGACCCTACAAGGGAGGTTTGAGACTTCATCCTTCCGTAAACCTCGGTATTATTAAGTTTTTGGGATTTGAGCAGATTTTCAAAAATTCCCTGACCGGTCTGCCTATTGGCGGCGGTAAGGGTGGTTCTGACTTTGACCCCAAGGGCAAGTCCGACAGAGAGGTTATGGCATTCTGTCAGAGCTTTATCACTGAGCTCTATAAATATATTGGCGCAGATACCGACGTTCCCGCAGGTGATATCGGTACCGGTGCAAGAGAGATTGGTTATATGTACGGTCAGTACAAGAGACTGACCGGACTTTACGAGGGTGTACTTACCGGTAAGGGTCTTTCCTACGGTGGTTCCCTGGCTAGAAAGGAAGCTACCGGTTACGGTCTTCTGTATCTGACTGCTGAGATGCTTAAGTGCAATGGCAGTGACATCGCCGGCAAGACTGTTGCAGTATCCGGTTCCGGTAACGTAGCAATCTATGCTATTCAGAAGGCACAGCAGCTTGGTGCGAAGGTTGTTACCTGTTCTGATTCCACAGGTTGGGTTTATGATCCCGAAGGTATCGATGTAGCTCTGCTGCAGGAGGTTAAAGAGGTTAAGCGTGCAAGACTGACCGAGTATGCTGCTGCAAGACCTTCCGCACAGTATCATGATAAGGCTTCCGAGGGTACCAATCAGTGGTCTGTTAAGGTTGATATTGCTCTTCCCTGCGCTACCCAGAACGAGCTGAATCTGGATGATGCAAAGGCATTGGTTGCAAATGGCGTAATGGCTGTTGCAGAGGGTGCTAATATGCCTACCACCATGGAGGCTACCGAGTATTTCCAGGCAAATGGTGTATGGTTCTGCCCCGGTAAGGCTGCAAACGCAGGTGGTGTAGCTACCTCCGCTTTGGAGATGAGCCAGAACAGCGAGAGACTTTCCTGGACCTTCGAGGAGGTTGACGCAAAGCTTCAGACCATCATGGTAAACATTTTCCACAATCTGGATGCTGCTGCTAAGAAGTATGGTATGGATGGCAACTATGTTGCAGGTGCTAACATCGCAGGCTTCTTGAAGGTGGCAGAGGCTATGACCGCACAGGGCGTTGTGTAAGGTATAATTATTAAAAGAATAGAAATCCCGCATATTGCAAGAAATAGCAAGAATGCGGGATTTTTTGATGTTTAAATATAGCACATTTGCATTACACACGTTTTATCGAATATTTTACAACTTATCAATTGACAGTGTTCGCTAATTCGTTTGTTTTGGGTATTTTAAACTGTTTTTTCTGTATAGACCCATTTGGTCAGGCATACTAGGTGATGCATTTTATTGGAAACATCTGAAAGCGGAAACATTACTCTGAAAAGAAAAAATAATGTGTAAGATATTGACAAGTGCTTACAAAAGAGTTATGATATAAACACTTTAGAGCTTTAAAGTGTAACGGTTTAAAGCGCGACAAAGCACAACGAAGCGCAATAAAACCTAATAAAGCATAATAAAGCGTAAAGAGATAATGAATAGGAATACTTGGAGGACATTATGGAACAGAACAAAGGTAATTTAATTGCATTCAGACCTGATATTAAGGTGGTTGACTGTACGCTTCGCGACGGTGGACTGGTAAATAATTTCGCTTTTAGTGATGAATTTGTAAAGGATTTGTACCGCACCAACATTAAGGCTGGCGTTGATTATATGGAGTTCGGCTACAAGGCTTCCAAGGAGATTTTTAAAAAGGAAGATTATGGCAAGTGGAAGTTCTGTGAGGAAGAGGACATCCGTGCAGTTGTCGGAAATAATGACTTCGATTTGAAGATTTCTGTTATGACAGACGTAGGAAGAACCGATTATAAGAATGATATTTTGAAGAAGGAAGACAGCGTCATTGATATGGTGCGTACTGCAACCTATATCCATCAGATTCCCACGGCAATTGAGATGATTCAGGATGCTCATGAGAAGGGATACGAGACTACCGTTAATATCATGGCTATTTCCAAGGTTCGTGAGGAGGAGCTGTACAATGGTCTGGAGATTCTGGCTGAGAGTGATGTTGATGTGATTTATCTGGTGGACAGCTTTGGCGCGTTTTATCCTGAACAGGTACGCAGACTCACTGACAGATACATGAATATTGCAGAGAAGCATGGCAAGAGAATTGGTATCCATGCCCACAACAATCAGCAGCTTGCCTTTGCGAATACCATCGAGGCGGCAAGTAAGGGTGCAAGTCTTCTGGATGCCACGGTGAGTGGTATGGGACGTGGCGCAGGCAACTGTTATATGGAGTCTCTGTTGGCATTTCTTAGAAATCCGAAGTACAATCTTGTGCCGATTATGGATTTTGTGGAAAAATATATTAAGGCTGAGAAGGAAAAGGGTAGTGTTTGGGGATATGATATTCCGTATCTGCTGACAGGTGTTTTGAACTCTCATCCTTCCTCTGCAATTCAGTTTATGGGACAGAAGAGAGAGGATTATTCCAGATTCTATCAGGAGTTGTTGGACAATATGGAATAAATGTCATAGTAGAATATACTTCGTTGATTAAAAATAATGCTGCAGAAAATCAGGGCAGGTGTCGTTAATACGATACCTGCCCTGTGCTTTAAATTGTAGTTGGTTTGTTATAAGCTTTATTCGGTCAGATGTTCCAAACGTTGCTTTACATTATCTAGGGTTTGAACAATAACATCTGCGGATGCAGCAATTTCTTCGGCGAAGGCCACTAAATCCTGAGTGCGTCCGTTGATTTCAGAAACATTGTCCCCAAGTTTTTCGGTTTCTCCCTTAATATAGGAGACTGCCTGATGAATTTTGTCGTGAGAACTCTGGCTCATGCCGGCGGTTTCTTTAGAGCTTTGAGCCAGATGATTGATTTCATCGGCAACCACTGCAAAACCGCGACCTGCCTCGCCGGCTCTTGCTGCCTCGATGGATGCATTTAAGGCCAGAAGATTAGTTTGGGAGGCAATGGAAACCACATCTTCGTTGTTTTTGGCAAGCTCGCCAATCAGACCGGTAATTTCCTGCATATAATCATTTAATGCTGCGGAGAACTGGGTTATGGAGAGAACTCTTGATGAAATATCCGTGCATTCCTGTGCGGTATTACTGTTGCCGGCAGCCAGTTCGTTTATAGCCTGATAAATCTGAGCCATTTCTTCGTTAATTTCAGCAACAGAGACTTTAATTTTTTCGCTCTGTGCTGCAAGGGTGTTCTTTTCTTTCTGTACTTCATTGGCAAGAGCGACTGCGTGATTTTTCTCGGCTTCTACGGTGCTCTTTAAATAGTAGATACAGTTTTCTTTGTGATTGAAACCGTTGTGAATGGCGGTAGCCATCTCTTCGCAGGTAGCATAGCCACAGCAGGAACAGTTGATGGAGCGGTCTGCTGCAGTATGCTTGTTCATCTCGTTATAAATGTGGGACAGTTGGGCTGCGGTAGGCTTTTCGTAAGCGCATTGTGCCGAGCGGTCGGTATAAGTACAAAGATAATCATTCAAATTGAGCTTGGCAAAAGCTTTATTCAGTTTCTTTAGGCGTTGTGCAGGGGTAAGTTTTCTGGACCACTCACTTGCTAAGCCGGTTTTCTTGTTCTTGGTGCGGATGGCAGCGATGGTTGTAAGAGCATCATCGCTATCGCCCTTCATGGGTTCGATACCGGTACCATAAAGACAACCGGCAGAGCAGTTTAATGCATCATAGAACAAATAGGGGTTATTGCCGCTTGCAATCTTGGCCTTGTTCTTCTCCAGATAATGATACATATGGCGTTCGCCTTCTACCTGACGGATGAGGACATCCTCGCCGAGGAACCAGTATACATTTTCCTTCAAACCGCCGGGAGTGGGATAAATGGAACCCAGACCGTACTCGATTTCATCCTTGCAGGGTGCACCTTTTATATTGTGTTTTTTTACATATTTCATCAGATGGTCGAAGGTTACGTTGTAGGAAATCAAGCCTTTGCCGCGCTCGGAGGAAATCTCAAGCTTCTTGGCAATACAGGGGCTGATGAAAGCCAACTTGTCGGTAATGCCCATTTCCTTGCGGGCGTAGATGGCAGAACACATCATGGGACTCTGCACAGGGAATAACTTGGGCAGAAGCTCCGGAAGATAATGTTCAATATAGGCAACGACGGCAGGGCAGGGTTGGGAAATGCCTCCCAGAAAATTGTTCTGTTGCACATAATTCAAGTAGGCCCAGGTGGTAATGTCTGCACCGAAGGACACACTGATAATGCGGTTGACGCCCAATTCTTTCAAACCGCCCAGAATGCTTTCGTATTCATTGGGATAGTTGGCAAGAAATGCGGGAGCTAGTAAAATAGATACTTTTTCGCCCCGGGCAAGAGCATCGAAGAAGGCCTCCGTGTCATCCAGATATTCTCTGGCACCATGGGTACAAGCATCAAAGCAGGCACCGCAGGCAATACATTTGTCTCCGTCTACATGAATGATATTGCTGCCATCCTCTGTATAGTCGGCGATGGTGGCACCCATACAGGAACAGACGCTGATACATTTGTTACAGCCTACACATTTGTCATTGGTGTAGATAAGTCCTTGTTTGATATTGTGTTTCATGAAATTCACCTCTTCCGATGTGTGATGTTTAAGGGTGTTGTTTTGATAATATTTTAACATAAATTTGAGTGGGAAGAAAGTTGTTTTTTGTTAAAAATAACGAAAATCACATGGATTTTGTCATTGTTTGCGCATGTTTTGCGCAAAATTGACATTCCGATTGCTTTGGACTTAAAATTGTGTTACATTTTAAAAATGACATGATGGATTATGAGGAAAAATAAGCGTTTATGAACAAAGAATTACAAAAGAGACTGGTTTACATTTTGATGGTGACAGGGCTTGTATGGGTATATGTGACATACGTGCCCTTTTTGATGGATTATTATGTGTGTCGGCCGGATGTATCGTTCTCCTTCTTTTTAGAGAAAAATCTGAATAATCATATATATGAGTTTGAAAGTATATTATTGGCATTGGTAGTCCTGTTTTTGTTCTGTCTTACGTGGAATGGCGGGATGAGTCTGGGGATTACGTCCCTTGCAGTTTTTATGCTGACTCACGGAAGTTTTGTGAAGTATATGAATCGCAAGGAGATGCTCAGACTGGACGATTTGCTGTTGACGGAAGCAGCAGGAATGGCGGCAGGATACTTTCGTTTTACGTTTAACAGATATCTTTTGCTTTTTGTGGGAGGTCTGTTACTTTTTTGGGCAATGGGGGTGGGAGTGGAATATATCCGCTCAAAATATTTATTTCCGAAGAAACAATCAGACCGAAAGTGGCGTTGTGATAAGGAATGTGTGTTTATTGCCACAGCCCGACTTCTCACTGCAGGATTCATGTGTTTTATGATCTTTTTTTCTACCAATCGGTTTATGTTGACCCAATTAGTTGCTGCGAGAGCGGATGCGAGCAGTCCGGTGGAGACAGAGGATGACCGCTATGTGCTGTATCGCTTTGTGAAGAATGACAGACTGGACCGAGTGAGTGAGGAGATGACACAGCAAAGCTATGAGTTTCTTCTGGCTAAGGAGAAATCGGCGCTGGTAGAAGAGTCTCAGGTTCGGCCCAATGTTATAGTAATTATGAACGAATCTTGGTGGAATATAGATAATGTGGATTCGGAAAAGGTAAAATTCTCGAAAGATCCCATGGCGGCTTATAAAGCTCTTTCAGGCAAATGCGTTACCGGTCATTTGACCAGTAATGTATACGGAGGTGGTACCATAAGCTCGGAGGCTGAATTTTTGACGGGCTTAAATACCAAGTACTATGTTACCTCTTCTACAATTTACGAAAAGACAAAGAATCGTAAGCTGCCCTCTGTGGTGGATTACTTTAACGCATTGGATTATGAAACGGTGGCGGTTCATCCTTATTATGGAGACTTCTATAATAGAAGGGAAGTCTATGAGACCATGGGCTTTGATGAGACTATTTTTGAGGAGGACATGCAGAATCGGGAAATTTATACCCGGTATATCTCCGATGACTCTTTGGTTAAGGAAATTATTGCAGAGTATGAGGAGCAGGAGGACGAGGCCAATAAATTTATCTGGTCTGTATCGGTGTCCAATCATAGAAGAACCTTGGCCTATCACATAGATTCAGTGGAGGATTATGATTATCCTATCGAGGTGGAGATAGAGGAAGAGGAGCTTGAAGAGGAGGATTACGAGACTCTTGTAAATTATGTGAACGGTATTTATTACGCCGGGGAGGCTTATCGTGAACTGGTGGAATATTTTGAAGGTGTCAAGGAACCGGTGATTGTTGTGATGTACGGAGACCATATTCCAAATTTCTCAGTGGAAACCAGAATCGCTTTGGGACTCAGTGAGGAAGATGCAGAGAAAGAGGAAGTTTCCGGTGGGAATCTTTTTCTGGACTGGTTTACGGATGATGTTTCGGAGGGAGATTTGGCTGAAAATGGTTCAGATATCTATGGCGCTTCGGGAGAAGAGCCTTTCGAGGTGTTGGAGCGACTGTATTCTGTTCCGGTGATTATGTGGAGTAATTTTGAGTTGGAGGAGAAACCGGAGTTTGAGGGAGAAAGCATTTATTATCTGCCGCAGATGATTCTGGAGAGTGCTGGGCTTCCGGAAAGTAAAATGAGCCGGATGCTGAAGCGTCAACGGGAAGTATTTCGTGCAAATTCCAGAGAATATGTGTTGGATGAGGCGGGAAGGCCCATTGTGGAGTGCACGGAGACGGAACTTGAAACTTTGAATCATTCTAAGGCTGTAATCTATGATATTATGTTTGGAGAAGAATTTAGGCATGATGTATGGTTGCCTGAGAAAAAGTGATGAGTTGATTGGGAGGAATCACTAATTTTTTATTGACATGGCAATGGCAATGATGTATTATAATTTATATAATTTTAATAATTGTAAATTAGGATGGGACGAGACGTGGATTTTGGTAGAAGAAAAGTTCGTTTGGGAGAAATCCTTGTAAACAGTAGATTGATTTCAGAAGAGCAGTTGACCATAGCTCTGGGAGAACATCGTAAAGCAGGTAAGAAGCTTGGTGAGTATCTGATTGAGCAGAATATTGTATCAGAAGATGATCTGGTGATGGCGTTGAGTCAGCAGTTGGGTCTTGATACAGTTGATTTGGCAAATGTAACAGTGGATAAGTCCATTCTTGATTTGGTGTCCATTGATATTTTGAAAAAATACTGTGTTTTCCCGTACTCATTCCGTGAGGACAATCTGAATGTTTTGCGTGTAGCGATGTCAGATCCTCTGGATTACAATGCACAGGATGATATCAATCTGATTACGAACTATCAGGTTGAACCTGTAGTTGCCAGTAGCAGAAACATTATGATGGCAATTGATAAGTTCTTCGGTCAGAAGGAAATGAGTTCTGCACTTGAGGCTTATGCGCAGGAGAAGGGATTGAATGCCCAGTCGGATGATGATGCGGATGAGGCAATCAATAATTCCCCTATTGTAACACTTGTTAAGGAAATGATTGAGAAAGCAGCGCGTCAGCGTGCTTCCGATATACATTTAGAGCCCATGGAGACTTACATAAGGGTTCGTTACCGAATCGATGGTGCGCTGTATGAGCGTATGCGATACAGCCCCAGTGTTCTTTCGTCTGTTATTGCCCGTATCAAGATTATCGGTGGCATGGATATTTCTGAGAAGAGAAAACCTCAGGACGGACGTATCACCCAGATGGTTGACCGTGTAGAGTATGATATTCGTGTATCTATTCTTCCTACGGTATATGGCGAGAAAGTCGTAATGCGTCTTGCCATGAAGGCGAATTTGAACAGAGAGAAGAGCCAGTTGGGATTGAAACCCAATGAAATGGCTCAGCTTGACCATATTTTGAAAAATCCCAATGGTATTATACTGGTTACCGGTCCTACCGGTTCCGGTAAATCTACCACTTTGTATACAGCTCTCAGTGAGTTGAATACCGAAGATGTAAATATCATCACAGTTGAGGACCCTGTCGAGGCGAATATCGATGGTATCAATCAGGTTCAGACGAACAACAAGGCGAATCTGACCTTTGCGTCAGCCCTTCGTTCTATCTTGCGTCAGGACCCGGATATCATCATGATCGGTGAGATTCGAGACGAGGAGACGGCGCGAATTGCGGTGCAGGCATCTATTACCGGACACTTGGTGGTAAGTACCCTGCATACCAACTCCACGGCAGCTACGGTTACCCGTCTGGAGGATATGGGTTTGGAATCCTATCTGGTTGCAGACTCTGTTGTGGGTATTGTGGCACAGCGTCTGGTGCGTAGACTTTGCCCGGCATGTAAGCAGCCTGTGCTTGCAGATGTAGAACAGAAGAGGATGATGAATTTGCCTGAGACGCAGGATGTGACCATCTATCAGCCTTGCGGATGCCCTCAGTGTGCGGAGACCGGATTTAAGGGTCGAATCGGTGTATATGAGATTATGGTTATGTCCCCTGAACTGAAACGTATCATCAGTAAGCGTGAGGGAACGGAGAAATTGAAAGCGCAGGCTTTGGCGGAGGGGATGAGAACCCTGCGTATGAGTGCAACAGAGTATGTGCTTGATGGAACTACATCTTATAATGAAATGTTGCGAGTTTCCTTTGATGAGTAAAGACATAATAAATTAACCGGGAGGATAAGAAATGGCATCATTTGGTTACGTTGCCTTGGATAAATCGGGCAAGGAAATAAAAGGTACCATCGAGGCGGATAGCATCGATTTAGCCAGACAGGATTTAAAGATTAAAGAAGTGACTCTCTTGGAGCTGAAGGAACAGACCCTTCTCTCCAAGGATTTTAAGTTAGATTTAGGAAGTAAGAAGCCGACTGTAAGAGATCTGGGCGTTATGTGCCGTCAGTTTACCAGTATGAACAGAGCGGGTGTAACGATTATTGAATCCTTGAAGATGCTCTGTGAACAGACGGAGAACAAGAAGTTGCAGGAGACTTTGCGAGAGGTTCGTATTGCGGTAGAGAGAGGTGACAGCCTTACCACAGCGATGGGGGCTCATCCGCAGATTTTTCCGAGCCTGATGATTAACATGATTGCCGCAGGTGAGGCTTCCGGTAATCTGGACGTGGCTATGGAACGTGTGGCTTCCCAGTTGGAGGGTAGTGCCAAGACGCAGGCAATGGTAAAGAAGGCGATGATTTATCCTATCGCAATCGTAATTGTAGCAATTGCAGTATCTGTTGTTATGTTGGTGTACGTTATCCCGAACTATGAGTCCATGTTTGCGGATTTGGGAACGGATCTTCCTGCTATCACTAAGATGTATGTGGCAATGAGTAATGCCTTAAGAAGTTATTGGTTCATTATTGTACCTGTTGTGGTTGGACTTGTGGTAGGTGTGATGTCCTTTAGCAAGACGGATATGGGGCGTCATGTGTTTGGTAAGGCGGCACTTAAGATTCCTGTAGTAAACAACATGGTTGTAAAGTCTGCATCTTCCCTGACAGCTCGTACCATGAGTACTCTGCTTGGTTCCGGTGTGCCTTTGATTCAGGCGGTAGAGATTGTCTCTACGGTAGTAAGTAATGTGTATTTCCAAGAGGCGTTGGCTGCGGCGAAAGATGAGATAACCATTGGTATGCCGCTGTCGAGACCTTTGGAGGAATGTGGTTTGTTCCCTCCTATGGTTTATCATATGGTTAAGATTGGTGAGGAAGCCGGTAATACAGAGGAAATGCTTGATAAACTGGCTGACTACTACGACGAAGAGGTTGAAATGGCAGTACAGTCCCTGATGGCTGCTATGGAGCCTATGATTATCGTTGTTCTGGCGGTTGTAGTTGGTGGCCTGATTGCAGCTTGTATGGCTCCCATGCTTACCATGTACGAGTCCTTGGAGAACCTGTAAGAAATCTGTACAAATGTGCAAGCGACGTACAAACAGAGAGGTTGAAGGGATGATTCGTAAAGACAACAAGGGTTTTTCGTTGGTAGAACTAATTATCGTAATGGCGATTATGGCAGTTTTGGTATCGGTGTTGGCACCCCAGTATCTGAAGCATGTGAGAGAGTCGAAGATTACTTATGATATCAACAATGCAGAGCAGATAGCGGATGCCACAGCAACTGCCTTGGCGGATGAAGAGGAAGCGTTGCATGTGCCGGAGCCGGGGAATACCATTCAGGTGACGGCGGCAGACCTTCCCAATATCGCTGCTTTTCCGGAATCTAAGGTGAATCCAAGTTATACTTGGGTGGTAACGGTGGATTCTGAGGGGGTGGATGTCATCACGTTGGGCGGCTATGAAATCTGGCCCAATGCAGATGATACAGTGGATGGCTATCGCACCAACAATGATTGAATTATACGCCGCGGGTAGGGACGGGGCGCATAAGATAAAAAATAAACTATATTAAAAGGAGAATGTGTATTATGAAAAAGAACATGAACAACAAAGGTTTCTCTCTGGTTGAGTTGATTATCGTTATTGCTATCATGGCAGTACTGATGGGTGTACTTGCTCCTCAGTATCTGAAGTATGTTAAGCAGTCCAAGGTTTCTACCGACATTACCAACGCTGAGCAGATTGCAACTGCTATTAACGTAGCTGTAGCTGATTCTACCAACGTTCCTGTTAGTGTTTCCGTAGCTATTTCTACCGGTACTGCTTCTGTAGCAGGTGATGCTGCTCTTATCAACAGCACTTCCGGTACCGGTGCTTCCGCAACTTCTACCGGTACTAAGGTTAAGGCACCTGTTCCCAAGGTTGATGCTTCCCAGAGCTGGTCTGTAACTTGGGATGATGTAAACGGTGTTACCAAGATTGAGTTGGGCGGCGCTGAGATTTGGCCTAGCTCCACTGCTTACGAGACTGCTAATCAGTAAGATTTACTTTAGTTTTGTGAAAGGACACACCCTACATGCCTTGGATGATTTTTCTTTACATAATTGTATTCCTGTATGGGATTGTTATCGGTAGTTTCTTAAATGTACTCATTTATAGAATACCGAAGGAAGAGAATATTGTAACGACCAGATCGCATTGCATGAGCTGCGGCTATCAACTGAAATGGTTTGATTTGGTTCCGCTGTTCAGCTATCTGGCTCTTGGAGGCAAGTGTCGCAAATGCAAAACAAAGCTCTCTGTTCAGTACCCTCTTATAGAGGGGCTGAACGGAGTGCTGTACCTGGTGGTGTTCGCCAAGTACGGATTGAGCGTAGATTCCCTACTCTATTGCTTATTATTTAGTACACTCTTTGCTTTGAGTGTCATTGATTTTAGAACTTATGAAATCCCTGAGGGATTCAATTATTTCATACTGGCACTGGGACTGATTCATACTCTTATGAATCTGGATAACTGGCTTGAGTATGTAATCGGTCTCGTGACTGTCAGTGGTGTACTGGCAATTATATACTATGTTTCCGGTGGTACGGCAATCGGCGGCGGTGATGTGAAACTGATGGCTGCAACCGGACTTCTTTTGGGATGGAAGATTAATTTGTTTGCTTTTGTTACAGGATGTATTTTTGGTTCTGTAATACATATTATTCGAATGAAGGTCAGCAAGGAAGATCATGTATTAGCCATGGGACCATATTTAGCTTTGGGAACGGCAATTGCTGTTCTGTGGGGCAGTGAGTTTGTCACATGGTATATTGGAATGCTCACGGTAGCATAACCGTATTGAATTGGAAAGTAATTTAATTTTATATAAATTTACTTAAAAGAATGAAAAGAAGTTAATTAATTTATGGGAGGCACATAACAAATGGCTAAAGTACTCAGTATAGAACTTGGACACTCCGTTATCAAGTTGTGTGAGATGGACTACAAGGTAAAGAGACCTAAAATCTATCAGTGTCACGAGGCAATTACACCTCTTGGAGCTGTGGTTGACGGTTATATTTCCGACAACAAGATGAAGGATTTGGCATACTCCATTAAGGAGACCATTGCTCGTAATGGTATTAAGACCAAGAAGGTTGTATTTACCGTTGCGTCCAGTAAGATTATTACCCGTGAGGTTACTGTACCTGCCGTAAAGGAGAATCAGATTGGATCAGTTGTTCAGGCAAATCTGTCTGAATATTTCCCCGTAAGCCTTTCAGAGTATGAGGTAACCCAGTCTCTGGTACAGACCTTTACTGACGGTCCTGATATTGGTAAGCACAGAGTGCTCGTATTTGCGGCTGAGAAGATGATGCTTGACAAGTACAAGGAACTTGCAAGTGCATGCGGTCTGGATGTGCTTAATGTATGCTGTAGTGGTGCAAGTATTATCGAGTCTGCTCGTAATGCCAAGATGGCAGGTTGTCAGGCTATTATTAAGATGGAGGAAAAATACTCCATCGTCAGCATTGTTAAGGATGGCGTACTGCTCTTGCAGAGAAGTATCAATTACGGTGTGGGCGATGCCATGAACGAGGTTGCTACACAGCCCAGCTTTGCTGCAGGTGATACTCTCGGTGTATGGCGTGTGATTACCAGACAGAACTGTACCACTGAGCCTATTGCCGGCATCAAGGAGGCAGGTCGTCCTGAGGCAAGAGAGGCTGTAACAGAGGCTTTGAATCCTCTGCTTAGCGGTACCATGAGAGTGCTTGACTATTTCAACTCTCATTTTAATGGTGAAGAAATTGAGAACGTGTCTATCATCGGTTTGGGTGCACAGTTCATTGGTGTTGCTGAAATTCTGGGTGAGGCACTTGGCATTGTCTGCAAGAAGGCAGGCCTTATGCAGGATATTGATGCGGCTGACTCTGATGTTAAGCAGAAGAGTGATGCTTACTTCTCCTGTATCGGTGCAGGTTTTTCTGGTGAAGGTTTCCTGCATGAGTCTGCTAAGAGTGGCGGTAAGTCCAAGAAAGAAGCAAACTATGGTGCTTATACCGTTTTAGTAGGTCTTTTGGTTATAGTTGTGGCAGGAGCTCTTGTGGCAATGTCTGTTCTGCCGTACAATACTGCAAAGAAGGAAAATGACAAGCTTACTGCTGATAAGGCACTTTATCAGGATGGAAAGAACGCCTATGATGAATATGTAAGCGTTCAGGATGTATATCAGAAGTTCCTCCACGGTGAGAGTATGTCTAAGCATTCCAATGATGCTCTTCTTGCTTTCCTTGATGAACTGGAGGCGAAGCTTCCTAAGGATGTAGAGCTGCTTGAGTTTGCTTCTGATGATGAGGTTGCTGCAATCAAGATGTCTGTGACTGATAAGGAAAAGGCTGCAAAAATCATTGAGACCATTCGTAACTTTGAAAGTGTAATGAATGTGACTGTGACTTCCGTGGAAGAGAAGGAAGTGGATGATCAGGCAAAGGAGATTGATGATAAGGTTGCAGAGGCACTGGGTGAGAAGGATGCACCTGCTGCGCCTGCTGAAACTGAGGAGGGTGCGGAAGAGACCCCTGAGAGCGATGAGGAGGAGAAGCCCAGAGAGATTATCTTTACCATTACCTGTGCTTACTATCCCTTGGAGCTTGAGCCGGAGTTAGTTGACCGTTCGGCTGCGGCAGCACCGGCTACCACTGAGACTACCGAGTCTGCAGCACAATAGGATAGGGGGATATAAGCGATGAAGAAGAATTCCAGTAAGAATGTTTTTGCATGTGTAGCAGTGCTTGGTATGGTAATTGTTGTTGCACTGTATGTATTTGTATATCAGGAGTATACTGAGAAGACCAATCTTTTGAAGGCACAGAATACAACCTTGAAGTCAGAGATTGCTGCTATGGAGATTCATTATCTGAACAGAGAGGTGTATCGTCAGGATACTGAGAAGATCAAAGAAGCGGTTGTAGATATGGTTGATTCCTATCCCGCAGATGCTCGCGAAGAAGATGTTGTTATGATGGCTGTGGATATGCAGAGTGTATCCAAAATTAAGTACGATGAGATTGGTATTGAAGTGCCCGAGGTGCTTTATACCGTACCTGCAGAGGAGACTGTAAAGACCAAGGTGGAAGGTCTGGAGAATACCATTGATTTTGTAGAGCGCAAAGCAACTTATAATGGCGAGATGAGTTATGTGGATTTGAAGGATTGTGTTCGTCAAATTTATGCAAATCCCGGCAGAATTGCCATCCATAATGTAGCGATTGTTAAGGAAGAGAATATGGATGAGGGTTCTGTAAGCAATAATCTGAAGGGTATTATTGATGTTTCCTTCTATAGTATGGCAGGAACCTACAAGGAGTACAAGGCACCTGATATGGCTGATTATGAGGCAGGAGCAACCAATCCTTTCAGACTGATACTTAATAGCGAGGAATAAGCAATGATGAAAGCAGTGAGAAGATTAATAAAGGCAGCTCAGATGAGAAAAAAACTGAATAACAAAGGTTTGTCTCTGGTGGAGATTATTGTTGCGGTGGTTATTTTTGCAGCCGCAGTAGCACCTACCATGCGTTTATTTTCTTCCGCTGTGGGTAATAACGCACGTTCCAGAGAACAGCAGAGAGCCCTTGCCGTGGCAGAGAGTACCATAGAGAGTTTTAAGGCGTATTCCATAAAGGATTTGTGCTTGCAGTTTGGCACTACACCCGGTAGCGCAGCGCAGGGCACAGCTTTGGCAGCGAACTCAGATGCGTTTAAGGGCGTGAGCTATGATGGTTCCACGACGCTTAGTGTTGAGGCGTTACAGGGTTCAACAAATGTAGTTGCGGTGGATACTGAGAAGCAGTTGAATTATGATGCGACACATTATAATTTTAAGATTAAGAATGCAATTGAAGAAGAAAAGCGGTATGATGTTGAGATTGAGGTAAATAAACAAGGGGATTTCCAAATACTTGAAATGAAGGAAATGAATCCCTATACGGATGCCGTTATCAAGAGAAAGTCCAATGACCTTACAGATTTGGAGACAAAGCTTTACGGTAAGGCGCAGGATGATTTGGCAGCTTTGGCAAATCCTGCGGATATGGTCAGCGGTGGCACTAAGATTTTGGATACGGTCAATATTTCTAGTGTGGATCGGAAGATTAACATTACCACAGCGACCAGTGGTGCGGCTGAAATCGTAAAACTGACCATAGACTATGATTTTGCGCTTACCTATTCTTATAAGTATGTTTCCACAGGTTCCGGTATAAAGACCAAGACGGGTCAGTCTGTCAGCGGTACCATTCAGCATGATTTCGGTGCTGGAACCAGTGTGTTTGAGGAGATTGTTTACGACAATTCCGCAAGTATTGCCTCCGCAGGCGGTGACTTAGAAGGAATATACCTTTATTATGAGCCTATGTATGCCGGCGTAATAGGTGCGACTTCTGCTACGGACACGATTAATATTGATACCAGTGGGGTGGGTACTCCTGTTGAGGTGCGTGTGATTAAGCAAAAGGCGAGTGGAGTTTCCGATACGGCATTGCAGGTATATGAGGATAGTTACAGTCTTGCGGTAAATGGTGCTTCTAATGCAACATTGTTCCATAATTTGTCCAAGCGAATTGTGGGTACGGGAAATCTAACTCCTTCTCTTGGCGGTTTTAGCGTGACGAAGAGTCTTGAGGAAGATACAAAGAATGATCAGGGTCTCTTATATGACATTACGGTAAAGGTGTATAAGGCAGGAGAGACAGACGTAATTGCTGCCTTTAGAGGAACCATGAACAACTAAGGAAAGCAAGCGGAAAGTGAATGGATAAGGAAGATGAGTCCAATGGATAAGCTGATTAAGAAGTTGAAATCTATGAAACTGAATAATAAGGGTGCTGCAATGGTGACGGTTGTGGTAGTAGTGTTGTTCGTTACAATCCTTGCGACGACTCTGTTGTATATTTCTGCCATGAACTTTCAGGTAAAGCAGACAGATTATCGAAATCAAAAGAGTTTTTACTATTGTGAGATTCCCATGGAGAAATTCAAGACAAAGTTTACGGAGGATGCCTCGGAGGCAGCACTGTTAGCTTATGAGGACACGGTAAAGAATTTCTCTTATTTAGGAACTGCGGAAGCCCGCAGAGAAGCCTACTACAAGAAATTTATTGATGAGATTAAAAAGGACTGGAATACTCATAGTGGTGGTGACTGGAAGTCCTGGTTGAATAGTGGTAGTATGACGTATTGGTTTATTGATGCGGATGGTGATGGTGCCAATGATATCGATACAGTCGATGTAGATATCACTGCTACTGATGCTAATGGAGACGGTGCATACAGCACGGATGAGATGTTAGAGGTTCATGAGGATAAAGGGTATGTTCTGATAAAGGGAGTAGTGGTAACCACTACGGATGCAGATGGTTATACCTCCATTATCACTACGGATTTCTATGTGGAAGCTCCCAGTATTAACTGGGGAGTGGATACGGCAGAGATGACGACACCGGCGGATATGACGGCTGCCTTGAGAAAAGATCCTATAGAGGTATCTGAGTTTGTAAAGTATGTAAATTGGGAAAAGCAGTAAGTGGGTGACAGTATGAAGCTTAGACAGGATAACAGAGGAATTTCGCTTGTAGAGATTATAATGGTAGTGGCAATTATGGCTATTGTTGGCGGAGGACTATATATCGGTATCAATGCCATAAGTGATAAACCTTCACAGCAGTGTGCGGAGAAGCTTGTGCAGTCTTTGAACAGACATCGCACAACGGCTATGGGTAAGAAGAGTACCAGTTATAAGCTGACAGTGGAGGATGAAAAAATCGTTGTCTATGAGACAGTAGAAGGTTCCACCACCGGACCGGTACCCATCAGTGACCGAACTGTGGATGTTTATTATACAATCGCGGGTACTGAGACACAGCTTAGCGCAGCGGCTCCTCTAACATTGGAGTTTAAGCGAGGCAGCGGTGGCTTTGAGAAGGTAGCAGGTGCGGGAGATTACTGTACACAGCTTCGTGTCATTAGAGGGGATAAAGCCAATACGGAGTACATTGTAGAATTGTCGCCATTAACCGGAAAGGTTAATATAAAGAGGTAAGGAGAGAAGATTATGAAACTATTTGCAAAGAGGTTGAGAAAGGATACGCGTGGTTTTTCCATTGTGGAGATGCTGATTGCAGTGGGTATTCTGGCTGCAGTTTCTACGGTAATTGGAAGTGCGATGGTTTTCTCTGCTCAGTCTTACAAGACGGGCAGTACGGAGGCTTCATTGCAGCAGGACTCTCATTTTACAGCGAATGTAATTGAAAGTCTGCTTGTAGATGCAACCAATACCGTGAACTTTGACGGTTCTTCCAAAACTTTGGAAATTAACAATGTGGATGCAAAGCATGTGATTGTTTTGAATGCTGCGAATGAATTGGTTTATACCTGTACAGATCTTGTGAGCGGTACATCTACATCTAGTGTGTTGGCGAAGAATGTTACGGATTTTTTTGTGGATGCTTCCGATTTTGCCAAGTCTCGTAATGCACAGATTAAGATTGGCATGGAGAAGGATGGAAGACCCATCAGCACCGTATACAATGTTACTTCCCGTAATGACCCGAAGTCCAGTACGGCAGTAACTGTTTCCAAGACGGTGGATATTAATGTTATTAGCAATGTTACCCTTGAACCCAATCAGGAGTATTCTTTCCCGGTAAATGTAGTAGCCAGTGGTGGTGCGTCCGCTGAGTATGATATTAATATTACTAATGCGGATGATTTCAACACTAGATACGAGAGAACTACTGATGGTGTGAAGGTTATTGTGGGAAATAACGAAAAGGGTGGTGCTGCAGGTGAGTTTTATGTGACACTCACGACTCAGGAGGTTAATCCTTTAACCGGTAATCCTTTTGATTCAGAGACGGTTACTGTGAAGGTTAGACGTGTACTGGAGTTGAGCGTGGGACCCGGTGTCTTAACCAATGGTACGGCTTTGAAAACGAATGCTGAATATGACCTTCCCGCTGCAGTACTGGGAACCAATTTGACTCAGGTGCTTGCGGCAGATTATGACTTGGATTATAAAGATACCAGTGGTGTTACATGGTCTGTGGAGATGTCTGACGGTTCCCCTTGGACAGATTATATAGAAATCACGAATAAAGAGGAAGATATTAATCCGATTTTGTCCTTTAAGTTGAAGCAAGATCTTTTGCCCGGAATTAAGATTAAATTTACTGCTTCTTCTAAGCATTCCCGTGGTGTTGTAAACTATGTGCAGACCAATAAGGCCGGTATACAGTATGAAGAAGTTACAAAGAGTTGGGAATTAGGTGGAAGAAACTTTAGTCAAAACAGTGATTTCCTGCGAGGCGATGATTTTGTAGAGATTATTGAGCATATTGATTGGGGTGCAATTAAGGATCAATATGGTGGCAATAAGGTAAGGAGAAGCATTCGTTTTGCACCTGCGAAGTTGGATGCAGACGGGAATATTTTGGCATATCTCGGTTCATGGACGGAGTGGGATGTGCTTGGGGATACCAGTACCCCCGGATTTACACCTGTTCGTCCTGATGAATATGACTTAAATCCCTGTCTTGCCTATGCAGTAGAGATTATGTATGAATATGTGGATGATGCAGGAAATGTACATTGGCCGACATCAACGACCGCAAAGGAAGAGTATTTGTTTGAGTTTACCATTCCTGAGGTTAGACTTGAATTCCTGCAGTATTATGACCACAATGGACAATTGGTAATGTTCCCTGTAGGTACCTTTGGTATTCCTCAGAATGAGGCATTGCAGTTTAAGAGAGATAATTTGTATGTAATTGATGTAGAGGCTACTGCAGGTCACTTGGATAAGCTGTTTGTTCAGAATTCTCATATGAAGTATGAACTTCAGCGTTATGATACTTCCGGCACGACTCCCCAGTGGGTTGATGTATCCACAGAGTGGGGTCTTGGCTATACTGGAAATAAGACGGATGGATGGATGAAGGTTAAGGCACCCGGAACTGAAGGTATGTATAAGCTGACTCTGAAGTGGGATGAGACCTGGATGAGTAATACTTATAGCGATACTTCTACCTTTGCAGATGAGACTACTGGAAACGGTATTATCTACTTCAATGTAAGTAATTAATTGAATTAAGGCACTTTTAAAACCACATTGGGTTTGACTCAATGTGGTTTTTTTCTTTAAATTTTCTAAAATAACTTGCGTCCTGCAAAATTTTGGTGTATAGTGATTCACGATTGACTTAAACCAATTGTGGGAGAGAGATATGGCAAAGTATTTGGTTATTGTAGAGTCGCCGGCTAAGGTGAAGACAATTAAGAAGTTTTTGGGAGCAAATTACGAAGTGGCTGCAAGTAACGGACATGTTCGTGATATGCCCAAAAGTCAGCTTGGAATTGATGTGGAGCATGATTATGAGCCTAAGTATATTACTATCCGTGGAAAAGGAGATATTCTGGCTGCCCTTCGTAAGGAGGTCAAGAAGGCCGAGAAGATTTATCTGGCAACTGACCCGGACCGCGAGGGAGAAGCTATTTCATGGCATTTGTATCATGCGTTGAAATTGCAGGACAAAAAGGTATATCGTATTACCTTTAATGAGATTACCAAGAATGCGGTAAAGGAATCCTTGAAGAACGCCAGAGAGATTAATATGAATCTGGTGGATGCCCAACAGGCCAGACGTGTGTTGGATCGTATGGTGGGATATCGGATTTCCCCCTTATTGTGGGCTAAGATTAAAAGGGGATTAAGTGCCGGACGTGTGCAGTCGGTAGCATTGCGCATTATCTGCGACCGCGAGGAGGAGATTAATGCCTTTATTCCCGAGGAATATTGGTCTTTGGACGCTTCTCTTGCTGTAAAGGGTGAGAAAAAGCCTATTGTGGCCAAGTATTACGGTTCTGTAAAGGACGGCAAGGGAGCAGACAAGAAGCAGGTGCTTCGCAGCAAAGCGGAAGTGGACGCCATTATGAAGTCTTTGAAGGGTGCAGAGTATCGTGTGACAGAGATTAAGAAGGGGGAGCGCATCAAAAAGGCACCTCTTCCCTTTACTACCTCCACGTTGCAACAGGAGGCCAGTAAGGTATTGAATTTTACCACACAGAAGACTATGCGTCTTGCGCAACAGCTTTATGAAGGTGTTGAAATCAAGGGAGAGGGTACCATCGGTCTGATCACCTATCTTCGTACGGATTCCACCCGTGTGTCTGAGGAAGCAGAAAGTTTGGCTGCCGATTTTATCGGCAAACAGTATGGTGAGGCATACTTGGCAGAGAATACCAATGCCAAGAAGAATGGTCAGAAGATACAGGATGCTCATGAGGCAATTCGTCCTACAGATCCGGCTAGAATGCCTGTGGCGATTAAGGACGAGCTGCCCAGAGATTTGTTCCGCCTTTATCAGCTAATATGGAAGCGTTTTGTTGCCAGTCGTATGAGTTCTGCACAGTATGAGACTACCTCCGTGAAGATTCAGGCAGGGGAGCAGTTGTTTACTGTAGCGGCTTCCAAGCTTGTTTTTGATGGTTTTATGAGTGTTTATGTGCAGGAGGATGAGAAGGAGGCGGAAAACAGCCTAAGCAAGAGCCTTGGCACAGACAGCGAACTTTCCTTGGTAGAGTTTGACGCCAAGCAGCACTTTACCCAGCCCCCTGCCCATTATACGGAGGCATCTTTGGTGCGTGCTCTGGAAGAGTTAGGAATCGGCCGTCCCAGTACCTATGCGCCTACCATTACTACCATTCAGGCCAGAAGATATGTGGCTAAGGAGAACAAGAATCTTTATGTCACAGAGCTTGGCGAGGTGGTTAACAATATGATGAAGGAAGCATTTCCTACTATTGTAGATGTGAATTTCACTGCAAATATGGAAGCTCTTTTGGACGGGGTGGAAGAAGGAAGTGTTAAGTGGAAGACCATTGTAGCGAATTTTTATCCTGATTTGGATGATGCAGTAAAGCAGGCGGAAAAGGATTTGCCGGAGGTTACCATTGCGGATGAGGAGACAGAGGAAATCTGTGAAAATTGTGGACGTAATATGGTTATCAAATACGGCCCTCATGGACGTTTTCTGGCCTGTCCCGGATTCCCTGAGTGCCGTAATACAAAGCCTTATCTGGAGAAAATCGGCGTAGAGTGTCCGAAGTGTGGCAAGGATATTGTGCTTAAGAAGACAAGGAAGGGAAGAAGATACTTTGGATGCGTGGACAATCCGGACTGTGATTTCATGGTTTGGGATAAGCCTTCCAAGGAAAAATGTCCGAAGTGCGGCGGTGTGATGCTTGAGAAGGGTAGTAAATGTGTCTGCATGGATGAGAATTGTGGACATATTCAAGATAAAACAAAGGAAACTGCTCTAGTTTAATGAGTTTTCACACAATTTTCAAATAAATTGAAAAAAATTAATAAATTTGCTATTTTTACATTGTAATTTGAATTTATTTGTGCTAAAATATCCATGTACCGGTAGTATAGCCCCAAAAATGGAGGAAAATGTATGAGTAGCGTACAACTATTGGATAAGACCCGGAAGATTGGGAAACTTTTGCACAATAATAATTCAAGTAAGGTTGTTTTTAATGATATCTGCAAGGTGATGCGTGAGATTCTGAATTCTAATGTGCTTGTAATCAGCCGTAAGGGTAAGGTTTTGGGCGTAGGCAAGGCGGATGGCGTTGATACGATTACTGAGCTTATCGATGAGAGTGTAGGCGGATTTATTGATAATATGCTTAATGAGCGTCTGTTGGGAGTATTGTCTACCAAGGAGAATGTAAATCTGGAGACTCTCGGTTTTGAGAGTAAGGATATTCGCAAATTTCAGGCGACCATTGCTCCCATAGAGATTGCGGGAGAGCGTCTTGGTACGTTATTTATTTACAAATGCAATGAGCAGTATGATATTGATGATATTATTCTGTGTGAGTATGGAACTACGGTTGTGGGGCTGGAAATGCTTCGTGCGGTCAATGAGGAGAGTGCGGAGGAGAGCCGTAAGGTGGCCGTTGTCAAATCAGCCATCAGTACCTTATCCTTTTCGGAGATGGAGGCGATTACCCATATTTTTGATGAATTGGGTGGTATGGAAGGTATTCTGGTTGCCAGCAAGATTGCTGACCGCGTGGGAATTACCCGTTCCGTAATCGTCAATGCATTGCGTAAGTTTGAAAGTGCGGGCGTGATAGAGTCACGGTCCTCCGGTATGAAGGGTACTTACATCAAGGTTCTCAATGATGTGGTATTTGATGAGATTGAAGAATTGAAGCGTCAGAATCAGTGAGGATAGATTAACTTTATATTGTAACGGATTACGCGGCGAGGCCGATGGAAAAAGGATTTATTGCTAACAATAAATCCTTTTTTTGGTGCACGATATACGTTCCTACATATTTTTGTGTACGAAAATTAGCACAATTTTTTAGACGAAAAGCATTGTGTTTTTGGGAAAATAATTTATAATAGAATAGAGTGGGTGACGTATGTCCCATTATTTGATGTTCTACAAGAGAGGAGTTTGCTATGATTAATACGAATGCCTTTGACTATATTAATGTGCTTGATAAAGCAGCAGATGCGAGTTGGTTACGTAACACAGCGATATCCAACAACATTGCCAATGCAACCACACCGAACTATAAGCGTCAGGATGTAGCTTTTGAATCGGAACTGAAAAAGGCGTTAGGCTATAACCGTTTTCAGTCTATGGATTCCAAGGTAGACAATGTGAAAACCAGTCGCTTGAATGCACAGTTGTATACAGACTACGGCGACTTTTCCTATCGTTTGGACGGTAATAATGTAGATATTGAGAATGAGAATGTAATGCTGGCTGAGAACCAGTTGAAATATCAGGGACTTTTAACAAGTATTAATCAGGAATTTACCAATTTACAGACTGTTATGAAGTAAGGCTGTAAAGTATGACAGATAAAGGCTGATAAGCAGGAGGAATAGGCGATGAGTATGTTTTCTTCTTTCAATGTAAATGCGTCCGGTATGACGGCACAGCGTTTGCGTATGGATACGATTTCTGAGAATGTAGCAAATGCACAGACTACCAGAACTCAGGATGGCACCCCTTACGTTCGAAAGATTGTGGCTTTTGGGGTGAAGGGGCAGGATGTTTCCAGTAGCTTCCACAAGGTGCTCAAGGGTGCAAGTGCAAACTATGTGGGACAGGGAGTTAAGGTAACCGGAATTTATGAGGATAAAGAGACAGAAGGGAAGATGGTATATGATCCTTCCCATCCCGATGCGGACGAAAATGGATATGTAACTTATCCCAATGTAAATATCGTGACGGAGATGACCAATCTCATTGATGCGAGCCGTGCTTATGAAGCCAATGCTACAGCGTTCAGTGCAAGCAAGTCCATGGCATTGCAGGGATTGCAACTGACCAAGCAGTAATACATAAGCACTGATGTAAAGTAATATACCAAGGATATATAAGGAGGTATGAGATGGATATGTCAGCAATTTCTTCACTGAGCGGTCTGAGTATAACGAGTGGGATGAATTCCGTGAATGAACTTTCGACCCTGACAGGAAGTCTTACTAAGGTAAATAATAACCGTGAAAAAGTAGATGGCACTATGTTTGATTCGATTTTGAACTCTGCCATTAATAACATTAAAACTACAAACAGCTATCTGTCGGATGCAGAAAATGAGGAGATTAAGTTTGCTCTTGGTGAAACGGAGAATACTCATGATCTGACAATTGCTTTACAGAAGGCTTCTACTGCACTGCAGTACACTGTTGCAGTGAGAGATAAGCTTCTCGAGGCTTACAGAGAGCTGATGCAGATGCAGATTTAAGGACTGCTATGTCAGCGGTCTGCTGACTAAAGTGTAATTACGATAATAAACAACAGGAGAAATACCATGCCGGAACAGATTAAAGAAATCCTGCAAAAGGTAAAGGATTGGTGGAATAAATTCACCTCGCGCCAGAAAACGATAATCATAGGTTTGGGTGCAACTGTGATTTTTGCTTTTGCAATTATAATATATGTGACATCACAGCCCCAGTACGTGGATTTGATTACCTGTGAAACGGAAGCGGAGGCAGCGGAAGTTCAAGAACTTTTGGAAGGAGCGGGCATTCAATATGTAGCTTCGGATAATGCTTTGCATTTTAGTGTAGAAGCCGAGCAGTATCAGACTGCAGTGTGGGCACTTGGTGCAGAGGGCTACGGAGCGGATGAGTACACCATTCAGGAGGCGTTGAATGGTAGCATTTCGACTACGGCTTCTGACAAGGAAAAGTTGACCAAGGCTGCATATGAGAGCATGATTTCCAAGAATTTATCCTCTTTCAGCAATGTTAAGAGTGCAGAGGTGCTTTTGAACATTCCTC
The DNA here is from genome assembly GCA_045543175.1 of Acetatifactor sp. Classification (GTDB taxonomy): domain Bacteria; phylum Bacillota; class Clostridia; order Lachnospirales; family Lachnospiraceae; genus Acetatifactor. The sequence goes on along the minus strand of JAZQMG010000056.1, from coordinate 10,576 downwards.
CCGAGGATGGAACTTTGGCACGTAGAGCGCAGGAATCCAGTGCCTATATCAAACTTGAGTTGGATGGAACCTTTACGTCTGCCAATGCGGCAAATATGGCGAGAGCGGTTGCTACCTGGCTTGGAAACGAGACTACGTCTAATATTACCATTTTGGATTCGGAGTCCAATTTATTGTTTACCGGTGGTGATGACTACACATCGGCAGGTATTGCAAGTTCCATGCAGGAGTTGCAGAATCAGGGTCAGTCTATGGTGGCAAATCAGGTAAAGAACGTGTTGTATGCAACCAACCAGTTCAGCCAGGTGGAGGTTACCTGTAGCCTTGATATGGATTATTCCGATTATGAGCAGACTGTTAAGGAGTATTATGCTCCGGAGGGGCGTGAAGAGGGACATAAAGCACATGAAGAAAAGTTTGAGTCGGAAAATGAGAACAGTGGTTCTTATGTGCCGGGAACGGATTCCAATGATGAGCAGGTGTACGTAAGTCCTGATTCCAATGCTTCTTCTGCTACGCAAACTGAAATTTTGGTGGACTATTTGCCCAATGAGGATATTCAGCACAAGATAACTCCGGCAGGTTCTATCAATTACAATAATTCCGGCATGTCCATTGCACTGATTCGTTATCGTCAGTACAAGGAAGAAGATGTAGAGGCTATGGGTCTTCTGGATGGCATTACATGGGAGGAGTTTAAGTTAAATAACGCCAATGATGTAAAGCTTGAAGTTGACCAGGATTATTATAATATGGCTCATACAGCCACCCGGATTCCTTTGGAAAACATTACCATTGTGTCCTATGAGTCCCCTGTGTTTGTGGATGCTCCCGGACTTTCCGTGGATTGGACCAATGTTGCAAGTATTATCATGTTGCTTGTGATTCTTGCTCTGCTTGGATTTGTTGTAATCCGCAGCATGGCTGCCAGTCGTAAGGCTGCTGAGGATGAAGAACTTTCCGTGGAAAGTTTGTTGCAGTCCATGCCTGAGAGTGAGTTGGAGGATATTGATGTGGAGGAGAAATCCGAGACACGCAAGCTGATTGAGAAGTTTGTGGATGAGCAGCCGGAGTCTGCGGCATTGCTCCTGCGCAACTGGCTTAGTGAGGATTGGTAAACAAGGGTAATACATAAGGAGAGTACAAATGGCTAAGAAATCGGATATGGGCATATCCGGACTCCAGAAAGCAGCGATTTTGCTGATTGTTTTGGGACCGGAACGCTCTGCGGGATTGTTTAAGCACTTGAAGGAAGAAGAAATAGAGGAACTTACATTGGAAATTGCCAACACCAGAAGCGTAACGCCGCAGGTGAAGGAAGCAATTATTAATGAGTTTTATGAGGTGTGTCTGGCACAGCAGTATATTGCCGAGGGTGGTATCGGTTATGCCAAGCAGCTTCTTGACAAGGCTCTTGGTGAAGAAAAGGCGATGGAGGTTATCGGCAAGCTGACAGCTTCCTTGCAGGTAAAGCCTTTCGAGTTCGTCCGCAAAACGGATGCAGCACAGCTTATCAACTTTATTCAGGACGAGCAACCTCAGACCATTGCACTTATTTTGTCCTACCTTGCACCCGGACAGTCAGCGCAGGTGGTATCGGCATTGCCGCCTGACAGACAGGCAGAGGTGGCAAAGCGTATTGCACTGATGGACCGTACAAGTCCCGATGTTATCAAAGAGGTGGAGAAGGTGTTGGAGTCCAAACTGGCAAGTCTGGTCAATCAGGATTACACTGTTATCGGTGGCGTAGATGCGGTTGTAGACATTTTGAATACGGTAGACCGTGGTACAGAGAAACATATTATGGAGACTTTGGAAATCGAAGAGCCGGAGTTGGCAGACGAGATCAGAAAGAAGATGTTCGTATTCGAGGATATTCTGCTTTTGGACGACCGTGCAATTCAGCGTGTGCTGCGTGATGTGGACAACAACGATTTGGAGATTGCATTGAAGGGTGCCAACGAGCAGGTACAGACAGCGATTTTCAACAACCTGTCCAAGCGTATTGCTACTATGATTCGAGAGGACATGGAGTTCATGGGTCCTGTTCGTATGAAGGATGTAGAGGAAGCACAGCAGAAGATTGTAAATATTATCCGAAAGCTGGAGGATGCAGGAGAAATCGTTATTTCCAGAGGCGGAGGTGACGAGATTATTGTCTAGTAATCTTTTGAAAATGGGATACACATCGTTTCAGGAAGGTGAGAAGCGGGTGATTGATGTCAATGCGCTGATGGAGAAGCGCATTGAGGAGTTGGCGGCTAAGATGAAACAGCCTGAGAATGCCGGTTTTGTAAGCGGTGAGGGCGAGGATGGTTTCACGGTCGGATTGAATTATGAGCGTGTGGAGGGACTTCTCTCTGAGGAGGACGGGGAGGCTTTGGGAAATGTTATCAAAGCGGAAGCGGACACAGGAGAGTTGTATGCCAGAGCACAGGAGGAAGCGGAGCAGATTTTGGCGCAGGCCAGAGAAGAGGCGGCGGCAGAAAAGCAGGCATATATCAGTTCGGCTCAGGCTCAGATTGCCAAGGAGCGAACTATGGCTTTGGAACAGGCGAAAGCCCAAGGTTATGCCGAGGGTAAGCAGAGAGCGGATGCCGAGCTTGCCCGGATTGAGAACGAGTTTGCGGAGCGTACAAAGGCCATGGAAGCGGAGTATGACAGGCTTTTGGAAAATATGGAGACAGAAATGATAGATGTGCTTACAGGCATCTATGAGCATTTGTTTCAGGTGGAGTTGTCTTCTTACAGAGGGATTTTGGTTCATCTTGCCACAGCGGCACTTCGCAAGATAGAGGGCGGCAGAGATTTTCTGGTGCATGTGTCTGCGGAGGATTATCCGTATGTGAGTATGGAGAAGAAACAGTTGATGGCAGCACTTGCGTCCCCTAACGCAACTCTTGAGTTGGTAGAAGATATTACTCTTAAGAAAAATGAATGTATGATAGAAACCGACAGCGGTATCTTTGATTGTGGACTTGGAACACAGCTTGGTGAGGTTGGTCGGAAGTTAAGACTTTTGTCTTATGAGAGGTCTTAGGACGGAGGTTCTTTTGAAAGCACCAAAGATTGATTTTGACAAATATACAAAAATGGCAGAACGTACCTATTTCCGCAGATTGGGTAAGGTGGTAAATGTAGTGGGTCTTACCATTGAGTCTGCGGGTCCCGATGCCAAGTTGGGGGATTTGTGTCGCATTATCCCTGATGAGGAGCAGGGGGCTTCGCCGATTATGGCAGAGGTGGTAGGGTTTAAGGACAAAAAGACTTTGCTGATGCCCTATGACAATGTGGAAGGTATCGGTCTGGGCTGTATTGTGGAGAATACAGGTTATCCTCTGTCTGTGACGGTGGGAGACGGGCTTTTAGGCAAGATTTTGAATGGTCTGGGTAAGCCTGTGGCGGGAAAAGGTATTGTAGGAGTGGAATATCCTGTAGATGCCAATCCTCCTGACCCTATGAGTCGTGCCATTATTGATGAGATTTTGTCTTTGGGTGTAAAGGCTGTAGATGGTTTGATTACCATAGGTAAGGGCCAGAGAATCGGTATATTTGCCGGTTCCGGTGTGGGTAAGTCCACACTGATGGGTATGTTTGCAAGAAATACCAAAGCGGATATCAATGTGATTGCTCTGATTGGTGAGCGAGGCAGAGAGGTTCGCGAGTTTATAGAGAGAGACTTGGGCGAAGAAGGTATGAGACGTTCGGTTGTGGTTGTGGCTACATCAGACCGTCCGGCGTTGGAGCGTAAGATGGCGGCCAAGACGGCCACTGCCATTGCGGAGTACTTTAGAGATCAGGGCAAGGATGTTCTTTTGATGATGGACTCTCTGACGCGTTTTTCCATGGCTCAGAGAGAGATTGGTCTGGCCAGCGGAGAACCTCCGGTGACAAGAGGATATCCCCCCAGTGTGTATTCGGAGATGCCTAAGCTTTTAGAGCGCGCAGGAAGAGATGCAAAGGGTTCCATTACGGGACTTTATACGGTGTTGGTAGACGGCGATGATTTCAACGAGCCGATTACGGATACTGCCAGAAGTATTCTGGACGGTCATATAGTGCTTGACAGAAAACTGGCGCATAGGAACCATTATCCGGCGATTGATGTTTTGCAGAGTATTTCCCGATGTATGAGCCAGATAACCGATAAGGATCACAAGAAGGCAGCGGGCAGACTTAGAAATGTTTTGGCTACCTATGGTGAGGCTGAGGATTTGATTAACATTGGTGCATATAAGAGTGGAAGTAATCCGTCTATAGATTATGCCATCAGCAAGATTCAGGAGGTAAATGAATTCCTGTGTCAGGAGACGGATGAGAAGGTGGATTTTGAAGAGAGTTCAAACCGGATGCAGGCGATGTTTGATTAGAGGCAATAAATGAAATGGCGAAGTTTAAATATCGGCTACAGAATATTTTGAATATTAAGCTTAAGATGGAGGATCAGGCCAAACAGGAGTTTTCTGCTGCTCGTGTGCAATTGGATGAGGAGGAAGAGAAGCTTGAGGCTCTGATTGATAGAAAACGCGGATATGAGGAGCAGGCAAGGCGTTTGCGGGAAGGTACGTTAAATATCCGGGATTTAGAGGAAAATAAAAATGCGATTCTCACGCTGGAAGGTTATGTGAGTGAGCAGAGGGCGCAGGTGGACAGGGCGGCGCGCAAACTGGAGAAGGCCAGAATCCGTATGACGGAGGCCATGCAGGAGCGCAAGACACAGGAAACCTTGCGTGAAAAGGCGTTTGAAGAATTTGTGCGCGAGGAGAATCGCGCGGAGAGTAAGGCAATAGACGAACTGACCAGTTATACCTATGGTCAGAAGCAAGAGGTATAAAGCTATGGCAAAAGAAAGATCGCCCCAGGAGCAGGCGGCTTTGGATGAAAAAAAGAAACTGCAGGACGAGAAGAAGCAGCTAAAGAGAGAACAGAAGGAACAGAAGAAGGAAGCGAAGCGCAGAGCCAAGGAAATCGCCAAGAAGGAAGACGAATTGGATGAGGAGGCAGAGGGCAGTGGTGTGGCTACATTCTTTACCACGCTGTTTATTGTTGCGCTGTGGCTTTTGGTTATCTGCGTTGTGATTAAGATGGATGTAGGCAACTTTGGAAGTTCTGTACTCACACCGATTCTTAAGGATGTGCCTGTGGTGAATAAGATTTTGCCCGGTAATTCCCTGACTGAGACTACAGATGCGGAGAGCTATGGCGGTTACACCAGTCTGCGCGATGCAGTGGAACAGATAGAGAGTCTGGAAAAGCAGCTTGAGCAGTCGCAGACGGCTTCTAAGGAAAAGGATGCGGAAATCAGTACTCTGAAAGCGGAGGTGCTCAGATTACAGCCTTTCGAGGAGAAGCAGGTTGAGTTCCAGCGTATCCGCACGGAGTTTTATGAGGAAGTAATCTATGCGGAGAACGGCCCCGGCGAGGATGCCTATGTGGAATATTTTGAGACTATGGACCCTGCAACTGCGGAGTATCTTTACAAGCAGGTTGTGGCACAGATGGAGGAGAGCAAGGAAGTGCAGGATTATGCTGCAACCTACGCTCAGATGAAGCCTAAGGCGGCTGCGGCTATTTTTGAAAATATGGAGAAGGATTTGTCTCTTGTGGCAGATATTTTGAATGCCATGGATGCGGAGAGTAGGGCGGCAATAATGGGCGTTATGGACCCGGAGGTAGCTGCGAAACTCACCAAGATCATGAATCCCGAATCTTAAGAATCAGGGTAATATTGCCGATATATAAATCGGTATATATTATACAAATTTACGAAAGAAAGGAGGATGACGATGACGACTACATCAGTAAAGGATGTGGGGAGCATGCTTAGTGCAGGAATGGTGCAGGGCGGTGCTGTAGGAAAAGCTGTGGAAGAGAGCTTTCAGTCTGTATGGAACTCTCAGGCAGGTGCCGACAGAGCAGACGCAGGTCAGAAGGATGGCTATGAGCGCGCGGTAAAGCCTAAGGATGACGTGAAGCCGGGAGATGACTTGAGAGCCAAGGACAATTCCAGAAAGGACATCGGCAGAGAGGACGCAGATTCTGTTGATGCGAACCGCAGGGCGGATGAACTTTCAGAGGAGGAGTTGGAGAGGGTTGCAGAGGTTGTGGGAACGGCGACGGCTGAGTTAATGCAGCAGATTGCAGATGTTTTTGGCATTTCTGTTGAGGAACTGCAAGGAATCATGGCGGACATGAATCTGGAACCCGGAGACTTGTTGCAGCCGGAGAATTTGAGCAATCTTTTGTTGCAGGTGAGCGGTGCGGAGAACCCATTGGCACTTCTTACCAATGAGCAGTTGTATGCAGATTATCAGATGCTTATGGAGCAGGGCAGTGCGGCACTGGAACAGTGCAGTGAAGCTATGGGAATGAGTCCCGAGGAACTTGTGTTGGCGGTTTCGCAGATGCAGGATGAGGAAGTGGTTGCGGATGCGCTTTTGACTGAGACAACTGCGGATGAGCCGATTGTGGAGATTACCACAGAGGATGAAGGCGATGAGAAGCTTCTTGCTCAGACCGGAGAAAATGCACAGGTTCAGACTCAGGCGGTTGAAAATGCCGAAGCCGCGAAGAATGAAGGTTCCAACAATCATGCAGACGACAGGAACAATCATCAGCCGGGGGCAAATGAAACCGGTAATCTGGTATTGCAGACCATCCGAAACGAAAATGCACAGCCCGCAGAAGCGCAGGTACAGGCACCCACAAGTACATGGAGTACGGAAACTCAGGATATGATGAGACAGATTATGGATTACATGAGAATTCAGGTAAAACCTGATGTGTCCAGTCTGGAGATGCAGTTGCATCCCGCAAGCCTTGGAACATTACAGATTCATGTAGCATCAGAGGGCGGCGTGCTGACAGCGAATTTTATCGCTGAGAACGAGACGGTAAAGGCTGCTTTGGAAAGTCAGATGGTTCAGCTTAAGGAAAGCTTTGCTGAGCAGGGGGTAAAGGTGGAAGCCATTGAGGTGACAGTACAGACCCATCAGTTTGAGCAGAACTTAGAACAGGGCAGAGGAAGACAGTCTCAGAGTGAAAGCGCAGGGAATAGTCGTACCAGAACCAGAAGAATTAATTTAAATGGTTTGGATGGACTTGATATTCCTGAGGAACTGGAAGCTGATGATCAGCTTACAGCGGAGATGATGGCCGCAAACGGTCAGACGGTGGATTACACCGCATAATAGCTTGACAAATATGAGAAAGGAGAGGTGAACATGGCATTAGTAGCACCTATTGAGGATGGCAAGGTTGTGGAATCTGCTTCCCAGAGTTCCTTGAACAAAGCGAATTCCGCAAGCAATGATATGGACAAGGATGCTTTTTTGCAGCTTTTGGTAGCGCAGATGAAGTATCAGGATCCTTTGCAGCCTACCTCTAACACAGAGTATATTTCCCAATATGCGCAGTTCTCACAGGTAGAGCAGATGCAGAATATGGCAGGCAGCATGGATTTGCAGCGTGCAAGTCAGTTGGTAGGTAAGGAAGTGTATATCAAGACTACCGGTTCTGATGGTGAAACCAAGTATGTGCAGGGTAAGGTTGACTATGTGGTATATGAGAACGGTAAGGCGTATTTGTCCATTAACGAGTCTCTTTATTCCATTGATGATTTGGATACCGTAGTTGACAGCGAGTATCTGGCAGCATATGACAAGGCAGAAAAGTTTGTTATCTCTATCAACAAGCTGCCCAATGTAAACAATATCAGCGAATCTGATTTGAAGACTATTGACGGACTTGAGGAGACATACAACGCGATGAGCGATTATGAGAAGTCCTTTGTGGCTTCGGATGTAGTTGTGGCCTTGAAGAAGTACATAGAGAAAGCTAAGGAAATCAGAGCTGGATTAGAGAATGGCGAAGATTAACCCACACAGGATGTGAGAGGGAGGAATGAATATGGATATTCAGAATCAGAACTTCCTTTCCATAGAGCAGCTTCAGGACAGGTACATAAAACCGCAAAGCACCGCAGATAATCGGGTGTCGAAGTCGCAGATATCCTTCCAGGATGTACTCTTGCAGAAAACTTTGCAGGGACAGTCGGAGGAATTAAAGTTTTCCAAGCATGCAGCAGGGAGACTGAGTGACAGAGGGATTGAACTCAGCGACAACCAGATGGAACGGTTGAATGATGGTGTCCGCAAAGCGCAACAGAAAGGAATCAGAGATTCATTGGTCATCGTGGATCAATTGGCATTTATTGTGAATGTGCCCAACAACACAGTGGTAACTGCCATGGATAGCACGGAGACAAATGACAATGTATTTACCAACATCAACGGAGCAGTAATTATGTAGGCCGGACCTCACAAGGAAGCTTACGAGGCAAAGACATCCCCGACTGACAGAAGGGATGCGGCTCCGATTAACAGGAGGAAAAACATTATGATGAGATCATTGTATTCTGGTGTAAGTGGATTGAAGACACACCAGACCAAGATGGATGTAATCGGTAACAACATCGCAAACGTAAACACTACAGCATTTAAGTCAAGCTCCATCGTGTTCAGTGAACTGATGAGCCAGACCACCCAGAAGGCCAGCGGCCCTAATGCAGCTACCGGAACCGGTGGTGTTAATGCAAGACAGATTGGTCTGGGTGTAAGAAGTGGTGCGATTAACATGAACATCACCGGACAGGGCGCAAGCCAGTCCACCGGAAACCCTTTTGATATTATGATTTCCGGAGAGAATTTCTTTGTAGTTTCTAATGGTTCTGAGAACTTCTTTACAAGAGACGGTTCCTTTTATGTTGATGGTGCAGGTAATCTGGCTATGACCAGTACCGGTTACAATGTAATGGGTTGGGGCGTAGACGAGGCTACAGGAGAAATTAAGCAGGATACAGTAACAGCACTTCGTATTATGAGTGCTGCAAACATGACCTATCCCCCTGAGGCAACCTCTAAGGCGTACATCTCCGGTATTCTGGATAAGAATGATACAGATGTAACCAGTGCCAACGGTAAGGTTGTAAACCTGAATTTCTATGACAATCTGGGTTACAGCTACACTGCAAGATTTGTGTTCAAACAGTCTGTGGAAGAGAATAACTACAGTCTTGAGTTTGATAAGCTTCTGGACTCTGAGGGCAATGAAATCGAAATGACCGATGCACAGAAGAAATCTGTATTCGGAGGCGGTATTGCACAGACTCAGCAGACCAACACCACCATCAGTCTTGGTAGCAGCTATTCATGGGATGCTTCCGGTAATCTGTTGGCCAATAACAATCCTGTTGTGTATGCAACCAATGATGCAACCTATCCCTACAGCACAGTAAATCCTGCACCTACAGATGATGCAGAGAAGGCTGTTGAGAATCAGAAGGCGTTGGAGCTGATTGCACAGGCATATGGTTATGAAGGTTCATTGGAAGAGTTTATGAATCTGCAGATTCCTGTAACTGTACAGGGTAATACAGAGAATCACAGCATTTCAGAGATTATCTATGATGCTGACAATAAGTTTGATCCTCTTAATGTAGCACTTGGTACCGGTGCAGAATCCAGTGGACGTGTGTACTATGGTTACGAGGTAGTATTTAACAGCGACACAGGTGTAATTGAGTCTGTAGGTGGCAATAGCACAACCTTTAAGGCGAATTTCAATCTGTTTAACCTTGGTGAGGAGTTCCAGAACTTCTCCAATATTGAGATTGACCTTTCTGAGGTTTCCATGTTTGATAACAAGGGTACTTCCACTGTAGGTGCTACCAGCGGTGATTTGGATGGCCTTGGAACCGGACGTCGCCTGGGTGACATGATTGGTGTATCCATTCAGAACAATGGTATGATTTATGCGAGCTATGACAATGGTATGACCAAACTTTTGGGTCAGATTGCAACCGCAAGCTTTGCAAATGCATCCGGTCTGGAGAGAGCAGGAGATAACCTCTATTCTGCAACCTTGAACTCCGGAGAGTTCGATGGTATCGGTGTGGATGTTACTGCAAACGGTTCTTATATGTCTACAGGACAGTTGGAAATGAGTAACGTGGATTTGTCTTCTGAGTTTACGGAGATGATTACCACTCAGAGAGGTTTCCAGGCAAACAGTCGTATTATTACGGTTTCTGATACCTTGCTTGAAGAGTTGACCAACCTGAAGAGATAGTTTTTGGAGTGCGTGGGGCGTTTTTAGGATGTGAATAAGGGACGGAAGGAAGATTCCGTCCCTAAATCCATGTAGAGGGGAGGCTTAACGTATGATAGAAGTGACAAAATTAAACGGAGTTAAGATTTTGGTGAATCCACATTTGCTTGAAATTGTGGAGGAAACCCCCGATACGGTGTTGACTTTGACCACCGGAAAAAAAATAATTGTAAAAGAAAGTAGACAAGACATAAAAAATCTTGTAAAATTATATAGGAAAGATGTTTTTGTCGAACAATAAAAAATACATAAGATTGATAGGTGATTTTTGTGGATATAGCAACAATTATTGGTTTAATTTTAGGAGCAGCTTTGACTGTGTTTGGTATCTTAAGTGGTGGTGCAACTATTATAGATTATTGTAATTTGCCATCAGCACTCATTACCTTTGGTGGTGCCTTTTCATGTG
>JAZQMG010000055.1:0-101537 GCA_045543175.1 Acetatifactor sp. | reverse complement strand
GATTTCACACATTTTTTACCACAAACAGGACAATTAACTTGATTCATTTCTACTTCCTCCATAGTTTCCTATTTCAAGGAAGATTGAACCCCATTTTACCGAGTATTTACAAGGGGTTCGAGCGATTTTATCAACACGTTTTGTCCACCCTCAAAGTTGTTCAAAAAAAGATTAAACCGCTGTACCCCTAGTGTTTACAAGGGTTACAGCGGTTTTTATCAACACATTTTGTCCTATAAGTCGGTATTAACTTGTATACTTTGGCGGCTACCTGATTTTTTCAGATAGCCGCTTATTTTTAGCAAAATAAAAAACCCCGAACCCGCCTTATCAGCAAGCTCAGAGCCTTTTAGTGGACCGCCAGGGGCTCGAACCCTGGACACCCTGATTAAGAGTCAGGTGCTCTACCAACTGAGCTAGCGGTCCATTTGTTTTTGCGTCATCCGTAACGCAAGATATAATATATCACATGATTTTATGAAATGCAAGTGTTTTTTTGAAATTTTTTTAAAAAATTTGATTTTTTTAATTTTGATGTCAATTAGCGACGATTTTAACGCTCTTTTTGGCAGTTGTTGCAGTAACCGTACAGCTCGATTTTATGGCCAGTCACGGTAAAATCCTTCAATGCAGCATCCTCACCCACGTGGTCATGTTCGTGACCATGATGCTCAGGTTCCTCCTGTCCATGGGACTCTCCTCCCAAAGAAAAGGGACATTTTTGAAGTGGAATCCGCTTATGACACTCCAGACATACTGCAAAATGACGATGCTCACCCTTCTCAAGCTCATACACAATCGTATCGTCACCCATCCATGTGGTGCTGCTAACCAATCCATTTTCCTCAAAAGCCGCCAAAATGCGATAAATAGTAGAAAGTGCATAGGTGTCCTCCGGCACCCTCTGCAATGCCTGATGATAAATCTGGTGCGCGGAAAGGGGCTCCTTGGCCTCGCACAGTATATCATACACGCACTTGCGCTGCTTCGTCCACTTAATTCCCTTTGGATATTCCATGCCTTATCCCCTTTCAAAGTATAGTTTAACCTATAGTATCCCGACTATTCCTCGTTTGAAAGAATTAGTCGGGGAATTATGGCTTTCCAAACCCGACTAATCTTCTTTTCCTGCTATTAGTTGGGACTTTCCGCTACTTCGAACCCGACCAATTCTCCGTTTCCTGCTGCTAGTCGGGTTTTTCCGCTGCTTCGAACCCAACCAATTCTCGTTTTCCTGCTGTTAGTCGGGAAACAATCCATAAACTCCACTCAAAAATAAGAAAATTCACAATTTCTTACATCGGTATCAATTCTATCACAATTCCCACCAAAACTCCAACAAAATATAGCAGACCTACAATTTTAAAATTCTCCAAACGATGGTGGTTCACACGGAACAACACCAAAAGTCCCACACCTGCACTTACCAAAAGTCCTGCCATCATGGCACCTGCCCCAATCACGCCCTCCATGAAGAGCTCCGTAATTACCACGGATGCCGCACAGTTGGGCACCAAGCCCACAAGTCCTGCAAGCACGGGTCCCAACACAGGTCTGTTCAACAAAAACTCAGCCAACACATCCTCTCCCAGAAGTGCCAACACCAGATTCAACGCAAAGCTAATCAATAAGATAAATAATCCCACTTGCACTGTATGCTTCAAAGCAGAGCGCAACACACCGGACTCACAATGGCAATGCTCCTCCTCGCACAGCTCGTGAACATGGTCATGGTTGTCCTTTTTATTGCGGAAAATAAAATCTATTACAAAGCCTGCGGCCATTCCCACAATAATCTTCGTCAACAACACGCCACCAATCATATCTGCCGGAGCATGGGCTGAAATCATCACAGGCAACATCTCATCGGAAGTAGAAAGAAAAATCGCAATCAGCGTTCCCATGGAAATCAGTCTGCCTGCGTACAAATTAGAAGCCGCTGCCGAAAACCCGCACTGAGGCACTGCGCCAAGCGATGCACCGATAACCGGACCCAGACTGCCCGCCTTCTGCACCGCTTTTTGAATTTTATTCCCTGTATGATGCTCCAACCACTCCATAGCCAGATAGGTCAAAAAAAGAACCAGTATTACCAAAAAACCCTCCTGTAATGTATGCTCAAAGGCATGCTCTACAGCCTCCCAAATGGTCAATTCCTCGCCATGTGTATGAACGCACTCATGTGTATGTGTGTGAAACATAATTTCCTCCATGTACAAACTAACACAATAAAATAGTTCTAAATGCAAATCATTCGCATTTAGAACTATATCATAAATCTACAGATTGTCAAGCATTATTTATTCATAACAGTCCTATTATTTATCCAACGTAATCCTGTCTGTATCGACGTAACGTTTTTGGCCTTACAATGTTACACGCATCGGAAGAACCTCGCACTCATTAGAAGAACAACCTACATGAAGCTCAAATTCACCATACTCCACCTCAAAATCTCCAGACTGCACATCATAGAATGCAAATGCCTTGCGGGGAAGGGTAAAAGTCACCGTCTTCACTTCCCCAGGTTGCAAAAAGACTTTATAATAAGCCTTCAACTCCTTCACTGGACGCTTCACACTACACTCACAATCCGTCACATAGCACTGCACTACCTCTGCTCCTGCCATGGCTCCAGTATTGCAAACATCCACTGTCAACGTCACACCATCCACACTCACCGTCTCCAAGGCAAGATTCTCCAATAAAAAATCCGTATAGGACAAACCATAACCAAAGGGATAGGCAGGCTTTACACCCTCCTTCTCATAATAACGGTAGCCCACGAAAACACCTTCCTCGTAAGTTACCACATCTTCTCTGCCAAATTGACCATTCTTAAAGGTTGGCGTATCCTCATACACCGCGGGGAAAGTTTCCGGCAGCTTACCGGAAGGATTTACCTTACCAAGTAAAACCTCAGCCAGTGCCGTTCCAGTCTCCATACCTGCATAATAACACCATACCAGTCCCCGCGCCTTATCTCTCCAAGGCATCTCCACCGGGGAACCAGCCACCATAATGACAACCGTGTCAGGATTAATCTTGAGCAGCTCTTCTATCAGTTCGTCCTGACCATAAGGAAGCTTCATATCTGCCCTGTCTCTACCCTCTACGTCATAATCGTGATTCAAACCGCCCACAAAAATTACCGTATCCGACACCTTTGCCAGTTCACAGGCCTCTTCCATCAGCTTCTTGCGGTTCTCTGCAATCTCCTTACGGAGAGCAATCTGCTCCTCACTGTCTGGATTTTCCTGCCCCATAATCTGACGCTCCAGGCTTGCTTCCTGCCAATTTACCTCATTGACACTCTTCTTGCCCGGAATATAATAGCCCTGCGCATAAGAAATATCTGCATTACCGCCAAGTGCCATCTTAAGCCCCAAAAGGGGAGAAATCTCATACAATGCCTTAATCTCCGCACTGCCACCGCCTCCGGCATGACAATGCTCTGCATTGTGCCCGATAACCGCAATCTTGTGACGCTTTCCTGCAACCGCCTCACCCTCTGGCTTTTTCCGGGAAACCAACTTATTTGCATTCATGGGAAGCAGCTTATTTCCCGACGCATCCTTCTCATTCTTTAACAAAACAATCGCTTCTCTGGCTGTCTCCAGAATCTTCTGACGATGTTCAGGAGTATTGTAGGCACCAGGATTACGCGACTCTGCATCCCCGCCAATCATTTTCAGCCTGAACATCAGGCGCAAAATATTGCGCACCTTGGCGTCTACCGCCTCCTCGCTGACCTCGCCCTTGCGCACCGCCTCAAGAAGAGGCTTTGCATAAAAATATTCATCAAAATTGTAGGTGACACTCATCTCCAAATCCAAGGAAGTCTCTGTTGTCTCTTTTGTGGAATGTACGGCACCCCAGTCACTTACGACAACACCGTCATATTTCCATTCCTTCCGCAAAATATCATCCAAAAGCTCCTTGCTTTCGCTGCAATAGTTTCCACGGAATCGGTTATAGGCATCCATCAAGGAATAGGCACCGCCCTCCTGCACTGCTGCCTTGAAGCCCGGCAGATAAATCTCTCTGAGCGTGCGCTCATCCACCAGTGTATCCACACCCATACGGTTGGTCTCCTGATTGTTTACCGCAAAATGCTTCACACAGGCTGACACATCACTTTCCTGCACACCCTTGATATAGGGCACCGCCAAGGTTTCTATCAGATAAGGGTCTTCACTCATATATTCAAAATTACGACCGCACAAGGGGTCTCTCTTGATATTGATACCGGGGCCCAGAATCATATCCTTGCCGCGTCCTCTGGCCTCCTCACCCAACACCTTGCCTGTTTCATAAGCACAATTAGGATTCCATGTTGCAGCCAAAGCGGAGTTACTGGGACCATAACTGACATAATCGTCAGAATTATCAATAGGATACCAACTGTCATCCGGAAACTCCATCCGCACACCCATTGGGCCATCGGAGGTCACCAATCTGGGAATGCCCAGACGCTCCACCCCCTTGGTGCGAAACAGGCCATTTCCGTGAATCATGTCAATTTTTTCTTCTAATGTAAGCTGTGTAAGAAGTTTGTCTATTTGGGATTCAAAATTCTGTGTTTTAGCCGTCATGTTATACCTCCCTAAGTTTTATTTTATAAACTATTACATATCATCCAACACCTGAAACGTGTAGAATTTCAAATAATAGGACTGGTCTGCCGCCCACAAAATCGGGTGGTCGCATCCCTGCGTGCGAAACTCCACCTGACGCAAGCGTTTGTGGGCTCCGGCTGCCGCCTCCCGAATAGTTTTGGCAAAAAGGTCCGGGTCCATGAAATGGGAACAGGAACAGGTCGCCAGATATCCACCATTTCGCACAAGCTTTAATCCCCGCACATTAATCTCGCGATAGCCCTTTACTGCATTTTTGATGGAATTACGGGACTTGGTAAAGGCAGGCGGGTCCAAAATCACCACGTCAAAGGTCTCACCCTCTGCCTCCAGTCTGGGAAGCAGCTCAAACACATCCTCACAGACGAATTTCACGGTATCCTCCAAGCCATTTAACTTGGCATTTTCCGTAGCCTGATCCACTGCAAGCTGAGATGCATCCACGCCCAACACGCTCTTAGCTCCTGCAATGCCTGCATTCAACGCAAAAGAGCCTGTATGGGTGAAGCAATCCAATACCTTTTTATCCTTGCAAATCTTATGAATGGAGGCACGATTGTTTTTCTGATCCAGGAAAAATCCGGTCTTCTGACCATCCTCCACGTCCACAATATATTTTACACCGTTTTCAACGATTTCCACCTTGGTGTCAAAGGGCTCGCCAATAAAGCCCTTGTATCGCTCCAAGCCCTCCTGCAGACGTACCTTGGCGTCGCTTCGCTCATACACGCCGCGAATGGTGATACCGTCCTCTGCAAGCACTTTCTTCAAAGCTTCCACAATCACAAGCTTCCATTTATCAATGCCCAGTGCCAGTGACTCCACCACCAGCACGTCACTAAACTTGTCCACCACGATGCCGGGCAGAAAATCCGCCTCTCCAAAAATCAGACGGCAACTAGAGGTATCAATAGTCTCCTTACGATAATTCCAAGCCGTGCGCACACGTTTTTCCATAAATGCCTCGTCAATCACTGCATCCTTTTTGCGGGACAAAAGTCGCACCCGAATCTTGGAATTCATATTGATATATCCGTAACCCATAAAATAGCTGTCAAAATCGTGAACAGCCACAATATCTCCGTTCTCAAAGCTACCCATCACAGAATCTATCTCGTTGTCATAGACCCACATTCCTCCGGCCTTTAAGGTTCTTCCTTCGCCTTTTCTTAAGGTTACCACTGCATGACTCATATTTTTTCTCCTCGTCACATACATTCTTGATTTTATATTACCTTTTTTCCCATAGACATTCAATCATTTTGTGTGGATTATTAAAGGAAGTTCTGTTATAATTGGAACATAATTTTTTGCAATCGTTTCCAACCTTGTGTGGTGTTATTAGTGAAAACATATGAAAGGAACACTACAATGTTTAAAGACAAAAGATTCATCATTCCCTGGCTGGCAGAATGGATTATGCCCTGGCTAGTACTTATAGCGGGAATTCCTGCCTTTTACTATTTTAATGAATCCGGTCAGCTTTGGAGAAAATATGGGAACGGACCGGAATATGAGCAGACCCATGAACTGTTTGTATCATTTTACGATGCAACTATGAATATTGGTGTGATCGTTATTTTTCTGGAGCTACTACTTGCCTTGATAGCATTTATATTGCTCATCATCAACATTTACAAGAAGAACCAAAAGCCCTTCGCCATCACCAAGCCCTTGATACTTTGGCTCTGCCCCGGTGTGTTCGTATTCGGAACACTGCTTTTGATGCTACTTGTTCATACATTTACTTATGGCATGAGTATCTGATTTGAATTTAAAGAAAAGCATTTTTAGTAGCTTTGTACTGGCGGTATTAGGATAGCAAAATAAAATTTATGGAGGATTTTACTATGAAACGTTTTTATGAAAAACAGGAAGGTACCGGTTACCAGAAAGTGATTACCGCGGAAGCAGGCTTGAATGTCATTGATTTCGACCTGATTCGCTTGAACCCCGGCGAGAGCACAACACAGCAGTCCGGCGAGTATGAACTTGGACTGGTTATCCTGTCCGGCAACTGCGACGTGAAGGCAGAGGATTTTGCCGCAACAGATTTGGGCAGGAGAAGAAATGTATTTGACGGCAAGCCCACCACCGTTTATATTCCCAGAGACACGGAGTACACTGTTACAGCCAATGATTTCGGTATGTTGGAGATTGGCGTATGCAAGGTAAAAGCGGACAAAAAATACGCTCCCTTTGTGGTACTGCCCGAGGACATTACCAAGGAGCATCGCGGCAAACTGAACTGGCAGCGTGACGTAAACGACATCATCACCTCCAAGTACGAGGGTAAGGTAGACAAAATCGTACTGGGCGAGACCTACGGCTGTGCCGGTCAGTGGTCCAGTTACCCCTCTCACAAGCACGACACCGACAATATGCCTTACGAGGTCAACATGGAGGAAATCTACCACTTCAAGGTAAATCCCGGTCAGGGCTTCGGTATTCAGGTTATGTACAATGACGACATGACCATGCGCGAGAGCTACATTGTGAAGGACGGTGACAGCATCGCCATCAAGGAGGGCTATCATCCCGTGGCAGCCGCACCTGGCTACTGTGTATATTACCTCTGGGTAATGGCAGGCACCAGCGGACGCAGACTGACTCCCTGCGATGACCCCAACCATGTTTGGGTAAAGGCTGTAGAGCAGATGGTATAAAATCTAAGCGGATACCAAGAGCATCATTCTTGGCATCCGCTTTTTAAGTCCCTACTTGTTTGTTGACATGGCAATATTCTGCTTGACAATTAGTCACTTTTTATTTATTATTTTAATGTTAGTATCGTCGCGTGGCTCAGTTTGGTAGAGCGCTGCGTTCGGGACGCAGAGGTCGCAAGTTCGAATCTTGTCGCGACGATTGTAAGACAAAAGAAGACATTGTTCTCTTTTGTCTTTTTTGTTAATTTTACAAAAGGAGAATTCTTCCTATGTTATCCATGGAACGCAAGCTACTGGAATGGATTGAATCGAAAATTCACATTTTCACTGTAATAGCAGTTACAGTATTGGGACTACTCATACGTGCCGCACTCAGAGATTTCAAAAGCCCTGATTTCAACAGCTTTTTGTCTCTTTGGTACGAGTTAATCAAAGAAAACGGTGCAATCAGTGGGCTCAATTCTCAGATTGGCAACTACAACATGCTCTATCAGTTCATGATTGCCCTGATGACCTATCTGCCCATTAAGTCCTTATACGCTTACAAGCTTTTGTCTTGTACCTTTGATTTTGCCATGGCTGTGGCGGTAGGAGTCCTTACCTATCGATTGTCCGGCTCCAACCATAAATGGAATGCCTGTCTGGCCTATTCCATAACACTGCTTTCGCCCTGCGTATTCTTAAATTCCGCTGCATGGGCGCAGTGCGACGCAATATACACCTTCTTTGCCGTGGCTGCATTGCTTGCCTTTTTCAAGGACAAGTATAGCTTAACCTTTATCCTCTACGGATTGGCACTGGCATTTAAGCTTCAGGCAATTTTCCTCTTGCCCTTCTTTGTATTTGCTTATTTTGTCAAAAAGAATTTCAGTATGTTTACCTTTTTGTGGATTCCCCTCTCTATGGTGATTGTCAACATTCCCAGTTTAATCACTGGAAGAGGCATCAAGGAAATCTACTATGTCTACCGCAAACAGGTGGATCAGTACGTAGTAGTTCACATGAATTACCCAAGCTTTTGGACTATTTTTAACAGTGCTGAATACACCAGTCATTACGAATCCTTTAAATGGATGGCTATTTTCTTTGCCGGCTCAGTGTTAGGAATCCTGATGGTTCTTCTGATTATTCAAAAGGTAAAAATAGACAATACGCTTTTGATGTATGTCGCTTTCTTGTCCACCTATGCCTGCGTATTATTTTTACCGTCAATGCACGAGCGATATGGCTTTTGTTATGAAATACTGGCAATCCCACTGATTTTTATCAACAAAAAAACCATACCGCTTCTGTTATCCCTGTTGTACATGACCTCGTCCACCTATGGACGCTATTTGTACCAGACACAAATTGATATCCGCACACTGGGTATTTTAAATACAGCTACTTTCATTTTATACTGCTATGTATTATGGAAAGATATCAAACCCACAAGTCAAGAATTGGAGCTTGCGCAAAATTAATGCGCAGCTCCTTTTTATATTCTATGCCCTTTCATACTATACTCTCTTCACTTCGCTCCGTTTCCTTCCGTATACTCAGATAACTCTCCCTTATCAACACAAAACCCAGAGGCCCCTTAATAATTCCCCACACACCAAACAACTGAATGCCCACATATAGAGACACCAACACGGCAATGGCAGGTACGCCCATGCGATTGCCAATCAGACGAGGCTCCAACACCTCCCGTAGCACAATGCACACGCCGTACAAAATCAGGCAAACCACCGCCTTGACATAGCTTCCCTGAATAACCTGTACAATTGCCAAAGGAATAAGGACAATACTGGTTCCTATGAAGGGCAAGGCATCTAATACTCCCGCCAGAAGACCCCATAGCACACCGTTTTCTATCCTTGCAACTCCTAAAACCACTGCCGCTGTAGCTCCCACTACCGTCATAATCAGGACCTGCGCTTTTACAAAAGTAGCAATATAGCGGATAACGCCACAGATTACCTCCAACATCACATGACACTCTTCCCGCTCCAACAAGCGGTTCATAATGTCATCATAGTCCTTGGCAAGCAGCACCGTAGAGATACTGAAGGTCACCAGAAATCCACCCAACAAACCTACAAGCTTTACATACTCCAGAGATTGGGACAACACGCCGGGAACGGCATGCTGTCCGATAGCCCGGAAATTTTCACTGATATTGCTCATAATGATGTTTTCCAAGTGAACACTGTCCACGCCCACAAAACGCCCCATGGCATCACAGCCCTTGTGTACCACCATCTGAATCTGCACCTTAGCACCATCCAGACCATTTATCCAACCGGGCAGACTTCCCAGAATCCACGAAGAAAGAATCCACAAAAGAACAGCTACCAACAAAAGTGCAGTAAACATGAGAATTACTGCACCAACCTGCCTGTGTACATGTAATTTCTCCTGCATTTTCTTAAGAAGCGGCCCAAAAATCGTCACAAAAAGCA
The DNA here is from genome assembly GCA_045543175.1 of Acetatifactor sp. Lineage (GTDB taxonomy): Bacteria > Bacillota > Clostridia > Lachnospirales > Lachnospiraceae > Acetatifactor. The sequence goes on along the minus strand of JAZQMG010000055.1, from coordinate 91,790 downwards.
TGGCCAACAGAACCGGGCAGACAAGAGGAGCAATAAATTCCAAAAAAAACCAGACCACCCCTGTCAAAACTATCAACAGTAATGGTCTGTTTTGTCTGATTTTCTCCCACATATGCACACCCTCTTTTCCACAGCTTATGGCTATAGTATGGAAAATTTGGTGAAAATTATGCCTTGGGGTTTCATTTGAAAATTTAATTTTTGGTGGCTCTTAGGATGCTCTAAGGACAACTCGCAGGCACAAAGTGCCACATTTCGTACATTGAGTTCCCGACTTATTTGCGTTGAAGCTTCCGTGCCGTATTTCTGGTCACCCAACAGGGGCAATCCGGCATGGGACATCTGGGCGCGAATCTGATGAAATCTGCCTGTTTCAATATGGATGTCTGCCAGAGAAATTATCTGCTCACCTAAAGCTGCCGGTTCTGCCTTGGCCTCCGCAGTTCCCATGAAAGCTAACTCTGTAGTCACACTTTCCAAAATTTGATAGGTTAATACAGCTCTCTTAGGTATAGTATGTAATGCGCTGTTCTCCACTATCTCTGCCCGATTATCGGCAGTTTTTATCATATAATCCACAAGCTGCCCTTTCGCAGCGTCCGGTTTTCCACAAACCACGGCATAGTAATGTTTGTTCAACACTCCCTTGGACAACTGAGCCGCCAATGCGGCTGTAGCCTCCTTGGTCTTACCGAACACCAAAAGACCCTCTACAGGTTGGTCCAGACGATGAACCACGCCCACATAACCGCCTTTTAAGTAGTTTTTCAGCTCGCTGACCACATCCGGCTGACCTACCTTGGCAGTCTGCGTGGCTAATCCGGCAGGCGTGTACACTACCACTATATCTTTATCTTCGTATTGAATACTTATACGCATGTAGCTCTCCGATTCCGGAATACTCATTCCTCAAATTTAACTCTTCAAAAATCGACTCCCGAACATCCCTTTTCGTTCTTAATTTTTCCTAAGACCCTTGGGATAGTGATTCTTCATAATCCCTCCGGCAAGCTTGCCCCAACCTAAGCTGTAGCCGTCCACCGCAATCAAATACCAACCCTTCTCGCCCTCATGGTTAAAGGTCTGACCATTTAAATAACCTGTTACCACACTGTCCTCTGCATTCAAATGACACACGTGTCGCACATCCTCACCGGAAAGTGACAAGGCCAAGGCATGGGAAGGCTCAAAACGATTCTTCTTCAAGGTTCCCAAATGCAGACCGGGACGGAGAACCTTCATCCCCTTCAACGCCGGCATAAATGCCGGAGCCAGATAAAGCTCATCGCCAAAGCGTATGAAAATCCCCTGCTCCAAGACCTGCCACATAGGACTTTCGCCCTTACCAATCTCCTTCCAAAATTCCCACCAAAGAGACAACTCCTTGTCCTTAGCAGAACAGCCTCGCTCCGTGCCGCCCACGGCAAAGGTGTCGTAATCGGCATCCACAGAACCCCCTTTTTGCATTACCGCGGCAAAATGTCCCTCTCCATGAACCACATGGGGCCATAATCTCAGCGTTTTACGCATATCTCCTGTGCCGTCACATTTTCCCTCCGGCAGCCCCATAGCAGACTTATCAATGGGTAGCAGTGTAAATTCCGGGTGTCTCTCTAAAAATCTGCTGATACTGCCCTCATTTTCCGCAGGCGCAAAGGTGCATGTTGAGTACACCAGTCTACCGCCGGAACGCAGCATATTCGCCGCACAATCCAAAATTTCATCCTGTCTCTCAGCACAGAGCTCCACATTTTCCGGGCTCCACTCCTCACAGGCTACTTCATTTTTGCGAAACATACCCTCACCGGAACAGGGTGCATCTACCAGAATTCTGTCAAAGTATCCGGGAAACTTTTCTGACAGACGCGCCGGAGTCTCATTAGTGACACAGGCGTTAGGCACTCCCATTCGCTCAATATTCTCAGAAAGAATCTTGGCTCTGGCGGGATGGATTTCATTACATACCAGAAGACCTTCCCCCTGCAAATAGCCTGCAATCTGCGTACTCTTTCCACCGGGCGCAGCGCACAAATCCAGCACTTTTTCACCGGGCTGCACCTCCAAAAGAGGCACCACCGCCATGGCACTGGGCTCCTGAATATAATACACCCCTGCCTCATGATATGGATGTTTACCGGGCTGACTATCCTTGGTATAGTAAAAACCATTCTTTTCCCATGACACCTGTGTCAATTTTGTTCCCTGTAAACCAAACGACGCACTGTCTGCACAGTCCGCATTTTCTCTATATTTCCTTTTTAAGGGGTTTAGACGCAGTGCCTGATACTTGTCCTGTTCATAGCTTTGGACAAAAGTACCATATTCCTCCCCCAACATCCCTTGCATTCTCTCTAAAAATTTCTCAGGTAACATCGCTGCCTCCTTTACACACGAAGATATCATACCATATCGTAAAGTTCCTTGCAATTCTTGGTCATTCCATCTATACTGTTTTTATAAGATTTTCGTTAGTACAAGGGGGATAAAAATTTGAAGCACTTTAAACGTTTTTTACCAATTTTATTGTGTGCAGGCCTTCTGACTGCCTGCGGAGGAGGTAGCAACATGAGTGAACAGGATATTGAAGTAATGGAATCCATTGCAGAGTCTGTAGCAGAATCCGTAGCCGAGTCCATGATGGCTGAATATGGCACCGCTGCTGACAATACTGGCGCAAACAATCAAGCCCAAGCGACGCAAGAGTCACAGGCTTCCGCAGAATCGCAAATAGCCAATGAGTCACAGGCTGCAAACGCATCAATGGAAAGCTCACAGGCTGCTCAGGGAAACACTCAGACCGACAATACCCAGAATACTGCGTCTTCTCAGGCTTCCACCCAACAGAATAACGCACCTATTGGTGAAGGCTTTGCCGCTGAGCACGGTGCCTTGAGAGTGGACGGTACACAGCTTGTAGACCAGAACGGCAATCCCATTCAGTTGTACGGCATGTCTACCCATGGCATTGCATGGTTTCCCCAGTTTGTAAGCTATGATTCCTTTAAGACGCTTCGTGACGACTGGAACACCAACTGTGTACGTCTGGCAATGTATACCCATGAATATAATGGTTATTGTGCCGGCGGCGATCAGGAATATCTGAAATCACTGGTGCGCACCGGTGTGGATGCTGCAACTGATTTAGGCATGTATGTTATTATTGACTGGCATGTATTGCAGGATCAGGACCCCAATGTTTACAAGGAACAGTCCAAGGCATTTTTTAAGGAAATGTCCCAGACCTATGCCAACAACACCAATGTCATTTATGAAATATGTAATGAGCCCAACGGTTATGCCACTTGGGACAGTGTGAAAGCCTACGCAGAGGAAGTCATTCCTATCATTCGTGAAAATGACCCTGACGCTGTTATCATCGTAGGTACTCCCACTTGGAGTCAGGATATCGACAAAGCCAAGGACAATCCCTTAGATGCGGAAAACATTCTCTATGCTCTGCACTTCTACGCAGGTACCCACAAGGATGTGCTGTGGAACCGCTTAGATAGCTGCGTACAAAATGGCTTGCCTGTAATTGTCAGCGAATTCGGTATGTGCGACGCATCCGGTAACGGAGCCAATGATTTCAATTCTGCCCAGAGTTGGATGGATGTCATCGAGAGGCATAACATCAGCTTCTTCTGTTGGAACCTTGCCAACAAGGACGAGTCCAGTAGCGTATTTAAAGCTTCCTGTACCAAAACTTCGGATTGGACCGAGGAAGACATGAACGAATCCGGTAAGTGGATTAGAGAATATTTCAGAAGTAAATAAAGCATGATAAAAATACCGCCACCTCTGTTAGTATTGACAGGGGTGGTTCTTATTACCCAAATACCCTAACCTATGTATCTATATACCATGTTGGTGAAATAAATATCGAATTGAAAGAATTTTGATGAGTGCCTAATCAGTTAATCTTCATAATGGCCTCTGCAAGATATGATTTTGATATTTTGAAGTTCATCGATTTCATAGACTAACCTATTGGTTTCGTCTATCCTTCTGGAATAGCCTGGTCGATATTTTAGTTTTTCCGGCTTCCCAATCCCTTCCAATGCTCCGAGGGTTCTAATATCTTTCAAGAGCATGTTAATTCTTTTAAGTGTCTTCTTATCTTGTGTCTGCCAATATACATAGTCCTCAAAAGCTTCCTTTGAAAATGTAAAATCATTCATCTGCCATCCGCTCCAATTCTTCTATAGATTTTACAACCACTTCTCCTTTTTCCAACTGTTCGCGACTTCTGTCAAGATGCGCAAGATACTCTGCATTTCTCTTAGCCTTCTGCAATTCATTGTATTCTGCTTCAGAAATTACCACAACATTTCTGTTCTGCTTGCGAGATACAATGACAGGTTCTCCCTCAAAGGCAATGTCAAAATACTTTTTAATATTAGCCCTAATATCCATCTGTTTCGTTGCAATCATAATACACCTCATTCCGTACCAAAAAGCGTACTGTTTACTGTACTTTTATTATATACAAATAGTATGTCCATGTCAACAAACGTTAATTCGGCAATTTTTCAAAAATACCGACGACAATTGACAATCAAGTCAATTACCGTCGGTATTTCATACTTTATATTTATTGCATTAATTACGGACGCTGTCCCAGTCCACCCTCAAGAGTCAATGTCTCTCCGGTCATATACTTGAAATCCGGATTAGCTAATTGTACGCATACACGTCCGATTTCTAGCTCTGCATCACCGAAATGTCCTGCAGGAGGAGTGTGTACATTTTTCTCAAATGCGTCAGGATATGCGTTCTGGAACTGCTCAAGCTGTGCAGTCCATGCAAGAGGACACACGATATTGACATTGATGCCATCCTTAGCCCACTCGGTAGCTGCCACACGAGTCAATCCGCGGATTCCCTCCTTAGCTGCCGCATAAGCACACTGTCCGAAGTTGCCGAAAAGTCCTGCACCGGATGCGAAATTTACAACGCTTCCCTGAGTCTCCTTCAAATAAGGGTAGCATGCCTTCATATAATAAAATGCCGCATAAAGACCGGAATACATAGCCAAATCAAACTGTTCTGTGGTGTGGTCTGCCAGGGTCACACCGGAGGCAGAAGCCTGCGCATTGTTAATAAGCACATCTATTCTGCCAAAGGTATCCATAGCCTGCTTTACAACATTGTTGACAACAGCCTCATTGTCTGCACCTGCATTTACATCAGCCTGTACAATCAAAACCTTGATGCCGTAAAGTCTCTCAAGCTCCTCCTTGGCATCCTCCAACTTCTTTACATTACGTCCGGTAATTACCAGATTGGCTCCCTCTTTGGCATAAGCAGTCGCAATACCGTAACCGATGGAACCACATCTGCCGTCGCTCAAAACAGCTCGTCCTGCACCGGTAATAATCGCTGTTTTACCTATCAAAAATCCCATATTTCTTTCCTCCCTATGAATTGCTCTCTTTATTGTATACAAGGCATAGCCTGCGTATTCATTATATGCCCCTTTAAAAAGAATGGCAAGAAATCTCATTCCCTGCTATTCGTATTTTTTTATCAAAAGCAGCCCTAAGAAGCTGCTTTAATAAATTCAGAATCTATTTTATCCTTTATAGCATCATCAAAATCTTGTTCTGGCAAAATTTTAACTTCTTGTAATCTAATTGCCATTATATTTCCTTTTCCTCTATGTAAAAAGGACTGCATATAGCAGTCCCTTTAAAACTCTGGTTATGTGTAGTTTTATCGTCGTCCGCCGACTAGTTCACAAGGAACAAGATTTATTTTGCTACCTTCGCAGGTAGGTTCCAGCCCCTACGTCTGTATGATTGCAATGATTTTTTTACATTAGCTACACAATCTAATGGTGGACGCTCCTTATCCACGTAGCAAGGAAAAACCCTTGGGCACCGAACCTTTGGTTCACTTTTATTATATACAGAAAACAAATATACGTCAACAATATTTCGCTTCCAAATATTGGTTTTATTTGACTTTTTCTTTAAACTTTAAATCTATATCCTACCCCCCAGATAGTCTCGATATACTCTGGCTTGGCGGTATCCTTCTCCACCTTCTCACGAATCTTTTTGATATGAACTGTTACGGTTGCGATGTCACCGATGGATTCCATATCCCAGATTTCTCTGAAAAGCTCCTCCTTAGTGTACACATGGTTGGGGTTCTCGGCAAGGAAAGTGAGCAAATCAAACTCCTTGGTGGTGAAAGCACGCTCCTCGCCATCCACATATACTCTGCGGGCAGTTTTATCAATGCGAATACCGCGAATCTCCACGATATCATTCTGAGGCTTGTTGCTGACGCCCACCAGACGCTCATAACGAGCCAGATGCGCCTTCACACGCGCCACCAGTTCACTGGGACTGAAGGGCTTAGTCATGTAATCATCCGCACCAAGTCCTAATCCGCGAATCTTATCAATATCATCCTTCTTGGCGGAAACCATCAATATGGGGATATTTTTCTCCTCACGAATATTCTTACATACCTCAAAACCATCCATACCGGGCAACATCAAATCCAGTACAATCAAATCATACTCGCCCTTCAAAGCTGCCTTCAATCCTTCATCACCGGAATTACAGATATCCACCTCAAAATCACTGAGTTCCAGATAATCTCTCTCCAAATCTGCAATTGCCACTTCATCCTCAATAATCAAAATTTTATTCATATTTACTCCTTTCAGTCGTCCTGCTGCAGTTCAATATACTTGCGCAATACAAAGTGCATACAGGTTCCTTCACCTTCACGGCTGGTAGCCCAGATATAACCTCCGTGGTCTTCTATAATCTTTTTTACAATAGATAAGCCGATACCGCTTCCACCCTTCGCGGAATTACGTGAAGCATCCGTTCGGTAAAACCGCTCAAAAATATTCTGCAAATCCTTCTGAGCAATACCCTTGCCATTATCTTCAATTTCCACACGAATGGAATCCGATTCGTCCAAAACGCGAATATCTATGACTCCCTGTGGCTTATCCATATATTTCACGCTGTTACTGATAATATTATTGATGACCTTCTTCATCTGCTCCGGGTCAGCAATTACAATAACATCCTGCGCCACCATGTTGGAATAATTCAGCCGGATGTTCATGGAATCCAAATCCAGTCCCACTTCCTCCACACAATCTTCAAAATAATCCACTACATTAATACGATGGAAATTGTACGGAATCCGGTTATTATCAATTCCCGAATAAACTGCCAGTTCATTAATCAGTTTATCCATATCATTAGCCTTATTGTAGACCGTCTTAATATATTTATCCACTTTTTCCGGTGTGTCAGCCACACCATCCATGATACCCTCAACATAGCCCTTAATCGCAGTAATGGGGGTCTTCAAGTCATGGGATATATTACTGATAAGCTCCTTATTGCGCTCCTCATTCTGCCGCTTTTCTTCGATAGACTCCTTCAATCGAAGCCGCATGTCCTCATAATTTCTATACAGGTCACCAATCTCACCCTTGAAATCAGTAGGCAACGCATAATCAAAATTGCCTTCCTTAATCTTACGCATGGCAATATTCAACTGATTAATTGGGTCAAATACACTTTTTTGAATCCAATGTGTCAACACCATACTGGTCAGACAGAGAATGCAGATAATGGCAATGACCATGTTAAACAAAAGCTGCTTGGATATTAAGGCATTGGCTCTTGTAATAATGAAGACACTTCCCGCACTACCGTCTGCAAAACGGAAATCTATCTGTTTGACATACTGCTCCAAGTCATTATAATAGTAACCCGTCTCATCCGCCAGTTGCTTGGCTCCATACTCCGGCAACCGATTCAATATCTTTCTGGCTTCTATCATATTGCCGGAATAATAAATTGCATCATCCTTACGCACCACCAAGTAAGTAGACTTACGAGAAACATCATCATCAATCTGCTTTAAAAAACGCTTATCTTCTAATTTAATAGGATTGATTCTGGCCTGCTCCTGCAAGATAAAATACGCATCGTCCGTAGCATTTACAATTTCCTGCATGTTATCCGACATCGTTGCATAATCCAACTTGGTAAAATCAATTCCCTTATTGGCACTGACCAGATAAATTGCAATGACGACAAAACACATTACAGACAATAAAAGAGGCAACAGTATAATACTTGCAAAGGTGACTCTTAAACGTGTTTTCAGTTTCATATTGGAATTCTCCTTCTTTCCAAATTATAGCACAGTCTTTTTTGTAATGTATAAAAAACCTAAAATAATATCCTAAAATATTTATAAATTTACAAAAAGGGTTGACATTGATAAAAAATCATGTATAATAAAAACAGTAATCATTACTATTTTGAAGGGAGGACGATATGGCGCTAAAACACAGCAAGCAGCGCGACTTGATTATGAACTTTCTGATGAGCCGCAAGGATCATCCCACCGCAGACATTGTTTATATGAATGTGCGGAAGGAGAGTCCCAATATCAGTCTTGGAACAGTCTATCGCAATCTTACGCTTTTAAGCGATTTGGGTGAAATCCAAAGATTGCGGATGGGTGATGGTGTAGACCATTTCGACGCAGACACCTCCCCCCATTATCACTTTGTCTGTTCAGATTGCGGCAGTGTGATTGACTTGAATATGGATAGTATCGACCATATTCAGGATGTTGCCGGGGCCGGATTCGACGGCCAAATTGCAGGTCATGTCACTTACTTTTACGGAAGCTGTGGCTCCTGCATAAAAGAAAAAGAAGAATCATAAGTAAAAAAATCTGCAACTTTTATTAATTTAATCAAATGAATGGAGGAAAAGTTTATGAAGTATGTATGTCAGGTATGTGGTTATGTTCACGAGGGAAATTCCGCTCCCGAAAAGTGCCCTATTTGTGGTGTAGGTCCCGAGAAGTTCACTGTTCAGTCCAGCGAGAAGACTTGGGCTGCTGAGCATGTAGTTGGTGTTGCTCAGGGTGCACCCGAAGATATCATTATGGATCTTCGGGCGAATTTTGAGGGCGAGTGCTCTGAGGTTGGTATGTACCTTGCAATGGCTAGAGTTGCTCACAGAGAAGGCTATCCTGAGATCGGCCTGTACTGGGAGAAGGCTGCATGGGAAGAGGCTGAGCACGCTGCAAAGTTTGCAGAGCTTTTGGGTGAAGTAGTTACCGACTCCACCAAGAAGAATCTGGAGATGAGAGTTGATGCCGAGAACGGCGCAACCGCAGGTAAGTTTGACCTTGCAAAGAGAGCAAAGGAGCTGAATCTGGACGCTATCCATGACACCGTGCATGAAATGGCTAGGGACGAGGCAAGACACGGCAAGGCATTCGAGGGATTACTGCAGAGATATTTTGGTTAAAATAACACTGTAACTTTAAAGGCGGAGGAGGAAATCTTCCGCCTTTTTCACCTTGATACGCAAGTACAGAAAGGATATCATATGGACAATAACGCATTATTCAATCTTACCTACGGGCTCTTTCTTCTCACCGCCCGTGACAATAACACCGACAACGGCTGCATCATCAACACAGCCATTCAGGTTGCCAACAATCCCACCCAAATCGCTATCTCTGTGATAAATTCCAACAAAACTCATGACATGATTGCAAATACCGGCATTTTCAATGTTTCTTCCATTACTACCGAAACAAATTTTGAACTTTTCAAGCGATTCGGTATGCAGTCCGGAAAAGATGTAAACAAATTTGCAGGATTTACAGATATTGCTCGTAGCAAAAACGGACTTCTATATCTGACCAAGGCATCCAATATGTACCTGTCTGCCAAAGTAACAGAACAAATTGAATTAGGAAGCCACACCCTATTCATTGCCGAGCTTACAGATGCACAGACTTTATCTAATGCTCCCTCCTGCACCTATGCCTACTACCAGAGTGACATCAAACCACAGCCCGTCTCAAACCAAAAATGTACTTGGACATGCTCCATCTGCGGTTATGTCTACGAAGGGGAAGAAATCCCTGATGATTTCCTATGCCCTCTGTGTAAACACGATAAAACTGCTTTCACCCCTGCAAACTAAAATTAGTTAAATTATGCTTTTTTCTGAATAATAATTGACTTTATGCTTCATATAAGATACAATTATTGTATAAATTTTCTGTCAATTCATTTTTCTCTAGTTTTTTGTATTTACTTTTTGTGTATTGGTTGTGATTTGACTAAGCAAAGGAGTGTGGATTTATGGTAAAGAAAAAAGGTGCACAATCAGTTGAAGCTGTAGCAGGTCGTAAAATCGTTTTATCCGCAGGTGTGGGCAAAACAAATGTTGAAGAGATTAAATGGCTCACGGATACGGTTCTGGCAGAAGCCGCCTCTTGGAAATCCGGATGGGCTTACATTGCCGACTGTTCCCAAATGGATCCTGTAACACCTGCAGAGGGCGGCGAACTGGTTACCATGACTCAAAAATTTGTTGCCGCAGGCTGCAAAGCCATTGCATTTGCAGAAGGATTTTCCGTAATGTTGAAAGTACAAGCCAAGAAAAATACCGAACGCTCCAATACCGGCATCGCTGAAGGACATTTTGCTACGGTAGAAGAAGCTTTGGCATGGCTTAAAAAAGAAGTGAATCTCTAAATTCTTATCTAGGCAGTGGACTTGTTTCCACTGCCTTTTTATGCTATGATTGACACATCAGCACACAAGGAGGTTTCCATGGAAAAAATTGCAAGTTTTACCATTGACCATATCAAATTACAACCCGGTATCTATGTATCCCGCAAAGATACGGTAGGAGCAGAAGTGATTACCACCTTCGACCTGCGCATGACAAGCCCCAACGAGGAGCCTGTGATGAATACCGCAGAAATGCACACTATCGAACATCTGGCTGCAACCTTTTTGCGCAACCACCCTGTTTATGGGAATAAGACCATCTACTTTGGCCCCATGGGCTGTCGTACCGGATTTTATCTGTTGTTGGCAGGGGATTACAACTCCGCTGACATAGTTCCTTTGATGGTGAATATGTACGAGTTTATAAGAGATTTTGAGAGTGAGGTACCCGGCGCATCTCCTGTAGACTGCGGTAACTATTTAGATATGAACCTTAATATGGCTAAATACCTTGCCAATAAATATTTAGAGCAGGTGTTGTATGGCATCGGACCGGACAGATTGAACTACCCCAACGAGGCAACCGGTAAATAATATATACAAATAAACGAAACGGAGAATCATAAACTATGAGCAAAATAGGAATTATCGGAGCAATGGATTTGGAGGTAGATACCCTGAAATCCAAGCTGGCAGACGTAACCATTACCAAAAAGGCAGGCATGGAATTCCATGAAGGAAACTTAAACGGTGCATCCGTAGTAGTGGTTCGCTGTGGTATCGGCAAGGTGAATGCAGCCCTTTGCGTACAGATTATGGCAGATGTTTTTCAGGTTACACATATTATCAACACCGGTGTTGCCGGCTCTTTGAATGCCAAGCTCGACATTGGCGACATTTTGATTTCCAAGGATGCCCTGCATCATGACATGGATGTCAGAATCTTTGGATATCAGTTAGGTGAAGTACCCCAGATGGGTCGTCTGGAATTTCCTGCGGACAGCCGCATGATGGAGCTTGCAAAGGCTTCCTGCGAGCGTGTGTGCAGCGATATTCACGCAATCTACGGTCGTGTAGTCAGCGGTGACCAGTTCATTTCTGACAGCGAAGTCAAGGATAAGCTGATTAATGTGTTTCACGGTGACTGTGCAGAGATGGAGGGAGCCTCCATTGCCCATGGCGCATACTTAAATGGTTTGCCCTTCGTAATTATTCGTGCAATTTCCGACAAGGCAGACGGAAGTGCAGAGATGGATTATCCTATGTTTGAACGTGCTGCAGCAGAACACTCTGCTAAGCTCGTGGAAGACATGGTAGCTTCTGTATAACACAAAAGGCTTGTTGCTTCATTCATTCTAAGCAACAGGCCTTTATTTTTGCATATCTGATTCATCAATCTGAAAAAAAGCATTAAAATCACACTGGAAAATGTCTGTCAACGCAATCATCATTTGAACGGTAGGATTACTGTACCCTCGCTCTATTTTACAAAGTGTACTGGTACTGACCTCTATTCCCTTCAATTGAAGCCTTGTCACGACATCCACATTCCTCAATCGGTTCTCTTTCCGGAGTCTCTCTATGTTTCTCCCTACTATGGGATCTTTACTTTGATTTATCTTCTCTAATTTTCCCATGCTTATAGTTTATATAAGATTGATTTTTTAAAGTTTCTAAAATGGACGCAAATCCATTGTTTTTTGTGGTATTATAAGAGTAGTAATTAGTCATTATGGTGAGAGGTAAGCGATGAATAGTAATGTACTTGCTCAGGATGTAGCCGAGACCACCAATCGTCTGGCTCAGATTATATGTAAAAAAATAAAAGAAAGTACTCATGGAGAAATAAAAGGGTATCTCATTCCTGATGAAATCCGCAGCGTGATTTCCAAAAATGAGCGCAAAAATTTTTCTGCGCTGGATACGCAGGGAGTTTTAGTGCCCTGTTATGGCAGTGTCAGATGCAGCGAGACCAACTGGTTGACCCGGTCTCTTACAGCCATGGTGATTGCCTATGCAGTTCGTAATAATTTGATAAACAATTTTGAAGATTATCCTTTTAAGAAATTTGAGATAGAATTAGAAACTTTCCCGAAGTACAGATATGATAAACGCGGATTCCGCAAATATAAAAAGACAGGAGATGATATCTCTCTCTTGAAGACACATATCGAATGGTAATACAGAAATTAACAGATTAAATAGACATTCAGAAAGAAAAGGGACAGGCTCACAACCTGTCCCCATTTATTACTTGTTTTTCTTGTTAAATACCAACAACTTACTGAACACATAGTTACCAATGATAACCAGTACCGCAGCTACAATGGTAGTAACATAAACGTTTACACCTAAGAAGCCGAACACCTGACGAATCACGATTTCAAGAATCAATGTGGAGATTCGTGATGCCACGAACTTACCTGCTTCTCCAAGAATATTGGGGTCCTTACTCTTGAAGACAAACTTACGATTGGTGGGATAGGCAAAGCATACACCTGCTGTCCAGTTTACCACACTCAAAATCAGATTCTGAGTAGTAGTCGGATGCAAGGGACTTCCGAAAACCAAGATATTTACGGAGAACATGCAAAACCATGAAACCACGGTGGTCATGCCGCCCACAATCAAATATACAATAATTTCTTCATACTTTTTCCAAAGCTCTTTGATTTTGTCCATCATTATAAATCCTCTTTCCTTTTGGTTCTACCTGTCGTAAGGTGTGCCAAAACATAACTACCTTACAATGAATTACCCATTTTGTCAAGGATTCACAACGTTTCTATCAATACCTTGCATGAAGGTTCGTATATTTTCATACACTCCCTGCACACAACGGGTACGGGACTCCACACTTGCCCATGCAAGATGAGGTGTGATAATCAGCTTGTTACTGTCAGTAATCTTACCCAAAGGATTGTCCGGGGTAATCGGCTCCTTCTCAATAACATCCAGACCTGCTGCCTGAATCTCATCTGCCATCAAGGCCTCGTACAAATCTGTGTTATTTACTACAGGGCCACGAGCCACATTGATAAGAATAGCGGACTTCTTCATTTTCTGAAGAGCCTCCCTATCAATAAAATTGCGGGTCAAATCACTCAGGGGACAATGCAGGGAAAGGAAATCACTCTCTTTCAAAAGAGTCTCCTTGTCAACCTGAGGATAGTCCGTACAGGTACTCTTACCGGTCACAGAATGGAAAATCACCTTACAACCAAAGGCAGTGGCAAGCTGCGCCACACGGCGTCCGATATTTCCCATGCCGATAATACCCCACGTCTTGCCCTCCAGTTCAAAAAATTGACGGTCGAAATTAGAAAATCTGTCCTGGGCACCATAGGCACCAGACTTGACATAATTGTCATAATGGGGCAGTTTCTGAGATAAAGCCAGTGCCAGAGCGAAGGTATGCTGCGCCACCATACTCGTGGAATAATCCACCACATTGCGCACCTGAATCCCTCTGGACTTACAATAAGCCAAATCACAATTGTCAAAACCTGTGGCAAGCTCACAGATAAGCTTCACATTCGGTGCATCCTTCAGAGATTCCTCCCGCATGGGAGCCTTGTTGCAGACAATGACATCAGCGTCTTTTACACGCTCTGCCACCTCTTCCGCCGTGACAGTATTGGGATAGATTGTCACCTCTCCCAACTCGTTAAAACAGTCCACCGGCACATCTGTGCCGGCGCTGTTTCGTTCCAATAAAACAATTTTCATAACAATTCCTCGTTTACAGTCTCTTCATCAACTCTTCGCGCTGTGCCTCGAAGCCGGGCTTGCCAAGAAGAGCAAACATATTCTTCTTGTAGCTCTCAACACCGGGCTGATCGAAGGGATTTACACCCAACAGATAGCCGCTGACACCACATGCAAACTCAAAGAAATAGAACAACTCACCCAGATAGAACTCATTTACCTCGGGGATATTTACCATAAAGTTAGGTACCTGACCATCAGTATGCGCCAAAATCGTACCATTCATAGCACTCTTATTCACAAAATCAACGGACTTGCCTGCCAAATAGTTCAAACCATCCAAATCCACAGGCTCCTCACCGATAATAATCTCCTCGCGGGAAGTCTCCACATTCAAAACAGTCTCAAACATAATTCTTGCACCATCCTGAATGAACTGACCCATGGAGTGCAAATCAGTGGTAAGGTCTACACTTGCAGGGAAGATACCCTTCTGGTCCTTGCCCTCACTCTCACCATAAAGCTGCTTCCACCACTCACTTACATAGTGCAGTGCAGGCTCATAGTTAGCCAAAATCTCAACACTCTTGCCCTTGCGAAGCAAAATGTTACGCATTGCAGCATACTGCAGAGCATCGTTATTCTCAAAATCATTCTCCAGAGCGCGCTTACGTCCGCTTGCAGCACCTTCCATCAGCTTGTCGATATCTGCGCCACTTACAGCGATGGGCAGAAGACCAACTGCAGTCAGAACAGAAAAACGTCCGCCTACATCATCGGGTACAACAAAGGTCTCATAACCTTCCTCAGTAGCCAGATTCTTAAGGCTTCCTCTCGCCTTATCAGTGGTAGCATAAATTCTCTTGGCTGCGCCCTCCTTGCCGTACTTCTCCTCCAATTTTGCCTTGAATACACGGAAAGCAATTGCGGGCTCCGTGGTAGTACCGGACTTAGAAATCATGTTGATGGAGAAATCTCTGTCACCAACCACATCCATCAGATGCTTCAAGTATGTAGAACTGATGGAATTACCGCAGAAATAAATCTCCGGTGCCTTGCGAATGCTCTTATCTACCTGATTGTAAAAGCTATGGCTCAAAAACTCGATAGCCGCTCTTGCTCCCAAGTAGGAACCGCCGATACCAATGACAAGCAGCACCTCAGAATCACTCTGAATCTTCTTCGCTGCCTCCTTGATACGTGCAAACTCCTCCTTGTCATAGTCTACAGGGAGATCAATCCATCCCAGAAAATCATTACCTGCGCCGTTTTTGGATACCAGAACATCCTTTGCATCCAGTGTCAGCTTTTTCATGTAACCAATCTCTTCTGCAGAAATAAAAGAACCTGTTTTGGAATAATCAAATGTAACCTGTTTGCTCATAGCCTTGCTCCTTTTCATTTATTATACGCTTATGACACGCCCACCTAAGCTGCCCCAAAACCGCTCCGAAATGGCGTTGCTCTTAACTTTAAGTGTACCAAAATTGTATGGTAAATTCAAGATGCGAGGGGGAAATAGTCTTGATATATTTATAGAATTCCTCTGTTGTAATTTGTTGATTTTAGTTTCTTAATACTACTTGGGGTTCTTTTTGCCGGAATCGGCAGAAAATTACTTATTAAAGATATAGACGCCATGTGTTTATATGACATACGGCCCCAGATATAGATGTAGATTACATATTTTGCATAAATTGTTCCACGGACTCAGACTTCGCAGCAAGCTTTATCCAACCTGCCAAAACAGATACATCCGTCTCCTGCATAATGCGAGCTTTTAATTCTTCCGAAACTTCACCCAATTCCTCTAAAAATTCGAGAATCGAAACGGCTCTGCCCTCTGCTCTTCCCGCTACTCGTTCGTCTCTAAGTAACAACTCCCACTGCATAAATCGCTCCTCCATGCCTCGACTTTCTTTGATATCCCGTACCGATTGTTGAAGAATATCTATATAATCATCTTCAAAATCTTTCTGACTTTCACTTAAATCAGCTCGTACATAATCAAGGAATTTTACCAAAGATACTGGTACGTCCTGAGGATTTTTCCCCTGAGTACTTAAAAAGATACTTCTACATCCATCTTTCACAGAAATTGTCTGAGACTCAAGACACCTCTGTTCAAAAGTATAGCAGTACTTTTCCTCTCCAAACGGGTCAAAATCGCAGATAAAAATAACATAAGCATTCGGCAGTTCCGAATAATCTGCACCGCTGAACAACAACTCCATGTCAATCTGACTATGATAATATCGGGCTCGCTTGCCAAGAGCAGACTTATTCACTGCCTGCATCTCCACATTATAATGCGTATTATTCTCATCCTTTGCATAGATATCCAGACGCACACCCTTATATTCCGGATGATAAATCATGCTCTTTTCCTTACTGACCTCTAATCGGTCAATGGGAAACTGTAGCACCATCTCCAGAAAGCGACGACAATTCTCCTCGACAGACATGACTGCACCAAACATGAAATTATCCTTCAGGGTAAGTTCTTTTAATGTTTTTCTTTTCACATTTCCTCCATTCTACAGAGGAATTCTATAAGGAAATCGTAGCATAGAGGAACGGAAAATGCAATGTATACATAATTATTATTATAGGAATTCTAAATAGGGAGTTGGTAACATCGCCATATTACCAACTCCACTTGCTATTGATTTTGCTTCTCAAAGAAAAAAATCTTAAAAGCAACCTTATGAGAATACATATTTACTATTCATGCAATCTTTCAACTTATAATAACATCTTACTAACTATTTCAACAGCATACACTTTTTATTTCTTTCCTTTAGTAAAAGAATTGCATCCTTACAAAGCTTGCCAATTACTTCGACTTCATCTTCACCTATCTTTTCTGATATTTCTGCCACTTTCAGTGTGATTTGCGTTTCTAGACCAATCAAAGCATCATTTGTCATCGGATCTGAGTATCTCACTGTTTCATACAATTTCTTTATTTCATTCCTAATGCCTTCTGATGTAGCTTTTTGCATCAACATATCCACGTCCACCGTAAGTGATTTCACAAAAAAAGTCTGCGCCTTTATTTTTTTATCTAAATTATCAACAGTAGAAGCCGCTGCTTGTGCACTAACCAATGCAATTACACTAAAAGCTAACACCAACAAGCACAAAATAATTCCAAGCCATACGGGAAATTTAGGAATAACCATGCATAAAACTCCCACACCAATCATAACAATCAATGTAATATAGCTTATGCTAATCATTGGTAGTCTATAAAAGGTCTGCGTAGCATTACCCTTAAATGAATAGTAAGCTACTACCAATTGACCCATAAATGTCAACATAATAAAGATATACCCGACCCAAAATGAACCTGTAAATTTACTTTGGCCATTTATATCACTAGGCGTAACAAAGACAATAACATTAAAAATTACTACCAAAACCAACCAGACAATTCCGTAGTACTTAAATTCCTTCTTCATATCTGACACCTCCAACTTATGAGTTTATTTTCTAGGGAATCCGTTTTTAATATATCCCTTCGCTTTTTCCGGATCATCACGCAACGTAACCATGAAGTTATATACTCCTGCTGCATCCAGATGCGGTGCAAGCTCCTGAATCATTAATGCATTGTATCCTTCAATCTCTAATGGAACATCAACTTTATAATTGCGGTTTTCAATCCAATAGATAAACTCTTCCTTGATATCTTCATACTTTGTTAGAGGCTTCGCCAACACTTTTGCAACAACTTTTGTGAGATGCTTTTCTTGTATAAAATAATTTAGTATTTTTTCCATTCTGCTTTACCTCCCTTTAATGAAAGACAATCTATTTTTAAACTGCGCTGCAAAAGCTCTGGCCTCCGCCTCTATCAATTGACCTTCATACGCCTCCTGACCATATTCAGAACTGATATAATTTTCAAAATTATATCGGTACTGATGGTCTCGTGCACATTGTGGACTTGCTGCGCATTCATACTGATGCGCATGCCATACTTCATGAGCAATTGTATCTACAGCTTCATCCGATTGATAGAGCATCTTCAAATAAGTCGAGATAATATTCACTATTGGTCAAAGTGATAACTCCATTATCCATACTGATCTCCAAACACTGTACTAACGTATTTGTCTCTACATCCCGTAACTGTACTACTGAACCCTCTTTACATAATTCTGTATAATTGAAACCAATTGTGAATTCTCCATTTACCATAGAATATAACTTACCGCAAAATTCACATTTAACCAGATTATTGCTAATATGATTAAGTGTCCCTCCACATTCTTTGCAATTCGCCATAGTCTACACACTCCTTTTTCATTCCAAATGAGACAACTATTTTTAGACACTTTGACTACTCAAAATATCATTTTATCAATTTTGGTATTTATAGTATACATTTTCTGTCTATAAATATCAATAGTCTGTTTGTGGTGTTTTTCAATATTGATAGTATGGATAAAATGGAGGAATAGATAATGGAAAATAAGAGCGACATCGCCGTAGTCATCGGACAACGACTTCGTGCAAGAAGGGTACAATTGGGATATAGTCAGGATTTGACCTCCGAAAAAGCTGATTTGCACCCCACCTACATCGGTCAGGTAGAGCGTGGTGAGAAGAACCTCACTATTGGCAGCCTTGAGAAAATTTGTATTGCTTTGGATTTGCCTATGGAGGAGCTTTTTGCTAATATTGTGAATGCTACCTCTCACAGTCGGCCGGCGCAGCAATGCTATGATTTGATTGTCAGTCAGCCCATCAGAGACCAGAAGAAATTATGTGTCCTTATAGAGAATATTATCAAATACAAGAATGAGTAATTCCCTATAAATAGCAGATATATTTTAAAAATGTATAACAAATTTTATTGGTGGGATACTTGAAATTGTCCACTGCATATGCTATATTATGTGTGAACAAAGGATATAAGTATTCGTGGTAAACACAAACGAAACCCCGGGGAGATGCCGCTCCCTGGGGTTTCTTGTTCGTCAGAGTGAACCAATCTCAGGCTAGTTACCGACTACTCCTACTGTCTAGCCATTTGCAAATGTAATACGAAACTACACCTGCTGCGACAGAGATGATAAAGGATATAAGTAGAGTCGTGGTGAGCACCCCCTTTCTGTTGCCAGTATCGGGGCGGTAACAAAATCATCCTAACACACTATCTTCATTTCTAAAATATACAAAAACATTAAAAAAGAATAAATATATTCTAAACTATATTTTCTCTAAAAGTCAAACCCCGACTAGCTTCCGGTTTTCTCTCACTAGTCGGGGCTAAATCCTACTTTCAACCCGACCAAACTCCTCCTTAGTAGCGTTCTGCCTCATACAAATTTTAAAAGAGCTCTGCCTCAGCAGAACTCTTTTATTAATGCCTCCAGTTCCTCCTCGGTAATCTGGAAATTGCTATAATTCACAGGCTCCGCTGCCTGCGCAGTCGCCCCCTGGGCAGGCATTCCCGACATAGCTGCTCCCGGCATGGATGCTCCCTGACCGGACGCCACCGGATATACAGCCGAATCCACAGGCTCTGCACTTAAGCGGTTTCCGATGGGCATAAGCTCCACCGTGCGTCTGCCGCTTCTACCGCTGCGCTCGGAGGAAGACAGGCTCATCCTGCCGCCATCGCCCACAATGCGCATCTGGCGACCACGCAAGGGAATTTCCTCACCATAAAGCATCTCAATATCACTCTCTGTCACACCAATTCTGGCAGAGAGGTGATTTTCAAGATAATCCACCAGATTCACCTTCAAGATTCTCTTGTGGGTTTTGATATCTACCACCGTCGATATGGAAAAATACAAATACAACCCAATAAAACTCATAATGTAATAGGGTAACAACTCACCAAAGGTTCGCCCCACCATAATAGAGCGACACACCCCGATACCGGAACAAATTACAGACAGAAGCATACACTGCCCGGACAAATGATACAATGTATCAAAGGAAAATGGCCCCAGTGCCAGTCGATTCAAGAACTTGTCCACAAATACAGGGATATTAGCCACACCGTTATTAAGCTGATAGCAGTTGGCAAATTTCAACTTGCACTGCTTAAGCAGCTTATTGTTGGTAGCAGCCATGTTGTCGGCCTCCTTAATCATATTCCGATACAGGAATCCCAAAAGAACTCTGATAAACACACTAAACACCAAAAACCCTACAATTCCTGCACTAATCAACGGTTCCTCCTGAAAAATTTGAAACATAAGCATCTCCTTCTTTCCGATCCATTAACGTATTTTTAAGTACCAAAGTAATTGTATCTTAGTTTCGTCCAAATATGAACGCAAAGGCATCGTATAATTTCGACAGCTTCAACCACATATTTTCATGAAATAACAGGCTTCTCGGAAGTTGCGCAACATGGGAAAATCTGCTATAATGGCTTTTAATGATTTATTTGCGTTGGAGGATATACTATGAGATATCAGACAAGAGGAACCTGTTCCTCTGCTATCGACATTGAAATTGTAGACGGTATCATTGAATCCGTAAAGTTTACCGGAGGCTGTAACGGCAATCTTCAGGGTATTTCTGCTTTGGTAAAAGGCAAGACTCCCGAAGAAGTCATCAGCAGTTTAAAGGGCATCCGCTGCGGCATGAAGAATACTTCCTGCCCTGATCAGCTTGCTCAGGCACTGGAAAGTATGCTGTAATTTCTATTTTTAAGAATCGGAAGGTAATAACATGAAGAAAATTGTGCTGACCGGCGGCGGTACCGCAGGTCATGTAACTCCCAATATTGCCCTGCTCCCTGCACTTAGGGACGCAGGTTTCGAGGTGTCCTACATGGGCTCCTACGACGGTATCGAGAAAAAATTAATCAGCGATTTTGATGTTCCCTACACAGGGATTGCCACCGGCAAGTTTCGCCGTTACTTAGACCCCAAGAACCTGACTGACCCGTTCCGTGTCATCAAAGGCTTTGGCGAAGCAAGAAAGCATTTGAAGGAACTGAAACCCGATGTAGTGTTCTCTAAGGGTGGTTTTGTCAGTGTGCCTGTGGTGCGTGCGGCTGCCTCTCTGGGCATCCCCTGCATTATTCATGAGTCAGATATGACACCCGGTCTCGCCAACAAAATCTGTATCCCTGTGGCAGAGAAGGTATGCTGTAATTTCCCTGAGACTATGGAAAACTTACCTGAAGGCAAGGCAGTCCTCACAGGCTCCCCTATCCGAAGCGAACTGACTCAGGGCAATAAGCTTGCCGGACTGGATATGTGCGGCTTTACTGCCAACAAACCTGTTATCATGGTAATCGGCGGCAGCTTGGGCGCATTAAATGTCAACAAAGCAGTGCGTGAAGCACTACCTCAGCTTTTAGAGGATTTTCAGGTGGTTCATCTGTGTGGTAAGGGCAAAATAGATAATCTCTACCTGAGTACTCCCGGCTACAAGCAGTTTGAGTATATCAAAGCAGAGTTAAAGGATTTGTTTGCTATGGCAGATATCGTGATTTCCCGTGCGGGAGCCAACGCCATCTGTGAACTTCTGGCACTGAAAAAGCCCAATCTCCTCATCCCTCTGCCCTCCAGAAGCAGCAGAGGCGACCAGTTGTTAAATGCAGCATCCTTTGAGGCACAGGGCTTCTCCATCGTCATTGACGAAGATGATTTGACCACCAATCTTCTGGTGAAAAAGGTGCATGAACTCTTTGACAACAAAGCACAATATATCAACACCATGAATAACAGCGGACAGATGGATTCCATCCCCAAAATCATGAAATTAATAGAAGAAGCAGCGGCCAAGTAGTCGCTGCTTCTTTTTCTAAAAATTTGCCCAGTTTGTTTTTGTGTTGGCGGAGTATCTTTATTCTATCGATTGAGGTGCTATATATCCTACACAGGAACACTTTCGTTCCGAGAAAAACGCAGCGGATGCTAGGCTCGAAGCCGCAAGCGGCTTGACCTCGCCAAGCACCGGCGTTTTTCAAGGTCCTGTGGTAGGACATATAGCACCTAATCGATTATACAAATACTCAACACAAAAACAAACTGGACAAATTTTTAATTTAAACTTTCATCATATATGGCTCTCTCGCCGCCGATGTATTTAGCGCGAATGCGGGCGCAAACCACATGGGCATCTCCGATTTGGGAGGTACGGATGCGCACAGGCACTGCCACATCTTTTAGGTGCATGCCGATTAGAGTGTCTCCGATATCCATACCTGCATGAGCCTTGATATGCTCCACTGCCGTGGGATGCTCGAAGGCCTTGTAAGCCGCGGTGGCAAAGGAACCGCCCGCCTTGGGCTGAGGCACCACATTGACCGTCTCCAAGCCGTAGTGCTTTGCGGCTTCTTTTTCAATAATCAAGGCACGGTTTAAATGTTCGCAGCACTGAGCCGCCAGATAGACCCCAGCCTCCTGTGTAGCCTGATAAATGCCGCCAAACACTACCTCCGCAAGCTCAGGACTGGAGAAGGTACCGATACCGGCACCGCCCACCTCACTGGTGGAACAACCCACCACGAAGAGATCCTGCGCCTCCAGATTCGCCACCTCCAAAATCTCCTTGGCAGCTCTATATGCTTCTTCGCCAATGATTGTCATGTCTTCCGTCATTTTGCATTCCTTCTTTCCTTATATACACAGGTATAATACCACTAATACAGCCAAAAAACAAATATTAGCTACTGTAAATTGCAAGAAATATTTTCCTTTTCCACCGGGAATCTCACTTTCCGCACACTCAGCGGCTACATATTTATAAGAAATGAGACTTGCCATAGAGGCGATAAGCGTACCCAGACCGCCCAGATTGGTTCCCACGATAAGAGCCGGTATATCGGAGGTAAAGCCCGAAAGCAACAGTGCCGCAGGCACATTGCTGATACACTGACTGGCTAGAATTGCCACCAACTCTTCATTGCCGGTTATCAAACTTTGCAAAAGTCCTGCAAATGCCGGAATACGTCCCATATTGCCTATGAAGACAAAAAATGCCACAAAGGTCATAAGCAGCGCATAATCAATATGGGCAAGCTCCCGATACTCCGTCACTGCAATACCAACAATAACTGCAATAAAAGTAACAGAAACAGGCAAAATGTGAGCAACCGTCAAAAGACACATAGCAAACAGTACCACATAAATCAACAAAGCACCCTTTTTGTCTCCGGGTCGAATGCCCTGCTCCAAAGTAAGGACCGAATCGTGAGATGCCTGCTGCTTTGCGTCAGAATCGTCCCTGCCCCGCTCTAACTGTTTGCCCAGAATCAGACTACATCCCCCCAAAAGTACCAAGGACAGCACGCTATAGGGAAGCATAATCTGCACAAACTCCATCAGACTCATGCCGGAAATACCATAAAGATAAAGATTCTGGGGATTACCAATAGGCGTAAGCATACTGCCCAGATTGGCGGCAATGGTCTGCAACACCACCGTAGGCAGCACCATGTTCTTGTAGGTGTCCTCCCCCAACATTTTACCCACCACAAAGGTAAAGGGTACGAAGGTGATAAGAGCCACATCATTGGTAATCAGCATACTAAAGAAAAAACACAACATCACTAACAGTAGCACAATGCCACTTGTCCTATGTACACGCTTCAAAAGCTTCTCGGCAATCCACTGAAACATGCCGATATGCCGAAATCCCGCCATAACTCCCATCAAACAGAACAAAATAGCCAATGTATGAAAGTCAATATAGGAAATGTATTCTGCGTCCGGGTGAATCCAGAATGCCGATACAACAGCCAGTATAAGAGCCACACACAGTACCACTTCTTTTTTTATGAATGCTATTAATTTATCCTTCATATCTTAATCCTACTTTCCTGTCCAAATCGTATACTTCCCAATTTACATATTTGCGAGTTGCACAACAATCTTATTAACTGACGTACAATATATCCTACCACGAATGTCTGCGAATAGCACGCTTTTTTTGGGAGAAACTATAAAGATACTACTTATAGTCAAAGGAGGCTCCACCGTGACTTTATCCACGAATCTGTCCGAAAATATTGAAACTCTGCACAATATGCTCCCCATAGGAACAAGCTTTGACTTGATTACCCGCGACCTATATCTGGGGGATACTCCCGCCTACTGGATTGGCGTTAACGGTTTTTGCCGGACAGAGGTATTGCAGCAGATTTTCTCGGATTTACAGAATCCTTTATTTACACTGGATGGGCAAATTGAGAATCTTACCCGATTTACGGCGGCCAAAATCGGCTTCGCCCAAGTAGAAGCCTGCAAGGACTGGGATACACTGTTGCGAAATGTTTTGAGCGGCCCTTCTCTGCTTTTTGTGGAGGGCTTTGACTATGCTCTGATTATCGATGCCCGTACCTACCCCACCAGAAGCATTGCGGAACCGGATGCGGAGCCGGTGACCAAGGGAGCCAGAGACGGTTTTGTGGAAACCATGCTCTTCAATGCCAACCTTATCCGTCGTCGGGTGCGCTCCACACAGCTTACCTTTGCCATCCATTCCGTGGGTACCATGAGCCGCACGGACGTAGCGGTTGCTTATCTGGCAGACAATGTAAATCAGGAACTTCTGACTGCCCTGTCTGAGAAACTGGACAGTCTTAACATCTCCTCTCTGACTATGGGTGCCAAAAGTCTGGAGGAGCTTCTGGTTCCCCATAAATGGTGGACGCCTCTGCCTTCTGTGCAATTTACGGAAAGACCGGACGTTGCCTGTAGCTACCTGATGGAGGGACACATTCTGGTACTTGTGGACAACTCACCATTGGTAATGATTTTTCCGGGGACTATCTTTCAGTTTACCCAAAGTGCGGAAGACTACTACAAATCACCTCTTGTGGGTACCTATTTTCGACTTGTGCGACTGGCCTGCATCCCGGTGAGTCTTCTTTTAATGCCCTTATTTTTACTGATTACTGCATGGTTTCCACAAATTGCTCTGGATTGGCAGCTTTTATCCACAGAACCAAGAGGACCTATGTACTTTATCTTCTATGTTCTTGCCGTGGAATTTATTTTGGATTTGTTCAAATACTCAACCGCCACAAACTCCGGGCGATTTTCCGGTGCATTATCCATTGTCAGTGGTCTGCTCATCGGTGATATTGCCGTTACTCTGAACTGGGCCACCACAGAGGTTTTGTTTTACGGTGCAGTCTCCTTATTGGCCACTCTGTCCGTCTCTAGTCAGGAATTTGCAGATGCATTACGGGTGTATCGCATTTTCCTCTTGATAACCACGGCATTGGGAGGACTGCCCGGATTTTTAATCGGACTGCTGTTAATCGGCCTGTCAGCTTATGCCACACCCACCTTTGGGGGCATGAGTTACTTCTGGCCTTTGTTCCCGTGGAATAGGAAAGCACTAAAGACCCTTATTTTCCGCCGTCCCACCGCCTCAGCTCAGCCCAGTACCACATGGGACAGAGGACATTTGCATCAATAATATTCTAAATGCAACGTTTTGTAACGATATCGTGCAATATTTGCACTATCATTCCTGCTCTGACTGTGTTATAATGCTCTCTAAAGTAATACACTATCATAAAAAAGGAGAGAGAATTTATGACTTGGACACGAGCAGAATTAAAAACCAGAGCAAAAAAAGCTTTTTATCAAAACTACTGGGTTTGTGTACTGGTTACGTTTATCCTGGGATTTGCAGGCGGCAACCAAAACCTGAGCTTTAACAGCAGTTCCAGCTACAGCAACTATGAAGACGATTATGACTATGATGACTATGAGTACAACTATGATTACGATGACTATGAGTACAATTTTAACTACTCTGATGCAGGTGCTGAGTTGATTCAAAGCGGTAATCTTGTAGTACTGACTAATCCTGCAACCCTTTCCTTGTCCAGCCCCATGGGAGTTGGGGTCGCAGCATCGGTTATTGTAATCGTTATTGTGATGATTATTATTGCCATCATGGCCTTGGTTGGCATTTTCCTGTTTCAGCCCATTTTGGTGGGCGGATGTCACTTCTTTATGGAGAATGCCATAACACATAATGCAGGCATCAATCCTCTTGCGGAAGGGTTTAAACGCAATTACAAGGGTGTCGTACTGACAATGTTTCTTCGAAATCTTTATACCGCCCTTTGGACTCTGTTGTTGATTGTCCCCGGTATCATCAAAGGACTTGAGTACCGTATGGTTCCCTATATTCTGGCAGATCATCCTGAAATGACTACGGAAGAAGTGTTTGCCCTGAGTAAAAAGATGATGGACGGTGAGAAATGGGATGCTTTTGTGCTTGATTTATCCTTCTTGGGATGGCAGCTTCTGGCACTCTGTACCTGTGGAATATTGAATATTTTCTATGTAAATCCTTATATTCATGCCACCAATGCGGAATTGTACCTGACCTTAAAGCGCAACAAATGCCAGTCCGGCTATCAGCCCTATGAAAGCTACGGTACCGCCACTAATTATGGAAGTCCCTACATTGAGGGGCCTTACAACTATAATTAACTTGTATATTTCATACATTAATGATAAAATGGTTTCATTATACATAAAGGGGGAAATCTAAATGGATTTCAATAACAACAATTATCAGCAGATGCCTCAGCCCGCTCCGGAGAAGAAGGGTCTGTCCATCGCATCCATGGTTCTGGGTATTTGCGGCTTCTTAGCATGGTGTATTCCTCTTTTCGGATACCCTGTCTGTGTTACCGGTCTGGTACTGGGTGTCGTTGGCATCCAAAAGGGCGGCAAGGGAATGGCTATTGCAGGAATTATCATGTGTGTACTCACTTTGATTCTGACTATTATTAACTCTGCGCTGGGTGCTTATATGGGTGCTACAGGCCAGTTATAATTTCAGGCAAAAGAAAAGCGTCGGGGCGATAACCGCTTCCGACGCTCTTTTTATTCACTTAATTTACTTCAAAGGGATTAACTCTGAATAAGACATATTTCCTTGTACATCTTTGATACAGAACATGCACACATAGTTTTCAGGGTCTTCTAATGGACGCATCTTTAGTTCATACTCATTTAACAGGTTCTGTTCAAATCCGTAAAAGGAAGGTGCCTGCTCCCACTCATAGAACTGCATCATTTTCCCATTCTCATCTCTGGTAACGTAACTGGAACGAGCAAAAACCTGCATTGAACCAAAATCCTCCAAATCAAGAAGCTGCTTGCTGGGATTTGTATCTTCCTCTTCTTCATCTGTAATAGGAATCGCACTTCTGATAATGCCGTTAGGATACTCTTCATTTACAACTATCTGCAAATTGGCACCCTCTGAACGCCAATTCGCAATATCCTCTTCCATATTCCAGTTACTCAACACTGCCCCACAGGTATATCTGGATTCCTCTTCGGTCCTTTCATGCTCCATCAAAATCATGGGAATATTCGAATAAGAATCCTCCGTCTTGTCATAGACATACATAACCTCATTGCCATAATATCCATGTAGCACACCATTCTCATCAAGCTCTACATTCTGTCCCAAATGAATAAACATATACATATCATCCACACGAGAGTCATTTTCATCCACTTTGTATCCGGCATCCTTAACCTTGGCAAGAATACAGTAGAAGCCCCTTGCGTAATTGGCCTGCTGTTCCTCTGTAAGCTGCAGGGAAATATCACTGATATCCACCTCTTCTTCGCTCTCAGCTTCCATGGTAACTACTGCAGTCTTTGCCTTTGCAAAGTCCCAGTCTCCGGTAAAATTCTCACCATCCTGAATGGAATAGTACTTTTTTAAAAATCCGGTGTACTCCTCAGAGAAGTCTATTCCCTCATTAAGTGCAACACATACATCCGCGTAATCCTCACCGGATGTTGCCGGATAGCAAATGGAAATACCGTTGGCATTACGCATGTTTGACTGAGAATACACAACCATATCTTCAATGGCACTAATTGCCTCTGTAGCCGCAGAAGACCCGGGAGCAATCTGATTAAGCAGATGAATGGCATCTACCATACCATAGTCAAAATTGGAAGAATATGTACCAAAATCTCTTGTATTTTCACGATTACGCACCATCTCAGGATAGGTTTCAATAGTCAGTCCCTCGTCCAATTCGCCAAAACACTGATTTAACGCATCTTCTACATCCTGATATTTATTTAAGTCAATGCAGGAGAGAGTCAGGTCACAGTAAAATCTCGCGGAATAATTTGCCATATCCCGTCCGTAATCCATATAATAATCAATAATGGTTTTACCTATCTGGTCACCGGACATCGTTCTATTGGAAATCTCGGAAAGAAAGCTGTAATCCCAGCCCCAACCGGGCTCCGTCTCCTGCGACGCAATCATATAATTTGAATAGGGTGCCAACATATCCGCAATTTCCAAAGAGTTCATAATGCAGGCATCAAAACCAACCCACTCAAAACGCTCACCACTATTGCCTACAGAGTCATCAAAGGCAGTCTGCATTTCCTCCACGGTGAGAATATCCTTATAATTCTCATCCACTCCGAAACCGTACACAGGACCCGCTCCATGATTCCACAAAATTAATCCATAAGATTCTGCCTCATAATTCTCCAGACAGTAATTGATAAAAGAACTTAAGGTTTCTGCCTCACCCATGCTCTTGGAGTCATGGGAATCCACAACCTTAAAATCTCCTGTATTCGTCAACAGCAAAGTGGTATTCTCCTCTGCGGACAATCCGTCAATCTCCCAATCGGAGGCACCTCCTGCATACACCAACACGTTGTTGAAATCCGTATCGACCCCTGCATCCATCATCTCTTCCAAGTCTTTAGTTGCGTTGCCGTAGTCAGATTCCAAATCGGAACCAACCATGTAGACCATAATGGTCTGCGCAGCTCCATCACCTTCCGGTCCTATACTCTGTGTCTCCTCTGAAGCCTCCTGCTCCTGAGTTACATCATAGTCACCAAAGTCGCTGTAATCTCCATACTCTGACTCTTCATCCTCTTCATATGCCAGAATCTCTCCGCTGTCAGCTTCTCCGAGCTGACCAATTGCCATAAATATACCACCTACAATGCCACCTGCATACTCCTCAGGCCCGGGCGTTACACAACCGCTGAGCAAGGTACAAGCCATAACCATAGCCAATATTGCCCGAAACTTTCTCTTTTTCATTTGTTTTCCCCCTTTTTATATTACTAAAGCTATCATACAGCCTCTATTATAGCTGAACGATAGCTTCTTAGCAATAGAAAAAAAACAGGGTGAGCACCCCCGCTTTCATGGGCTTCGCCCATGGTTTACTACGCAAACAAAAAGCAAGGTCATCGACCTTGCTTTTAAAGCGGGTGATGGGAATCGAACCCACGTATCTAGCTTGGAAGGCTAGTGTTCTACCATTGAACTACACCCGCATATTGTGTTCAGGCACTGTGCCTGCACACGAAGGTATGAAATTAATTGTTACCGACATCACCGCAATCTATGATGTCGAGAGCGCGAGACGGGGATCGAACCCGCGACCCCCTCCTTGGCAAGGAGGTGCTCCACCGCTGAGCCACTCGCGCATATATGTGAAGCAGTCGGCCAAAAAGCTGACCTCCTGCAAAATGCCCAGAACCGGAATCGAACCAGTGACACGAGGATTTTCAGTCCTCTGCTCTACCAACTGAGCTATCTGGGCATGTGGACGAAATCCCAACGCATTCTACGTTTGTGCCGAACGCATTAATCTTTCGCGTCACAACATTGGTTATTTTACATGGTCAAAACCCAAATGTCAAGTAGTTTTATAAAATTTTTTTAATTGTTTTTAACTTTTTGCCACAACAGGCTCTTTACTACCCCGTTCAACCTTAATTTTGGACTTCTTCCAAATATTTGATTTATAAAGCAAAAACAGGATTACAGCGGAAATACCATTACTGATAACCACAGAATACCACACGCTTCGCACGCCCATATGCAGGATACTTTCACAGAACCACAATGTCAGGAATCGGAATACCCACAGTCTGGTGGCATCCACAGCCATGGTAACCTCTGTGTGTCCTGTCCCTTGGAACAATCCGGTGGATGCGTTATAAACACCGTTTGTAAAGCACCAAAAAGCCATAATGCTCAGGAAATCCGCCGCCATGGCAATTACCTCCGGGTCCTCTGAGAAAATGCTCACAATACCTGTGGAGATAAAATCTCTGGAGAGAATCATGCCGCCCACAAAAAGGAACCCTACACAAATCTTCATGGATAACAGGTAACCTTCTCTGGCACGCTCAAGCTGCTTTGCACCCATATTTTGTCCTACAATGGTAGCCACCGCTGAACCAATACCATTAGAGGGCAGGGTAATTAAGCCATTGACTTTATTACCAATGCCGTAGGCTGCCATAGCCTGATCGCCGTAAGCGTATACATTACGACTCATAAGCAGAAATCCAAGCTGCATGGTGCTGCCACCGATAGCAGTAGGCAAACCAATGCGAAGAATCAGCTTAATTTTCTCCCACTCAAAACGCATATGCTTTATATCCAGATGCACATCCTGACCGCGACGGCTAAGAAGGATAAATGCCACAATTGCCGGCACCATCTTAGCCAACAGAGTGGCCAACGCAGCACCTGCAGTACCCATATTCATTCCAATCATCAATAGCGGGTCCAAGATCATATTCACAGTGATTCCCACCAGATTCAAAAGCATTGGCTTCACCGTGTCACCCTGAGCCTGATGAACCGCTGAGAAAATATTTACCATATAGAGGAAAGGCATATCCCATACTACAATACGAAGATAGGTACACGCATATCTATAGGTATCTCCGTCTGCTCCCAGCCAGTTCACAATACCGGAGGTTGCCGTAAATACCACTGCTGCACAGACAAGGGCAAAACACATGGCACAGGCGAAAATCTGATTTGCCATACTCTTTGCATCTTCTTTTTCCCCTGCACCAATATACTGAGCAATCAATACAGATCCTGCCACCGTAATACCCATACCAAAATTGATGATAATATTTTGAACAGGGGTCACAAGATTGATGGCTGCCAACTGGTCCGTACCGATTTGCCCAAGCCAGTAAGTATCTGTCAAATTATACATGGTCTGCAAAAAGCTGTTGATAACCACAGGAATTGCCAGAGAGAGAATTGCCTGCAGCATATTTCCCTTCAAAATCAGTTCCCTATTCACTTTCTTAGCCGCTTTCATATGTGCCATATTCCCCACCCTTTCCTATATCATCTTACATGCTAATTCTACAACAAAAATGCAGTGGTATCCGCTTGAAATTTAATGAATCTCAGCGAAACCACTGCTTTTTTATTAACTATATTAATTTGCGGTTGTGGTGGTAGTAGTTGCAGGAGTTCCAAAGATAGGCTTTCCGTCTACCTCTGCATACTCAGAATACTCTTTCCAAATGTTGCAGAACCAAGTGGGACCCTGATTCAGAACGATTTCATTACCGTTCTCATCATAGAAATGGTTGGCATCGTAGTCGCTATCATGTTTCCAGGTAGCCTTAATCATCTTACCGTTGGTAAACACATACGCATCACCGGTACCATGCACACCAAATGCCAGATAGTCATGGTCATCTCTAACCTCACCGTGACAAACCTTGAATACAACATTGGTTACTGCAATCTGTTCACCAGTCATCTCATCAATCTGCTCTGAACCGTACTGGGAACGATAATAGAGCTTGTCCTCAGGATTGTAGGTAAAACATGCGTTATTCTGTCCATAACCACCCTTGTTGCTCTGGCTTCCGCCGGGGCGAATCTCAGTTGCATCAGGATACTCAGCATATTCAGCGATACAGTCATCTGCGAAGATAAAAGCGGAAGGATCCTTGCGGCCTGCATCTGCATAACGACCGGACTCTTCATAAGTAGCTGCATAACCCTTATCCTCGATACCCTGAATATAACCCTTTACAGTGCTGTCAGGAGCATCTGCACCATCGCTGGGAGTTGCGGGCTTAAGCCACATATAAGCGGTAAACTCTGTTGCAAAACCGCCGCTCTTTCTATCCTGTCTTCTTGCAAAAGCTGCCGTATAGGGACTTGCAATACCGGTATTAGCCTGAGAAATATTGTCCACACGATCAGAATTAATCAAATCTGCCACATAAGGTACTGCCAGACCCCAGTTACAATAGACAGCATCCAAGGCCATCGCCTCATATACAAAGTAGTCGCGGCTGCTTCGGATAGGACCAACATAGGTCATATCATCATAGTCCTCAATGACAGCCAGAAGTCGAGTGATACGGCCCTCAACAGGTGCCTCGTAAATGATGCTCGCCTGAGACAGACCATACTGGGGCATTGCAGGGGGGTTGTTGGGAATCATGATAGCCAGAGGTCTTCTGTTAACCACTGCCTCATCCTTCCACTCACCGTCAAGGTAGCTCTGCTTCTTGCCGTCTACTACTGTTCTCTCAGCGATAGCCTTAAACTCCTTTACCTCCTCAGTAGAGCTCTCCTCTGTGGAAGAAGCCTCTATTGTTGTGGAGGATTCGGGCTGAATCTCCTGAATAATGGGACTGTCTGTCTGCTTGCCACAGCCTGCAAACATGAAAGTCACCGCCAAAACTGCTGCTAATAATCTCTTTTTCATTGGATAATCCTTTCGTATATTATATTAACTTTTAAAACTCTAACCCTTATTTTATCTTCTGTCAAGGTATTTGTCCAATGAAATAATCTTAATTTTAGCTTTTTCCAGAATTTACGTGTATTTTTTTGATTTAACTATTTATCCGCCCAGAGTTACATCCTGAACAGCATACCAATCTAAAGCATCCTGTAAGTCACTGTCCTGATAGTCAGGCCAGTAATGATCCACCACATAGAAATCCGAATAGACACTCTGAATCGGCAAAAAGCCTGACAATCTGCGCATACCGCCCCATCGTATCAGCAAATCAATTCTGGAAATATCAGAAGAATAGGGTTTTCCATCCTCCTGCATATGAGACAAATCCCATTGCCAACCGTAATTGACCAGAAAATTGACCTTGATGCCACCACCATTTACAGGTTTACGCTTTGTAAAGGGAAGAAGCTCTTTAGGAAAACACTTCGACTCACTGTTACCGATTACCAGTAAATCAGCTCCCTCCCGTGTCAAAAGCTCCACTGCATCCACACATGCCTTCTGAAAGGCTTTGAATTGCTCCGCAGGACGCTTGCAGTTATCCACCGTAAATCCATAATAGGTAATTTCCTCGATACCAAGCTCCCTGGCCTGTTGCAAAAGCTTTAAGCCCGGTGCCAGACCATGCTCATAGCCCTCCTGCTTGTCCATTCCGTGTTCCTTGGCCCAACGACGATTGCCGTCGGGAATAATACCGATATGTTTGGGATTGTTCTTTTTCATATTTACCCTCCGAACATTTCACATTCTTTAGGTAATCTTTCCCAAAACAATCCGAATTCATACAAAATATGTAACTATTCAGAACCGAATATGCTTATCCGAACATTTGCAGACCCTCAAATACCTCATCATAATCCATTCCCAATTCCACAATATGTCCAAAGTTTTCCACATAAACCCATCCTGCATCGCCGTTCTCCGCCTGTACATAAACCCAGCTAAATGTGGAATCCGTCTTCAGAAACTTTACAGTCTGAGGCTGAATTTCGAATTTTTCAGACTCCAAATTGTGTTCTTTATGTACCGGCAGCGCTACTAAAAGTTCAATATCATTCTGTGCCACATAATCATAGCTGTCCTGTGGAACCTTCTCCAACAGACCACTCTCCCCAATGTGCCAATCTACACTGATATAATCCGACTGAATTACATCTCCACGCTCACTGCCATGAATACGACCATTTTTTACATATCCAGTCCTTATGTGGCTTGCCATTTCACCTACTTTTACAACCTCGCCATCCCGATAAGCGTACAACATACTGGCATCATCTGCACTGGGACCATCCTCCAGCATCAAAATCAAAATTTCCTTCCCATCCATGCTAAAGGCGTAGAGGTCATTGTGTACATTTTCTCCTCGTTGCTCCAAAAAAGAATCCCCTATGGACAACACATAATCATCATAGGGTAAATCCCAGTATTTCGCGTCCTCCTGTGGTGTCAGCGTAATTTTCTCGGTCACACCGTCACCGTCCAAATCAATATAGGCATAGGTCTCCGTCATGGTGCGCAGAGAAAGTTGTAAGACCTTTCCGGGCTCTGCTAAAAGCTCAGCACGAATCGCACTGCCATAAGCATTCTTCTCCTGCTCGTTCAGACTTGCCACCGTTTTGCCCTCCCAACAGACACCGCCGGTACAGTCAGCCGTCCCCACATGCCCAGCCGGAATATAATATTCCTTATGTTTGCTTTGCCAAAAGCAAAAACCTTGTCTTTCAAACTGTATGAATACAGGCATTGGAATGAAGGAACTCCTGTTAATCTTCATGGATTCCATATCTACCTCTCCGGTCTCCATATCCAACATGGCAATACAATCCGGGTGGAATTCATTTGCCCCCTCTTTGTAAGTGGAATCTGCCACAAAATACAACACATTATTTTCCACACAAACCGGTGTATCCGTTGCCACGTAATAGGGATAAAGACAGGTAATTGCCCCATCCTGAATCTTATACAGCCCGAAATTGCTCACCTGCAAACAGTAATCCAGCTCTGATTCCTCATTATCAAAATAATTCCAATAGCTATAGGTCTCATAGACCTGCCGCTTGTAATTGCCCTCTGCCGGTGCCCAAAGCCCCAGACTTGCCTCAATCAGCTCCATGGAAATCTCCACTGTAGAACCATCCTTATCAAAGGTATAGGCAACCGTTACCGTTGTACCTTCCGGGAGAACCTTCTCGTCCAAATCTTCCATCCAGAAACCGGGTTTTATTTCAGGTTTTGTCATATCCCTTACAATGTCCCCCTTCCCAGATTCCAAATGAAGGAAACTCACCGCTGCCCTTACAGGGTCAGTATATTGCTCTGCCGATAGACCATTCTCCAGAATATTACGCACAATACTTCTAAAATAATGAGCATTATATCCGGTACTTTCCTCACAAATACCAGGCTCCCCATATAATTGAGCAAATTCGTCGCTATCTTCTATGGAATTATAAGATTGCAATGCCTTTCTTTCCATCTGATATTCTCCATTCTGGAAAAAAATTTGCACTGTCTCATCCACTACATACACACCGGAATTCGTAGTAGTAACATAATAACGAAGAACTGCCAACTCCTCACTGACACTCTGTATAGTATATGTAAGAGCCGCTTCTTCCCACAGCTCCTGCGCAAGTTCGGACTCCTCTATATAGCCCGACTCCACTTGCTCTTCTGCCCAAAGCTTTACTGCCTTTTGAGCCTCATTTATATCAAAAACCGGCTCTATCACCTCCGGCACAGTTATAACTTCAGTAGGCTCTTGCACAGATACAACCTCTGTAGACTCTTGCACCGTTTCCTCACTACAGCCACTCAGCCCTGCCATCATACCTGCTGTCAAAACAATACTTGCCAATACACTTTGTATCTTTTTACTCTTCATCTATTGTCCCTCACTCCCTATTCATCAAATGCCAATTACTACTGAACAGAATAATATAATTATAAAAAAACTTATTAGTCGGTGCAATATTTGTTACATAATATTAAGAAAAGTCATACTTGTAATATTTTTCCCTGTATTTGGACTCATGAGACACCAAATTAAATCTATTATAAATATTACCGCCAAAACTCCACACAATATTTTCCGCCACTTTACAGATATTTTGTGGTATAGCCTCATATAATAAGGCATTACATAACAATTTAAAAGCATTCCTCCCAGGCCAAAAGCGACTACACTCAGCAGACAGATATGACCATTCAGATTCATAAATTGTCCGCTGTAATCCCACCACCGCATGCCCCATTTCCACTCCATATAAGCTCCGGTGGCATATTCTAATACAGAACAAATTACCGCAGACAACAGAAATGTGACAAGCTTTTTCTCATGAAACCGCTGTAAGACAAACCACAACAAAAGCCCTCCTACCCCATAAATAGGCAGATAGGGGCCATAAAAAGCACCTCTGTTGATGAATGCCTGCTCCGTCACAAGATAAAGCCCTACCTCCCACAACCATCCCACAAAGGAAATCAAGAAAAAGAATAAAATATAAAAATCTATTGTTCGACTTTTCACATGAATTTTTTCCATAAAAATAGGATGCCCGATTTTAATTGTTTTATCGGACATCCCATTGATTTAATTTCAAACTGTATTACTGCTGCTTGCTGCCACCGATTTTAGCCATAATCCATACAAAAATCATAATAACAACCAGAGCAACAAAAATTCCCAGCATACCTTTGCCCATAATTTCTAAAGCCTGTGAAACTGTTTCGCTCATACAAATATCTCCCTTCTACTTAGCCTACACCAAAAACTGAGATACAAGACTGATTACCAGACCGCCTGCTACTACAGATGCAATCTGACCTGCAACGTTAGAACCTGCCGCATGCATGATCAGAATATTGGTAGGATCTTCCTGCAATGCCAGCTTCTGTACAACTCGTGATGACATAGGGAATGCGGAAATACCACAACCACCAATCATAGGATTGACCTTCTTCTTGCGGAACAAGTTCAGGACCTTTACAAACAAACATCCACCGATGGTATCCATTACGAATGCAAACAGACCAATTGCCATAATCAGTAAGGTTTCAACAGCAACGAAATCTTCTGCTTTCATGCTGAAAGAAATGGTAATACCAAGTAACAATGTAATCAAATTAGCAAGCTGATTCTGTGCGGTGTCAGACATGGTTCCGAGAACACCACATTCACGGATCAAGTTACCAAACATCAGGAATCCAACCAAAGCTACGGACTGAGGTGCTACAAGACCAACAATCATAGTAACTGCGACAGGGAAAATAATTCTCATTGTCTTGGAAACGGATTCAGGTTTGTATTCCATATGTATCTGTCTTTCTTTCTTGGTTGTTACAAGCTTAATTGCAAAAGGCTGTACAATGGGTACCAATGCCATGTATGAATAAGCAGCAACCGCGATTGCACCGACATACTTAGACTTCAATACCTGTGATACCAGAATCGCGGTGGGACCATCGGCTGCACCGATGATACCAATGGAAGCTGCATCTTTGATATCAAATCCTAACACTGCAGCTAACAGAATAGCGGCAAAAATACCAAACTGTGCTGCAGCACCATACAGGAACATACTGGGGTTGGACAAAAGCGGACCGAAGTCAATCATCGCACCGATACCAATAAACAACAGTATGGGCATTGCCTCGGAAGCCTCAATACCAACTTCAAACAACCACTGAATAATACCGTGAGCTTCAATTCCACCCACATTCTGATTTAAAACACCGGACAGGGGCAAGTTTACCAAAATTGCACCAAATCCCATAGGAAGCAACAAAGAAGGCTCATATTCTTTCTTGATGGCCAACCAGATAAGTGCAATACCGATTACATACATAACCAGGCATTTCCAACCGCCACCACTGAAATCACATAGAGCTCTTACTCCCTCCAATAAATAGTCCATGACATTTCCTCCTTAAATTTGCTTTACTCAAATTTGCCCGTTTATCATAACATATTCATACAAAATATTCCATATTGAAAATACTCTTCTGTGTAAAATCTAAGTAAAATTTCGTATTTTTTTGTAAAATTTCTCTGGTAGAAACTCCAAAAAATCTTTGACAAAAATAAAATCCGGTGATAGAATACCTTCTAACAGAATCCCGTGAGGGAGTAGCAAGCGTACAGTACAGCGCAACAAGTCAACAGTTCGACCATAAGGTCTGGCTTGTTTTAAATTGCGAGACTCATGTATATCTTTCAGGCTATACATGGAGTGAGTATGTGTATTGTACATCTTATACCGTTTTTTACCCCAGATATAGTTTGAAGCTATATTTGGGGTTTTTTTGTTCACAATATTTACATGACTGAAAGGAGAGATTACGTGAAACATTATTGTGAAGATTTAAGTGCCGTATTGGCAGAAACCAAGAGTTCTGAGGAAGGACTTTCCTCCAAGGACGCAGAGGTACGCTTACAGACAAACAATAAAAACAAGTTGGCAGAGGCCAAGAAAGATTCTATTTTAAAACGCTTTATAAAGCAGCTAATGGATCCCATGATCCTGATTTTGTTAGCTGCTGCCGCCATCAGTGGTGTACTGGCCGTGGTGGAAGGCGAAAGCTTTGCAGATGTAATCATTATTCTGGCTGTAGTTATCATTAACGCTGTTTTGGGCGTATATCAGGAGAATAAAGCCGAAAAAGCCATTGAAGCACTACAGGAAATGTCTGCCGCAACCTCCAAAGTTCTGCGTGACGGCAAAATTATGTCTGTTCCCAGTGAAGATTTGGTAGTGGGTGATATCGTTCTTTTGGAGGCAGGTGATGCTGTTCCGGCGGATGGACGATTGATTGAAAATGCCAGTCTGAAGGTAGAGGAAGCTGCCCTGACCGGAGAATCCGTTCCCGTAACCAAATTTATTGATATCATCAATCTGGAGGATTCCTCCAAGGATGTTCCTCTGGGCGACCGTAAGAATATGGTCTACATGGGTTCCACCATTGTATACGGACGTGGTAAAGCAGTTATCACAGCTACCGGTATGGATACCGAGATGGGTAAGATTGCGGATGCTCTGGCTAAAGCAGAGGAAGGCCAGACACCTTTGCAGTTAAAGCTCAGCCAGCTTTCCAAGATTCTGACCTGGTTGGTTTTGGGCATTTGCGTAGTAATTTTCATTGTGCAAAATGTGCGAGCAGGCGGAATCAGCTTCGAGGGTATGCTCAATTCCTTCATGGTAGCTGTATCCTTGGCAGTTGCAGCCATTCCCGAAGGTCTCGCAGCCGTTGTGACGGTAGTTTTGTCCATCGGCGTAACCAACATGTCCAAAAGAAATGCTATTATCCGTCGTCTTACCGCAGTGGAAACCTTGGGCTGTGCCCAGATTATCTGCTCTGACAAGACCGGTACTCTGACTCAGAATAAAATGACCGTTGTGGATTTCTTCGGTGAGAATGAAAACTATCTGGCTCAGGCTATGGCACTGTGTTGTGACGCTGAACTTTCCGAGGACGGCAGCGTAACAGGTGAGCCTACCGAGGCCGCTTTGGTGGTATGGGCCAACAAATTAGGTCTTGCCAAAAATGCTTTAAAAGAAAAATTCCCCAGAAGCGGCGAGGCACCCTTTGACTCCGGTCGTAAGCTTATGTCCACAGTACATCCCTCTGAGGGCAAGTTTATTCAGTATACCAAGGGTGCACCTGATGTGATTTTGGATAGATGCACCACCTATTTAAAAGATGGTAAGCCTGTTCCCATGACGGCTGAATATCGTCAGCAGATTCTCTCCGGCAACAAGGCTATGGCTGACAAGGCACTGCGTGTACTTGCCTGCGCTCAGCGTATCTGGGAGACAGAGCCTGCTGCCTATGAGGCAGATATACTGGAGCAGGACCTTTGCTTTGTGGGCTTAAGTGGTATGATTGACCCTGTCCGCCCCGAGGTTAAGGACGCTATCGCTCAGTGTAACGGTGCCGGCATCCGTGCCATCATGATTACCGGTGACCATATTGACACAGCAATTGCTATTGCCAAGGAACTTGGCATTCTTACAGAGGGCAAGCGCGCTATCACCGGTTCACAGTTGAATGAGATGAGTGATGAAGAGTTTGCTAAGGAATTGCAGAATTTTGCAGTATATGCCCGCGTTCAGCCTGAGCACAAGACACGTATTGTCAATGCTTGGCGTGATGCAGGCTATGTAACCGCAATGACAGGTGACGGTGTAAACGATGCTCCTTCCATCAAGTCCGCAGATATTGGTGTGGGCATGGGTATCACCGGTACTGACGTTACCAAAAATGTAGCAGACATGGTTCTTACTGACGACAACTTCGCCACCATCGTTGGTGCTGTGGAGGAAGGTCGCCGTATTTATGACAATATCCGTAAGGCCATCCAGTTCCTTCTTGGTTCCAACATGAGTGAGGTTATCAGTATTTTTGCTGCAACCCTCATGGGCTTTACTATTTTAAAGCCGGTACACCTTCTGTGGATTAATCTGGTTACAGACTGCTTCCCTGCTCTCGCACTGGGTATGGAAAAAGCAGAGCCTGACATCATGGAGCGTAAGCCCCGAGATGCCAAGGCCGGTATTTTCTCCGGCGGTATGGGTGATGACATCGCTTATCAGGGCATCATGGTATCCGGTCTGGTTATGCTCTCCTACTTCATTGGACATTACATGGAATCCGGTGTATGGGAAATTGCAGACAGCCCCGAGGGCATGACCATGGCTTTCCTTACCATGTCCATGGCTGAGATTTTCCACAGCTTTAACATGCGTTCCCAGCGCGGCAGTATCTTCCGTTTAAAGGGCCAGAACAAGATTTTACTTGGCGCGGCAGTGGTAACACTGATTGCTACCACTCTGGTATGTGAGGTACCCCTTCTTGCAAACGCCTTCGGCTTTAGCTCCGTAACCGTTGCAGAGTACTTCATTGCCATTGGACTGGGCGTACTGGTAATCCCTATTGTAGAGATTATAAAGTTTCTTCAACGCAAAGTTGCAAAATAACCGTTGCTCATCAGTAGCAAGATAAATCAATCAATATATCAAAAGGGTGCCCCGAATCATGACTTCTTTCAGTCATAGGTTCAGGACACCCTTTTGATCTGTTTTTCTCTCTATTCCGCCTTATAATCCACATGCAGATATCTATTCTTAAGTTCATGTTCGGTTCCCATCAATAAATTGCTAAAAAACAATTCCAAATACTTGGTTGTTGCATAAACGCCATTTTTCAAATCATTATAATTTGCCCTGACCAACGCATTTCTAAAATACCAGGAATGTTTTTCAAAAGCATCATTATCGACTTCAAAACCGAAGGTTTTCATGTACTTAATCATGAAGACTGCCGTTGCTCGCGTATTTCCTTCGCAAAATGGATGAATCTGCCAAATATCAGAAGCAAATTTTGCAAGGTGTTTTACGGACTCGGCCATTGACAATCCCTCATAGGAAAACTGCTTCTCCGTGTTAAAATCATAGTCCAGGACTTCTTTGATACTGCTGCAGGACGCATAAATAACCGTGTCTCCGTTCAGCACCCATTCCTTCTTTGTAATGTTGTAAGTCCTAATCTGACCTGCATGTTCAAATACCCCTTCAAACAGGCGACGATGAATTGACAACCATTCTGCCGGGGAAAACTGAAAAGTTTTTTCTCCAAGAAGCTTGGCTATTCTTGCAGAGACAATGTCTGCCTCCCTTGTCTCATCCTCGGCTTCCATACGGTCATTGGATTCTTCATAGTAGCTTTGGATTCTTTTCTGCGCTTCATCAATATCAATTTTCCCCTCAATATGTTCTTTTGCAGTATCTAATAAATATGCCGAAGTTTGCAGACCATCTACCGCCTGTAAGCCGATTGCTGTCTGCCACGCCCTACTTTTCTCAATCTGCTCCGGCTCACCCTGACGAATATATTCCTGAAATTCAAGCTGCCAATTCTTTTCCTCAGACATATCTGCAAGTCCTTTCAAAATAATACTTTCAAATGTATTTTATCATTGGCTTAGCTCATTCACAATCAGTTTTTTACAACGCTCCTTTCTTATGCGGCACAAAAGCACTATGGCCACCACACCGAACAGCATCGCAGGAAGTTCTCGCAGCAACCCCGACACAAAGGTCTGCGTCCAGATTCCGGTAAGCTTCTCTTCATTAAAATACAATAACAAAATACTTCCCGACCCATTATTGACAGCATGGGTAAAGGCTGCGGGCCACACGGAACCGGTCTTCTTGGTCAGATAAGTCAAAATGGCACCCATGAAAATAGTAAACAGTGTAAATACAAAGAACCCTGTCCAAGGTGCCCCCCAATAATCGTAGCCGAAATTATGTCCTGCCGCAATGGCCGGATAATGCCATGCGCCCCAGATGACGCCGCCAATAAGAATGGCCCTGCCTGTACCAAAAAGTTCCTCCAACTTGGGCATCATATAGCCGCGCCAACCTGCCTCCTCACCCAAAGCACCTATGGAGAAAATACAAGTTGATATGATAATGGATATAGGATAAAGCCACGCAATTTTTTCAGATATCCCTATCTCAGTCAGCATAGCAGGATCATAACTTTGAGGAGCCACCAAATACATCAGCACCATGCCAAGTTCCCAGTAAATCCATGGAAGAAATATCGCCACAAGATACCAAATCCACTTTTTATCCTTGAAAATAATACCCAGACCCAAAGAATTGTCTCCCTTCATGGGAAAGCCTTCCTTGGTAAGCCATCTGGTCAGAACCATGGCAATGGAAGGACAAAGCATGCTGTAACCCAAAATACTCTGCATTGCCGGAGACTGATACTCCCCACCCTTTGCCAAATAAATAATAGTCGGAATCCACACCAGCAGGAAGCTAAATGCCAGATAAATCAAAAGTCTTCTGACAGTCAATGTATTTTTATTCTTCATCTTCCTGCTCCTTTCTCATAAACAATGCTGCCGCAATACAATAGGACAAATAGTACAGACTGCCTACAATCACAGGCCCCAACACCTGTATGGTCATGGTAATTTCTAAATGTTCCTCCATCCATTCCATCAATGTAGCAAGACTGAAATCATTTAATACGGTTATGTCGCCAAAAAGCATATAGGCAAATATAGCGAAATATACCACAAACAGAATAGTGGTCTTGATGGCGTTGCCTGCCTTTACTCCTACATTAATAAAAAAAGGCAGTTCCATAGCCGATATAAGAAGCAATGCCTGTATCCACATAGGCATAAGACCAATGGCATTTAACAGGATATCTTCGCTCATTGTTCCTATCATGCAGGCACCTACAAACTGTACCCAGATAACTGTCACCGACAAAAACACATAGTAACAAATAAAGATAAATAAATATTTGGAAGCCACATACTGCCTCTTACTCACAGGAAGACTCATAAGAAAAGCCTTTTTCTTGGCACCTGAATCCACTAAAATCACATTGTTTTCCAAAGAGAAAACAACTATCAGGGGCAGTATCGTACCTGCCATCACCACCAAAGCACCTACAACAATTGCCGCATCTTCTCTTACCGTCACAGGAAGGGGAACGATAGGGAAAATAGCCAGTAATATCGTTACAACCAACAAAACTGCCGCATATATTTTGCCATGAACCGCCACAAAATCCTTATATAAGAGACCTGCCATCACAACACCCTCCTTCGACGCTTAAGCACCGCCACACTGCCTGCATAGGACAAAAGCATGCCCACCACAGATGCGGGAATCAGTATCTTATACCCATTTTGAAGAAACCACATCATTTTATCTCCTGCGTCCAACATGAGTCGATTCATTTCCTCATCGGTGATTCCATTAAACTTTGTCACCAACATACCCATGGCTATAAACCCTACCACAAGGGGCAACATCTGAATCAAATCTGCCCTTCTGGCACCGCAAAGATAAATCATAAACAGGTTAAAACTCATATACAAAAGAAAGGCTGATGTTATCGTCAAGATACCGATAAACAAATTGCCCAACTCCAACTTCACAGGCACAAGTGCAATTAATCCCGCACAGAAAAGTGCTACAACCAAACTGATGCCTCCGTAGATAAGCGTGGTCAGATATCGGCTACCCACTATCTGTTGGTGAGATAATGCCATGCCGGACAAAGCTTTGCCAAAACCGACTCTGGTATCTTCCCGAAAACACTGCGCCACATCAGTGATAAAGCAAATTGGGAGCATCAGTAGAAACCACACGCAGATCCCCATGGTTTTCATAATAAATTCTGAGTCTATGCCCTCTTCCTGCATCATTTCATTCATACTGACTGCCAAATTGCCATACTGACTGCTGAGCAGGAACATC
Organism: Acetatifactor sp.; assembly: GCA_045543175.1. Taxonomy (GTDB): domain Bacteria; phylum Bacillota; class Clostridia; order Lachnospirales; family Lachnospiraceae; genus Acetatifactor. Next base: position 47,698 of record JAZQMG010000055.1, on the reverse strand, counting down.
ACACCGATTACCACCATACCCAAAGTCACCAGAGCAAAAGTGCGCATATTTTTCCTAAGACACATAAAGTCCTTATATATCAATCCCTTCATGCTATGCCTCCTGTTTTGCACCGTTCTCTGCAAACTGATTGCCCACATAGAAAATCATGATTTCCTCCAAGGTGGTCTGCTCCACAGCCATTTTCGGATACTTGCGCTGACAAAGCTCCCTATCCTTTACAAGTACCTCCACACCAAAGGCGGACTGTCTGGAAGCAACCATATCCTCTGCATCAATTTGGTCAAACTCTGTCTTCTTGCACTTTAAAAGTCCGTGCCGCTCCAGAACCTCATCCTTCTCACCCTGCAACACAATCTTTCCATGGTCGATAAACACCACCATATCTGCAATACGCTCTATATCGCTGGTAATATGGGAGGACAGAAGAATCGTATGATTTTCCTCCATAACAAACTCCTGAAAAATCTGCAAAATCTCGTTACGCACCACAGGGTCCAGTCCACTGGTAGGCTCATCCATGAGAAGCAATTTGGCGTTATGAGACATAGCTGCGGCAATTTGCAGCTTCATGCGCATACCCCTGGAATAGGCACCGCACTTTTTCTTGCGGGGCAGGGAAAAACGCTGTAAATAACCGAAAAATACCTCCTCGTCCCAGTTGGTATACACATTTTTCATCATACGGTTGATATCTACAGGGGTCATGAAATCATGAAAGCCCATCTCATCAAACACTACGCCGATATCCTCTTTCAAAAGAGGCCCTTCCTTCAACACATCCTTGCCAAATACCTCAATCTCACCACCATCGCGTTTGATGCTGTCCAAAATTAGCTGAATAGTTGTGGTCTTACCGGCACCATTCTGACCAATAAATCCACAAATACAACCCTCCGGCACTGCAAAGCTTATCTTATCCAGCTTAAAATCACTGTAATTCTTGCATACTTCTCTAAGCTCCATTACATTACTCATGCCTATTGCTCCTTTTCCTCATACAAAAGTCTCATGCGCTCCTCAAGTTCTTGAATAGTGATTCCTGCCATTTGAGCCTTATCCAGAACAGTCTCTAACAGCTCCTCAATCTCGCATATGGCAGCTTCCCGCACCCGCTCATGATTGATGGCCTTCACAAAGCTCCCCTTACCGGTATAGGACTCTATATAGCCCTCCCGTTCCAAGTCCTCATAGGCGCGTTTAGTAGTAATAATACTGATGCGTAACTCCTTTGCCAAAAGCCGCATAGAGGGAAGGGCGTCCCCTTCCTTCAACTCGCCGCTGACTATCATAGCCTTTATCTGGTCCTTAATCTGTTCATAAATCGGACTATCCGAATTATTTGAAATGATGATATCCATGGAATTCCCCTTTCAAATATTGTATATATATAATATACACAATATACACATGCTGTCAATAGTTGATTTACAAATAATGAAAAATAGCTGCAAGACCGGGAATTCCCCAAATCTTACAGCTATTTAATCTCGCCTAGTATTCTAATTTAGAACTTTCTAAATCTCTTGTAACGGTGTTCCACAACCTCCTCTGCGCTCATGGCACCGAAGGTCTTAAGGAACTCCTTGATGTTGACCTTTAAGAAGTTTGCAATCTGATTGGCAGTCTCCTTGGTAGCCTCTCCATACTCAGGCACAATCTTGTCGATAACTTTGAATTTCAACAAATCCTGTGCGGTAATCTTCATGGCTGCTGCCGCTTCCTCCGCTCTGCTTTCAGACTTCCATACGATAGAAGAATATCCCTCAGGGGACAAAATTGCGTAGGTTGAATTTTCCATCATCCATACCTGATTGCCCACAGCCGTTGCCAAGGCACCACCGCTACCGCCTTCACCGGTCAAAATACACAGTACCGGCACCTTCAAATCAGACATTTCCATGATGCTACGGGCAATTGCCTCGCCCTGACCTCTCTCCTCTGCGTCAATTCCGGGGAATGCACCGGGTGTACAGATGAAGCTGATAACAGGACGCTTAAACTTCTCTGCCTGCTTCATCAGACGTACTGCTTTTCTATAACCATCCGGCATAGGCATACCATAGTTTCTCTCCATACACTCCTGCATGGTAGTTCCGCGAAGCTCTGCAAGAACAGTTACAGGCTGACCATCCAAAAAGGCAATACCGCCAATCAATGCTCGGTCATCCCCATAATAACGATCTCCGTGCAACTCTACAAAATCATCAAAAACACGCTCCACATAATCCAAAGTAGTCAGACGCTCCCAACTACGACAAGCCTTTACTTTCTCCCAAGGAGTCTTGGTACTCAGCATGGGTGCATCCGCATCAAGCTTTCTGGCAGGAAGAACATCTCTTAAGGTCTTTCTGGTAGACTTCGCCCTCTTGGCATGAGCTACAAGGAAGTAATTCAGAGTCTTTTTCAAATCCTTTCGGGGTACAATACCGTCAATCATACCATGCTTTAACAGAAACTCAGCCTTCTGGAAGCCCTTAGGCAACACCTGACCGATGGTCTGCTGAATAACACGAGGACCCGCAAAACCGACTCTTGCCTTGGGCTCCGCCAGAATCACATCACCCAACATTGCATAACTTGCAGTTACACCACCCATGGTAGGGTCCGTTAATACTACACAATAGAACAAACCTGCATTGGAATGACGCTTTACGGCTGCGGAGGTCTTCTCCATCTGCATCAGGGAGATAATACCCTCCTGCATTCTCGCACCACCGGAACAAGTGAACAAAATCACAGGAAGTTTCAACTCAATTGCCTTCTCAAAAGCTCTGGTAATACGCTCACCCATTACATAACCCATACTACCCATGATAAATCTTGCATCACAGACACCGATAACCGTATCTTCACCACCGATTTTACCACGACCGACCACAACTGCCTCGGAAGTACCGGTCTTCTCTCTGGCTGCTGCCAGCTTCTCATCATAGGTAGCATCGTTCAAAGGATTGTTACCCTCAACATCCTCAAACCAAGGCTCAAAAGTGCCTGCATCCACTACCATGGAAATACGGTCATTGGCACCAATGGGCATATGCTTACCACAATTGGGACAAATGTAAAGCATCTTGTACGCCTCAGAACTCTTATATACCTGCTTACACTTAGAACACTGTACCGGTGTGTTCGTCTGTGCACCTCTCTGCCCAACCTTTTGTTTCATCTTGTTTATGAAATCCACGAAATTGTTCCTCCTTATACTATAGAACACATGAAAATAATATATGTAACTCAAACAAATTACTTTGATTATCAAAGTTATTGATAACCAAAGTAATTATATATCCATCTGAAACATATTTCAATATTTTATTTTAGACATTTTCAATCCTTTACAATTTGTTCATATTTTTCGCGGACCACATTATGAACGGGATTATTCCATACATACTTATCTTTTGTCATTCTCTACACGAAATACCCCTTTAATACCTCCCTCAAAAACAGTGAAATTCTTCCTTCTTTCCTGTTTTATCTCATCTTCCAACTCCTTTATTGCCTGCTTCAAAAAATGAACCGTACCTTCACCCTTATACGCAAAATGGTGCGTCCATGTCTGACCTACCGGTGTATCCTCAGGTATTCCAATCATTTCACACAACTCTTTTCGCAACTTGCATAACTCTGTCAATTTCTCTTTTTTACTCATAGGCAAAACTTTTAGCGTGTTATAATCTGTAAAAGGATTTTTACTTATCATTAACTGATTCCATATATAAAGTGTATATAAACCTGAACATCTTCCCTTTAAAATATTCGGATTTTTCGCAATAATCTGCATACATGAATAATTAGCATACCCTGCCATTGCCACCTTAACTGCAAATTCCTCAGCTACGTCACACACCTTTTGACGATGCCTCTCCAGAAGATTCTCATTTGTAGACATATTCTTCAAAAATTCACAAGCTTCACAGGTTGCTTTCAATATTTCTATATGTTTCGGATCATTTATGTGTGTGGAAGTCATATAAAAATCATCACACAAAAAATCCCACAACGCATCCGGAAATTCGTCAAACAAACAATAACTAAAAAACTCATAGTAATATTTATCTTCATAAGGAATATACTTAATTTTTTTAAGTATATTCATGAATTCTTTTCTATTATGCAAGGACAGATTTCCTAATTTAGAGTAGCAATTTAAAGGATCTTCTATAAACTCTTTAAATGCGTGAGACAGTCCAAACAACTCCGGTTCCTTATCATACAGACATTGTGCTAATCCCACATCCCATCCTTCTCTCAAGGTTCCCATCATATAACTATTCAATAACCAATTTACAGATTCTGTAATCCTTGCACGCGCTATTTTAAGGAATATCTCTTCTTCGTCAAGCGTATATTTACAATAATGCATAACATCACATGCTTTACTATAAATCACATTCCTATCTGCCTGTTCCAATTCTGCATATTCAAATAAGGCATTAAGTGCCTCATCCAGCTTGCTCTTCCGATATTCCTCACAGAGTGCATTTTCACTTCTCTGAATATAGAGAAGATGATCCTTATTATCCTTCTCAATAATCTTCTTGAAGATTGGCTCCGCCTCAGGTGGATTCAACTTAGCAAGGGCACTCAATGCAGCACGTTTTTCCGCTGCCTTTCCTTTCTTGTAAAATTTTATTAACATGTCTACATTATCGGTACTACCTTGCAATGCTTCTATAAGAGATGTTTTTACATCCGGCGAGACATATTTGTCCACAAGTGACAAATACCAGTCATTCTCCGCTGCTCCTACCAATTTCCATACTACATCTACCGGATTCTGAGGATACTTTCCATAAAAATTCACTGTATTTTCTTTTAGTATATCTATAAATGGCTGACCCAAATCTTTGCCAAAATGACACAGAAAAAAATACTGACCATGCTTTTTCATGGATTCAATCATAGCCTCGATAACATCCTTGCGGTACAAAAGATGAGCATCCTCTAAAGAAACCTCTTCCGGCTTAATACGACCGTTTAGGATTCCACGCTTAAGCTTCTCAACTTTCTTTTCATCCTCTTCCAAATAGGGTGGAAAAATTACTTCAGGCATATAAGTCTTCTCCTCATCTGTATAACACTCAATCATATTAAAGCAAATTTTCTAAATGTTAAGATTATTATATATTTTTGCATTCAATAATTCAATATTGTTTTTTGAAATCATTTTGGTCTTGACAGAACGATTGTACCTACCATTATCGATATCCTAATTTTCAACATCTCAACGAAAAAGAGCGTTACAAGGGGCATATCAGAATGTTTCGTTCCCTTACAACGCTCTTTCTTATACTTTTTCTTATTTGGTCTATGATTTACTTTCCTGCAACTGCATCGAAATCCGCCTCAATCTCTTTAGAGGGAGGTGCCGTCAGAAGAGATGCCACCACGATACATACACATGAGAAGATGAATGCGGGCAACAGCTCATAGATGGCAAATGCACCGCCAAGCTTGCTGATTACAAGCTTCCAGAGGAATACCATACCTGCGCCGCCTACCATACCGGCGATTGCTCCGGCCCTGTTGGTTCTCTTCCAGAACAGACAGAACAACATGATGGGTCCGAAGGTAGCACCAAATCCAGCCCATGCAAAGGATACTATTCTGAAAATAACACTGTTTTCGTCCATGGCAATTACCACAGCAATCAGTGCAATCACAAGCAATGTGACTCTGGTCACGGTCATAACCTGCTTATCTGTTGCTTTCTTGTTACATACGCCCTGATAAATATTCTTAGCAAATGCAGATGCCGCAATCAATAGGTAGGAATCAGAAGAACTAATAGTTGCAGCCAAAATACCTGCCATTACAAATCCTGCCAAAATTGCAGGCAAAGAACTTGTTGCAAGCGTGATAAAGATATTCTCAGCATCTGTAGCAGATAAATGCACGGTAGGATACAACGCACGACCTACAATACCAATAAATACTGCAACTGCCAGAGAAATCACTACCCACACCATTGCAATTCTTCTGGACATCTTCAGCTCCTCTTCCTTACGGATTGCCATAAATCTCAAAAGCACCTGAGGCATACCGAAATAACCCAGACCCCATGCAAGCATGGAACATACACTCAACAAACTATAATTTGCAGCGTCACCAAAGACAGGTGCTCCTGCTTCTACAAGCTGCTGTCCTGCTTCATTCACAGTAGGTGAAGCAATTCCAAAGAACTCCAAGAATCCGGGAATGGACTGTGCATTCTCGATTACAGCATCCAGACCACCTGCATTGATGGTGCTGATTACTACGATGACACCCAGTGCAATAATCATTACAACTGCCTGCATCGTATCAGAAGCACTCTCTGCAAGGAATCCGCCCAAAATAGTATACAGCAATACAAAGACTGCACCCAGAATCATCATTGCAATATAGGGTGCTCCGAAAAGTGTGGAAAACAGCTTACCACAGGTTACAAAACAGCTTGATGCGTAAACGGTAAAGAAAATAAGAATGAATAATGCAGACAATGTCATAATTACTTTCTTGTCCTCGCGGAATCTGTTAGAAAAGAAATCCGGCAGTGTGATAGAGTTGTTGGCTCTCTCACTATAACGGCGAAGTCTCTTAGAGACAATCAGCCAGTTAAAATATGTACCCACAGCAAGCCCGATAGCAGTCCATGCTGCATCTGCCAGACCACACCAGTAAGCAACACCGGGCAGACCCATAAGAAGCCAACCGCTCATGTCAGATGCCTCTGCACTCATTGCAGTTACCCAAGGTCCCAGAGATCTTCCACCAAGGAAATAATCCTCTGAACTTTGATTCGCCCGTTTCGCATAAATAAGTCCTATTCCGATAACAACTGCCATATACAGAACCATGGCAATCAATATCTGAATTGTTTGTCCGTCCATTCGTCAGTACCTCCTAATATTAGGTTTTCATAAACCCATTTTGGAGCTATTGTACCATATATTAGAAATTTGCGCTACATTTTTGCTTATTCTGTTTCGTCAATTGGATATTTCCTTATAAAATCCGAATACCGCTCTATTTCTTCCTCTATCTGTATTTTCTGCATCCTAAGAGACGCCAGAATCATATGAATTCTCTTGGAAGCAATCTCCATACAGCAGCCGTAAATTTCTTTTTTCAACTCCTCGTCCTTCAACTCAAACAAACGCTTAGGAAGCTGCACCATGCTCTCCTTCAAAAACGTCTCCGTGTCCAGAAATTTTCCCTTAATATTGCCGGTAGGTCCCTTTACTTCACGGATATCCACCTTGACATAGCCCTTAATCAGCCAATCATTATTGTAGTCCTGCACACTGTTTATGGTAACAAAATCAGTGCCCAATGAGAACTTTTTCACAATCTTTCTCTGCTCTTCTTCCGGTAGCGACACCTCGTTTAAAAAATAATAGGCATGTCTCTGAATTTCATTATATTGTTCTTTGTAAAATTCATATGTATCACTCAATTGCGTTCCCTCATTTGTAAGTTGATAGCATCCAGATAATACTAATTTTAGCGTTATTAACGAGGACTGTCAATGACAGGAATCAAATCACCACTGCCGCATATCATACTAAAAAGCTCCTATCGAGGTCTATCATGCGAGAAATACCCTATGACAGAGAGGCAGCCGTGTCCTACGCCCGCAGATGGGCTTTAGACCGCAACCCTGCTTATTATAATTTTCAAAAACTTGGCGGAGATTGCACAAACTTCACATCTCAGTGCATCTATGCCGGAGCCAAAACCATGAACTACACCCCTGTCACAGGATGGTTTTACCGCTCCTCCTATGACCGCACCGCCTCCTGGACCGGTGTGAAATTCCTTTACAATTTCCTTATAAACAATAAATCTGTAGGGCCTTACGCCCATGAAGTATCCCAAAACGAAGCAGAACCCGGAGATATTGTACAGCTTGGCACGGAATCCGGCGACTTCTATCATTCGCCTTTTATCACTGCTACTTACCCGGAAATTCTGGTGGCAGCCCACACCGACGACGCACTGGACAGACCATTGGATTCTTATATCTATGGGCAAGCGAGATTTTTGCATATCGATGGAGTAAGAGTGTGGTAAATGTAACATACTATCTGTAATAGAAGGGAGAATGAATCCAATGAAACAGAAATTCATTTTATGCAGCTTAATTGTAATGTCAATGATGACCAGTGCCTGTTCCTCAAACGCCACAATTTCAGAGGAAGAAGCACAAAATATTGCACTGTCCCATGCCGGTCTGACTGCCGAACAGGTAACCTTTATCAAAAGCGACCTGGACATGGAAGACGGCAAACAAACCTATGACGTAGAATTTTACACCGAAGAGGGCAAAGAATTTGATTATGAAATTGACAGTACTTCCGGAGAAATCTTGGATTTTGACTACGATGCAGAATATCATAAGTAGGTTTAGATTTTTAATACCATGTTCCCTTAATTGTTAAAAGATGGTATAATATAGGTGGGAGCTTGTACATGCACACGAGGTAACCGCCTATGGAAAAAGATAATTATCTCATTAATATCTATCTTAAAATCCATAACAAAAAACCTTTAACAATGGACGATCTGCGCTATTTGGCACAGTATGACTTAGAGTGCTTTGAAAAGACCTGTAAAAACGTGGTATATAATATGCCGGAGTCAAAACCCATCATGGAGCCTTCGGAAACCAAGCCCCAAAATACCGAACAGCCTGCAGAAACTCCAGAATCCTTTAACGTTCTGGCGATTCTGGAGAACTTAAAACAACTGGAAAATAAAGACTATCTTTTTGCAAATGTAGATGCAGACCGCGTAAAGAATCTATTGGGTAATCTTTATATGGAATTACTGTTCCCTCACAATGATAAGGACACCTTCCTTAGCATGAAGGATCTCGGAAATACATCTACATTTGACATAAAAGCATAAAAGAGCAGGGGACTTTGCCTCTGCTCTTTGCCTACACTTTTATCCCATACAGTTCATAATACTCTTCCATTTCAAATAATACAATCTCATTCTTTAGATTCATTCCTGTCTGTTTTCTTAATTCAATTGTTTCCTAAATTTTTGTACAAAAAAAGCGTGAAAATACTGCATTACCAGTTATCTTCACACCTTTCTGCAAATCTATAATTTGCCTGTACTGCTGGTGGCCGGACTTGAAAATAAAGTCCGATTGCCGGAACATTGATAGAAGGGAGTTTTCGGCTCTCCCGCTTGAGTGTGTATACATTACATAGTGCTTACAATTTGTTCAAACTCCTCTTTTGTTTCCACAAAATTGTATGGTTCATATTCACCATATGCAGACGGTCTGCTGATGGTGACAAGCTGAATACGGTCATATCCTATTTTGTCTGTCAATTTATTCTTAAAATCCGAAAGATGCTTTCCATGTGTTGTTCTCAATGCAACACATCCTACCGCATCTATATTTTTAGCAATCAGATAACACATGTTTTAGCTCCTCCTTAAAATCCTGTTCTGACAAAATCTTAGCATTTTCATATAATTTACGCAAGTGGCAACCTACAGAATATGGCAACCCTTGCATTTCTGCAAAAGTTGCCATATACTTACTGCTGGTGGCCGGACTTGAATGAAACACAACCACTCAAAAACATTGAAAGAAAGGGCTTTCGGCGGTAAGTACATATTCAGGTCAACCAATTAGTCAACCAATTTTTCCAAAATCCTCTTAACATCCGGCTGCGTTGGTGTGAACTTCACGCCACGCTTTAACATTCCCATAACTTTCTTCGCCTTCTGTTCGATAGTTCTAGCTGTATGTTCGCTAGTTAACATCAGATGATTCCCAGCAATAGTGTATTCTCTTTCTATGTATTCTTCCGTAATTGGAAACATATCCTGTATCAAAAATACACTTTCCCGACTATCATCAAGCTTCACAATATGAAGAATGTCACACGGTTTCCCAGCTTGTTCTTTCGTCTCCACAATCCGCCTGTATTTATCAATACGACTGGACAACGGTATCATCCAATATATTCCTGTGTGAGTATCTTCAAAACAATAGTAATGTGGTCTGTTTTCCCCTTTGTTTCCTTTGAGAAACGGGTCTGACATATCCTCAAAAAATTGCTCTTTGATGATATAAAATCCTGTTCTCTTCATTCGCAACACCCTCTCTATGGAAAAAGTCCTCCACCTTACGGTGAAGGACTATACTTTCAACCCAACCATTTATATACCGCATATTGGTCAGCGGTAAACTTTCAACCCAACCATTTATATACCGCATATTGGTCAGCGGTAAACTTTCCTTGTAATTACATACTAGCAACTACAGATAAGAAAGTCAATAGAACTTTCTATTAAAATTTTATGTGGATTTTTCCTTATTATGCAACTTCTCTGTAAATAGGATATGTATCTGTCAAACAGGACACACTATACAGCTTAAAATCTTGCATATTTCCTTTTCTTTCGGTCCTTTAAAAAAGCAAGGAAGCTTTTGCAGCTCCCTTAGAGTTTAAAATCTTCCATTATATGGCAGGAACTCTCCCGAAGATAGTTTCCTATCTAAGTATAGTATATGCCACACTCAACAAAAAATCAATTATATTATAAAAATATGGCAACCCTTGCATTTCTACAAGGATTGCCATATACTTACTGCTGGTGGCCGGACTTGAAAACAAAGTCCGATGGCCGGAACATTGATAGAAAGGAGTTTCCGGCTCTCTCGCTTGGGTGTGTAAACAGAGTGTAAACATCTTTTTATAACAAATTAAAAGCTTACGAAACAACCAGTTTATATATAGATATTATAAAAAAAGAATAACCACTCTTGCATCTCTACAAAAATTACTTATTGCACAATTCTATAGACTCAAATTCATAATAACATTCTTCTTCAGTATATACAATTTTCACAACGCAGTGCGCGAGTGTTCCCTTTGGAAGACAACCATATGAATAATCATTATCATAACCTATATTATTTGGACTAATGTCACTCCAATAGAAATTGATATCTTCGTATTCCTCAAAAGATATCGACAAACTTATTCCAGATGCATACCAAAATTCATCATACACATCCGTCACAAATCCGTCAAACTCGATATATTCTCCGTTATGCGCTTTCATAAAGGATTTCCATTCAGCTACATCATCATCAGAGCCATAACGCATAGCTAAATTATTTGCAAGTCCAGGAAAATTTTCCTCTGTTAATACTGGAATAGGTCTGGTTACTTCAATTTTAACTTCTCGCCATGAATATACCGGTTCTCCCTGTTCGAAATCCTTGTATACTGTAAACAAAGATTCATTACTATAGTCCTCTACCTGTACTTGGAGACTTTCTTCACTTACATATCGCGATTTAGATGTTACTACTTCTATGTCATCAAACCCTAATTCTTTAAGATTACTTAGTACTTCCTCTAGCGTCCACTCCCCATTTTCATAATCATTACTACTATAAGGCATGGTTGGTTCTTCAGAAGAACAGCTTATACATACAAGTGCCATGACTGATACCCCAACTAATAAACTTGCATATCTCTTCAATTTCTGAATCATAATAGAACCCCTCCTACAAGTTGATGAATGTATGCATATTAACATATGACAAGAGGACTTGCTAATATAATTTATAGCTTTATAAAATTTCCTCTTTAGTTCATTCTTATATTTATAAAATGTATTTCTAGATATCTTATTATCTCTCATAAACTGAGCATGAATTATACTAGCAAGCCATTTATTGCGAACCTACTATAATTCCAATCTTTTCACCATTCTGCTTACAGTCCTCTCACAAATATACTATGTTTTTCAATACAAAGCTCACACCTCTGTATCAAATTATAATCTATAAGTTGAGGATTTCCTGAGCTACCTTTTAATAATGCAATCAGTTCTTGTAAATCAAGTATATGAAAAAATGCTCCTGTTTGTTTCATTGCACTAAATAACTGATTTATTATATCGTCCCAATTCCCACAAGTCATCAACTCGGTTATTAGAATAATACAATGTGGTGGCTGGCTTCTATCAACAATAATTTCGTTTCCTTGACTATCAAATATACTATCTCCTCGCTTAAAGGCATTCGATGCTCCAATCAACTGTTTAATAGCTTTTTCTACTTGCTTTTGTATACCAGCAAGTCTTTTAGATTCGTTTTTATTATATCCTGCTTGTATAATAGATAAATCTTTTGCTTCGATTAAAAAACTACCATATTCATAATGTGCAAAAACATCTGTAAACTCGCGCAAATTATTTCCCTTTTGGACCTGAGGACTTTGATATATCGTCGTTGGAAAAATAGACTCTAACGAACTCCAAATAGTGCCTTCAAAATTTCCTCCCTCATCTTTGTTAAAAATATTTATTTTTTGATAAGATTCATTTCCTACAAAATAAATGTCATTAGCTGTCCATTCGCTAACATTTGGTGTAATTACAATTACTGGTATTTGACAGACACAGGGAAATTTTTTTGTATTATCAACAGTGTAATTAAAACAATCAAGTGCATGAGATTCTTCTGCATCGAACACTCCAACATATAGTTCTTGTTTATTCTCTATAAATTTCCCAAAATTGGAAGCATCATTCCTACCGATTTTGACTATTGAAGATGCAAGACATATATCCATTTCATTATAAAGAAATATACGAAATACCCCTTTCTCCATCGAGCAAATTAATGCTTCATGTTCTTCCCATTGCTTTTGAACACCAGAAATAAAAATTGGTGTATCTGGCATATCATCAATACGTATTCCAATACAAAAATAAGAATCTTTTTTTCCAAAATATAAATGAATTGGGCAACCCATTATTATTGCTTTTATAGATGGTGTGGAAACCTTGATAATAAGTGCGGTTTCTTCTTTATTATTTTCAAAAGTATACCACAATGATGCTCTTTCTGATCTCATCTCATTATAAATTCTTTCATTTAGTACATGCATGACTTTTATCCCTTTGCTACAGATAATTTTCTAACTATTAAAAGTTGATTGTACACATATCAATATATTGCAAATTATTTAGTGATATTTCACTATAACCGCTTCATCTGACTCAAAATAATCATCACTTGAAAATGATGTATCGCCACCCACTGACACACTTTCTACTTTATCCGACTTCCAAAGAGCTATCCCTGCATCATCCAAATCTACTGCGGAAATATTCTCAAAACCAAGGGTTTTAAGTTGCTCTACAACCAACTCGTAATTTTCTCCTTCATAATCATCGCTATCCCCAGCACTAATTAACCCTGCTTCTTTCGCTTTTTCTGCTGCTCTTTCGCCCGAATCTCCCATCCAAAAACAAAATATTGCCATTATCGCAAAAAATATCATTATGAATATGACAATCAAATTATCCATCTTTTCTTTCTTTAATGATGCCCTTACTTTTTCAACTTCAGCATCATCTATGTAACGATTGGTGCTCGTTATATTTTTATTAATATTAATATCCTTTTTTATATTGATATTCTGATTGACAGTGTATTCTTTTTTCTCATCGTCCAAAAAGAACTTCTGTCCACAATATGGACAAAATATATACTCTTTATTTTCTACATTTAAATCTAAAACACCATTACAATTTGGACAGCTAAGCTTATGCAATTTCATAAAAATCCCCCTTATCTATCGTAATACTTGGATACATTTTACCATACGTAAAAGGAGATTGCGACTACTTTTTCTTCCTCATGCCCTATAGAGTAAAGTTTTTGTCAGTTGAATAGTAAAAAATGAGAGTACCGCAGTTTGTGCTATAATTAGATTTGCGACAACCCAAAAAGCAAACTGGAGGTACTCTCATGAAAAACATTGTAGCACATTCTCTTGAAAAACTGTATAAGGAATTTGAAGAATTAGACCAAAACTTTTTAGATTCTGATATGAAGGACATGGATTCCTATGAAAAAGGGCTTGCAGAGGCAGCTCGTCGCGCTGCTGCAGAGCATATGCAGGCTTTATATAACAGCATGGATGAGATGCTGTGTAATGACATTATTCGGGATGAGAAATATACCATTCAAAGACATGATACAAGGGAGCTCATTACGATTAATGGAACCATACAGTTTAATCATACCTATTTCCGCAATCGGGAAACTGGAACGTATCACTATCTGTTGGACGAATGGCTGGGGTTGGATGCACATGAACGGCTGAGTAGTAGTGCAGAGGCAACCGTGCTTGTGGAGGCCACAAGGAGCAGTTACAGCCGGGCCGCCGCAGCGTTGGGAAAAGATGCAGAAATTTCCAAAACCGCCGTAATGAACAAGGTACATGCCATTCAGGATGAAATCCCCTTTGAAAAGCCGGCAAAAAAGAAATGTGTGGAGTATTTATACATTGAAGCAGATGAGGATCATATCCATAAGCAGGAGAAAACCGTTCCGGAGAAAAAACGGGGGATGATAGGGAAGCTGCTTTACCTGTATGAAGGCCGAGAGGAAAAGTATGGTCGCCGGGAATTGAAGAATGTCTTTTATCTAGGTGGTTTATATGCAGGAGGGGAAGAGAATCACAGATTGTTTCGTCGGATGCAGAAATATATTGAGACGAATTACGAGACGAAATATCTGCAGAAGGTATATATAAGCGGAGACTGCGGGGCATGGATTAAAGCGGGCGTTGCAGATATTGATAAAGGCATAATGGTGATGGATAAATATCACCTGATGAAGTATATGAACAAAGCGGCAAATCAGATGCTTGATGATGCCAATGAGGTAAAAGGCAAGCTGTGGAAGGCTTTGTATAAAGGCAAAAAGAAAAAGTTTGTAAAGGTTTTGAAAGCGGTGCGGAAATGTGTCCCCAATCCCAAGCCGGTAGATGAATGCGAAGAGTATGTACTAAATAACTGGGACAGTGCGGTGCTTCGTATGCAGGACAAAAATGTATATGGTTGCAGTGCCGAGGGACATGTGAGTCATGTATATTCAGACAGAATGAGTTCCCGTCCTATGGGATGGAGTGAGGCCGGTGCAGATGCCATGTGCAGGCTTAGATGTTATGTCCGGGATTATGGAGAAGAAAAAGTAATAGACCTGGTTCATTACCGAAGAGAACACAAGGAAAAGCAGGCGGCCGGAGCTGAGGCTGTGGAGGTAAAGTTTGCCCGTGGATACCTCAAAAAACTTTTGCATGGACAACATGACAATGATAGAGTTTATGTGGAGAAAATGCAGGCTGTAATTCCACGCGTCCAGATTCGTAAGAAACTGGCAATCCGGGAGCACCTAAGTAATATTTGACAAAAAATATAAGAAGGCAGTAAACTGAAGAGAAGAAAGTCTGGGCAAATCTATGCAGGGCATCTCTGCGCTTCTCCAACTGACAGTAAGTTTACTCTATCCTCATGCCCAAAATCCCTTGCAAATCCCAAATTTAGTGCTATATTGTAATTAAGAGGAAATATAAATTACACATCAACGGACACTTAAAAAGACAATTTTAGAAGCTGACGGCTTCTACTTTGTCTTTTTTTATTTTCAAGTAACTCTCTGGGCAGATTACTTTACTTACTATTTATTACTACTTCTGCTCCAGTTATTTTTCCAAAAAGGCAAAAAAGATATGTTTTCAGCCATTTTTAACCCCAAAAACATATTCAACAAATTAATTTATATTAATTACCGTCAAAGTCGGTAACTTACAAGGAGGTATTAGTTACTATGGATAATTACGAAAGCAGACCCCTTCTCTCCATGCCATTTCCCAAGCCCCTTAAGGAAATGACGGACGAGGAACTGAACAATCTTCTTACTGGGAAATTCAATTACAATGTATTGATTCCTGCGCTAATTGAAGCACACTTGCGTAAAGATGAGCAAATCGCACAGCTTACCAAGCGGATTGCTTATCTTGAGCAAAAGGCTCTCCAAAAGCCCGGACGTCCACGCCGGGAGTTCTGGGTAAACGGACGGGAACTGACAGATGAATACCTAATGGAGCTGATTGACTACGGCTATTATGACAGTATCAGCAAGCTAGAAAAGGAATTACACGCCGGTAAAAATCAGCTTCGTAATCGCTACAACAAGGCAAAAGAGAAGCAACGTCTGGAAAGGAAGGTAGAAAGTTATGGGAATCGTTAGACCAACCGTGCAGGAGTGGTGTGTGCCCGAACAGTACACCTCTTCGCCGGAAGTAATTAAAAACTGCTTGCAGGAAGTCTTAGAAGGTAGTATTCTTAAGCCACAAGCGAGCGAGCCGGATAATGAAGATATGAGAAAAGAGAAAAAAGAACGCATTATCAAGGCACATATGGAGAAATATACAACTAAATATTACGAGTCAGACAACAGATGGCATTCTTTCCTGCCGGATGAAACCCTTCCAAGGAAAATGCGACCCATCGCCAAGCGAAAGTATGAGGACTTGGAAAAGACTATTCTTGCCTATTATGAGGAACAAGAGTTGATAAATAATCGCAAGAAAATGACGCTCCGCAGGCTCTACCCGGAATGGTTTGCCTACAAATGGCAGGACACCAACAATTCCAACTACATGAAGCATATCGAGGGCGAGTGGAAACGACATTATGTAGATGACCCCATTATTGACCGCCCTGTTGTGGAATTTACCACTCTAGAACTCAAAAACTGGGCAAGAAGTAAGATTGTAGCCGGACACATGACCAAGAAGCAGTATTACAACATGGCAATCATTATTCGCCAGAGCTTGGACTACCTTGTGGAGCTTGGGGAACTGTCTACTAATCCTTATGCCAACTTCAAGATTAATCCCTCACTATTTACGCCTACCAAGCACAAAGAGGCAGAAGAAAGGGTATTTATTGAAGATGAGGAAAAGCAATTGAAGCAGATTGCTCTGAAGGATTTTGCCGAACACCCGGAGCATATCGGTGCGGCTGCGGTGCTTATAAACCTATCCTTGGGACTTCGTGTATCAGAACTTGTTGGTCTTAAGTGGAAAGACCTAAAAGACGGTTATCTGCATATCAGACGCATGGAGCAGAAGCAATGGGAACGACACGCAGACGGCACTTGGAAATCCTATCTGGCAGTTGTGGAGCATACCAAATCCACCGCCGGCGTCAGAACCCTTTATGTGGTTTCCTCTTCTCTTGCCTTGTTTGAGCAGGTACGGGAAGCCAACAAACAAAGAGGATATGGATGCGAGCCGGAAGATTATATTTTCCAACATGCCGGAAACCGAATTACAGCCAATTCCATTGACAGCTACTATGAACGGTACTGTAAACAACTTGGAATTGCCAAGAAGGGGAATCACGGTGCAAGAAGAACGGCATTAACTAAGATTGCCGACAATCCCAACATTAACCTAAAGGACGCCATGGAATGGGCAGGACACCGGGATGTAAAGACTTTTATAAACCACTACTGCTTTTCCCGATACTCTGACGAACAGAAAAGAAATGAACTGGAGAAAACCTTAAATCTCTAGTATTTATCAGCGTGTAAACATGGTGTAAACAAATTTACGCACAAAAAATCCAGCATTTCTGCTGGATTTTTACTGCTGGTGGCCGGACTTGAACCGGCACGGGATTGCTCCCGAGGGATTTTAAGTCCCTTGCGTCTGCCTATTCCGCCACACCAGCGGACGCTATGGTCAAAAACCGGACGATAAACGTCCGGTTTTGATGGATGGAGGTGGATTCGAACCACCGAAGCAATTTGCAGCAGATTTACAGTCTGTCCCCTTTGGCCACTCGGGAATCCATCCATGTAAGTAGTCGTGTAAACACAACTACCTGACAATGTGAAATTGTATCACAGTTTGGAACAAAATGCAAGCGTTATTTCACTCGCTCGAAATAATATAGTTCAAAGGGATATACCGCAATCTGCTGACTACCGTATTTTTCCACGGTGTAGCCTGCATCTGTCATTTCCTTCAACTCATTCTTACCAATTTTCTCCGGTGTATAATACCAGAATTTATCGTACTCCATGCCTTCATCACTACATCTGCCGGTAATGATTTCACGATCCGGATAATAGTAATACAGCACCGTCCATCCCAGATGCTTTACATTATTAGTCATAAGAACGGTATCCTCCGGCACCTCGCCCACTATAGCAATTGCCTGCTCTGTGGCAACCTGCTCACTCTTAACGGTTGTATGGAAAACCTTGTAATTCTTAAGTCCAATAACTACAAGCACCGCAAGCACCAGTACCAATAATGTTTTGGCAGTCTTAAGGAACCAATCCTTTTTGAATCTCTTGCCAAGCTCCTGCACCAGTTCCAAAATGGCACTGCTGCCGTATACAAGAATCAGAATCGTCACGGCACACAACGGATACAGATATCTTTGTGCCAACACGGGCCCCATGAGAAAACAAAGCAGGTAAGCCGCAACAATGGTTCCAACAATCGTCAAACCGCCTACAGCTACTGCATAAGTCTCGGTAGACCATTTCTGCAGGGTAGGTCTGTGAATGGTAAGCTCTGTCGTCTCCTTCTTTTTCGCAATACGGAAAAAGGAGGAATCCAGCACCAAAAGCACTGCCATGAACATAATCAATAGCACAAACACAATTTTCTCGTATTCTATGCCACACATTACCATCTGCATAGTTTCCGCCATGCTCAGGGTCTCGGTCATCCACCAGTCGTTGCTCACGCTCTCTGTGCTGCGGAACAATTGGGGAAGCCAAGGGGAGTAGCCGCCGATAAAGCCAATCAATGCCAATAAAGACTTAATCCATGTTTTGCCCTTATATCGAATAGCTGTAGCCACACCTGTGATGAAAACAATCAGTCCCACGGACATCATAGCATAGTAATGGGAATAAGCAGCCACCAGTGCCCAGAAGACCATGCCAAACCAAGCCGATTTACCACCGCCAAGTACACGATATGCACAGTAATAGCACAATGCCACGCCCATAAATGCCAGAGAATACATGCGGATTTCCACATTATATTGCAGGCAGGGGGATGCCAGACCTGTGATAATCACAAAAAAGGCCGCGGGTATGTTGCCAAAATGCTTGCGCAAAAAAGTCAGTGCCGTAATAATACCGATGAAAAAGGGTACCAGAGAAGCCAGATGGTATACGGGACCGGTATGTCCCAAAACCTCTCCAAAGGCTTTCACCCAAAAATAATACAGAGGCGGATGACTGTCCCAGAAATAGTTCACCTGCATAATGCCTTCGATGGACTTCTTGGCCGTGTTGCCGGAGAAGCACTCATCACCCCACAGTACATTGTCGAACATGAGGCTCACATTTAGAAGCACCACCAAAATGGCTACGAGGTAAATTCCCGCAGGCATCAGAAATTTGGTTGTAAATTTACCAAGTCCCATCTCCCGATATTCCTGCCATGCCACCTTCACGGTCAATTTTCGAGTGGTATACATCCACTCCGCAAATGCAATCGCTGCTGCCGCCATGGCCTCAACCATCGCGAATTTCAGTGCAAAGGATGGGGACATATCCATCTTAGCCTGAAAGGAAGTTCCCTCGTCACAGAGTAAAAACATTGCAACAGCCGACAAAAATGTCACAATCAAGGTATAAACCGCATATCGCGTCAACATCTCTTTTCCGGTAATCTGACCTTTCTGCTGATAGGTTTTCCATATCAACAAAGGAATCACAGGAAATGTAAGTCCAAATAATAATGCCTGCATCTTTAGTCCTTTCCTTCATCCTCTACCACATATCTCAAAATCGTTCCCGAAGTGGGAGG
Source organism: Acetatifactor sp. (assembly GCA_045543175.1). Classification (GTDB taxonomy): domain Bacteria; phylum Bacillota; class Clostridia; order Lachnospirales; family Lachnospiraceae; genus Acetatifactor. The sequence goes on along the minus strand of JAZQMG010000055.1, from coordinate 28,022 downwards.
CAGTTCTATGGTAATCTTACCGGTATGAATCTCATACTCCTGTCCATCCAGAATATAACCGGAATCTCTGCTCTGCATAATAATCTTCATTTTACCATTCTTGGGTGTTCCCAATTCCCATACGGAAAGTTCTCTGGTAACAGGATGGTTATTGTTATTAATAGCAATGATGCATTGATTCTTGCGGTTAAAACGCCCATAAACCAACAGATTATAATCGGAGTCCACAGGCTTGATGGAACCGCTCTTTAACTCCTCATTCTCCTTGCGCAGGCGGATGATGTCCTTATGGAACTGTATCAGCTCCTGATCCTCTCTGCCCCAGGGGTAGGTACGTCGGCTGTCCGGGTCAGTAAATCCGCACAGGCCGGCCTCATCACCGTAGTAAATGGTAGGCGCGCCTATCCAGGTCATCTGCATGATAACAGCCTCTCTGAACACCGCCTTATTCACATCCTGATTAGCTGCCTCTGCACCCATGGTATTGGTACGTCCCACCTTATGGTTCGTACGGGTCAGAAAACGGGAATGGTCATGGTTGGAAAGCTCGTTCATGGCAACCTGCCAACTGGGCATGGAAAAGCTTCCGGTGTGATGACGCATTGCGCCCCAAAAGCTCTCTGCATTACCCAACAAATCCTCACGGAAATCGTCACTATGTTTCTCCATACCGGTGAGAAACCACGTTACAGGTTCCATGAAGGCATCATAATTCATAACAGTGTCCCACTCATCACCCTGCAGCCAGTCCTTGGTATTGCCGTAGTGCTCCGCCAAAACAATAGCGTCAGGATTTGCCTCCTTCACCGCCCGACGAAAATCATGCCAAAACTGATGATTGAAGCTCTGGCTATGACCCAAATCTGCTGCCACGTCCAGTCTCCATCCGTCTGCATTGTAGGGCGGAGAAACCCATTTGCGCCCAATCTCCAATACATAATTGTAAAGCTCCTTGGAGGCCTCATAATTAAGCTTTGGCAGAGTATCATGTCCCCACCATCCGTCATAGCTGTTGTTGTAGGGCCATCTGTAATCCTCTCTAAAATCAAAATATCCTCGATAAGGGCTGTCGGCACTGACATAAGCACCCTTCTCATAGCCTTCTGCATCCTCGTAGATGCGTTCCTTATCCATCCACTTATTGAAGGAACCGCAGTGATTGAACACACCGTCCAAAATCACACGGATACCCCTCTTATGGGCTTCCTCCACTACCTTGATAAACAATTCATTACTGGCTTCCAAATTCGCCTTGTTGGTCACACGATTAATATATTTGGAGGCAAAACGATTCTCACGCTGTCCGGGAGGCAAAAGCTCACCCTTGTCATCCACAATTTTACCGAGATGGGGGTCAATATAATCATAGTCCTGAATATCGTATTTATGGTTGGAGGGAGATACAAATAAGGGATTAAAATAAATTACCTCCACACCAAGGTCCTCCAGATAATCCATCTTATCCAGAACACCCTGCAAATCACCGCCATAGAAATTACGCACATCCATCTGGGCAGGATAGGCATTCCAGTCCTCCACCCGATGCACGGGCTCATTGATGTAGCAGTATTCGTCAGTCAAAACATCATTTGAAGGGTCACCGTTACAGAAACGATCCACATAAATCTGATACATGACTGCACCCTTGGCCCAATCCGGTGTCTTAAATCCCGGAATAATCACAAAATCATAGTACTCATTTACTTCCTGCACCAGACCGCGCACGTCAAAAAAGCCTACAATATGTCCGGTACGAAGTTCAAAATGATAAGTTACCTTCTCATCATCCAACTCCAGTTCGTATGCGTAAAAGTCAAAATCCTCTGTACTCTCTTCCTTGAGCATGGGATATCTCTGCCCACGATGAACCAGATAAACACTATCCACATTATTCTTGGCTGTACGAATTCTGATCGTCACAAGGTCATATGCGGAGGGCTCCGCAGGAGTCACATACTCCGCCGTTGTATCCGTATAAATCGCCCTGCGGTTAAACACAGGTCTCATCCCGGCAATATACGCCTGATTATACTCCGTCTGCCACAAATTCTCGAAAGCCATACGTTGGTTTTCCTCTCCTTATTACAGTTGCTTCCGCAACCCTATTATTTTTATTTTACCTAAAAAGCCCTCTTATTTCAATACCCACCAACAAAGTAAAAAAGACAGCCACATAGCTGTCTTTTTCAGAGAAGGTATTTCTTACTTATGGGGTATAGCAAAAAACTATAATGTATTGGGGGGGTTACGCTTATTATAATAGCACCGCCCCAGTTTTTTGGCTAGACTCAAAATTCACAAATATTACAAAAGCACCAATTAGTTTTTGTGCATATTTCACATATTTATACTGTGAATAATGCCTCAAACTCCTCGCGGGTAATCTTTTCCTTCTGCAAAAGAAGCTCTGCACAGGCATGCAATACGTCCATATGCTGTGAAATAGTTGCCTTTGCCTTGGCGTAGCAATCATCCACAATGGATTTCACTTCCTTGTCAATCTCCGCAGCCACAGATTCGCTGTGTTCCTTGGTCTGTGCCAGATCACGACCGATGAATACCTCACCCTGGTCATCGTCATAGCAGATAACACCTACATTTTCAGACATACCATATCGGGTTACCATTCTGCGAGCCACCTTGGTAGCACGTTTGATGTCACTGGATGCCCCCGTGGTGATATCATCAAAAATCAATTCCTCAGCGATTCTTCCGCCCAGAGATACCATGATGTCCTGAAGCATACGGCCCTTGGTCAGGAACATCTCATCCTTCTCAGGCAGAGGCATGGTATAGCCTGCTGCACCGGAGCTTGTAGGCACAATGGATACGGTGTACACAGGTCCCACATCCGGCAGAACATGGAACAAAATCGCATGACCTGCCTCGTGATATGCAGTAATCTTCTTCTCCTTGTCGGAGATTACACGGCTCTTTTTCTCTGTGCCGATTCCAACCTTTACAAAAGCATCCTGAATATCCTTCTGAACCACATAAGCGCGGTTCTCCTTGGCTGCATTAATAGCAGATTCATTCAAGAGATTCTCCAAATCCGCACCGGTAAATCCTGCTGTAGTCTGAGCAATCTGCTTCAAGTCCACATCCTCTGCCAGAGGCTTATTCTTGGCATGAACCTTCAAAATATCCTCTCGTCCCTTCACATCGGGAGGTGCCACAGCAACCTTACGGTCAAAACGTCCGGGACGCAAAATTGCGGGGTCAAGAATATCTACACGGTTGGTAGCTGCCAACACAATGATTCCTTCGTTTACACCAAAGCCGTCCATCTCAACCAACAACTGGTTCAAAGTCTGCTCTCTCTCGTCATGGCCGCCGCCCATACCCGTACCACGAATACGTGCAACTGCATCAATCTCATCAATGAAGATAATACAAGGAGCATTCTGCTTGGCTTCCTCAAACAAATCACGAACACGGGATGCACCCACACCCACGAACATCTCTACAAAATCGGAACCTGAGATACTAAAGAAAGGAACTCCTGCCTCCCCGGCAACTGCCTTTGCGAGCAAGGTCTTACCTGTTCCGGGAGGTCCCTCCAAAAGAACACCCTTGGGGATTCTGGCACCTACCTTGGTATACTTGGAAGGCTCCTTCAGAAAATCTACGATTTCCGCAAGCTCCTGCTTTTCCTCCTCCATGCCTGCCACCTGCTCAAAGGTAGCGTTTTTGTCTCCTACGGACATCTTCGCACGGCTCTTGCCGAAGTTCATCATCTTGCTGCCGCCGCCTGCTCCGGCATTTTGGGCATTAATCATCATAAAGAAGAAAATACCCACCGCCAAAACAATCAAGAGCGGTACAAGACTGGTCAAAAACCAACTCTCTCTCAACACATCCCTTACATCAGGTTCATAACCATGCGCCCGAATCAGAGTCTCAATCTCACGCACATCTGTTACATACATGCGCTTATTTGCACCGCTTACAAGCTCCACCTCCACATAACCGGTAGGTGTCTCCCTGTTGGGCTGTATGATAATCTCCTGAATCTTTTGGGCATCCATATCCGCCAGCAGATTACTCTGGGTATAATCATCGCCCTGCGTCTTAAACATATTCAGTCCGATGACCATTACTACCAAAATTACAATTAAAAATATAGATGAATTAAAGCTTCTTCCGTTCTGTTTCAATTTTAATTACTCCTGCTCTATTTAATCAAACTCTACAACCCCGATATACGGCAGATTGCGGTATCTCTGGTCATAATCCAGACCATAGCCCACCACAAATTCATCGGGAATCTGAAAACCTGTATAATCCACGTCTACATCCACAACACGTCTGTCGGGCTTGTCGAGCAGGGTACACAGTCTCAAGGTGGCGGGACCTCTGCTCTCAAGCATCTCCATGAGATAACTCAGCGTCCGTCCGCTGTCCACAATATCCTCCACCACAATAACATCCTTATCCTTGATGGAATCGTCCAAATCCTTTACAATCTTCACTACGCCACTGGACTTGGTATCGCTTCCGTAACTGGAAACGGACATAAAATCCAAAGACACCGGCACAGTAATACGCTTCGCCAGTTCACACATAAAAAAACTGCCGCCTTTTAACACACATACCAGATGCACTTCTCTATCCTGATAATCCCTGCTAATCTGATCACCCAACTGCTGAATGCGCGCGTCTACATCTGCTTCGGATAAAAGCATTTTAATATGTTCAGCCATTCTCTTCCTCCGTGTTATTGTCTTCTGTTAATAATTGTACCTGTAAAACCCGTTTTGTATTCTCGCAAACCTTATAATATTCGCTGATACGATAATTCACTGCCCAAATGATGTGAGAATCTTCTGCCAGTAAGACTACAGAATCTCTCTCTTTGGGAGAGATTTTCATCTCTATCATATAATCCTTCAGCTTTTTGTGACAAATCTTACCCTGACCATTTCGGATTGTCAGATAGTCGCCGGTCTTACGGGTTCGAAATACCGGCGATTTTTCTATTTTATCATAGTCAAACCATTTCGTACACTGATTTTCTGGAAAAATAAGAGAATTTTCCTCATTTCTTGGCAAATCCGCTATGGAAAGCACTTGAAAATCCGCTCGCCAACCATCTGATAAGTCCTCTTTCTCCACCTCATCCCGCCGGATTTGCACAATCATTCTGTCATACTCTCTCTCAGCCCGAATCCGATAGGGCAGATATACCTCCCTGTTGCCGCTCTTCATCGAAAGCTCACAAAGCATATTCACATGCACATATCCGATATCCCGAACCCCCGGCGATATTCTGTTGATTGCTTCCAAAATCAATCGTTTTCTGATGGTGGGATGAAACTCCAAAACCTTTGTACAATCAAGGGTTATTGCCTGCTCCTGCTCGCTGCAAATACACTGCGCCAAAGCAGCCTGTGTCTGTTGTGCCAGATAGTCCTCCGTCTCCGCCAGAATATCCGCAGTTTGTGCCATACAGGGCACGCATCCCGGCGCAATCTCCTGTCTGACAAACTCCAAAACATGATGACGAATTCGATTTCTGGTATAGTCGTCACTGTCATTGGTAGCATCATGGCAATAATCCTGCCCCTGTTCTGCCAAATACCCTTCAATCTCTTCCCGCTCCACACACAAAAGGGGACGGATAATCCGCTCCCGCACAGGAGCAATCCCTGCCAGCCCCTTCATGCCGCTTCCCCTGAACAAATGAAACAGCATGGTCTCTCCCCGGTCATTCATATTGTGGGCCACGGCAATTTTGGCTGCGCCCACCTCCCGGGCTACCTCTTCAAAGGCCTTGTATCGGAAATTACGCCCCGCTTCCTCCTCTGAACACCTGCTGTCCTCAGCAAGTTTCGGAATATCCGCTTCCTTCAGATAAAAAGGAATATCATTCTGCCTGCATAGTATTTCCACAAAACGTGCATCCTCAACCGCCTCTGTGCGGATTCCATGGTTAACATGCACCACCGTCAGCTCCAGACCGTACTGCCGCTTCCATTCCAACAACACAAACAAGAGGCAAACAGAGTCTGCCCCTCCGGATATTCCGGCTACCACCCCTTCACTGGGCAGCAGCATTTGATGCTCCTGAATATAGGAAAAAACCTTCTTCTCTAATGTTCTCATATACAGTAAATTTATCCCATATCCGGACAAAAATCAAGCAAAATCAAGACATCCGCCTTTTAAACTGCCGCATTTTCCCAGATTCCGGCCACAAGCACTGTCATGTCATCCTGAATGCGTCCCCCACAGGACATCAATGCGGCTTCCATAATTTTCTCTGCAAGCTCTCCGGGACACACATCCTCCATATCACCCACCGTCTCCGTTAAAACAGTCTCGTAATCCTCCTCGCCAAAGGCATCCAACACACCATCCGTCATAAGTATCACATAATCTCCGTGGGATAGGGTTCTTGTAGTGGTATTGACATCCACATTGCGAAAAATGCCAAGAGGCAGATTTCCATGACTAATCATTTCCATTCTATGACCCCTTTTCAAAAAAGATGCCGCACCGCCCACCTTACAGAAATAACATTGTCCGTCATACAGGTTCAAATCACAGATATCCAGTGTGGGATGGCTGTACTCCCTTCCTCCTGCAAAAAAGGCCACATTCACCATATCTGCTGCCGCCTCTCTCTCGTATCCGGCCTCCAAAAGCTTCTCCATCAAATCCAGTACCCGCTCACTGTCCTTGCTGGCCTGCTCACCGGAGCCTGTCCCATCAGACAGAATCAATGACATCCGACCCTTTTCGGACTCCAGAATAGAATAGTGATCCCCGGAGACAGGTTCATTCTCTTTCGTGACCTTACAAAACCCAGTGAGAGCCACATATTTGGGTTCCTCCACAAACACAAAGCTTCTGGGCTCCTGCCCCACCATATAAGGGCTTGCTGCCGACAACTGCAGCTTTCGGTTCAACAGAACCGACATCATATTGGCAACCTGCGCCGCCTGACAGCCTCCACGCTTGTCCGTATGTAAAATAACACTCATCGCCCGGGTGTCATCCTCCCCCTCCGTTATGTAACAAAATTGTTCTCCATAAATACTTTCCGCCCGAAGTGCATGAATCAGCACTTTGCGATGTCGCTCCTCGATGGGCCTGCAATGAGACAACTCATCCGCAAGACTATTCATAATGCGGGCGACCTCGCAAAGATTATGACTAATCAGCAGACGATTCTCCGCCGACTTTTGTTCCTCCAAAATATCCCTTCTGTCATTCTCTCCCGCCTGCCTGCCGCTATATTCCATAGTGTCCAGACTCTTAGCCAAATCCTGAAAACTCTCTGCGTAATGTATCAGCTTCTGCCTGTATAGCTCGGGAATCCGAATATTTTCCTGTATTGTCACTCTTTCTCGCCTGTTCAATGCTGCTATCATACCATACTCCTCCTGATTCCATTGGTGAAGTATAGTATAATCAGCCTCTGCTACAGTTTTTGTCAAAAGATGGTGCGCCTGCCTTAATTTTTTGCGACAAAAAACCGGAGCACCCTTCATGCTCCGGTTAATCCTCTTCCTTAAATACAATCTCGCCTTCATACACCAGACCAAGCTTCTCCTTGGCTACCTCTTCAACATAACCTGCCGTCTGTGTATACTTGCGAAATTCCTCTATCTCCTCTGCGCGAGCGGCCTCGGCGTCCTTCTGCTCCTGAAGCTCCGCTTTCTCAGCTTCCAGTACCTCCAGTCGCTGACTCATTTCAACACAACTGATAGCAACTGTCACCGTCAGAATCGTCACTACCATGATAATCAATACCATACTGAATCGATTCTGATTGTTCCTGCGGTATGCGACTTTTCTTCTTGTCCCTCTCGTCTTTGCCATTCCGTTACCTTCCTTTTAAATTCATTTTAAGTACTTTCCCAAGGAACGTCAACTGTTTTTTTGACCTTCGCACTATTCTGTAAATGGGTTTTAACAGCAATTTTAGGAACTTGAGCAGTATTTCCAATATTTTCCCAAGTAACAGAGACGCATACTTAAGCCAGAGGGGGCTTACCAATTTCAGATACAGAAACATCCCCGCAAGGGCACTGCAAATTGCAAACCAACGCAGGGTTCCGTTACTTTCATAATACATCAGAAGGAAAACCTTGACGGCACAATATATCCAAAATCCCATGTCCTCTAAGGAAACAAGGAAATCCGGGTGGGAAATGACCCTGCGCAGCACCCGCAGAGCATCATACACAAAGGTAATGTAAACGCCCATATAAAGGGCATGAAGTATAAAGTCTGTCTCCGTTGTCATAGGCTGCTCCTCCTAGCGGAACAGCTTGGCAAGCAAAGATTCTCCCTTGTGACCTGCACCGGACACATCCGAATAGGTAAAACTGTCAATTTTACCGTCCACGTCCACTTCGCCCTTATCCAGGGTCAGACGGCTGACGTGAAGATCATCACCTTTAATCATTAACATCCCCTGCTCGGTCTCCAACAAAACCTCATGGATGTCAAAGGACAGCACATCGTTTACACCAGTCAGTGTGCAGTTCCTCCGGTTGGTCATGGTTACTTTATGCATGCGGGCTACAGAATTTAAATCCTCCATAAACGGCACCTCCTAACTTTTTGGGGGGTTTTGGCTTGTTGATGTGGGGGGTATATCATCGATTGAGGTGCTTTATATCCTCCCATGGAACGCTTTCGCTCCGTGAAAAAGCGTAGCGGCACATAAGGCTGCAAAGTACGCAGCCTAAGTGCCGACGTTTTTCAAGGTCCCATGGTAGGACATAAAGCACCTAATCGATATACACGTTTCCGCATCAACAAAACAAAACCCTTATACAGTATATGAAGGGCAGTTTGAAATAGACCTCAGGATGTTACAGTTATAGGTAGCGGAAGAGTTCTTTGGCTTCTTCTTTGCGGACGGTTTCTTGTACATCGAGGACTTCTACTTTGACTTCTTTGTTGCCGAAGGAAATGGTGATGATGTCGCCTTCCTTGACATTGGTGGAGGCCTTGGCGGGTTTGTCGTTAATCAGAACTCTGCCGCTGTCGCAAGCCTCATTCGCCACAGTGCGGCGTTTTATTAAACGTGATACCTTTAAATATTTATCTAATCTCATAATTTCTCCCTTTTTATGGCATTTAGAAAAGTTAAACTGCCAAGTCTTTTATTTATGTCATTGGGTGTGTACTGTCGATTAGGAGCCATATACCCCAAAGCCAGAAACAAAAGAAAGAGAACCCTGTTACAGGTTCTCTTTGTCATGCGTAAGTAAAAGCAATTATGCGTTCAGCATATCCTTCAGAGCCTTACCACCCTTGAACTTAGGAGACTTGGAAGCAGCAATCTTCATAGCCTTACCAGTCTGAGGATTTCTTCCCTCTCTAGCTGCTCTCTCGGATACCTCGAAAGTACCGAAACCAACAAGCTGAACCTTGCCACCCTTCTTCAACTCATCTGCTACTACGTCAGTGAAAGCCTTAAGAGCCTTCTCTGCGTCCTTCTTAGAAAGACCAGCCTGGTCAGCCATAGCTGCGATCAATTCTGTCTTGTTCATTTTTGAACTCCTCCTGTATAGGTTTTTTCTTTTTTGCGTTACATATCGTATTGCATTGTAGATATCTCTTTCAAGACGTCTATACATATATATATCCGTTTTTCAGCGGTTTGTCAAGGTTTTCCACCGTTTTTTCCTAATTTGTGGCCTCGTAATGTTCTATTATACCTTCCACCCTGTCTGAAAGTATCTGTTCGGGTGATAATTTACAGGTACGGGACACTCCGGCAAGGGCCAGTAAAGCATCCCCGACCTGCTTGGAAATCACCTCACTGTAGTCTGCCTGTTCACATTCCTTCAATGCTCTGCAAGCCTCCTCCAAAGCCGCTACACAGGTGGTATAGTCCTGCCCCGGCTCATAGAGCTTGTCCGCCTTTTTAAGTACTTTGGTGGCTCTGGCAAGGGAGGGAAGCTCTGTAGGAATTTCCCGAAGTGGCGTTACCACCTGCTTTTTCTCTGCTTTTTCCCTCTTCTTAATCTCCTCCCAATTCTCAAGAACCTGCCCGGAACCGCTTACCTGTACCTCGCCAAACACATGAGGATGGCGGCGAACCATTTTCTCAGCGACCTCGTGAACCACATCCTCCATGGTAAACAGGCCTTCCTCCTTGGCAATCTGAGCGTGCATTACCACCTGTAACAATACATCACCCAGTTCTTCCCGCAGATTTTCATAATCGCCCGTCTGATCATAGATACGAATGCCGGCCATAACCTCTGCAGCCTCCTCCATCATGCAGGGGCGCAGGCTCATATGGGTCTGCTCTCTGTCCCACGGACAGCCGTTCTCGCTGCGCAAGGTTCTTATAATCTCCAAAAACTCATCATAGGTGTACTTTTTCATAGATTCCTCCTGAAATCATAAAACGTTTAATCCTCGTTATCTTCATCCGAATCTTCGTCGCTGTCCTCGTCATCCTCTTCATCACCGTCCGACACATCCTCATCCGTTGACACCAACTCGGCAAAGGAGAAACTTATATCCTTTTCCTCACTGTCCACCTGAATGGTGTAGCTGCGAGTCTTGTAGCCCTCTCTGCGCAAAGTAACCACCTGAACACCTGCACTTTTTCTAAAGGAACAGGGAGCAATCCCTACGTAATTGCCATTGACGTAGACCTCTGCGTCCTCCGGTGCATCAATATGCACTTTATAGTAACTTGTGGATACATCCGTTACATCTTTCTCATCCTCGTCCTCATCCTCTGAGTCCGTAGCAGATTCCAATACCACATTTACACCTGCGGAGGCCTGTCCCACACGAATGTACTGGGTGATGGATTTATAGCCTTCAGCCTTCACTATTAATTGATGAATACCATACTCTAAATCCACAGGGCCGGAGGCATCCGTTTCCGTGCCGTCAACATAAAGCGTTGCATTGGAAGGACTTAGAGAGAACAGCACCATACCCGTCTGTACCTCTGCAACCTCCATATCCCCGATATCAAGGGTAGTCTCCTCATTACGATTGATAATCACATCCCGCTCTCCGCCACCTCCCCGATGGCTGATATTGACCTGATAACTGCCCTCCGGCAAAACAAGCAGCATATCCTCTGTAATTCGCTGTATAGTGGACTGTCCGATTTCTATCCAACCGCCCACAAAATTCTCATCATTTACAAGGCGAAGGTATCCGTGACCTTTATCTACACTGACACTCAGCACCTGCTTATCGATTCCCTGAAAGCTTAAAACATCCGAAGCGTTAATATCCATAGCTTCTATGATTTGACCATCAGACAGATAGCGGGTTTGTTCCGTAAGCTTATAAATATCCTCACCGATGGTGACCTCACCCCGGACATGATTCATTTCATAGCGAGCCACACCCTCATTTTTCCATGCCTGTGCTGACAACTGCATACTGGTGAGGTGCTTGGTATCCTTCAAAAAAGTCACGTCCACAATATCCCCCACCAAAATCTGTTTCAAAGAAATACTCTCACTGTATTTATCTGCAAACTTCGTTGTACCGTCATAGGAAAGGGTATATTCTCGTCCCCGGTTCAAATTCAACAGCGTAATGGTTCTGTCATTGGTATCCCTATCCACCAAAACTGCCGTGTCCGCAGAGTCATAGCTGTCCGGCCCCGGTGCCTGATAGCCCGTATGCACCATATTTTGTGTCGGAAGGCTCTCCGACTGCACCACGCCTTCCGAACCACAGGCCGCCAACATAAACACAAGTACCGACAACAACAGACACATATGTCGTTTTCTGCTTCTTAATTCAAACGGGATTTTACGCATGGTATCTCTCTCAAAACTCCTTATCTCTCTTATATACTACGAAACAGTTCCTCCAAAAGGCTCTGCTTCTGAGGCTCCTGCTCCACCAGTTTCTCCAGCTTCTCCAGATTGCGCCCGGGTATCCAGGACTTTCCGGAATTAAAGTAAAAATTCGCTATTTTTCGGAATTTCTCCGGGTATGCCAGACGATAATACAAATCAATCCGGCTGACAGCGGAAAGAGGCCGCTTCTCCTCATATACGGCAAGTAAATCCCTGCCCAGGCTTATATTCCAATTACTTTTCTCCAAAAGCTTACGCATAAACAGATATAAATCCCTCACCGGGTCATCCGCAATACATTTTTCAAAATTCTGTACAAACCATCCGCGGTCCGTCTTAATCAGATTATGATATTGATAATCGCCATGACAATAATTAACCTTAACAGGCCCTTCCTGCGCTTCACGAAGCTTCTCATATTCCTCCCACTCCGCAGTAACGGTTAACGCCTGCTCCAGAAATTCATCAAAAACCTGTTGTAGCTGAATCTCAAACCATGTCTTCTGGCTGCGCTGCTTTAAGTATCGGCGCACCTTCTTTAGCTCGCGATTGCGCTTCTCATATTCTCTGAGAGGAGAATACACATAATCTGCTCCTGCCTCCAAAGGACTACTAAGTTCCGGCAAATCCTCAGCCCGCTCAAACTCCATGCAGGAATGAAGCCGTGCCAGAAATCGTACCGCATCCAGACACTCTGCACGGTCGTTGATGTTGCACTCCCGCCCCTCCGCATAGGTCTTGAGAAGATACTTTACTCCGTCATAATCCTTCACGTACAGCTCACCCTCTTTGTTGGGCAGAATATTCTCTGCCTGCACGCAGCCGAAGCTTTGAAGGTGGGTAAGCAGTCTGTTTGTGGTCGCAAGCCGCTCCTCGTTACCCGCATATTCCTTGAAAATCAAGCATCCCCGGGATGTCTCACAGAGAATCGCTCCGCGCCCTTTACGGGTTTTATATACCTCTACATCATACTGTTCCAGTAAATTAACCGCTCTGTCATTCACCTTCTTATCCTCCTGACATCAGTGCTAATCTACTTTATGAAACAGCTTGTGAAATTATGCTACCACAGAAAAACTATCGCAATTATCGTAATTGAAGCTCCTGCAAAAGATACTCTCTTGTATTACACTGAGGATTCTCCAAAACCAGATTCAGAAGCTCGTTTAACATCCTTCCAAGCTCCGGCCCGGGCTTATACCCTTCAGCAATCAAATCCTTACCTGTCACAGCCAAATCCTTCAAGGACACACACTGACTGGCGTCCATAATTTCATAATAAATCTTCTCCCACTGATCAATGCTCTCCAACTTCTCTTCACGCATATAATCACTCTGAGCCAGCACATCCGCACGCTTTACCGGGAACAGATAAGGAAACATTTCCTCTCCCACACGGTTGATGGCACGGCGCACAATTCGCATATCCGGTGTCACGGAATTGCCGTAATCATGATACAACACCAGTTTACAAACCTTGTTAATGGTATCATTGTCAAAACGAAGTCTCTTAAGAATCTCTCTGGTCATCTCCTCGCCAACCTGATGATGTTCATAGAAATGATTGATGCCCTCCTCATCCGTAGAGATTGTGGCAGGCTTTCCAATATCATGGAACAGCATGGTCAGACGTAAAATCCGGTCCGGCTCCACCTTATCCAAAGAGTGTAAAACATGCTCCCCCACCCCATACATATGATGAGGATGATTCTGAGGAGTCTCCATACAGACATCAAACTCAGGCAAAATAACCTTGGTAATACCCATCTCATAAGCGTATTGCAGATAATTCGGATTGGGAGATATCAAAAGCTTTTCAAGCTCCACCCGCACACGCTCCGCACTGATAGCTTCCAATGTAGGGGCAAGTTCCTTAATGGCCTCACAGGTCTCCTCCTCGATAGAGTACCCCAACTGGGCGGAAAACCGGATTGCACGCATAATACGCAAAGCATCCTCGCTAAAACGCTCCTTTGCATTGCCCACGCATCTGATAATTTTCCTGTCAATATCCTCCAAACCACCAAAAGCATCCACCAAACCGGTCTCATTGTTGTAAGCCATGGCATTGATGGTAAAGTCTCTGCGTCGCAAATCCTCCGTCAGATTGGGAGTAAAAGTAACCTCCTTGGGATGACGGCTGTCCTCATATTTACCGTCAATCCGGTAGGTTGTAACCTCAAAGCCTTCCTTCTCCAACATAACCGTTACGGTTCCATGTTGGATTCCCGTGTCAATGGTACGGGGAAACAGTTTTTTTACCTGCTCCGGCTTGGCAGAGGTGGTAATATCCCAGTCCTCCGGCTCTCTGCCCAAAATGGAATCACGCACACAGCCACCCACCACATACGCCTCAAATCCCGCATTTGTGATGGTTCTGATAATATATTCTGCTTTTTCGGGTATCGTAATCTTTACCTTGCCTGCTTCTCTCACACTCAATCTCCTGCACTATTTCCAAATAAACGCTTCCATCACCTGCACCAGACCATCCTCATCATTGGTGCCTGTGATATAATCGGCAACTTCCTTCACTGCCGGTTGGGCATTGCCCATAGCCACGCCCACTCCTGCATATTTTATCATGGAAATGTCGTTAAATCCATCCCCACAACAAATTGCATTTTCTCTTGTCAGTCCCACACTCTCAAGCATTCTGTCCAAAGAGCTTGCCTTATCCACATTCTGAGGCATAATCTCGATAAAGAAGGGCTCTGAACGATAAACACTCAGAATATCCCCATACTTGGCAGCCAACTCCTTCTCCAAGGCCTCTGCCCGCTCAGGGGGTGCCGTCACTATACATTTGTTAATATCAAAATCCACATAGGACTTAAAATCATTTACCACCTTAATCTCCATACCATTGATGCGGGATTCCAATTCCACGTACTCATCCGGCTCAAAGGCAGAAATAATTCTGTCGCCAAAATAGGTTACCAGACCGCACTGATGGTCTCTGGCAAAGGCATACAGACCGGGGATGATAGTCAGGGGCAATGTCCGCTGATAGACAACCTCACCAGTGCGGCATTCAATAATACGGCCTCCGTTAAAGGACAAAAGATATCCTCCATAGCTTTCCAGCTCCAACTCCTTCTCATAGCGGCGCATGCCCTGTGTAGGGCGGCCGGAAGCCAGAATCACCTTATGACCTCTCTTTAAAGTCTCCTGAATGCCCCTTTTGGTTTCGGGCGTTATCTCCTTTTGAGAATTGGTAAGCGTTCCGTCTATATCCAGAACAAGCACTTTTTCGTCCATAATTCCTCCTGAAACAAAGACCACCGGTTTTATCCGATGGTCTTCAAATAATCATGCAAAATCTAAACTCTTTTAGTTAGCAGAAACGTCACCTTCGGATACGGCTTCCTCAACATCACTGCCGGACACATCGCTGCCGGATACGTCTCCGTCGGATACAGAAGCCTCAAGCTCAGCCTGAACCTTAAGGTAGTTTAAGTTGCCCTTTGCATCCTCAACAGTCACATCTGTAGCGATGGACTCCATATACTCATTCTGCTTCTCAGCAAGCAAGGTGTTGCCGATGCTTACCTTCCACTCAGGCTCACCCATACCTACATAGTAAAGTACATAGGTGGTACCGCTCTCAAGAGTAATGATGGTAGTCTCACCAACACTACGCTCCTCTGCAAAAATCCAGGAGCCCAACTCATCGGTTACACTGTCAGTAGTCAGACCCTGCATAAGACCACCGGTTGCAACTGCACTGTTGTCAGTGGTGTACTGCTTACAAAGGTCAACGAAGCTCTCCTCTGTACCGGCACCTGCATTCCACTCATCCAAAATGCCCTGCGCCTTGTCCTCCTCGGTAAGAATTGCTCTTACATTGGCGGTAGGAGTCTCGTCGCGATAACGCTTAGTAAACTCTACTGCATAGTAGCTGTTGTTATCAGCATCCTCAATAACATTGCTGTCACCCTCTGCTCTCTCAGGGTCGAACAACCAGTCTGCGATTGCATAAGGCGCATCGGAATAGCTCTCGCCAATCACCTCTTCACCTTCAATGCTCACGTGATCTACCGCAGCATCAGCCTCGTCACATGCCGCATTCATAGCTGCCTCAATCTCCTCCTCAGTGGGAGCCTCGGAAGTGAGCTCTGCGGGGAACTCGGTTACAAAATAATCTACAGAATCATAGTCATTTGCATTTTCCTCATAGTAAGCTACAATGTCCTCTTCACTTGCAACCATACCGTCAGAAATCTGCTCAAAATATGCGTTGTCACGTGCCGCCTCAGCAACCAAATCAGTCAGGTTGTTTACAGTCGCATACTGACCATAAAGCTGCTTCACATAATTCTTGGTGCTGACCTCTGCATTCTTAGCACCTTCCTTGATTGCCTTCTCAAAAGCCTCAACCTCAGCAGAAGCATCATACTGGAAGCCTGCTGCATCAGCCTCAGCCTTGATAGCCTTGGTCTTCTTCATGTTTTCGATGGTCATCTCATCGAAGTAATCCTTCCAGCTCAGATTCTCATCATACATCTGAGTGGAGAAATCCTGAGAAACATCCAGACCGAAGTAACCCAGATATGCGCCATACTGGCTTACATAATCATTTACAACATTGTTGTAATTATAGTCAAATTCAACCTTGGTAACATCCTCACCGTTAATAACCACATAGGTCTCATTCTGTGCCATATAGGAACGGATGGGGAAGGATGCAATAAATGCAACCAGTGCCAGTACCACTACAACACTGACAGCAATGGTAATCTTCTTCTGCTTCTCCTCCTTAGCTTTCTGCTCCTTACGGCGCTGCATCTTTCGGTCATACTTGGTCATGACCTTTTCGTTCTTTACATCTTTATCAGACATTTTATTACTTTCTCCTTCCTGCTATTGCTCTGTCAGAGCACGGTATTCTATATTTTAACGTATTTTTCGGGAAATGAAAAGCTATTTCACACATTTTTCAGCATTTTTTTGGAATTCTTTTCTCCACAGCCCTCGCACACAACCCTGTAAACAGTCCTGCAATACATCCGGTAACCAGTAAAATAGGCAGATACGCCAGTACCCGCACATCTCTCATTACCCAGACCGCAACTGCCATCTGCCCGATATTGTGCAGAATTGCCCCCAACACACTACAGACAGGAATATCCTTCGGAGACAGTACCTTACTTAATAAAAGCATTCCTGCCAGACAAAAAAGCGCACCTCCGCCACTAAATAGGAGTGCAGACATATTTCCGGCAAAAAAGCTGCCCAACAAGAGCCGCACCACCACCAGAATCGTGACTTCGCCGGGTTTAAACCGATATACCGCCGCCACCGTGACAATATTCGCCAATCCCAATTTTACCCCCGGTATGGGCACAGGCACCGGAAACCATGACTCCACCACATATAAAATCAGTGCAGCCGCAGTTAAAAGCGACAACTCCGTCATTTTGCTGACCGATATGATGTTATCTGTCTTTGTATGAACCCTTTTGTGGATTCTCTTTTTATCTGCCATATTTTACTCCGCAAACCGAATAATCAAACGATTGGGTAAGCACACAATAGGAAGACTCTCCGAATAAAGCCTGCCCATTTCCACACAGGTCTGGTCGGGACATTCGGCCTCTTGCACCCATATCTCACCCTTTTCAATACGAATGGTATTACTGCTGTCACCGTAAGAAATTTTAATTTCCCTATCCTCGGTTTCTGATAAATCAAAAGAATAAAGTACTTTTTCATCGGACACAATCTCCACCAATTGCTTATCCGATGGACGCAAAATCGAGATACTGAATGCCACCGACACAATAAAAATCACTGTCACTCCCACAATCAACACAAGACGCAGACCCTTATAACCACCTAAAGCCTCCGCCTGCTTCTTCACCTTCAACTCCTCTTTCATCTCTGTACACTTTCTATTGTCTATAAGTCTGTCTATAAGTTTATCTGTAAATTATCTCTGCAACCCATCCTTCGCTACATGTAAAGCTTTCCTGCAAGCCGTCTGTAACATACAACTGTCCGTCCTCTGTCACCAGAAGCATCTCAAAATCTCCGTCCTGTCTCCAGAAATCCACCGCCTGCTCCTTCCCCATAACAAAAAGTGCCGTAGACAACCCATCACATCTGACACCGCTGTCTCCCACAACCGTCACTGACACAAGCCCGCTGTCCGCAGGATACCCGTCCGCAGGGTTCAGAATATGCCAATATCTGTTGCCGTTTTCCTCAAAATACCGCTCGTAGCTGCCAGAGGTTATGACAGATTTGTCAGTTATTTCCAATACCCCCATTATCAAACCGGTATCCATGGGATTGCGCACAGCCACCTTCCAAGGGGAGCCGTCAGGCTTACTACCAAGCACCTGCACATTGCCACCCAAATCCACCATGGCAGAGGTAACACCCTGATTGCGCAGAATCTCAAGCAGACAGTCCCCGGTGTAGCCCTTAGCCACGGCACCCAGATCAATTTCTGCATCCTCCGGCAGACCAACCGAAAACTCTGCCTCATCCATGACTACCCTCTTGTAATCCACCTTGTTGAGAAGTGTATGAAGATCTGCCTCGTCCGGCACCTGATAAGTATCTGTGGTAAATCCCCATGCCTGCAACACAGGATATAGAGTAATATCCAAGGCTCCGTCTGTTTCATAACATAGTGCAAGAGATTCTTGAATCAAATGAAAAGTATCTTCACTGACAGTACTTTCTCCCTCTGCATTTAACACACTGACATCGCTGTCACTTTTAGTCACTGATAACCTGTTCTCCAAGGAAAAAACCTTTTCCTCACACAGTTTCAGAGCCTTCTCTCCCTCCGAACCGTAAGCCTTCAGGGCAAAATAGGTATCCATGGCAAACATATCCTTCGTGGATACCGTTTCCTCCTGCTGCCGCTGCAAGGAAAATACTGCTGCCACCATTGCTCCCACCACAAGAACGACCGCTATGACTCTTTTACTTAAAGCTTTCATTTCCCTTGCCTTTCTCCGAATTACTCAAAATTCCCCATTTACAAATAAGACTTTTATTATCAACAAAGGGCTGCACCCCTCTCGGAATGCAACCCCTATGTCAACTCACATTAAATGAGCTCCACTCTCTCAAAATATTTTCTCATAATCTCCGCACAGTTCTCAATGCCAAGCTTGGTAGTGTCCAGAATCATATGATAATTGTTCACATCACCCCACAACTTACCGGTGTGCTCATTATAATAGGCCGCTCTGTCCTTGTCGTTCTTCTCCAGCATGGACTTCGCCTCCTCATAGGACAGGTTCTCCTTCTTCATGATACGCTGAATTCGGTCCTCTCTGTCAGCCACCACATACACATTAAACACATTGGGCTGTCCTGCCAGAATCTCTGACGCACAACGCCCCAGAATAATACAAGGCTGCTCAGCCAGTTTCTTAATGGCCTCCGTCTCCGTGGCAAAGGTATTTTCCTGCAATTCGTGCTCGATATACGCCTTATCATATACAGGAATATTTAATTTTTCAGACAACTCCTCAGCAATAAGACTGGCTCCTGTGCCAAACCTGCGGCTCATGGTAATTACCAAATTCATTCTGACCCCTCCTCCTATGTGCGTTTTATTACATCTCTATTCCTCTGCCTATCATACCATAGATTTTGTTATGGTACAAGAAGCCCTCGGGAACAATTTTTTCCTATTTTATGAAGCCTTTACAGCCGTCCCCTCGGGAAAAAGTGCCCTGCGCCTCCGGGCAGAAAGCACGGGAAGTGCCAACAATACCGCCTTGCATACGTTATCTGCAATCATACAGTACCATACCTGCGTGAGCCCCTGATTCCACAGCTCCACACACAACCATGTGAAAAGAATCCTCACACCCCACATACTTAGAGTGGTCACCCAGAACGTGTACTTGGTGCGCCCCAAGCCATAGTAAATACCCTCCATAACCACCATCAGACCAAAGAAAGGCTCAGAAAACGCTACCAGTTTCAGCATATCCGCTCCGATTCGTGCCACCTCGGTACTGTTGGTAAACAGACACATCAAAGGGTAAGCCGTCAAATACAGCACTATTCCGCTTAACACCATCATCCCCATGGTGAGAAGCACGCTCAATATACTCACATTTTCAAATTTTCGGCGGCTGCCCTCCCCCAGAGAGATTCCTACCAGAGTGGATGTGGCAGTACGCAGGCCATAGCCCGGTATGTAAAAGATGGTTTCTGCCGTTACTGCAATGGAATGGGCGGCAAAAACCGTGGTACCCATACCTGTTACCAGACTGGCAAACACCACATATCCCAGACAGGAAGTGACATTGGTAGCCAGTACCGGAATGCTGAGCTTGGCACAATCTGCAAGAATCGCTCTGTCCGGCTTGAACTTCTTCCACTCCCAATGGAGCAACGGATTCCTTCGGTAAGCAACAAACATACAACAGCCTGACAAGGTATAGGAAATGGCAGAAGCAATGGCGGCCCCGATTACACCCAGTTCAAAGGTATAAATCAGCAGATAATTGAGCACCACATTTAAAAGATTGGCACTCAGGTTAATAAACATCGGCGTTTTGGTGTCCTTGGTGGCACGGATGGACGCACCCAATATGGAGTTACATGCCCGGAATACCATGGGCATACTGATGATAAAAAAGTAGATGGAGGCCTGCTTCTGAATAGCCTCCTCCGCACCCATCCATATGGGAATATAAGGGCTTAACACCATGGACAGCCCCCCCACAAGGATGCCACAGCCCACCGCCAACATCAGCACCTGACTGGAAATCCGACGGATGCGCTCCCTGTCACTGCTGCCCACTGCCTTAGAAATCATAGATAATGTTGCAATACCGAGAGCAGAACAGATACTGCCCACAAGCCAACTGATGGTTGTGGTAACACTGACTGATGCCGTGGCATTTTCCCCCAACTGCCCCACCATGGCAGTATCCACGTACTGTAACAGTGTAGCCAGCATTTCTTCTAATATAGTAGGGATTGATAAGGCTACCAAGGCCTTAAAAATCTGTAGTTTTGATTCCTGATTTGTATTTTGCATATGTATTCCTTTAGATTATGATAGTTCTTCTATCATAACACAAAAACTTTTTTGAAAATAGAGGGGATTTAAAACTTGACAATTGTTAATTTTGCCAAAAAAGCTATCCGTTCAAGATGGTATAACACCAAACAAACGGATAGCTTTTTATTTCTTCTTACAGAGACGCGGTTGTGAACTGGCTCTTTACCTGTGCCACTTCCTGCTCGGTTGCCTTAGCTGCGGGCACATAATATGCCTTCTCCTTAGCAATCTGATAAATCTCCTCCTGAGACTGCTCACAAGCGTTGCGAAGCTGCTTCAAAGTCTGCTTCAACTCCTTGTTCTCACACTGCGTAATCATTTCTGCATAACGGGTCAGTTCACCATTGATACCTGCCAAAGTGTCTGAAACCATCGTTTTTTCCTGCATCTGCATTATCATTCACCTCTCACTTTCCAATTAATTCAAGAACTTCATAAGCTGCTGCTTATTTTCCATTGCGGACTTGGCACCCTTCTCAAAAAACTGCTTTACCTGAGTGTCTGTTGCCTCCTTGGCATACTCCTGCAGCTTACAATGAGTTGTGTCAAAACCGCCGATGAGATGGCGAATGTTCTGCAATTCAAGCTCTGAAATGTTGCTCATATTCCCTCCGTTTCCGAAGCCGGCGAAAGTGCCTGCCTCTTGCATTGTCTTTCATTTACGGAGATATTATTTGCAGATATTTGAAAACTATCCCTTCTTTTTCACTTTTGACAACCTTGTCAGAATTATTGCAGTCATACTTGGTGGTTAGAAGTGCTGCTTTGTCAACCAAATCAAATATTACGGTTCTTCTGTTTTATCAATATATAAAATATACCTACTCTTGGGAAGATACGTTACTTCAACATAATCTCCCACCTGTAATGAACCATTTGTAGGTGCTGTACACTGGATACCATTAATGGTAAATTCGTATCCATAAGGATCACCATACTTCAAATTATCATAGTAATCACATTCCATTCTAGGAAAAGAAGCTATTCCTACTTCCGCTATTTTTTCAATATATCCTTTTGTTTGAATAGCCGCTGCCTCTTTCTCTACAACTAAATAAATTCCTCCATATGATAACTGTCCTATAACAATCCACAAAAATATTCCCCATCCCACTAAAGCTATAGGAAGATATATCAGCTTTTCGCGGCTTATCTTCTTTTTTGATAAAATCGCAAAAATCACACCAATGCTAAGAAAAAAAATTACCAAAACATACAAAGGCATTTCTAAGCATTCTCTAACATATCCATAGTAGTCAAAATACATATTCACACCTACCATTCTAATACTTGTACAGGGGCTGTGTAATAAACATCTTTACTCATCTATATAGCTAGATAAAAAGTCATTGAATTGTTCTTTGTCAAAATATCGCTGCCCCACATAATTCCTATATTGCTTCTCTTTTGTATATTCTGCTTGACCATTTACTCCAATTAATTCATATTCATCATTCTCATAAATTAATTTAATAACTGCGGTCTTGGCATCAACACCAACAGGATCACTATATACAAAGTAACAATCCATACTGTTAAACCTCTTCATAAAGGCATCTATATCAGAAACTTCATAAAGAATCGTCTGAGCATTAATTCCCAGTTCATCCGCTTCTCCAACCTCGACAATTTCAATAGCAGTAATTTCAGATTGGTTATGTAAAAACTCATATCTTGCCTTTTTTTCACAACTGACTAACATACATAAAATCACAACAAAATATATACACATTACAGTTTTTTTCATTTTTTCTTCCTTCGTTCCTTAGCACGCATCTTTTCTAAATTTATATAATCTTTAACCTCATAAATCTTTCCGCAACTAGAACACTTAAAATAGAATGAAACAAATCTAATATTTCCCCTATAATAGGTATCTACCATATGGAAATTATAGTTCTTAGCTTCCTCTGATTCTGAATTGACAATAACCTCTCGCCTTTGCTTCTCAAGTACATTTCCGCAATCATAACACCAGTGCCGTTTGTTCAAATAAGACTCTTTACAATCGTAGTGCGTAATTGTCCCATGGATTGGATTATCTCCACTAGCTTCTTCAAGTAACGTTGATAAATTATTCAGAAATTGAGAAATTAGCTTAATCATCTAAATCATCTTCCTTATCCATTGCGGAGTAATTCTAACAAAATACCCCTGTTATAATATCCGTATTCTACCCCTGAATTATTGCCCTTAGTGATGGAGGTCAGGTTGTCGTTTACATCCCAACTCATTCTTAGCATATATTTAATACTCACTGTTTTGGTCTATGTATTGAGATACTAAGCCATTAAACTCCTCATTATCAAAAGAACGATAGCCAACATAATTTTTGTATTGCCTTTTTTTAGTGTATCGAGCCTGACCAATTGGCGTAATCAATTCATATTCTCCATTACTATAAAGTATTTTAATAGCTATCGTGTCCGGCAGCACACCAATAGGATCTCCATAATGATCATAACATTTAATTTGATTAAATTTTTCCATAAATGAAGTTGTATCTTCAATAGTACAAATGCTTATTTGCTCATTTACACCTTGTAAATCAGGCTCCCCTACTTCAATAATTTCAATTGTATCAATCTCTGATTGATCCTGTATAAAATTATATGATACCTCTTTTTTGCATCCTGACAACAATCCTATTACAAATATAGTGCACATACATATAATTATTTTTCGCATATCACTATTTTCTCCTTCACCAGTAAACTATAAAAAAAAGTTAACCAAATCAAAGTACCATGCCACCTAGCGCATCGGCTTCTGCCTCCCATGGAGAACCTCCAATTTCCCTTGTCTATCCATGTGAAATACTGTAATAGGTGGGATTAATACGTTAGTAATATACTTTTTTCAGCTTATATATAAACTCACTCTACTTGTAGCCTGACAATATACAAGATATGTCCAACTTAATCTTCTACACATCCAATATATCTAATTGAGCCAATCTATAAAATTCTCATAGCCCTCGTCAAAACTTAATAATTCTTCGCCGTCTACGGTCAAACCTACAATCGGCATAACATACCCATCTCCAAAATATCTGGGTGCAGTAATGAATTCTACAGAAGTTCCTAATTCGATTTTTTCATCAATTCCATTTTGTTGTACAACCGACAAATTGTCCCCTACAATCTTAAAGGTGATATCATCAAATGTAGGTTCCAAATCTGAAAATCCTAAATAAAGCTCGTCCTGATTTTCATTATATTTGATGTGTATAATTGTTCCTGTAGCCTCTATGTAATGGTCTTTTTGCAAATAATACCCCTTCATTTCTGGTGAATCACAAGCAGACATCAGAAATAAATGTAAAATTAACAGTATATTTAAAACTACTTGATATCCCTTCTTTTTCACTTCTGTCACCTCTAATTAATTATAAACCATACAACTTATCTTGGGCGCTTATACCGTCTTGGTGGCTCATCTCAGAGTTGCCTTGCCTGTGATAAAAGAATTTTAAACATTTTATCACAGGCAAGGCCAGAATTAATAGCACCCAATAAAACATTATCCATCGATGTATAGTCCTAAAACACATCGGACTTCTTATTACTTATTATACAAAACACAAACTCATCATTGCTCATCTATATAGCTAGACAAAAAATTATTAAATGCTTGATTATCAAAAGAACGATACCCAACGTAATTCTTGTATTGTTTTTCTTTCGTATATCGAGCTATACCACCAGCCGAAATCAATTCATACTCACCATTATTATATACAATTTTTATAGCTCTTTTTGTTGGTTTCACACCAATTGGATCACCAATATGTTTATAGCAATCCAGTTGATTAAATCCTTCGAGAAACGCATCCTTATCATCAATTGTACAAAGGGTTATCTGCTCATTCACCCCTTGCTCGTCCGCTTCCCCTACCTCAATAATCTCTATGGTGCTAATCTCCGATTGACTATGAAGAAAATCGTATGATACTTTTTTCCCACAACCCAACAACAATCCTAACATCAAGACAAAACATATCATAAACCTTCGCATACAGTTACCCCCCTCATATACACACATAATTCTGTATATGGTTACAGAATCGGCTGCATTTAGCCGATTCCGTAACACGTATAGATTACTCTACATATAAACTATTAATTTACCAACAAAGGAATTACTGCCTCGTTTTCCGACCAAACTGCCCAATCATATGCTGTTTTCCCATCAGATGCCGTATAGTTTATATCTGCGCCATATTCCAATAGGAGCTGTACCATTTCAGGAGTAGAATCCATTGCTGCGAACATTAACGGGCTCATTTCATAGGACACTGCATTCACATCACAATACTTGTTCTCTAGCAAAAACTGCACTATCTCTATTCTGTCAAAAGTTACTGCATCCTGCAACACATTCTTCCAATTCACTTTACTGTGGTCGCAGTTTTCGATGGCATAACAAAATGCCTCAAAGACTTCCGTATCGCTTTCAGGAACATAGCCGGGCAATGCTGCTCCTATCCTTGGATATACAATATCCTCTAAAATAGATAAGTATTCTCCCGAGTATTCCGTTGTGTAATCTAAAGATGCCCCTCTTTCAATTAAAAACAAGGAAATTTGATACCAATTTTCCTGCTTACCACCATAGGTTACTGAAAGTGGTGTACGCCCATCATTACAATTTACATCTGCCCCAGAATCCACGAGTATACTAACTATCTCAAAATTATCAGAACAGCAAGCTTCAATCAGTGGATAATTTACACGACCGGCATCAAATACTCCATACAATATCTTTCTTGGAAAAATTGATGGATATGTATTTACACAATTCGGTTTCTTCTCCAAAATACTTTTTATTGACTCTAAATCCTCTGTTTCAATTGCCTGAACAAGCTTCTTTGAATAATAGTAATTGCTATTAAACACTAAGGTAAGAACAATCAGAATAAGAAGAACAATACTAATCAAAAAAACACTAAATTTCTTCATCCTTTGCATACAATTACCTCTCACATATATCTAATTGAGCCAATCCATAAAATTCTCATAGCCCTCGTCAAAACTTAATAATTCTTCGCCGTCTACTGTCAAACCTACAATTGGCATAACATACCCGTCCCCAAAATATCTGGGTGCAGTAATGAATTCTACAGAAGTTCCTAATTCGATTTTTTCATCAATTCCATTTTGTTGTACAACTGACAAATTGTCCCCTACAATCTTAAAATCAACATCATCAAATGTAGGTTCCAAATCTGAAAATCCCAAATAAAGCTCGTCCTGATTTTCATTATATTTGATGTGTATAATTGTTCCTGTAGCCTCTATGTAATGGTCTTTTTGCAAATAATATCCCATCATTTCTGGTGAATCACAAGCAGACATCAGAAATAAATGCGAAATTAACAATATACTTAAAACTACTTGATATCCCTTCTTTTTCACTTCTGTCACCTCTAATTAATTATAAACCATACAACTTATCTTGGGCACGTATACCGTCTTGGTGGTTCTTCTCAGAACATTATTAGTCCATGTAGACAAGCTTCCATCAGGATACATACTCTTGGTGTAGGTGTACTGCATCCTGCTCTTGAGATTGACTGACGTAGTTATAGCTATAGTCATTAGACTTTATAGCCTTGTAACTGAGGTAACTCATTACGTAGGCACAACATGAGACCAATATTGTACAATCGTTACTTCATAGTCAATTTGTTTAGCCTTCTTCTCTATACCATCGCCAACTTGTACATGAACAGTTATATATAGGTTCTTATTACTAGAAAGATCAACATCTGTTTCGTAGAAAACTCCACTTCTTGCCCACCCCTCAAATATACCATCTTGTGATTTCCTAAAAACTGCTTCCTGTTCCGTTTCTTGGTTGTAAAATGTATTTTTATCATCACTTATACAGACGCTTTTTACCATAATTTGCTCTGGCTCAGTCTGAGAATAAGCAATTACATCAACTGTATACTCGCCATGATTTGTCGCATGAATATAAGGCACAATAACAATATCATCTATTTGTGCAAACTCTAATTCATCGGAAGTAAAATACTCTTTTACTTCATAATTATCTATTTTCTGCACGTAAAAATCCTTATAGCTCTCTTCTATACCACATGAGGTCATTAGTATTAATAAAAGAAAACTGAAAAAAGAGATTATCTTCACATAGTTGTTGTCCTTTTCTACCATTCCCATTGCCCACATTTTCGTCGGCAATGACTTATTAATATCTAACACCTTAAAACCACCCTTCAACAAAATTTATATATCTTCAGCCATCGAAAATGCAACGGATTCTACAAGTATCTTAAAACATTTCCTCTCATAACATTCTCGAGTATTACTACAATACACCATATAATATGGTACCATATCACATAGAAAATGGCCGAGCCCTGAATTAGCCCACTTTAAATAATCAATCGCACCAGCATTATCTGGCAATTCATATAGCGGCGAGTAATTATAAGTTCCCATATATCTTGGATCTGTCACTGGCTGTAGTGTGTCACCATCAAAAACAGCCTCTCTTCCATCTGCTGTAATATATTTTAATTCAGGTTTTCCAACTCCATTATTATGATATATTGATTGTTTTGCTGAAAGTAATCTCCACACATCTTTTTGCGAATTTACTTCCTCATTTCAAAATTTTACCCTTCAATTTGTCATCCCCTGTAGTACAGCTTGCCTTGCCTGTGATAAAAGAATTTTAAACATTCTATCACAGGCAAGGCCAGAATTAATAGCACCCAATAAAACATTATCCATCGATGTATAGTCCTAAAACACATCGGACTTCTTATTACTTAGTTAAACAAAATACAAACTCATCATTGCTCATCTATATAGCTAGACAAAAAATGATTGAAAGGTTCCCTATCAAAAGAATAAAGTCCAATATAATTCTTATATTGCTTTTCTTTCGTATAATGTGCAATTCCGCTCGATGAAATTAACTCATACTCACCATTATTATAAATAATTTTTATAGCTTTTTTTGTTGGTTCTACACCAATTGGATCACCAATATGTTTATAGCAATCAAGCTGATTAAATCCTTCGAGAAACGCATCCTTATCATCAATTGTACAAAGGGTTATCTGCTCATTCACCCCTTGCTCGTCCGCTTCCCCTACCTCAATAATCTCTATGGTGCTAATCTCCGATTGATTA
>JAZQMG010000054.1:0-4507 GCA_045543175.1 Acetatifactor sp. | reverse complement strand
TCCAAAGAGCCTACCTTCATACAGGCGAAGCAGTTCACTGTGGGCTTTTTCAGATATTCAAACACATCCGCTGCATCTTCCGTACAGAAGGGACGCAGAATGAGTCTTTCGGTTTCTATCATAAGTACACCTCACTGTTTTTTCTTACCAAAACTGTTGTGTTTGGATAACGGCCTGCGTCAGTAGAGGTAATTGGGTATGCCATATTCAAGTCTCCTGATATTGATTTTTCAAGGACTGTAGATAATCCTGCAGAGACAGTTTTCCTTCCAGAATGTTTTGAATGACTTCTAAGTGATGTTTCTCTAATGGCAAACCTTCCATAGCGGAGGAAGCAGCTGCGTTTTGAAGTGCTCGTTGTTCCAAGCTACTCATAGCACATCACTCCTTTGAGTTGTTATCTATACTATAAGTTAGCCCTCCTCTTCAAATGCAAATGAAGTGAAGACCGGGATTGCTCCATAACGTCCTTCCAGGTAGGCTTTACTCAAGCGTTTGTCATAGCGCTCTTTGAATCGATATAGGGAGTAGATTGTACTTGCATTCTGCTCGTTTCTTTCTACGAACCATACCTCGTCCCGACGGAACATGGACTGTTCCATATGTTGTATTTATATGTCATATACATCAAAAAGAATCCTATTAGGAAAAAAGCATCAATGTAAGCGTCAAAACTAACGGCGACTTGCAGCAAGGTCCCCGGTATGACATAATACTCCCGTATAGTAGCAGACAGTATATGCGACAGTGCTACAAAAAGGTTTTTTAACCTATTTATCAGGAACTAGTATTAGAGAAGAATGCTTTTGCACTATCGCCATAAGCGACCATGGCTTGTGTGACTATCAGGAGCATGCCGGTTTTTCCCTTGCCGTAGGTGTCGATGCTATATTCCATAGTTGGTGAAAGCTGCGTATCTCCCTCATAGACAGTCGCACTCAATACGCTTCGCATTTCTGCTGAAAGCAAACCGTCAAAGTCGAAGACATGGAAGTTGCGCGATGCATCGTAGACTGTGTGCTCTGTCAGAACAACCGTTTCTTTCTCACTCTTAATGTTGACAAAGCTAACGTGCAGAGACAGATTCTTCAAATCGCCGGTGTAGTTTGTAGTATTCATAACAAATCGCACGACGATTTTGCTATCTAAACGCAGTGCCTTACCACCCCACGTGATGACAGGATCTTCAATATCTGTCAGCGTGCGGTTGTTGCTACCAAATACTACAGAATCGAGGTCATTCAGGTACGCCTTGTGTGCATCGGTCATGTTAGCATCTGCAAGGGCATCTGTACGGTACTCCTTCCAAAGCTGTGCCTTTGCGCCATATCGAAGCAGATTGGCACACAATGCCTTGAGTTCTTCCGGCTTATCCTTACCATTGAGCTGATTGTATGCATAGGTCCCAATGCTGTAGCGATCTACATGAGATACATACCGTCTGCCGTCCTTTGACATATGCAAGGTGGCATCAATCATGTCATTCATCTTCAGTGCCGTAAGTCCGTTCAGAACAAAGTAGTAATACGCTCCACGAAGCTCAGGCTGCAGGGTCACAGGTTCTGTGCCGATGCGTTCATTGCCCTCATAAATAGGCACCGCACATTCCAAATAACAGCTATCGTACTCATCCAGAATCGTAGACTCGACTACATAATTGATGGCAATATCACTGGCAAGGTTCAGAGAATGCTTCAACTCCACCCCATTTGTTTCGCTCTCATAATCGGCAAGCCGGGTATTCCATTCCTTCAGCTTGTCTGCCACAAGGCTCCGCTCCTGCTCCATAAGCGCCTGCAAATCCTTGGGGCAAGGGACCACGGTTCTCATATTGGCAACATTTCCGAAAAGAGCTTCTCCCTCCTTTACACACTGCATAAATGCACTGTACAGCTCTGCAGGGAAGAAGCCATCCTCATTCCCTCTGTCCACGTACTGCTCTGCAATCTCCAGTTGTTCTTCCAGCTCTACAGCACAGGGTAGCTCCGTTTTCATCAAGAACAGACGGAACACATAGGACTTCATGCTGGTGACGGTATTTCCGGTTATAGAGTTGCCACTGTCCAGGCAAATGTTGAAGCCCCTCGCCTCCCATTCACCCCACCAATTGGCACTTGTGGAGAACATATTGATCTGGGTC
Organism: Acetatifactor sp.; assembly: GCA_045543175.1. GTDB lineage: Bacteria > Bacillota > Clostridia > Lachnospirales > Lachnospiraceae > Acetatifactor. The sequence goes on along the minus strand of JAZQMG010000054.1, from coordinate 2,367 downwards.
ATTGCCGGACGGTCTGCAGAGGGAGTGACAGTGGTGTTTTCCTTCCACCCGTCGGGTCGCATAGAGTATCCGTTTCTCAGGGATATCACGCCCTTACCTACAGGGAGAATGTCTCTGGTAAAGCGGCGATCTTTGATCACCCGGGTTTCGTGCTGACCTGTTACGGGATTCCGTACGGTAACGGATTCGGGAAGACATACACCAAAATACTTGTCCTTGTTAGCGCTTGAGGTATTGCTGAGCGTATTACCGTTTAAACAATTCCAATAAGTATTCAACGCGTAATCTGCGTCTAACTGGTAATAATACTCGGCAACATACTCTATGGGGATATAGATACGGAAGAGGTTGTTGAAATCATTCCTGCCGAAGCTGCCTTCCCACTCGGAAAAATCGTCCTTCGAGATATTAAAGGCGCGGGTGGTGAAATCTCCCCACCATTCTTCCGTAACAATGGTATAGGTATCATCTACCAAGTCCGGTCTGTCTACAGTCTGCTTGCCTTCCCCGATCCAGCCCTCCGGTCTGTATTGATAGCCCTCATTGCAAACAATAATGGAACCCACAGGCAAGTAATAGTTGAAGGCAGTGGTGCCGGTCTTGGATAATTTATTGGTGGCAATGTACTGCTTGGCGTTGTTCGGTGCTGTAGTAGTATTGGCTCGAGTGGTGTGGTAATTCCCTCTTGCATGCCAAAATTCATACTTATAATATCCCGGGGTAATCTGTACGAAGGAGCCGCCGGGGGCAGTAGATCCGCTGTAACGAGAGCCGGTGATGGCCAAGGGCTTCTCATAGGCATGATTTACTGACTCAATGGCAAGGAAACGCTTCTCTCCATCCACACCGGATGCCTTCCATCCCACGTTGTCAATAGACAAGCCGGTCAGTTGCTTGACATACATCAATGCGGCGGTATATCTGCCTACATCATAGGATAAGTGGTAGCCATCCCTGGTCACAGTGTCTCCCAAAACGGTGGATCGGAGATTCTGAATGGCTGTCCCTGTAGGTATGATGGTGTCGATATCCGGGTTGGGAACAATGTGCTTATTCACAGCATCCACGATCCCCTTGTACATAGCGGATTGGTTCTTGCCGTAATTCGTAAAGCCGGGATGGGTGGAGTCCTTCTGGTAGGTCCATGTCATATGCCATGCCAGTTTGGTAGCCTCGGGATTCTTTACCTTTCCCTTTACATAGGCGATCAGATTCGTCAGATCTGCATTATAGGTATTTGCCAAACCGCTGTCCGGAGGAGACTGCTGCAGGGTCACAAAATCCCAGCTACGTGAGATCAGACCTGTGCTCATTCTTGTGCCGGAGGTACTGGTCCATGTGCCGGTAGTGTTAACATAGTAGGTATAGGCGGCACTGTCATTCTTCGCATTGGCGGCATGGGTCGCGAGACTGCATCCGGCAATATACAGGTTTCCCAGGTGAATTTTCTCGATTCCCAGGTTGTGGGCAATCTGCCAGACATATTGCAGGGCATCTGCGGAAAAGCTGTTGCCAATCGCCAGAATCGACAGAGTACCATCCCCATCATTATCCCATTGAGGATAGCCTCCCTTTGGAATTGTGTCGGCTTGGGAAAGACCCTCCGCCCCATTGATTCTGCTTGCAGATCCATCAGACAGGAAGCCCAAGAGCATAGAGGTAAGCAGTATATAAACAAGGATTTTATTTAAAATTGCGAATCGTTTCATATCAATTTCTCCTTTTTCTGATATTCCGCACGGGAAACGGTGACCATTGCAATGTTGCTTGTACGGAAATTATCTGTCGTATTTATATACTAATTATACTATATTTCTCCCCCAAAATAAAGTAAAAATATCGAATTTCTCATACAATCTCCAGATTATTTAATGTCTACTGAATAAGAAGGCTGGCTGACACTTACGATTCGGTCGGGGACAGTATGTGTATGGTTGTCATACATGTACTCTAAAAGTACGCTAAATCATTTCAATAATTCTTTTTCTATTTGTTCCGCAACAGCTAAAAACACTGTTGCGTCATCGTGCTCATCGAAATACTCATTAAAGACCGATGCAATTATCTCCGCTATGTCTTGCACTGAATGGTCATCGCTTATTCTTGCACTGATTTCTTTTGACTCAATATCAAACTCATCGGAAGGCGCGCCGCTTGCCAACAAACCATAATAATCCATTTGGTCGATGTATTTCTTAACAACCAAAAACTTATTCAACACAGCAACACCGCCTTTCTTGCTTAAATTATATCATAAATTGATGTGGTTTTCAATGATATATCGCTGACGCGATATGATATACGGCTTGCGCAGCATGATATACTTGCTTCGCAAGCATGAAATAATATCCGTTCCATTCATATGCC
>JAZQMG010000053.1:0-5458 GCA_045543175.1 Acetatifactor sp. | reverse complement strand
GAAGTCTCGTCAGCGAAATTGCTCCGTTCGACTTGCATGTGTTAAGCACGCCGCCAGCGTTCATCCTGAGCCAGGATCAAACTCTCATGTTTAATGGTTGTTTGTCCTGCCAGTTTTTATCTGGCATTACTGTTTTTAGGTTGCGATATTTTCATATCATTTGTTCTCTGAATTTTCTTCGCTGTTTTTAAAACAGCTCTTGGAATTTTCAGGGTTGCATTGCTGTTTATTTGTCAAGGTACAAGCAAAGCGGGATTTTGTGCAAGTACATTTTTGAAAGCTTGCTTTCATAAAATGTTACTTGTGCAAAAGACCATTGTGCGACAGCACACAGCGAACAAGTTTTACTTGTGAGCTGGCTTTGCATTTTGTTGCTGTCTCAGCGGCAACTCTGATATCATATCACAGGTATTTCGCTTTGTCAACAACTTTTTTAAACTTTTTTATTTTTTCCATCTCGCAACATTTTACTGTTTGCGCGGTGGAGTTTTATACTACCATACATCTTTCGTATTTGTCAACACCTATTTTTTAAATTTTTAAAACAATTTTCCCTGTGGCTCCAAAACAGGAGCAACAGGGAAGTTTTCTACAGGTTAATATGCAGTTCGGCATCCAGTTTAGCACCCAGAATCTGAATCCATCCGGCTAACTGGTTGTGTTCATAAAGCCAGGTCAGTATCCGGCTTTCAGAAGTACTCTTCATTACAAAACTGCCAATTGCTCCAAGATCCATTATCATTGCAAAGGTATACACTGTCCATAATATCAGAATTGTTTCTAAAACACCTACAACAATGCCCAAGACCTTATCAAGACTTTTTACTACCGGCAATTTAGCAAGCAGCTTCGCCGGAAAGAAAACCACATTAATAAGATGGTGTGCAATACTAAGCACTGCCAAAAGCAAAACCATTACCACGACATTTAATATTTTGCCGTCATAGTAGCTGTTTAAACCATTTCCGACAAGCACAACCACCAAACAGAGAAAAATCAGTGAAACAAAAGAAACAATCTCCTTAACCATTCCCTTATTGTAGCCGTCATAAATTTTAAAAATCATGAACGCCAATAGAATCAACAATAAAATATTAATTTCCATTTCTCGCTTGTACTCCTTGTAATTACCAACTACATGTATTATTTATTCCAAACGGTCGAACTCTATCACATCTACTTCAACTGTATTGTATCTATAGATGTCTCCGTTACCAATACATATTTATATGCACCTCCTGCAGGGAATAACAAATCTGCTGCTTTAGAAAAGTATCCGTTAAACTTCTCCGTTCCGTCATAGGTTAAAATCTGACACTCCGTTTCATTATAGATAACCATACACTCCTCTTCAAAGAATATTTCATTATATTCGATGTCAAAATAGTAGGTACCCACCTTTTTGCCCGACGCATTATACACATCCATCATATAGTTGTGCTCCATGTCATCTGACACTAATACCAGACCGACGTGCTTGTCACCATAGAAAACAGACTGTATTTCTTTATTATAAATATAGCCCGCTTCTTCTGTAGGTGTCTGCCCTCCTTTAAAAATCATAAGTCGGTTGTCCCCTACAGCAAATGCAGTCTCATCATCCACAAAGCGAATCTCCGGAATCAACATATCAGAATAAAAATAAAGTCCAACAACATGGTCACTCATATTGTCACCCACCGGGCCAAAATTGTAAAAAACCACATTAGACTTGAGTGTTCCTGCATCCAAATACACATAGGTTACCGCCAGCATCACACCATTGGGCGAAAGGCTGACCGATACAGGATAACCTGCCTCATCCATATGAGCCTGTCCCTTAAACATCAACTCGCCTTCAGAATTATAGGTATTTATCCATGTGACATCCGTGTCGGCAAGAACTGCTGTAACCATTCCGGTAGCGGAAACTGCAATATCCTTAATTGGCATATTCGTGGATATGGAGCCCAACTGTTTATCCGTATCCTGAATATAAATCTCTCTGCCGTTATAGCTTGCAATAGCAGAGACATTTCTACAGGTCTCCACCAAAATATCCTGAATCTCGTAGGTCTGATTCCACGTTACCTCTCCCTTGGTATTGGTACAATGTGCTCCATCCTTACTATATGTAAGAATACAATTCTGCAAGCGCATGTCCTCTGCTCCGGCCGAGCCCTCCAACACAACTGTGGATACCGTATCATATCCGGTATATACATGCCGCTTGTATTGAACCATGACCAAAACCACCACAGCTAACAATGCCGCCACTACCAACAGTACACGATATACATTTTTTAACTTATGACGCTTAATTTTGTCCTTATAGTCATTACGACTTTTTTCTCTCTTCTCTTTTTCTCTGCGGTAGCTTCTAATGTCTGCCATGTAATACCTCGTAAATTACCGGGGCAGCATAATAACCTGTCCCTCTTTTATATCATCAGGATTAGAAATATCATTCAAATCACATACATCTGTCATTCTGGCATCATTGCCATATTGACGCAAACAAATATTGATTAAGGTGTCACCCGGTTGAACAATATATGCCACTGCGGCAACCGCTTCTTGTGACGTCCGTGTCATATTTTCCCGTTCAGCCGCCTTCGGCTGAGTCGCCTCAACAGAAGGCTGTTCCATTGAAGAACTAGCCGCCTCACTCTCCTGCTCTGTCTCCATAGTCTGTTCCTGCGAAGAATTTTCTGACTCTGATGCTTGTACACTCTCGTCAGTTTCTTTGGATTGATTCTCCTCTAAAAGTGCCTGCTCCAGCTTGTCCTCCATCAAAAGCGTTTCCTGTTGCTCCACACTGGGTTCTACTGTTCCGGAAACTGCTGCAACATCCATATTTCCATCTTGACTGCCTGTAAGTTCCTCTTCCCTAAAGGTTCCAATGCCAAGCAGACACAATAACGCAAATGCTCCCACAGCAGCCATTCGCATTCTTTGCAAATTGGGCGCAGAAGCTGTACCTCCACTTGTCCGAAGAATCGGCACCGCTTCCTCTCGCGACTCTTTCGTTATTATACTATCTCTTGTCGGATATGCAAAAGTACTTCTTCGTTCTTCTTGACGCCTTTTGACTTCTTCATATTTGGTCTGATCCACTTTTTCAGGCTCTGCCTGCTCACGGACATCCAACATATACGCCAGCATAGCGTCATTTTTCTCATAAAAGCGGGCATAGCCCCCTATGTATCTGCAAATATCCTGTTCACACAGATGAAGTCCCTCTATCATCTCTCCATTCAAAATACGATATCCCATAAATTCCAACTCGGGAAAATATTTCTTACGAAGCTTCTCAATCTCCTGTTGCTGGGCTTGAGACAAATGTCGCACCTCTCGCTGTAGGAAATCGAGCTTACATGCTCCATACAGAAAATGATAGGAAATCCCCTCCTGCGTCTGTCGCTTACCGTACAGTGCTACTGCCATTCCCTTATCCTGTGCCGCCTGATTTAGCTGCTTCATATAGGAAACGACATAATCTTCCACGTATATCTTGCAGTCTCTGCTAACTTCTCCGATTTGTGTAATATTCTTGGGTAATTCCATACAAAACACCTCCCATGCCGTGTCTGACAAGTCCTTTTGACTCATCATAGCACTGACATGCAAGGTATTTTAGCATTCTTTGTCGCAATATCCACAAAACTCTTCGACAAACTTTGCGCAGGCGATGCCAAGCGCATTCTTATCATTCAAAACGATATACAGTCACAGAATCATACTCCTCCCCTGCACCAAACACACAGGAAGGGAAATTGTCATGGTGAATGCTGTCCGGGAAAAACTGGGTTTCCAGACACAATCCGTATCTCTTGTCATAAACAGCACCTTCTTTACCATTCTGCCTGTCTATAAAATTACCTGCATAAAACTGCACACCGGGCAAGGTCGTATATACCTTCATCACTCTGCCGCTCTTAGCAGCCTTCACCGTTGCAATATGCTGCAAGCTGCCGTCTGCATCTGTAATTACCCAGTTATGGTCATACCCACCGGTAAGTTTCAACTGCTCCATATCAGCCCCAATCTCTGCACCTACCACCTTCTCACTGGTAAAATCCATGGGAGTTCCTGCTACGGGAGCAATCTCTCCGGTAGGAATCGCACCTGCCACAACCGGTGTATAAGTATCCGCCTTCATCCACAGACTATGCCCCTCTATATTCCCTGCACTATGTCCATCCAGATTAAAATAGCTGTGATTGGTAGGATTCAAAATGGTACGCTTGTCGCTGTTTCCATGATAATGCAGCTTCAAGCCATTCTCCTCATCCAAAGTATATGTAACCTGCAATGTCTTATTACCAGGGAATCCCAGATTGCCGTCTGCGTCCTGTAATGCAAAGCGCACTCCGCCCTCCACCACTTCGGCATCCCACATCTGTGCATGATATCCTTCCGTCAAATGACTGTGCAAATTATTGGCATTATCATTTACATCCAACTGATAATCCACGCCATCCAAGGTAAATGCCGCACCGCCAATACGATTGGCACTAGGACCGATTATCGCACCAAAAAAGCTGGGATTGGTATAATATTTTTCACCACTGTCAAAGCCCAATACCACATCTTCAATCTTACCTGACGCATCAGGAACCTTAAGCGCAACCACAACTGCACCCAGATTCATAACGGAAGCCTCCATACCCTTTTCATTTTTCAAGGTATACAGAACAATATCTTCTCCCGACTTACTCTTGCCAAAAAGCTTGGATTCCACTGTAACTGCCATCTTCATCACCTCATTATATATGCATTGTTTCGTTTGCCTCATTTATCTGTGTTACTTATAACATGTTACAACTCTGTACGTCCTTCCAAAGCACGCAGAAGGGTTACCTCATCAATATATTCCAAATCTCCGCCCACAGGCACACCACTGGCAATTCTGGTCACCCGGATGCCCGTAGGTTTGATAAGCTTACTGATATACATAGCGGTGGTTTCCCCCTCCAGACTGGAATTGGTGGCAATGATAACCTCCTCCACTTCTCCTTGTAGCCGTTCCATCAATTCTTTTAACTTGATGTCTCCGGGTCCAATACCAATCATGGGGGAAATCGCACCATGCAACACATGATAAACTCCCTCATATTTACCGGTTTTCTCATAAGCCGCCAAATCTCTGGTATTTTCCACCACCATAATCAGGCCATGATTGCGCTTCTCACTGGCACATACAGGACATACATCCCTATCTGTCAAGGTGTAGCATTCACTACAATATCGTATGTTCGCCTTGGCCTCCATCATTACGTTTGCCAACCGATTTACCTTATCCTGTGGCATATTAATCAGATGAAACGCCAGTCTCTGCGCAGATTTATTACCAATACCCGGAAGGGCTGCCAACTCGTCTATTAATTTGTTAATATGTCCGCTGTAAAGTTCCATCAGAAAGGAAATCCTCCAAGGCCGCCTGTCATTTTGCCCATCAACTCCGCACTTGCTTCTT
>JAZQMG010000052.1:0-12414 GCA_045543175.1 Acetatifactor sp. | reverse complement strand
TAGTGCAGCCACCCATGAACCAGCAAAACAACACAAACAACGTCATGGCGAAGTCTCCATCTTCGCTCTTTTGTCATGTCATTTTTTGATTCATGCTTATTATACACCATTTCTGACAATTTGAGAAATTTCCTATAAAGTCAAAAAGAGCATCCGACCCAAAGTCGAATGCTCTTTATATGTTCTAGATAATTAGATAGCAAAGCTGCCGGTGAACTCTTTGTTCATTACATAATATACAGCCTGCTCCTCAGGCTTAACGTACAGCTCAACACTGGTCAAATCAGAAACCTTCTGATTCAAGTCATACTGCCATACATCCTGAGCAATCTTAACCAAATCCTCCTGAGTATAGGACTTGCCTGCAAACTGAACCTGCATCTCAGCCTTAAGTGCTGCCTTCTTTGTTGCAGTCTTAGTTGCTGCGGTCTTAGTCTCCTTCTTTGCAGGAGTCTTCTTAGCGGGAGCCTTTTTTGCGGTCTCCTTCTTTGCAGTTTCCTTCTTTACAGTCTCTTTCTTAGCTTCTGCTTTAACTTCTGCCTTAACTTCTGCTGCGGGGGTTTCTACTTTCTTCACTTCAGCCTTAACCTCGGTTGCGGGGGTTGCTACTGCAACGGGCTTAGTGGTCTTCTTTGCTGCTGCCATATTGACAATCTCCCTTCTTGTAATCGATAACTATATCTCCTCATCGGTCACTTTGCCGCACTAATCTACAAAATAACCTGACAAAACACAGTTTATATCTTTTATCGACAGTTGTCAACCGTATTTATAACAAAAAACCGCGTTTTTATCACGAAAAACTGTGCTTTTTGACATAAAAACGATTGATTTTAATAAAATTATCGACAATCAACTAATATTGGGCATCTCCTGTATAAGCAATCAGCGTAGCCTTACGCACACCCTCGACCTTCAGAATTTCACCCAAAATCTGCTCCGCATTCTTTCGAACCAACCAAGTCAGTTCCACCCGCTTACCGTCAGTAGCCTTGGACTTTAATTTACCCTTGCCCGCATCCAACAATGCAGCCACGGCCTCCTCCGCCGTCGCCTCATAGTCTGCCACAAGCAGATAGGTGGTACGGCCTCTTCCCACCTGACGCAAAATCACAAAAACAGTACAAATTGCCACTGTTCCAAGACCTGCTATAAAGAACAATCCCGCTCCCGCAGTTAGTCCGGCAGCGATTGCCAAAAAGAGAAAACCTACATCCAACGGGTCTTTTACTGCCGTACGAAAACGTACAATAGACAAGGCACCAACCATACCAAGCGACAAAACGATATTGGACGAAATCGTCATGATAATAAACGCCACCGTCAGCGTAGTCATCACAATCAACAAACCAAAATTTTCAGAATATACAGCCCCCTGATAAAACACCTTATACACTATGTATAGTATCATACCACACACAAACGCTGTACCAAGTACCAGCGCAATATATTCCACAGACAGGTTCTCTACCAGTCCCATCTGGGTAATGTTTTCTTTTAAAATGTCTTTCAATGTATTCATATTTTCTCCGTTTCCGCACTCACAGGTGCTCTTTATTTTTACAAAATCTGAATGGTACCTCAATATCCCTTCGCTGCAAACTGCTCCATTACGCAAGCTACATACTTGGACGCTGCCGTCTGCACCGGTCCTACCGACGCAAGAATTGCGCTGATATGCTCCGGAAGATACTCATTGTATTTCACCTCCAGAATGACATGCTCTCCGTAAATATTCGGCAGATACCTATCCTGCTCCAGACAATTTTCCACAGGCCCCCATGCCAACTGCTTATCAAAGGTAATTCGTAAATCTGACAAGGGCAGCACATAAGCCTCCCTCACATAATCAACCGTCACCACCGGCTCATACCCTTCGCTTTTGACAAGCAATTTCATCCGCATCAAAAGTTCATTCTCTTGAACATCCTCATCCATAGCCGTAGTTTCTTCACTGACTTCCCGACTCTGTATGCCCAACAATTCTTCCGTCTGCTGCCGTGTCAGGGCACAGGATATTTTCTGAATACGGCTTCCGGTCTTTTCCTTACATTCCAGACGGCAATAAGACGCATCACCATTATAGAATCGAATACGATATTTCCGGCGTTCATTGATACCGCTTAACTTTTCCTTTAAAGCAACCCTGTCCGGGGAATCATAGTAAATACTTCGTATAAAATAATCTCCGCTCTCCGATGCATTGGCATCCGGCTGCAACACCCACTTCAGTTTATTACGAAGAAGCTCATATTGAATGGGAGTAAGAATATATTTTAATTCATGTCTCATTCCGCCGTCAACTCCCTCCTTTGCTCTATATAGCCATCCCTCACAAAATCTCTCACATACACACCATCCTCAGACAACTGCGGAAGTTCTACTTTGTCTGCCAATTGATTCATATAATGAAGCTGTAAGGTTTCTCCTGTTTTGATATTAAAATTCATTCCATACTGCCCCAGACTTTCCACACTGTTATTGCTCTGTCCCACAAGGCGCAGCGTCTCACCGGGCTGTAGCAGCAATACCGGAAGCTGATATTTCCAAGGGTCGTCCGAATCCGACAAATAATATCCGGATGTGCTTAGCGGCTCCATGGACAAATTTATAATTTCCACATAGTCCTCCTGACCTCTGGCGGCAACCGCACCAATCTGCAACAACGGCTTCTCTACCTCCTCTGTGACCAGACGTACCTCCACCGAATCACCGGGAATCGTTGCACCCTCCAACACCAAAACCTCTTCCTCATGCACCTCTCCATTTAACACCCAATGAGAAAAGACTTCATTAGGACTAAGACAGGGAGTCAATGTTACAGGAATCTCCTTTAGATAGGTACCCATATATTCACTTTCTTCACTATATACTTCATTTATCTTCACATGACTGTAAGAGGCCTCGTTATCTGACACGACTGTCAGTTTGTATTTTTGACAATATCCAAATTTCTCTCCAATATCTTGAAGCACATACTGAGGTCTCTCCATTGCAAAAGCTTTTATCTGCTGTAGATTGCGGTCTACCGTTTCCATATTCATGGCATCCTGCTCCAACAAAAGGCCACCTACCAGTCCCTCTCGGGAAAGGGTTCTTACAAGCTCCTGCACACGCTCACTGTGCATGGAATCTACCTGCTCCGTCACATTTTTCGCACTCATGGATCCATTCATCAAATCCAGCGTACAAGACACAAAATATTCTCTGCAATCCTCTCTCTGCATCAACGCCGCAAAAAGAGGAGATTTATCATACATAATCTTGTCCAAGGTCATGGCATTGACCAGTGTACCGATGGTGTCATGATAAAACATCAGTCCGAAGCCATAATCCGCATCATATAAAAGCATGCGATACCGTCCGTCATAAACACTCCCTTCGGTATACCCGCTCGCACCTGCCACATAGCGATAGGTCTTCACATTATTATCCGGCCAGTCATAATTAGCCACATAATTCTCTATGGCAAAATACTGCAAATAATTTTCCACATCCATGAAATCCGTCAGTGCCGCGTAATTGGCATCCACAGTTAAATCCATAGCTGCAAATTTATCATACTGTCTGTTGTATTCTTCCGCGGCCGAAATCTCTGACTCATGGCTGTCTTCGGAGGATGTCTTCTTTATATCTGCATGCTCCAAAACCACAAATTCACCATCATACTCGCCATATCGGTTTTCAAAATATTGACCGTCATAATGATTGGCCAACCAATAGCTTCCATAATATTCACCATTGATATAGACACACACCGGTGTCACATGCTGCACATCGGGAAAACCTGCCTGATGTGCCAGACGTCCCACCAACTCCGTGCGAAGAAAAGCATATCCGTAATCCTGACCGGAATTTTTGAGAAGCAGTCTCTTATACTCCTGCCCCATGGTTCCGTCTGCCTCTAAAGTAACTCCCTCAAAAAAGTCATACTCAAATTTATTGTTTGCCTCATCATATTCCCTTCGCGCATATAATCTCAGAGACTTATGATTGTTCAGACGTGACAACTGTCCTGTCACTCTCACGCCGCCTTTTTGGGAGAAAATCTCTTCTCCCTCTGCGTTAAACATCTCCAAATACACAGGCCGCTCTGCCTCATCTCCACGCAGAGTATAATTGGCATCCACACCTCTTCCGGGATGCACTCCGGGGTTGGCCTCCATAAATTCATCATACCTTTTACCCGGCACCAGAATGCCCTCTTCGTAACCGAAAAGGTCCTCCGGCTCTCCCACGATACTGAGAACCATGGTCGTGTACCGATTCTCTATAGCATGTCCAACAAAATAAGTCCCGGTCAGAGTATCCGAACAGCTTCCATCCTCAAAATACGCCTTAAAACGAAGAACATAAGCCTGCTCCCCCGCTTCCGGTGCCGACAACACAACAGGACCCCGATAGAGCTGTCCGTTCTCCGGGGTCGGTTCCTCACAATTGGTTGTATAATACACCTGCGCACTGCCGGGCGCAGCAATCCGAACTCTGACTTCGGACTCATAAAATCCGCTGTTTGTAAGAATTGCAAACTCTTGCTTTGAGCCCTCTGCCACATTGTCGGAAGCCTTGCTGTCATATACAATGCCTGCCACACAAAATGCAGCAATCAGCGCCATGACAGCAAGAAAAATGCCTGTCTTTTTCATCCTACGCCACCAGTCCGAAATATGCCAACACCACAATTCCTAACACAATTCTATACCAACCGAATACCTTGAAATCATGTTTCTTGATATAACCCATCAAGAATTTAAGTACAAACATAGACACCACAAAGGAGACCACTGTACCTACTGCTAACAGCACAAGCTCCAAAGTAGTAAATGCAAAACCGAATTTAAGAACCTTCAACAGACTTGCTCCGAACATCACCGGAATCGCAAGAAAAAAGGTATACTCTGCCGCAACCGTTCTGGTCACACCAATTAAAAGCGCACCCACAATAGTTGCACCGGAGCGGGAAGTTCCGGGAAAAACAGCCGCAATCAACTGAAAAAATCCAATCAAAAGAGCTGTCTGATAAGTAATATCCGCCAGAGAATTCACTTTCGTATTTTTGTTCTTGTTACCATTCTCCACAATGATAAAAGCCACACCAAATACAATCAGTGCCAGTGCCACACATACCGGATTATAAAACAGTGCATCAAACACATCGTCAAACAGAACACCAATCACCGCTGCGGGAACGCAGGACACCAGAATTTTAAACCACAGGGTCATAATGTCCATTTTGACGAAGGACTTAAGACCGCTCTGACCATTTCGCTCCTTGCCTGACAGCGCAAAGGGCCAAATCTGACTCCAAAACAGTATCACAACTGCCATGATGGCACCCAACTGGATAACCACATCAAACATATCAAAGAAGCCTTCACTGACTCCCACAAAGGGAATCAACTCCTCCACCAGAATCAAGTGTCCGGTACTGCTGACAGGCAGCCACTCCGTAATACCTTCTACAATTCCATAAATAATTGCTTTAATAATTTCTAACATAATCTTCTCATTTCTGTCTTAATTTAGCTGTTTAGATAATTCATCAAATCCTCATAAAGAGCCTCTGCCTCCTGATAGCCCTGATCATAAAGAGCCTTCATTCTGACCTTATCCCGCTCAATACGTCTTACATCATTGGGTCTCTGAGGGCGAATTACAAAAACCTGCCCACTCTTCTCCAAACGCTCAATGTAGTCCAGACAATCATTGTACATGATATGCCTCTCTGCCATAATCTCTGCCACCTTGGGATATCTCGCATAACGCACCTTTATCAAAGCAAGCTGACCCGCATCGATGGGTTTTCTGCGATAACCTACTTCCTTCGTCATTACAACCACATTCTTACTGTTACCGTCACGGATGGACTTCTGAATGGGAATAGAATCACTTAAACCACCATCCAGATAGGGCTTGCCGTTAATGGTCACTGTGCGGGACACCAAAGGCAGAGACGAAGATGCACGCACCTTATCAATATCCTTTACCGCATCCCTCACGCGCAAATACTCCGGACGACCTGTAAGCAGATTGGTTACCACACTGTATACCTTACCTTTGTACGCAGCATAGGTTTCTTTATCAATCGGATTCAAATAATTGGGAATCAGATTGTAACAGGTATTCACATTAAACAAATCACCGGACAACAACATACTTTCTACACTGCAATAACGCTTAGAGTCCAGATAATCAATGTTGACATCCAACGCCCGCCCTCTTTGCTTCGCCACATAACTGCACATATTGCAGGCTCCGGCAGATACACCATATACGCTGGAAAATTCCAACTCCTTATCCAAAAACAAATCCAGTACACCGGCGGTATAAACACCCTTCATGCCGCCACCCTCTAAAACAAGTCCTGCCTGATACATCCTTTTTACCTCACATTGTCTGTTTCATTTTATGTTGACTTATCTGTTTGGATACTCTGTATTTACAAATTTACGCAATGCTTCCAAGGAACGCTCCACCTTCTCTGTATCGATACAATATGCCATGCGGAAAAATCCCGGAGCTCCAAAGGAATCAGCAGGCACCAGTACCAAATCATACTTAAGAGCCTTCTGGCAAAACGCAACCGAATCCTCCTCCAAAGCCTTGGGGAAAATATAGAAGGTACCACCGGGCTTCACACAGGTAAAGCCAAGGCTGCAAAGCTCATTATAAATCAGATTCATATTAGTCTCATAAACCTTCAAGTCCGCAGTCTTATCAAGCACCTCTGCCACAGCCAACTGAATGATGGAGGGCGGGCAATTGTGACCGATACCGCGGGAAATCTGTCCGCACATCTGCACCATGGTCTCCGCATCCGGGCAGGCAGGATTTACTGCCACATAACCGATACGCTCTCCGGGCAAAGACAATGATTTGGAGAAGGAGTAGCACATAATCGTGTTGTCATAGAACTTAGACACACAGGGTGCATCCACTCCCTCAAAAAGAATCTCTCTATAGGGTTCATCAGAAATCAGATAAATCTCATGACCATATTGTGCGGATTTGGCACGCAGAATATCCGTCAATTTCTGAATCGTCTCTGTAGAATACACAATGCCGGAAGGATTGTTGGGCGTATTAATCAGAATCGCCTTTACCTTCTCAGTCAAAAGCTCCTCAAAGGCCTCAAAATTAATCTGAAAGGTCTCTGTATTGGGAGGAACAATTTTTAAAATAGCTCCCGTAAGATTCACATAGGGATTATACTCAGGGAAAAAGGGAGCAAAGGTCAAAATCTCATCTCCGGGCTCCGTCACCAGACGAAAGGCATGAGCCAATGCTCCTGCGGCACCGGAAGCCATAAAGATATGCTCCTTGCGGTAAGGAATCCCAAAACGTTCCTCCAAGGACTTTGCAATAGCCTCCCGCACGGAGGTGATACCCAGACTGGGGCTGTAACCATGAAGCTCCATGGGATTTTTCTTGGACAACATCTGAATCATTGCATCCGTAAACTCCTGTGGAACCGGTACGGAAGGGTTTCCCAGACTATAGTCAAACACATTCTCATAACCGATTTCCTGCCCTCTGGCTGTAGCAAACTCAGAAAGCTGTCTGATGACAGACTTGCCGGATAACATATCTTTATACTTTTGTACCAACATATTTTTCCCTCTTTTCCGATTCATAGCTTTTTCAATTTATAAATTATATCATATATCCTCTGTCCACACCAGTGCACATTTTACAGCCTTCTCCCAGCCTTTCAAAAGCTGTTTTCTTTGCCTTGCATCCATCTTGGGTATAAAGCTTGCGCCAATCTCCCAATTGGCCTTTATCTGCTCCCTGCTCTGCCAGTATCCCACAGCCAGTCCTGCAAGATAGGCTGCTCCCAATGCCGTGGTCTCAATACAACCGGGACGCTCCACTGTGGCATCTATCATATCTGACTGAAACTGCATGAGGAAATTGTTGGCACTGGCACCTCCGTCTACCTTCAGACTCTTCAAATCAATACCACTGTCCTGCTCCATTGCCCGAATCAAATCTGCCGTCTGATATGCGATGGATTCCAACATTGCCCTCACAAAATGCGCCTTGGTACAGCCTCTGGTCAGCCCCACCACCATGCCTCTGGCATAGGGATTCCAATAAGGTGCGCCCATTCCTGCAAAGGCCGGAACCAGATATACTCCTGCCGTATCCTCCACCGAGGTGGCAAGCTCCTCCGACTGAGCCGAGGTGCGAATCATATCCATGCCATCCCGAAGCCATTGAATGCCGGCACCTGCCACAAACACGCTTCCCTCCAGTGCATACTCCACCTTTTCATCCGCTGTGGCCGCAATGGTGGTAAGCAGTCCCGACTTGGAGGCAATGGCCTGATTACCTGTGTTCATCAGAAGAAAACAACCTGTACCATAGGTATTTTTGACCTCACCCTGCTCAAAACAGCACTGACCGAATAATGCCGCCTGTTGGTCTCCGGCGGCTCCTGCAATGGGAATCTCTCCACCCAGTACTGCCACATCCGTATGACCATAAATACAACTGGAGGGTTTTACCTCCGGCAACATACCTTTGGGAATTCTGAAATAATTGCAGATTTCCTCATCCCACGCAAGCTTACGGATATCAAAAAGCATGGTACGGGAGGCATTGGTATAGTCCGTCACATGAACGGCCCCCTTGGTCAAATTCCAAATAAGCCAGGTATCCACCGTGCCAAACAGAAGCTCCCCTTCCTCTGCGCGCTCTCTGGCTCTCGGGACATTGTCCAATATCCACGCAATTTTAGAACCACTAAAATAGGCATCCGGTATCAAACCCGTACGCTCCTGCACGGTCTTCTCCAGTCCGTCTTTTTTTAACTGTTCTATTCTGTCCGCAGTGCGGCGGCATTGCCACACAATGGCATTGTATACAGGTTCCCCTGTCTTTTTATCCCAAACGATAGTAGTCTCCCGCTGATTGGTAATTCCGATACCCTTTATCTGCGCCGCATCCACGCCCATCTTAGCCATGGCCTCCGTCGCCACTGCCAACTGGGAGGACCAGATTTCCATAGGGTCATGTTCCACCCAACCGGGCTTGGGATATATCTGTGTAAATTCCCTCTGAGCCATGGAACAGATTTGTCCCTTTTCATCAAAAAGAATACAGCGGGAACTGGTGGTTCCCTGATCCAAAGCCATGATATAATTCTTCATAAAGCCCTCCTTTTATGCACAAAGACCCATACCTCCGCCCTACAGGCATCGGAAGATGGGTCTTATTTTGTCTTAAATTATAAAACAGTATTCAAATTCACATAAGTTCCGCCCGGAATCTCCACATTCTTCTTGCCGTTTAGCTGCAACCATACGCTAAGGGCATTAGGGTTATATACGGCTTCACCATTGGCAGAAAACCTAAGATTTCTGGAGGCCTCCAGATAGTCTACAATCTCGATATTGGTAGCATACCAGATATCCTCTCTGCCACCCATGTATTCACAGAACTTCTCAATAACCTCCCAGTTATTGTCATTGTCAAACTCGTAGCTGTGTCCCCACACATACATTAACTTCAAGTACTGCTTCTTTTTGAAATTAGCAAACATTTCAGCCATCTGCATCAAATTGGGATCATTATGATGGCAGGTCGCCCTCCACTCCATCAAATCTGTGGGAAGACCAAATGCACTGATGGATTCAATCATCCCTCCGTTTACATTCACGGGATTGGTCTCTACAACACGGGCGTATGCAATGCCCAACTGATGAAACAGCTTCTTAATCTCCTCATTGTAGGAACCGTTTGGATAGGCATGTCCGCGCACAATGGTACCTGTAATACGCTCCAAGCCCTCTCTATCATCCAGAATCTCCTTGGCAAGCATTGTCAACGGACAACGTGAAATCGTCGGATGAGTCATGGTATGAGTTGCAATCTCATGCCCCTCATAAATCTCTTGAATCCTGTCCTCCGTAATACGAGGTACAGCCTTACTGCCCGGCTTATTAGCGGGGTCTTTGTCGCCCATCATACCATAGTTCAGATTAAATGTACCCTTGATTCCGTACTGATTAAAAATAGAAATCAGTCTTTCGTCCTGAATCTTGCCATCGTCATAACTCATGGTAAGTGCCTTTGCTTTCCCCCCCGGAAAAGTCACATACACCTTCATCATTAACTCCCTTTCAACACCATTTCTTTTTTAGGTCTATCTTACTCTATCTTATAACTTTTTTATGTATTACGCAACTCTTTTGTTTGCACGTTAGTAATTTTCAACGTGCATTTCTTTCCATTGCATATTGTCAGAAAATTTAGTAGAATGGGCTATGAATTGAACAACACAAATTTTCAGTCATTGAAAGGAGCGTTTTACATGAAATATGATTCTCCCAGAAATCGTGCACAGGGCTTTGAAACCATGGGCAATGACGATTTTGGCAAAAAAGTAAGTGCTTCCGGCGGCAAAATCGTCGGCATTGTTGCGGCAGTACTTCTGCTTGCAATTCTTGCTTTTAACTCATTCTATCAGATTAGAGAACAGGAACAGGCCGTACTCATCACCTTTGGTAAGGCAGAGGCAGTAACTACCCCCGGATTGCACTTTAAAATTCCCTTTGTTCAGAAAGTCAAAAAAGTAAACACCACCATTCAGGGTTTTGCCATCGGATATGACATAGAGACCAATGAATCCGATGAAAATGACTCTCTGATGATTACCTCCGACTACAATTTTGTAAATGTAGACTTCTTCGTAGAGTATCGTTTCAGCGACCCGGTCAAAGCGGTATACGCCTCCAAAGACCCTGTGGGCATTTTGAGAAACATTACCCAGAGCTGTATCCGTACCACTATTGGCAGCTATACCGTAGATGATGTGCTGACCACCGGTAAAAACCAGATTCAGTCAGACATCAAGGATATGATTATTGAACGTTTGAACGAACAGAACATTGGCATTCAATTGGTAAACATCACCATTCAGGATTCCGAGCCTCCTACAGCGGAGGTTATGACCGCCTTTAAGGCAGTGGAAACTGCCAAACAGGGCAAAGAAACCGCATTGAACAATGCCAATAAATACCGCAACGAGCAGATTCCTCTGGCGCAGGCGCAGGCTGACAACATCATTCAGTATGCCGAGGCGCAAAAGACTGCTCGTATCAACGAAGCAACCGGACAGGTGGCACGTTTTAACGCAATGTATGATGAATATGTAAAGAATCCTACCATCACCAAGCAGCGTATGTTTTATGAAACCATGGAAGAAGTGCTCCCTGATTTGAAAGTTATCATCGAAAGCCCTAACGGAGATATGCAGATGTTCTACCCGGTAGAATCCTTTAGCAGCTTTAACAGCTACAGCAATACCTACAGCGACAACACCAACACCGACAGCAGTACTGCTACCGATTCACAGACCAATTAAGGAGGCTTCGACTATGAAAAAAATAATACCCATCATTTTACTGGTTCTTCTGATGATTGTCGTTTCCTCCAGTTTTGTGGTAACCAACGAGAACGAATACAGCCTGATTCGCCAATTCGGTAAGATTGTAGCCGTGGAGGATGAGGCAGGCGTTACCTTTAAGATTCCCTTTATCCAGAGCGTGGATAAGCTGCCCAAGCAGACTCTGTTGTACGACTTGTCCCCCTCGGATGTCATCACAAGCGACAAGAAGACCATGATTTGCAACAGCTATGTGCTCTGGCGCATCACTGACCCTGTAAAATTTGCTCAGACTTTGAATTCCTCCGTCACCTATGCAGAGGACAGATTATACAACATCGTATACAACTCCACCAAGAACGTCATTAGTGCCAACACCCAGAATGATGTCATCTCCGGAAGAGATGGTGAGCTGTCCGACGCAGTAATTGCCAACATTGGCAACACCTTGGATCAGTACGGTATTGAGCTTCTCTCCTTTGAAACCAAGCAGCTCGACCTTCCCAGCGACAACAAGGCCGCTGTGTATGAGCGTATGATTTCTGAGCGAGACAATATTGCAGCTACCTACACCGCAGAAGGTTCCTCTGAGGCACAGATTATCCGCAATGCCACCGATAAGGAGGTAACGGTAATGCTCTCCGAGGCAGAGAAAGAGGCAGAGATTCTGGTAGCAGAAGGGGAAGCAGAATACATGCGCATCCTCTCCGAAGCATATTCAGACGAGTCCAAGCAGGATTTCTACTCCTTTGTGAGAAGTCTGGATGCCCTTAAGGTGACCATGACCGGAGATAACAAGACCATTGTTCTCTCACCTGATTCACCCATTGCACAAATTTTCTATGGCAAATAACAACTTGCCCAAATAAAGTAAAACGGGAGTTATAGGACAAAATGTGTTGATGGCTAATCCCAATTATTAAATGTTTTGTCATATTTATGAAAATCACTCCATACTATTGCATCACCCCAAATTGATAAACTTTTTTCTAATCGATTTTTCTCATTCATTCGCTGATATA
>JAZQMG010000051.1:0-34499 GCA_045543175.1 Acetatifactor sp. | reverse complement strand
CCATGAACATCGAGAAGCCCGAATATCTGGATTATCTGGAGAAATTGGCTGCTGTTTGCGGCGTTGCAGAAATCACCACCTTCGCAGCATTGAAGGAAGCTTTAAAGCAGCGTATGGCATTCTTTGATTCCATGGGTTGTAACGTATCCGACCATGCTCTTGAGTATGTTATGTACTATCCTGCAACCGAGGAAGAGGTTGAGGATATCTTCCTTAAGAGACAGAACCGTATTCCTCTTACCAGAGATGAGGAGATGAAGTTTAAGACTGCTTTCATGCTCTTTGTTGGTAAGGAGTACCACAAGTTGAACTGGGCTATGCAGCTCCACTACGGATGTAAGCGTGACAACAACACTTTGATGTATGAGAAACTCGGTCCCGATACCGGTTACGACTGCATCAACAACTACGCTCCTTCCGCACAGATGGCTGATTTCCTGAATGCATTGATTCAGACCGATGAGCTTCCCAGAACCATCCTTTACAGCCTGAATCCTAACGACAACCAGTCCATCGGCACTATTCTTGGCTGCTTCCAGGATTCCACTGCTGTTGCTAAGATTCAGCAGGGTAGCGCATGGTGGTTCAACGATCACAAGACCGGCATGCAGGATCAGATGATTTCCCTGGCTAACCTGGGCAATCTTTCCGGTTTTGTAGGTATGCTGACTGACTCCAGAAGCTTCCTGTCCTACACCAGACATGAGTACTTCCGCAGAATCCTCTGCAACCTCATCGGTAACTGGGTAGAGAACGGCGAGTTCCCTGCAGACTTCGATACCTTGAACGAAATTGTTGCAAATATTTCTTACAACAATGCGAAGAAGTATTTTAACTTTCCCTTGAACTAAATCACAAATGCCGGCGGCCAAAACCGTCGGCATTTTTAATTTAAGAATTGCTATATAACTTTTATACTGATTTTACCTCTACAACCACCAGAACCACAAGCTTCTTGCGCCAATCTTAAACTTCACGGTCTTAGTGCCGCCATACTCGCCGCATCCTTTAATGGTTACAGTTGCAGTGCCCTTCTTCAAGTTATTCTTATAGCTTCCGGGCACAACCTCAAAATCCTTGCCGTACACAAGTTGGGTTGCATTCCCGCCGCTGCCGAAGGTTACCTTGCTTGAGCCGTCCTCGTTTACAAAGTCTGCCGCGGTCAACTCTACCGTCTTGCCGGTGTACTTCTTCTGAATAATCTGTACTTTCACCTTAGTAAAGTCATTAGCAGTGATACGGTAGGTTGCAGTCAGTGCCTTACCTTCTGCATCCTCGTAAGCACCCATTCCGGTAATGGATACGGTAATTACACTTCCCACAGAAGCAGTATCATCCTTGGTCAGAGTCACGGTCTCGCCCTTCTCGTTTACCATAGTGTAAACAGGAGCACTGTAGTCAACACCCTGCTTCAA
This sequence comes from Acetatifactor sp., assembly GCA_045543175.1. Lineage (GTDB taxonomy): Bacteria > Bacillota > Clostridia > Lachnospirales > Lachnospiraceae > Acetatifactor. The sequence goes on along the minus strand of JAZQMG010000051.1, from coordinate 33,084 downwards.
TACCTTACCGTCTGCATCAGCAACAACCACCTTACTGATATAGCCGCCCTTCTTGGTCGATACAGCCTTGTCCGCAACCGTCATGGTTACTACCATATCTGCATCCGTCAGACTTCTGCCTGTGATGGTAAAGGTGCGGCTGACAGAACCCGCGAAGTTCCCCTTACCCTTGATAGTAATGGTGGGAGCCTTCTTGGCATCATAGCCGCTCTCCCCTGCCCTTGCAGTATAAACAGCCTTGCTGTTCTTATAGGTTACAGTGTAATCCTTACCCTCTTTCAATGCCATACCGTTAAACACAAGACTTACAGAAGGTTTGGCACCACCCTTTACATACTTCGCTGTAAGTTCGCCGTCTTTGACGGTAACGATGTCTGCCACATTTGCCGCAGTAATCTTAAAGGTTTTCTTGATGCTTCCGGTGTACTTTCCAATACCCTTGATAGTCACGGTTGCAGTCCCAACGTTGGTATTCTTGGAATAGGTTGCAGTATAATCTGTACCCTCAACCAAAACAACCTCCTTCGTTGCTCCTGTAGCTGCATCCTTGACCGATGCAGTTACCTTAAGCGCTAACTTCTGCGCACTACCGTTGTAAACCCGATTCTCAACACCTTCTACATTCGCCTTGGCAATGGATACTCCGGTAATTTTAAAGGTTGCCTTCTTAAATCCTGCAAATCCACTGCCCGTGGCTGCCTTCACAGTAACAGTTGCCGTGCCGATTCCGGTATGATTCGCATACTCTACCGTATAATGAACACCCTTCTTAAGAATCTCCTTCTTACCATTAACCTTGGCTGTTACAACAAGCTCTGTCTCATCCAACTCCACAGCATGCACACCATCAAACTCCTGTGCAGGAATCTTCTTAATCGTTGCTTTGGCAAGATTGTTGCCCTTGGCTGCAACAATCAGATTCACGTTTCTGCTTCCGGTAAAATTGCCCTTACCTGTAATTACGATGGGATAGGTACCGAGCTCCTTATAAGCATCCGCACCTTCCGCAGGATAATCGCAGACAAAATCAGCCTTCCCCAGCTTCTTGTTATGGAACTTCACTACAGGTACCTTCTCCTGTGTCCTGCCGTTTGCCTCTACCACCATATCCTCAGCCACAATACTTGTATCTGTCACATCCGTGATATCCTTGGGCTGAATGGTAAAGTAAACTGTCAGTTTCTGGTCATAATTCCCCTTACCCTTGATAATCATGGTGGGAGCCTTCTTGGGATTAAAATCCTTCTCTCCCTCCTTCAGGGTATAGGCCTTTGTATTGTTCTTATAAGAGATAGTGTAATCTCTGCCTTTTTCCAGACGGAACTCTCCATTGCCATCCCAAACCTCAGGCTCAGGCTTGATAGCCTTACCCGTATAGGTTTCAGCATCCATGGTTCTGATAAAAAATCCATCCTGGGGAATATCATCCCATGCGGTTACCTGAATAGAAATGGTCTTAGGTTCTGCCTCATAATATCCGGCAGTTTCTGCCATGGTAAGTGTCACAGTCACGCTGCCACTTCCCAAAATCGTAACCTGTCCATTCTCAGATACCGTTACAACGTCATCCCCATCTGTACTTTGACCGTATCTATCCATAGCACCTGACACACTATAAACAAGTTTTCCATCTCCCACGACAGCAATATCTTCTGCAATAGAAAAAGGCTCATCACCGTAAATTTTGCGATAGATGTCGGTCTTTAAGGTAATAGATGCAGTCGCCTTAAAAATCTCTACCTGCGTAGGAACTGCCTCAGTAGGCTGAATCAACACATAATTTGCAGCCGCGGCACCGTTTAATGTCATTTCCGGCAAAATAACAGATGTATAAGTTCCTATCTCTCTGCTACTTACCTTTCCGGTCAATCCCGCCAGATTTACAAACACCTCATCCCCTGTCAGGACACCGCTTAACGTGACACCCACAATTTTTACAACATCTGTACCATCGTAAAACCGATTCTCTGCCGTAACCTCAGTAATTGTCAATGCAATCGGTTCTACCTTTACACCTAAGTTCTTCTGCACAATTTCGTAGTTGGCGGTATCCTTCGGCGTATATGTGGCAGCAAACTCGTGGGTTCCTGCATTTCCTACAGAAGTCTCCGGAACATCCCATGACCATCCTTCGGGTAATGCAACCTGAGTCAAGGTCTGTCCATACTGCCCTGATAAGTCAGAAGGAACCGTATATTCGGGCACTGCCTTTTTAACAATTACCGTTACAGTCTGCTTTGTCTCAGACATATTCTTATAATTCTGCACTGTCAATGCAGAAGGTGTAAACACTACGACACAAGCCTTTTCACCCGCTGTGGGAATCTGCGTTCCATCTTCCCATGCAAAGGTACCATACTCTGTACTTCCGCCGTTCAAAACACTCTCGTCCAAAGTCTGTCCATAAGTCAAATCACTTGCTGTAGGCCATATAATAGCCGGCGTATCTGCCTGAGCAATCACAAAGGTTTTAGTTACCATGCCACTGTAATTGCCCTTACCAGTGACCGTAATCGTCGCCGTACCTGCATTCACAGCATTACTGTAGGACACCGTATAATCCGTATCCTCAACAAGCATCCTACCGTCTACAACCACTATCGGACTTGGTCTAAAGGTCTCTCCTGTATAAGTCTGATCCTGAACACCGGTAATCGCTGCCCCTGCTATGGACCTTGCCAAAACAGTAAATGCCACCTCTGCCATTGCATCCCCTATTTCAATGCTCGCGGTATATTCCCCGGCATTCACAGGTTTCCCATTTACAAGACCACTTCCAGCATACTTAATCTCCGGGTCCTCTATCCCATCAATGGTTCCCTCAATTGTAGCAACCTTCTCATTCCCATCATAAGTCAGGTTGGCAACAGGTGCCACAAGCGTAATGCTCTGTTCAGGGTCTTCACATGTTCCGAGGGTACTTACACAAGTAGCTTTGATTGCTGTTCCTTCCACTATGTAATCCCAGTCATGTTCATGGGTTTTAACAGTCAATGTTCCTGCATTTTTTTCTGTGACAGAATAATTGCTCGTCACATCATTACCTTCTGCGTCTGTAATCGTCACAGTATCAATGGTCAAAATCTTCGTACCCACAACAGAGGTATCTACATCTTCGTAAGTGACACTAATGTCATGGCCTTCCGCCAATCCATACTCGCCGCCTACAGTTACCTTCCTACTGTCAGGCACACCATCTACTACAACTGTCTGGTCATCTGCGGTTACCGTAATGGTTGCCCGGGCTATGGTAAAGGTTACCTCCTCACTACCGGTATAGTTGCCCATTCCGGTAACTGTAATAGTCTTCTCACCTGCATTGGTCATATCTGTGGAAAACGCCACTGTATAATCCACGCCCTCTGTGAGCGTAAGAGTCTTTTCGGAATCTGTTACCGTCACAGTAGGTTTCTGCTCTGCACCATTGTAGGTCACACTGCTTGCAGAAAGACTTATCATATCCGTACTCAAAGCTTCTTCGTCAGTGCCCTGCTCCACATACACATATTTACCGTTTTCAATTGATGGACCGTTTGTAAATGCAACTCCATTTTCCACAACCGTATTGGACACCGGATGAGACTCTATAAATGTCATTTCGCCAATCTCAGTATCACTGCCCACAAGAAAATAATTTTCATTCTCTGAACCGGATACTGCATTGCTTGTGCCTGTAGTAGGGTCGTTCCATGTCACATCCACCGCATACCATTTGCTATCGTCCATCCGAACATAATTCCACATGTGTCCTTCACTGCCGCTGCCATTATTGGCAGTGCCATCCACCAGTACACAGGGAATAGACTCTTTATCACAAAGCACTTTAAAGGCGCGGGCATATCCCTCACACACAGGCCCCTCTGTTCCCGTAAGCCCCGTCAGCGCACTGATACATTCCCATGCGTCAGAATCCGCATTATTCAAATCCGAATTATAACAATTATTCCTGGTCAGCCATGAATTAAAATATTTTACCTTTTCATAGGTATCAGCCTCTGCCTCCAGACCCGCGAGAATCGTTTCACAGGCATTACCATCCTGTACAAAAGTCCCCTCGATTGCTGTTTTCAATGTATCAGCATCCTGATAACCTGTATCGCGAATATCAAATTTATCGCTCTTTAACAAAAAGTATATGTTCTGTGTATAGTCTACATTTCCGGCAGAATCGTATCCGTAACTATAGCTGTTCAGCATACTGCTTGCACCATCCAGCCAGAACACCTCCGGACAGTCTCTGTCAAAGGCACTGTACACCGCTGATATATATGTAAACCCTGCCTCTTGATTTGCAGTCAGCTCATTCGCAATCGCAGCTCTTGCGGCCGCCCCATCCGTATCCCGATTGCCCGTGTAGGTAATGGTGGCTGTCCCGGTGAACTCTTCCACCGGATATGCGTAGGCATCCCCCACACTGTCACCATCTGTGTCAAGATATAACACCTCCCCGGTAGTATTGCCTACAGGGTCAAATAATGCCGCTGATGTAGGACTGGTAACTGCCGTTTCCGGTCTGCTATTGGTTACCAGCCAGTCATAAAAATTCTTTGCGTAGTCTGCACCTGTTAAATCCAGTCGGTCAATCCACTTAACATGACTGCCCTCCTTGAGCGCAACCTGCCCGGAACCATCCAACGTAAAAAGGCTGATGGACTGGGCTGTCGTCTCAATAGTCGGCAGTTCAATTATCTCTATGGGCATATCAACCCTGACACTCTCCTCCGCAGACACCTTAAATGCAGTAAGGTCAACCGTGGTTATTACCATAGCTGCCGCCATAAGAAATGCAGCGACCCGTTTCAAAGCTTGATTCCATTTATTCATGTTGCTCCTCCTCATGTAAATAATCACGAAAAATTTACAATTATTATACCTTGAAACGGATACCGTTGTAAATAAGCCCACAGATTCTTATCGCTCACTTTTTACTGCTGCATCTTCTCCTGTCGTCCGTAATAATCCTGCAAAGCCGCTTTTACCGCCTCCTCTGCCAGTACAGAACAGTGAACCTTATGGGGCGGAAGTCCGTCCAAAGCCTCCACAACCGCCTTGTTGGTCAGTTTCTCTGCCTCCGCAACAGACTTGCCCTTAATCATTTCCGTAGCCATGGAACTGGATGCAATTGCACTGCCACATCCAAAAGTCTCAAACTTTACATCCGTAATAACATCCTCGTCAATTTTCAGATACATTTTCATAATATCACCACAGCGGGCATTGCCCACTTCTCCCACACCATCTGCATTCTCCATGCTTCCTATATTTCTGGGATTCCGAAAATGATCCATTACCTTTTCACTATACAATGCCATATCGCTACCTCACTTAATCACAAATTCTTTTCTTCCATGCTTCAAATCGTTCCAGATTGGGGAAATACTTCTCAGATATTCCACCACTTCTTTCACAGATTTTATAATATATTCCACCTCTTCATCCGTATTTTCCTCTGACAGAGACAATCTCAAGGAACCATGAGCAATCTCATGCGGTCTGCCCAACGCCAACAAGACATGACTCGGCTCAAGGGAACCGGAGGTACAGGCAGAACCGGAGGACACACAAATTCCCTTATCGTCCAGAAGCAACAACAAAGCTTCTCCCTCGATTCCTTCAAAACAAAAATGTACATTACCGGGCAATCTGTTACTCCTGTCACCGTTTAAAATGCTGTGTGGAATCTCTGAAAGTCCTTCTATTAGCCTGTCCCGCATTCGGGAAAGCTTCTTCTGCTTCTCTTCCATATTCTCACAGCTCTCCTCCAAGGCTGCTGCCATTCCCATAATCCCCGGAATATTTTCAGTGCCTCCGCGTTTTCCCCTCTCCTGGGCACCACCCTCAATAAGATTAGTAAGCGCGATGCCTTTTCTGCAATACAATGCCCCCACACCTTTAGGCCCATGGAATTTATGCGCCGCCAAGGAGAGCATATCTATATTTTGTTCCTTCACATCAATTTTCAAATGTCCAACAGCCTGAACTGCATCTGTATGGGAAATTACATCCCGCCTGCGACATATCTCACCGATTTCCCTGATAGGTTGTATCGTACCGATTTCATTGTTGGCATACATAATAGTTACCAGACAGGTGTCCTTTCGGATTGCTTCCTCCACCTGCTTGGGCGTAACTAATCCATTTTCATGGACATCCAACAACGTAACCTCAAAGCCCTCCTTTTCAAGCTTCTCCAAGGTATGAAGCACTCCATGATGTTCAAAGGCAGTAGACACAATATGTTTCTTCCCTTTCCTTGCACCAATTTTTGCCGCAGAGAGAATTGCCTGATTGTCCGACTCGCTGCCTCCCGATGTAAAAGTAATCTCCCCTGCTTCACAACCTAATATTCTTGCAATTCGCGCCCGTCCTTCAGCGAGAGCCTCCTGGGCACGTTGCCCTGCGGAGTGCAGACTTGAAGGATTCCCATATATTTCATCCATGTAAGGAAACATGGCTTCTATCGCCTTGCGACTCATTCTGGTCGTCGCACCATTATCTGCGTAAATTTGCATAATTTCCTTTCCTTTCTCTTTGAATTATACGCTTTGTTCAGTATTTTAGTAGATTCGAAATAATTCTCCATTCTTCTCCATGTAACTTAAGAAATTTGAACAACTCACTTTTCCTACTCACTTGGTAGGATATAGATAATGTATCACTTATTCCCCACCAAGTCAATAGGAAATAAGCCAATTCAACTTACTCCTCCACAAATAGAGTTCTCAGCATTTTATCTAGAGCCCTTGTGTTTAATGGATTCTTACCTGTTTCATGAGTAACAAACAAATTTACCCCTAGATAAATTCCATTCTTTTCATAAGTCCCCAATTTATACATCACACTATCTACATAGTTACTGTCATCCATCCGCCCAAAATGCTCCAAATATACTTCTCTTCTTGTCGGCATTAAAAGTATTGTGAAATCAGGATAAATCTTTATATTGCCATCTAAAACAAGGGGATATTCATACCTGTAAGGAATCCCTAATGTATAAAGTTTATCCGCTATAATCTTTTCCGATTTTGATCTGACTCTTTCCCCTCTTTCTGTAATGATTTCCTGTTCATCATCAAGAAACTTCTTTCCCTCATATTCCACCGCCTGCCATTGCGCTATAAAGTCTTCATCCGACAACATAGGTGCCTCAATTAATACTTTGCGGTGTTTGTTCTGTTTCTGATACAAATGCTTCAAGCTCGTCTGCTCGTATTGAGACAAAAATCGGTTAATTGCTCGTATTCTGGCTTTTGCATTTTTTACTACCTGCAAATCAAAATCCCGCTGCGCAATTGTTTTTACCAGCTTCTTTTCATTCTTCTTCAAATACCTGCCATTTCTGTTATTTACATCCACGCCTTTGTAGTAATACTCCACTCCTTTTGTCTTTGTAGCAATACGCAACTGACCTTCCGGTGCCTTTTCCAGTCTACCTAAAGCCTCTGCCACTATTTTTTCAAGTTGTTTTACTTCTTCTCTCAATTTTGATTCCATACTCTTCATTGCTAAATCCTCCTTAATGTTGTTTTTTCTGTCTAATCGGTGACTTTTTCTGTTCTAAACCCGACTAATTCTTACTTTTTATCTTCTGGTCGGGATTTTCCGCTGTTCCCATCCCGACTATTCCTCTCTTTTTTTCGCCTAGTCGGGATTTTCCACTGCCAACATCCCGACTATTCATCACTTTTTCTCGCCTGGTCGGGTTTTTCCGCAGCCAACACCCCGACTATTCATCACTTTTTCTCGCCTGGTCGGGTTTTTCCGCGGCCAACATCCCGACTATTCATCACTTTTTCTCGCCTAGTCGGGATTTTCCACTGCCAACATCCCGACTATTCATCACTTTTTCTCGCCTGGTCGGGTTTTTCCGCGGCCAACACCCCGACTATTCACCACTTTTTCGCTCCTAGTCGGGTTTTGGGAGCTTCCAACCGCGTACCTCAACTGTTTCTCCCAGTTCAACTGTAATTGCCCCATACTCCGGCGTGCCCACAATCCGGCTTCCCACTGCCTCCAACCTCTCTAAAGTCTCCTGATGGGGATGCCCATAGCTGTTCCGTCTGCCACAGGAAATCACAGCCAATTTCGGCCGAAGCACCTCCAAAACTTCCTCCTGCGTAGAATATTTGGAGCCATGGTGGGCTACCTTTAGCACAGATACATCCCTAATTCCGCACTGCTCAATTCGAGACAACAAGGCTTCCTCGCCTGCCTTCTCCACATCTCCTGTCAGCAAAACAGAAATCCGGTTATCCCCCTCTTGAAGCTCTATATAAAAACACTGGGAATCCCCATTTCCGCCGGACAAATCTCCTTCTCCCGAAGGATGCAGACACAGGAAAACATCCTCGTCACACGTCCAACGCTCACCCGCTGCCATAACACTTGCGGGCACTCCGGCCTCCCGGGCAGCCATAAGAACCTCCTCAAATTCCTCTGCAAGAATATCTCTATCAAGGTCAGGCAAAACAAGCTGCTTTATCTCCACATGATTCTCTTCGGCAAGCCCTAACAGCTCCTCCAATCCATTGATATGGTCTGCATCTCCATGGGAAGCAAACACCGCATCAATTTCACTTATTCCATAAAATTTCAAAAATGGAAGCAATACATCCTCGCCAATCCCTTTCCTGCTACTGCTGCCACAATCAAACAAATACACTTCTCCTGAGGAAAGCTGCACACAAATACAATCCCCCTGCCCCACATCCAAAAAGGTCACTCTGTCTCCCTGAAATCGAGGCAACGCTAAGATTCCCACCGCCGCTGCCAACAAAGTAATTTGCAGCATTCGGGCAGCCCTGACTCCGCACATCTTTCTCCCTCCCCGAAACCATGGCCATGCCACACCCTCCATCTTTCTCATCCACGACAATTCCTTAACAATCTTCCTCTCCCTAAGCCACGGCACTACCCACACCGCCACAGCCCACAGCAGATAGTACACCACCACCTGCCAGGCAGCAGGCCTGCCCGGATTCCACATGGCCGCCGGAAGTTTCTCAAACACATGACAAAGCCCTTCATACCCGGACAAAATCATTACATCAACTGTCCCTACAAATCCAAGCCCCGGCACAATCATCGCCACAAGCCCTGCAATCATCACTGCACTCATAAGAGGCAGTATCAGCGCATTCAAAAAGACTGAATAAATGGATACCTCATAGCTAAACCACAGTTGAATAGGCAGAGTAGTCAAAGTAATAGTTCCTCCCGCCAAAAGTCCCTCCCGAAGCAAACCTCCCCCAAATCGCAGCCCACGCTTCCCAATCCTGCACAAACGACCTTCCTCAAACCGCTCGGTTTTCGCAATCTCTTCCTCCCTTCCCTTAATAAGAACCGGCAGCAAAAGCCCCAGTCCCAATACCGAGCCAAAAGACAAAAGATACCCCATATGCCCTAACCAAGCCGGACGGACCAATGCCATAACAGCCCCCACAACTCCCAGTGCCGTGAGCATATCATAAGTCCGCCCTACCAATAGTGCCAACATCCTAAGCAAATACATGCCGACAGCCCGACACACCGACACGCCAAATCCCGTCATCATTCCATATAAAACAAGCACTCCTCCGCCACACAAGGCCGCAGCCCACACAGGCATTCCCAGTCTCCGCAAAAGCTTATAAATCCCGATTCCTATAATGGTGATGTGAAGCCCCGATATACTGAGAATGTGCACAATACCGTTTCTCTCATATAACGCCCGAATCCCGGCATCCACATCTCCCTTTTCCCCCAGTAAAATAGCCGCCATAATCGAGGCCTCTTTTTCCGGAAAAACTTTATAGAGCCGCTGTTTCCAATACATACGCATTTGATACAAATACTCCCTAATGCCAACTTTTCCGACCATACCTTGCAGCTCCACATTGCGAAGCCTCCCCAGATATCCCATGGAATAATAGTAATGAGCAAAATCAAACTCTCCGGGATTGGTGGCAGGCGTAAAGGCATAAAAATCTCCCACAAGAGTTACCTCTGCCCCTAATACAAGCGTCCGCGCGCTGTCATCGTTGCATATCAACTTATCACAGTTGCCCGATTCAACATACTCACTTTGTATAAAATTGTTTTGATTTGGATTGTCCTGCTGCAGAATCGCAGCATCATTAAGAATTTCTAGAATTTGTAGTTCAAAAGAAGTATCGTCCTTGTCACAAACCTGTCCGGTCACAATAACCGATGTACCGTCAGGCGGACCGGCCCACACATCAGCCGGCCCCCTGCAATATTCCAGTGCAATCAGCACTACCAGACAGAAGGACCAGAATAATAATGGTCTTCGCATGTTATTTTCTCCTGTCTATTGTTTATTTTGATTTTCGTTTTCAAGCGTAGTAATATAATCCAGATTCCGTTCAAAGGCGGCACTTCCGAAGCTTTCCGGAACCTCGCCATTTATCAGAATCTGCACCTTGTTGACTGTACTGAGCTCCACCAGAGAATTTACCAGTGAGTAAATGGAAATCTCCGTGGAAACATTATTCACCACCGTCAGAAAACTGGAGTCCAGATTCACATAACAGATGCCGTCCTTAGTCATGACACTGATTATTTTCACCTCGGAATTGATGGAAGGATATAAACCTGCCACCTTACCGCTGGGACCTGCAATCAACTCCTCCACCACAAATCGCTCCAAAGGAATGTTAGTAGAATAATATTTTTCACGGTAAGCACCAATCAGCTTGTCTCCTGTCTCATTAGCAAAATAAAGCTTAATTCTGGTAGGCTCATAGGTATTAATCTCATTACCGTCATTGTTGATAAAGGACTCCGCACTCATCAGACCAACCACTTCACCTGTCTTGTCAAAAAGCTCCTGCCCCTCCACAGTAATGCCTACATAACGCACATCCGGCAACTGAGTCAACGTCCGCACAATGGCAGCCCTCACCAACACCTCTGTAGTAGGAGACATATTCATATATGCTCCGTCCACATTAATCATCAGCTTACTCTCTGTCAAATCCATGGAAAGTATCTCAAATCCCATGGCAAAGGGCACCTTATATTCCAACTTGTCCGGCTGAGTGGAAAGACAGGTTATCAATTCCTCCAGCATCGCCTCCGGTTGAGTTGCGTTCATTACATAGGCATGAGTTTCTACCTTAGTCTCAGAATCGCTGACCACATATATTTGATATACATTCTCACCGGTTGGTTCCTTCTGACCGCAGGCGGTAACACCAACGAGCAAAAGGACACAACACAGCATCCATAACAGTTTCTTCATAAATATTTCTCCCACCGCAGCGACTGATACCATCCATCGCTGGGCTTTATGACACAATAAAGTTCAAAGGAATTTTGACCAAAAAACTGGAGCCTTCCCCCTCCACGCTATTCACGGTAAGAGTTCCCCTGTGCAGAAGCACCGCACTCTTAGTAATGGCAAGTCCCAAGCCCGTTCCGCCAATCTCTCTGGAGTGTGATTTGTCCACACGATAAAATCTCTCACAGATATGAACAAGTGCCTCCTCCGGGATACCGATTCCCGAATCACTGACCTTAAAGGTAAAAAACTGATGATCCGCATCCAACTCAACCTTTACCCAACCATGCTCCTTATTGTATTTAATGGCATTTTCCACCAGATTGGTCATAATCAGAGTCATCTTCACCTCATCCACCTCTGCCACCACAGGACGCATACTTTCAAACACAACCTCCACGTCCTTCTTGCGGGCAAGGGGTCTGAGTCGCTTTAAAATCAGTTCCACCGCATCATTGATATTCAATGCTGTAATATTCAAATCCTGCACCTTTTTGTCCATCTTAACCAGTGCGAGCAAATCCGTAATAATACGATTCTCTCGGTCAATTTCAGACACAATATCCTGCATAAATTCACGGTAAAGCTCCGCGGGTGCATCCTGCTCCATCAGCAGTGCATCTGCCAGCACCTTCATGGAGGTCATGGGCGTCTTCAACTCATGGGACACATTCGCCACAAACTCCTGCCGGGATTCATCCAGACTCTTCATACGCTGAAACAGTTGGTTAAAGGCATCCACAATGTGTACCGTTTCTACATAATCCTGAACAGAAATTTTCTCATCACCATAACCGGAATTGATACGCTGAATCGCCTGAGTAATACGATTAAAGGGTCTAGTCATAAATACAGAAAGTGCGATAGCCAACACAAAAATAACCACTGTGAGAAGCGTCTCAATCAAAAGTACTCGACGATTCAACACCTCCATCATGGTCGTAATACTGCCATTGGAAATGCTGGTCAGCATCACCCCCTCTATGACACTTTTTTCGCCTGTAGTGTCCATGATGGGCGTGGTCATCTCTATGTAACCGTGCTCCGGGTCATAATGAGATGTATTTTCTCCCCGGAAACACCGAATCACTTCCTCTGAAATAATGATTTTACCCTCACTGATGCCGTAGGTATCCTTCACAACTTTAAAGTTGCTGTTGATAATCATAACGCGGCCTTCGTAAAGATTGGAAATCATTTCCAACTCTGCATTAATAACATTTCTGGAATTGATATATGCCTGCTCATCCGAGCGATAGGTAGCCAGATAATCGTTGGTAACCAAATGGTTGGCAACAATCATCAGCTGGTTCTGTACCGTAGACACACGCTGCTCCACTGCACGGTCCTCGTAATTTTGTATGATACCGGCACCGATGATGAAGCCGGGAACAATTCCCAACAAAAGCACCACCAGAAATATTCTCAGTCGCAGGCTCTTTAGCGGCATCTTCCGCCATATCCATTCAATTAATTCCTGTAACCTTTTCATATTCTGCCCTATTACTCATTCATAAAATAATAACCTACGCCCCACTTGGTATGAACATACTTGGGTTCGCTGGGATTGGTCTCTATTTTCTCACGAAGTCTTCTGATATGTACATCCACCGTACGCACATCGCCGGGATAATCAGCACCCCACACCAACTTCAAAAGTGCTTCTCTGCCGTACACCTTGTTGGGATTGTTCATCAGAAGCTCCAATACCTCAAATTCCTTGGCTGTCAGACCGATTTCCCGGTTGCTGATATAAACCCGTCTTCCCTCACAATCCAACTTCATATCACCGCTTTCGATAAAGCTTCGGGTATCCTTTTGAGGAGACTTAACCTCCACCCTTCGCATAATTGCTTTGATGCGTGCCTTTACTTCCAGAATATTAAAGGGCTTGGTAATATAGTCATCTGCACCGTACTCAAGACCCAAAATCTTATCCATGTCATCGCCCTTAGCTGTGAGCATAATAATAGGCACAGTGGAAAATTCCCTGATTTGCTGACACACTTCAAAGCCCGTCAGCTTCGGCAGCATCACATCCAAAAGAATGATGTCATAGGAATTATTGCGTGCATATTCTACCGCTTCCTCGCCATCATAAGCACAATCCACCACAAAGTCATCCTGCTCCAGACTGAACCGGATTCCCTTCACAATCAGCTTCTCATCATCTACAACCAGTACTCTCTTCTCTGCCATTTCACCCTCACATCCTTATATTTATTAACAATTACTGCACTGTAATCATATCTCTTATCTGACTGTAGGCATTCTCCTTAATCCCCGGTACCTGCATAATATCTTCCATCTCCTTGAAGCTTCCATTTTCCTCTCTGTAAGCCACAATGGACTTGGCCTTCGCTTCACCAATCCCCGGCAGTGTACACAACAACTCCACATCGGCAGTGTTGATATTCACAAGTCCCGCCGCTTCTTCCTGTAACACACTTGCAGCCATCTCCCACTCTTCCACTGTGGGAAAATAAATCTGCTCTCCATCACTGACAAGCCTTGCCAGATTCACCGCCTCTGTGGCGGCTCCTTCCGCAAACCCACCGACCGCCTCCAAGGCATCCGCACATCTGCTGCCCTCCGGCAAAACAACCACACCGGGCTCCTTCACCGCCCCGCAGACATAGATGTACAACTGCACTAATTCTTCTGCCGAGGGGACCGTACTCTCTGTCACCTGACCATCACCGTCTGCATTTACAGCCACGTCATCCTCCGGGTTTTCCTGCATTTGCACAGACTCTCCCAGACTTATGGAAATGGCCTTGTCCGCCCCACTGCATCCGGTCAAAAAAAGGCACAACAATACACTTAAAATTTTCTTATTCATACTTACCGCTCCTCTCAGGGCGGGAAGCAATCATCTTTTTATTTGCTGACATTTTTTATTGTAAAATAATCATTTTAGATTTACAAGACACATTCCCAAAAATTCAAAAAATTTAAGAATTTGCTTATTTCCACTTAAATATAATGATTCCTACAATCGCAATCGCCATTCCAATGGCCTTACGCCACTCCCAAGGCTGCTTATCCGTGCCGAACAGGCCAAAAAGCTCGATTAGATACGCCACTGCCAACTGGGCTACCACAATCAGCATGACCGCCTTGGCAGGCCCCAGCAAATCCATACTGCGAATCACTGTATAAGTGATAAAGGCACCTATTGCACCTCCCAGAAGCATGTACTTGGGCTGAACGGAGAAGACCTGCAAAAGAGAGCCTCTCTCCATAATAAGCCAAGCTCCCATGCAGACCAACAATGCCGTGAACTGCACAAAAGCACTTGCCGCCCAGATGCCGGACGCCTTGGTCACCTGCGTATTAAAAACCCCCTGAATACTCATCAGCGCTCCTGACAACAGAGCAATCAAAAAACCAACCATATGCAATACTCCCTCAATCTTTTATCTGATGGTGGTATTTTGCCCTATAGTTGGTTTTGTTATGCTTATTTCTTTTTATTCTACGGAAACCTGTGTAGCAATTTGGTCTGCAAGCTCCGCAAGAAGCGTAGCCGCGTCACTTCCGTTCCACACTTTGGAGAAAAGCACCTCCAACTGAATCCAGTAATTTCCGGTCTCCATCATCTTCGGCAAGGAAACACTTTCTGCATAGGCCTGCTTAAACATCTGCACGGCACCGTTGTCCAAATCCGAATAATGATAAGCGGATATCTTGCCAGTCTTCTCGTAAAGGTCCTCCGCATATTCCGTCACCAGATATGCAGCAAATTCATTGGCAAGCTCCTTATGCTCCGAATAACCGTTTACAGCCACTGCTCCAGTTACGGAAAGCGCCGCACTGTCAAGCTCAGGACTTACATCCGGCATGGTGGTAATTCCATAGTCATAGGCAAAACTGCCGTCTGCCTTGGCATCCTCCAAACGCTTGATGATATCCGAAGTTGCCACAGTAAACATAATTTTACCGTCCACAAAATCCTGTACCACGGAATCATAAGTAATCGTCTCTGCCTCCATGGAGAAAAACTGATTCAAGGCCTGATAGACCTCAAGACACTGAACGGTCTCTGCATTGTTGATATTGATATTATTTTCATCATCACCGGCTTCTCCGCCTACGTTCAAGTAGCCTCCTACAAACCAGTAATTATAAAAAATATCCGACACATCCCATTTCATGATACCTTCCACACCCTCCGGTACATCAAAGGTATCCGCAACGGTAAGAATGTCGTCCACGGAAGCCAGCGAAGCACTGGCAAGGGCATTGACCGTCTCCTCACTCTCTACGACCTCTCCTCCGTCCACAACCTCTTCACCACTGTCCGCAGCCGTAAGTTTCGCCTCCTGCTGCGCCTGCCACTGCTCCATATAGGAAGAATTATAAACCAGTGCACTGGTTTCAAAGTACATGGGATAGGCGATATTTTTGCCATGATAGCTCACTGCGGAAAGTGCTGCCTGAGGGAAATTCTCGGTATTACATACGGCTCCCTCATCTCCGGTCTCCGTAGCCAGACCTGCCAAATACGCCTTCTCCAAGGAATCATTGGTAAGAAGATACACATCCGGCATCTGACTTCCCTGCAAAGAGGCTTGTCCAATGGCTTCCAAATACTCTCCCTCAGAGGTTAGCACAGGAATGACTCTCACACCCTTATTCTGACCGAATTCTACCGTGGCACTGTTGATAAAACTGGTCATGGCATCGTCCGTATACCAGAAATAAATGGTTTCCTTCTTGCTGCCCACTCCAAAATCGATACCGCTGCCTGCCCCTTCTGCACTTCTCATGGGCAATGAACTGCTGTAAACGGCTGCTGCAGTACACAAAATTACTGCAACAACCGATAAAATTCTCTTTTTAAAATGCATGTTAACTCCTGTCTAAATCACCTTACTCGATACAAGTGTCCAGAATCGCAATCATATCATCAATATGCTGCTCGGTAATGATAAGGGGCGGCACAAAACGAATAATATTCGCACCTGCATTGATTAACAAAAGTCCCTTATCCAACGCCTTGGTGATAATCTCTCCCACAGGACGGTCAAACACCAGACCCTGCATCAGACCCACACCGCGATGTTCGGTGATACAGTCATACTTGTCAGCAAGCTCTTTCAGACGCTTCTCCAGATAAGGAGCAATGCTTTGTACATGCTCTACAATGCCATCCTTCTCATAAATTTCAAACACCTTGGCGCAAGCTGCCGCAGCCAGAGGATTACCACCATAGGTAGTACCATGATCACCACTGGTAAGAGAACTCTGCGCCACACGCTCCGTCATCATAAAAGCACCCATGGGAACACCACAGCTAAGGCCCTTGGCACTGGTCATAATGTCAGGCTTCACACCGTAACGTTGCCATGCGTACAGGTAGCCGGTACGTCCCATACCACACTGTACCTCATCAAAAATCAAGAGAATGTCCTTCTCGTCACAGAGGGCACGTACCTTCTTTAAGAAATCCTCTGTGGCAGGAAGCAAACCGCCCTCACCCTGTACAGGCTCCATGATGATAGCACAGGTCTTATCGGAAACGCAGTTTAATACACTGTCAAAATCATTCAACTCAGCAAACTTGATGTTGCCGCCCACAGCAGAGAACGCCTCACGGTACTTAGGGGTTCCAGTCACTGCCAATGCACCCAAGGTTCTTCCGTGGAAGGAATGATTCATGGCAATAATCTCCTGATCATTCTTCCCGGTTTTCAACCATGCATACTTCAAAGCTGCCTTCATGGCACCCTCCATTGCCTCTGCGCCGGAGTTGGTGAAGAATACACGATCCATGCCGGAAGCCTTCTTGATGCGCTCCGCAGCCTCAATGGCAGGAAGATTGTAGTAATAGTTGGAGGTATGAATCAGCTTATCCACCTGATTTTTCACAGCCTCATCATATCCGGGATAATGATATCCCAGAGCAAACACGGCAATACCTGCCACGAAGTCCAAATATTTTTTGCCGTTAATGTCATAGAGATACACACCCTCGCCCTTGTCCAGTACAATCTGATACCGGTTATAGGTGTGAAGCAGGTCGTTCTCGGCCTGGTCAATATATGTTTTCATTGTTTCGCTCATAATTTCCTCACATTCTGCCGCAGGAAACGGCATACCTTATTAAGTGCAAGCGAACATAATCCGCTTGTCAACGCGACCTTCCGGCCCGCTTAATTCTCAGTGCAGGCTTCACATCTGCCTTGCCCCACTCAGTTACAAAGGGTTAAGTCGTCATCATCTGCAATAATTGCGGTTCCAATTCCCTGCTTGGTAAAGATTTCCAAAAGCAGACAATGGGGAACACGACCATCCAGAATATGTACACGGCTTACACCATTCTTGATTGCGGAGGTGCAGTTGTTCAGTTTCGGAAGCATACCGCCACCGATGATACCGCTGTTAATCAAATCGTCTGCCTCAGAAGCAGTCAGTCTGGAAATAAAGGAAGACTTATCCTCAAAGTCGCGATACAAGCCCTCAACATCTGTCAGGAACACTAACTTATCTGCGCCTACTGCCTTGGCAATGGCACAAGCTGCATCGTCTGCATTGATATTATAGGTATCAAAATTGTCATCCATACCAATGGGTGCCACGATAGGCAGGAAATCATTCTCCAAAAGGTCATACAGAATCTTAGCATCTACCTTTTTCACATCACCTACAAAACCGATGTCCTGTCCATTGGAAAGCTTCTTGTCAACCTTGAGAAGGCCGCCGTCCTTACCACTGATACCTACAGCCTTAACGCCAAGCTCCTGCACCATGGATACAAGGCTCTTGTTCACTCTGCCCAGAACCATCTCTGCAATCTCCATGGTCTCTGCATCGGTAACTCTCAGACCGTTTACAAACTGTGCCTCCTTGCCAACCTTGCCGACCCAGTTGCTGATAGCCTTACCGCCACCGTGTACAATGATGGGCTTGAAACCTACCAGTTTCAAAAGGGTTACGTCCTTGATGACATTTTTCTGGAGCTCCTCGTTGCTCATGGCACTTCCACCATATTTTACAACGATGATTTTACGGTTGAATTTCTGAATATAGGGCAGGGCCTCGATAAGTACTTCTGCCTTCTTTAAAAGTTGCTGCATATCTTTTTCCATGGGTTCCTCTCTTTCTTGGTGGGGGCTTCATGAGGGACGCCTGAGTCCGGCAAATATTTTTATGCGGGACGCTTCCGCTCGGACCAAAACGCAGCGGATACTAAACTCGAAAGCGTTGCTTTCTCGTTAAGTACCGGCGTTTTGCTACGCCCTTATAAAAACATTTGTCGGACTCAGGCTGTCTTACGAAGCCCTCCACAATAAAATTAGTTTTTTAGTAAACTGTAGTTTTTCGGTTAATGCTTCCAATTGCCTATTCCTGTTTGAGCACCGGATTCAACGTTTGGGCATATGCAGGAAAATTAGCTTGTGAGACCCTGATTTTTTCCGTTTCACGGGTCTGGTGAGCAAGTTTTTGTATATATGCCCAAATGTACGGCTAATCATACAAAATCTACCTGTTTTTTCGTGTTTTTGGGTCTCACGAACGAAAAATTTCATATATGCCCAAGTCTATCTATAGAAAAATTGGGGGGTAGCTGAATCATCCTCCTTTGCCAAGTAAGACCTCTATAGGCGCAGCGGGCTACGCTGAGGCTTTTTGTCCTATGCTATCGGGAAAATGGACATGTAATATGGTGTAGTTAATTTAAAACCGTTGCACTAGTATTCTTTCCAGTCACACACATGCTTTCCACTCTCATTTATGCGTCTTACTCCAACCATTCCGCCACCACTTTTTAATATCAGCACTGGAACATCTATCTCCGAAGAAATCACCTGTAGTTCTGAAAACTTTGGTTTCTGTGTTCCTTCTTCAAATGCTTGCAAAAGCTCTATGCTAATTCCGGTTCGTTGTGCTAAATCCTCTAAGGAAATATTGTTTTTCTCCCGGTTCCGTTTCATGCAATTTCCGAATGCAGTTAAATTCATGATGCCCCCTGTTCATTGCATGCGCTTTTCGCCATATTCCGTTTCCACAGATTTAGGAGCGGTAATCTGCATTAATCTTTACATAGTCATAACTCAAGTCGCAGCCCCATGCGGTTGCCTCGGCATCGCCCATGTGCATGTCAACAAGAGCGGTTACTTCGGGGTCAGAGAGAATTTTAGTTGCCTCTTCTTCACTGTAGTCACATGCTACGCCATTGCCGAAGATATGGATTTTGCCGGATGCGCTCTGGAAATAGAGGTCTACATTCTCGGGGTCAAATTTTACGCCGGAGTAGCCCAATGCACAGAGGATACGTCCCCAGTTGGCATCGTGTCCGAAGATTGCTGCCTTGGTCAGGGAGGAGCAGATTACGGATTTGGCAAGAATGCGAGCATTTTCCTTGGTGTCTGCACCTACGACCTTCGTCTCAAAGAGAGCAGTTGCACCCTCACCGTCGCCTGCCATTTTCTTGGCAAGGAAGGAAGTAATTTCATGCAGTGCTGCACAGAAGGTATCGTAATCCTCACCCTCGCTTGTAATCTCGGCATTTTCTGCCAGACCGTTTGCCATTACCAGCAAAGTATCATTGGTGGAGGTGTCACCGTCCACACTAATCATGTTAAAGGAATCCACTACATCCGCACTCACTGCCTTCTGCAGAAGTTCCTTGGAAATATTTGCATCTGTTGTTACGAAGCCCAGCATAGTACACATATTGGGGTGAATCATACCGGAGCCCTTGCACATTCCGCCAATAGTCACGGTCTTGCCGCCGATTTCAACCTCAAGGGCAATCTGCTTATGTACGGTATCGGTGGTCATGATTGCTTTCGCTGCATCCAAACCTGCCTCCAAAGTATCTTCCTTGGCTGCAACCAACTTTTCAATACCTGCACAGATTCTGTCCAGAGGAAGCTGCATGCCAATAACTCCTGTGGAAGCCACCAACACGGAATCCGCAGGGATGTTAAGAAGCTTACCTGCGCACTCTGCCTCAGCCTGACAGGTATCCATGCCCTGCTTGCCGGTACAAGCATTTGCCACGCCGGAGTTTACCACAACTGCCTGTGCAAATGCGGACTCCTCAACAACTTTTTTGTCCCAAAGTACAGGTGCTGCCTTTACCACATTGGTGGTGAAGGTTCCTGCTACCTTGCAGGGAACAGTACTGTAAACCAGCGCCATGTCTTTACGATTCTGATATTTGATGGCAGCCTCTACACCTGCTGCCTGAAAGCCTTTTGCTGCGGTTACACCGCCCTCTATCTGTTTGATATTTGCCATATTAAGCACCATCCTTTTCTCTTAGTCCCACCTGATTTTATAGCCTGTTAATTGACTGGAAATCAGACAAATCACTGATTAAACGCTGTAATATTTGCCTCATTTAAGGTAAAATCATAATAATTCAAATCTTCTCTCTTGGTCCAACCGATGCAGTTCCAGAAAGCATTACCTACATCATTGACCGTAAATGCAATGAGACTGACCTTGTTAATCTCCTCTGCCTTCAAGGCATTCATGCAATACACCACCATGGCTTTGCCGATGCCCAATCTTCGGTAATCCGCATGGACACACACATGATAAAGACACCCTCTTCTGCCGTCATGTCCGCAGAGAATGCCACCCACCACAGAGCCATCCTCCGCGATTGCCACTACACTGGTGTCAGGGTTTCTCTTAAGAAATCTCTCCACGCCCTCTCTGGAATCATCAATGCTTCGGATACCGAAGCCCTTAATGGTCATCCACAGGGCACGCAAACCCTCATAGTCCTCTATGGTCATTGCACGTATGGTAAAATTCTTGTTCTGCATCTCTTTATCCTAACTTTCTTTTGTTTTTAAGGGAAACAAGGTACCAGTTCCAAGCCCTCCCACTCGGGAAGTCCAAAGAGCAAATTCATATTCTGAACTGCCTGGCCTGCTGCGCCCTTTACCAGATTATCGATGGCACCCATCATAATAATACGCTCGGTACGCTCATCGATCACAAAGTTGATGTCCACATAGTTACTTCCCTCAACCCACTTGGTCTCAGGGCAAACACCCTTGTCAAGGACACGGACAAACTTTTCCTTTGCATAATACTTATCGTAAACAGCTTTTACTTCCTCATAGGTAGGCAGGCTGCCGTCAGGCTTTCTCTTAAGCTTTGCATACTCCGTTGCCAAAATACCACGGTTCATAGGAACCAGATGGGGAGTGAAATTGATGGTTACATCACAGTCGCCCGCATAGCCAAGCTGCTCCTCAATCTCAGGAGTGTGACGATGACTTGCAACACCGTATGCCTTCATATTTTCATTAACCTCACAGAACAGGTTGGGCACCTTGGCACCTCTGCCCGCACCGGAAGTACCGGACTTGGCATCTACGATCAGAGTGTCCACATCAATCATGCCTTCCTTTACCATAGGATAAGCAGTAAGGATGGAACAGGTGGTGTAACAGCCGGGATTTGCAATAAGGCGGGTCTTCTCATCCACCTTGTCACGGTTAATCTCACAGAGACCATACACTGCCTCCTCGATAAACTGAGGAGACTTGTGCTCGATACCATACCACTTCTCATAGGTAGCCACATCCTTGATTCGATAGTCTGCGGACAAATCTACGATTTTAACCTTCTGCAAAATCTCCTCTGTCAGAATACCTGCCAAATAGCCCTGAGGTGTCGCAGTAAAAATCACATCCACCTGATCAGCCAGCTCCTGCAAATTATCATCCTTACACACATCCTCCACAATCTGGAACATGTTCTGATATACTTCATAATATCTCTTATCTATGTAACTTCTGGAACCATACCACACAATTTCTGCATCTTTATGATTCGCCAAAATTCTTACCAACTCTCCTCCGGCATAACCGGTTGCACCGATAATTCCCACTTTAATCATGATAAAACTCTCCTTATTTTGAAAACGATATCTTATGTAATCATACCACTTTTTGCATAAATGTCCACTACTTTTTAATTTTTATACATTATTTTTGTATATTCATGTATATTTATGCATCCCACTGTGAATATTCACATAAAATGTGTATTTTTACTCGTTTTACTTTGTCAATTCCTGTCATTGACAGGCACAAAGTTTTACATTATATTATATCAAATGAAGCCCATACAAGCAACTTGAATTTTCGGAGGTATTTTCATGGAAACGCCACAGAAAAAATCACGTTTTCACATAGGAATGCGTAATATCAAAACTGCCCTTGCAGCGTGTATTTGTGCTTTTGTCTATCAGCTTATTGACAGAAACCCTACCTTTGCCTGTATCGGCGCCATCTTCGGCATGGGCAATGATATGGACACATCTAAATTAAATGGAGGCAATCGCCTCTTCGGCACCCTATACGGTGGTCTGATTGGAATGGCTATTTTTGCTATCTATATACAGTTTTATCCCGATGGTGAAATGCGCCCCATGATTCTACCCTTTTTGTTTGTGGGTGTCATCCTGTTAATCAAAATCAGTCTTCTGATGCACTGGCCCGGTGCCATTCAACCCGGCGGCGTTATCCTTTGTATTATTTTGTTTAACACCCCCGTGGATACCTTCATCCCCTACTCCATCAACCGTATCCTTGATACCGGTATCGGTGTGGCAATTGCTTTGGGAGTAAATTATTACTTCCCCCGAGAACGTTGGGAAAAAATCAAACAATCTATAGGACCCAAGAGAGTGGAGGACGGCGAAATACCGGAACTCACTACAGATATTGATGATTTAATACGTTAGACAGTAGGAAACACTCTTTACAAGTATTTCATGAGTAATCCCCGGCCTGCTCACACCCTTGAAGGATGCTGACTTGCCGGGGATTTTATTACGCATTATTTAACCTTTCGTCGCTGTCTCTTCTAATTCTGTGGTGCATTGAAATTCTAACTGTCCCTCGTATTCTAATTCAAACACCCCTGTCACAGAATCCCCCTCAATCAGATAACCATATACCCGATTGGTACTAAGTCCCTCATAGGTGAGAAGACAGACCACCTGCTTTACTTGTCCCATCTCATCTGTCGTCTGCTCTACCCAGAACATTAAAGGTGTTCCCTCGTATTGCAAATCATAATAGGAAGTCAGATATTCAGGCTGATCAGATTCCTCTGCAAAATATAAATAATTCTCCAACTGGATGGATGTACGCAAGTTACTTGGATAATATACATATTTATCATACCATTCTTCTATGCCGTCATTGTTAATATCACTATAGTACATAGTCTCTTCCGGGCTGTCCAGCGATTCTCCCAACCTCTCTCCACTACCGGCACCCTCTCGGTATTCATACATATTATTATCATGGAAACCATCTTTGCCAAGCTCTGCATATTGCTCCGCCAACTTCACATAATCAGAATCGTAGGAAATGATTTCCGACGTCCAAACAGGAGATACGGCTTCTAAACCTACGCGGTCGCTGACAAGACCGTCCTCATAACAGGTCACAATAAAACCATTGACTGCCTTTCGATAATATTCATAATCCGTCTCCACCAGATAATTCAGTCCCTCAAATTCCACAAAAGCAATCTCCTGACTTAAGGTTTCCTGATACTCCGTTATCTCATAGTCTCCGTCTGCCTTCCCCTTTGCCAGATAAAAGGTGGAATTCCCCATGGAGCCGCCATCATCAATCCACAGAAACAAATCCTCTATTCCATCATTGTCTGCATCCACACGCAACAAAACACCGCCATACTCTTCCAAATGTGACAAATCAAGATCTATCCCACAGCCCCGATACTTCTCATACTCCTCCTTCGCTACCACAACATCACTCATCATTTCCTCCAGGGTCTCAGCTATGGTTCCGTCAAGAAAATGCTCCGAAAGAAGTGTTTGCAATCCTTCCGGAACCTTTGCAGCAGCCTCAGTGGCAGCAGGTTCTGTGACGGGCTGCTCCATGGTTATTTGCTCTGCCTCAAGCGGTTCTATGGTAAATTCAGCATCATTTCCGCAAGCGCATAGTAAGATACATGAGAGCAGAATTGCTGCTGTTTTCTTGTTCTTTTTCATGTGGTACACTCCTGTCAATTTTTTACTGTTCTCAGCATAGTAATATTAAGTCAGGAAGTCAAGCCACATTTTTGCATCATGCTATACCTCATTCAGACGTTTCTTCATACTGCATAAACGCATTCAAATACTCTATCATCTCCGAATCGTCTATCAGATATCCCCAATGAAGCACCTGCGATTGACCATTGTCATCACACCCATAGTCCGCTTCAACAAAATACCACTTCTCTTTCTGTTTTGCTACATAAAGTTCTGTTCCCGACAATGGACATCCATCAAAACAAAATGAACAGCCAACAGCAGCATCATTCTCCATACTAAATGGATTCACAAATTCTATGGGGTCATTTTGGTGGCGTTTTGTCCAAAATCTTTGGAACAACTCCGACTTCTCATTTACGAACCCTTTCTTTTTAATCGTAAGGTGCATTTGACCGTCGCCATGTACGCCCGGAATGCCTAAACTCAGATAAACACCACTTATCAATTTCACGATAAGTTCTACCTTCATAAACAAAAAGTGCCGCCGCCTCTTCTCGTCCCTCATAATCCACATCAATAGCTTTCACGTTAAGCTGCAACCAAATCCACACCGGTCCCACAAACAAAAGCAATGCTACACCAATTATCAAAATTGGCACAATCCAGTTTATATATTTAGAGTGTTCTTTTCTTTGCATATGTTGTTCTCTCCATCAAATACGCACTTAGTTGGCTCTGAGATTCTTCAATTCCTCAAACAGTTCCATATCCGATTGGGTAATCTTGATATTGGAGGTTATGGGTGCCTCTCCGGGGCGGGTAATGGTTATTTCAAATACAGTTCCTTCCTCTATTTTTCTGGAGAAAACCATCCTAAGGAATGCCTCGAATTTGGGATGGTCTGCGGTAAATTGATTTTTCATCTGCATCAGCTTCATAAGTGCCATAGGGTTCATAATTTATCCTCCGTCTTTTGTTTTTTTATTAGCCATTTCATTGTTTTACTACTTCTATAAATTATATTCTGCAAACAACATGTTTTGGTAGTCTACATCTGAAACCGCTCTCTCCACATCTTCATGTCGCCCATCCCCAATCAAATACTTAATCAATCTGTTTACACGTTCTATGCCCTGAGATATACCTTGAGATATACCCTCAGCCTTGCCATCTGCAATCAAGTCATCCAATGCCTTACACATATCGTATTCCT
Organism: Acetatifactor sp.; assembly: GCA_045543175.1. Lineage (GTDB taxonomy): Bacteria > Bacillota > Clostridia > Lachnospirales > Lachnospiraceae > Acetatifactor. Next base: position 7,599 of record JAZQMG010000051.1, on the reverse strand, counting down.
CCTGTTCTTCCTCCAACATCTCTATCATTTTCTTATTGTCTGTAAAAACAGCAATTACCTCTGCCGTATCTCTGTCCAGATGCTTATATTCTTCACGCTCAAACAACTCCTTGAGCAACTTCTTATTTTTTCTACAAGGAATGACCTCAAGAAACTGACGCAACTCCGTCCGGAACTTTGTGAAATCCTCAGTTTGATTAACACAAAATAACGTCATCCCGTAGTCATGAAACATATCTGCCCACCCCGGCAGTGCTCCCTCAAAATCCATCATATCTTTCAGGCACTTCGGACCATTCCATTCCTCTGTTCCGTGATATACACAAACGGAATGTACCGGATTCAACCGACTATCCTTATCCAACCGCAAAGACCAGTTATCTGACTTACCACCAGCCTGCTCAATCTCCCTCTTGCGCTTGAGTCTGAGGCTTCGCATCTGCTTCATATATTCCAAACAATCATACTCCATCATTCGAAGCGGCATACTATAATCAACACTCTCCTGATTCTCCATCGCAGCAACCGCTAACCAGTCTCCGTTTTTCAACTGTTTCTTCAAATCGCGAAAACGATTCCCACTCCGCTCACTATCCGACTCCAACATATCCGGTGTTACCACTTCTTCTCCATTGTACAGCACTCCGTTAAATAAATCTGCAAATCGCACCTTATCTTCCAGATATTCATACAGAGCAACATCATATTTCCCCATGTTTACCTCCTTCTGCGGAGGTCTTTGCGCCCTCCACCGTTATTATGCAATTGTTTTCAAGTGAAAGACGGCTGAATCGCCTTAGAAATAATGACTTGAATTCAGATAATATTATTGTAGTGCAGACAAGTTGAAATGTCAAGAATGATTATCCTTGAGGCTTCCCCGCTACAGAGAAGCCCTAAGATATACACCTCATTCCGTCACCTGTTCATACACTAGATTCAAAGAGGCATAACTTACTTCCGGGAGTCCTTGCAGATACGTAATCATTTCGTTCAATTCCTTCAAGGTCTTATCCTCCGTAAACTCAAATTGATAGTCATTGGTTAGTTCTATGTAGCCCACAACCTCCGCACCAAGCTTATGCGCCTGTTCACTTATTATCTTTTCATGGGCATCCGGGCATGCACTTACAAGCACCTGATTTTTCACGTAGGTAATTCCTGTGGTTTCATCTATGACTACATCCTCTTTGGCAGGTTCCTTAAAGTATGCCTGTTCTGTGGTTTCAACAGACGGTTCAACATCAGGTTCTATGGCAGTTGCACTGGACGAATTTTGATTTTCTCCTTCCAACCACTGACAGATTTTTACCGCGTTTTCATCATTGCCGTATTCCGTCGTATAACGTATTTCTCTTTGCAGTGTTATGCTAGATAATTTCCCTTCTTTATCATAATACATCCCATACCAGTACAATGTATCCGTTACCACATCCGGATAATGCTCATATTTTATAAGATCAAATTCTTTGTTCTTGGCAACTTTCTTTAGCATCTTATAATATTCATACACTTCATCCGGCTCACATACTTTCTTTTTCTTAAGAACATTATCCAATCTGCCCGCAGTAAATTCCTCGTAAATTTCATTCCATGTCAGGCTACAGACAGAAGGGTCATTTGTTCCATACTGATTACCACAATTATCCCAAAAAGCAATATCTCCGGTACTATAGTCAGGACGTGTTCTACTATACATAAACACAATTGCGGGCATTTCTTGAGGTCTATTTACCCAAACCACTGTGACACAAACTCCAAGAACCAACATAACCGCAAGCAACATGCTGATTATTATAACTCTTTTTCTTTTCATCCTATATTCCCCCTCTCAATATTTAATCCGTGACCGTTGAATAACAAATTTTCTTTCATTTCAAAAATTCGTTTCGCTCTCCTATTCACATGCAAAATTCAAAGCAGCATAATCTACCTCTGGAAGTCCTTGTAAATACGCAATCATTTCATTTAATTCCCCTAAAGTTTTGTCCTCTGTAAATTCCAGTTGGTAATCATTTGTAAGCTCTACATACCCCACAACCTCCGCACCAATCTTTTGTGCCTGTTGACTTATGATACTTTTATGCACCTCCGGATAAGCACTTACAAGCACTTGATTCTTTACATAAGCAATCCCTGTAGCTTCATCCGTAAGAACGTTCTCTGCGGTAGTTGATTTAAAATATAGCTGCACAAGAGTTTCTGACGCCATTTTATCATCAGAGTCTGACACTTCCGCCATTCTATCTTCTCTAACTTCTTTAACATCTCTTGCCACTTTATCAATCCACTCACAAATTTGAATTGCCTTATCATCACTACCATACAAAATCAAACTATTTTTTTCCCTTTGAAGTTCTTTTACTGACAGCCTCTCCTCTTCATCATAATAAACTCCAACCCAATACCATGTATCTGTAAAATTATCCGTTATAATTGGTTCCTCCCGAGGCCAAAGTACAAACTGCTCATTTAGGGAAACTTCTTTCAAAAACTTGTAATTTTCATATATTTCTTCCTGACTACAAGTTCCTTTATGAATAAGCACATCATCCAATTCCCCCTCCGCAAATGCTTCACACAGCTCCAAATAAGTAAGCTCATACACCGTTGGGTTGTTTGTAAAATATAGATTGCCTTGATTGTCGAGAAAGAAAAATCCATTCCCCGGAGCATACACATACTGCCTGTCTATCATAAATACAATAGGTGGCATTTCGCCTACGTCTTCATCACTTATGGTCGGTTCCTCTACAGAAATATCTGTTGCATTTCCGGCAGCCTGTTCCTCTATAGTAGACATCTCGTGGTTGCTTGTCTTATCTATAAATTCCCATAATGCTCCCGCACAAACTACCAATGCAAGTAGAATTGCTAACTCTATTCTTATGCGATTCGGCATGTCTGTCTCCTCCCCTCAAAACTTGCTGTCTTGGGGCTTCTCCACCATCAAAGAAGCCTCCCAAGACATAAACTGGTAGTCTCCCAAACTTACTCCTCTTCCATCCACTCACAAATCTTATTCGCATTTTCATCGTTAGCATAGTATGTAACAGTAAACGATTCACTTCTAAGTTCAATTAACTCCAATTCTTTATCTTTATTAGCATAAACTCCCCACCATGAAAAATGATCCGTCACAACTTCCGGGAAATATTCACTTTCCGGTATTAATTCTAACTCTTTGTTTTTTGCTACCTTCGTAAGCAACTTGTATTGTGTATACATCTCTTCCGGCTCACATACCTTCTTTTTCTTAAGAACATCATCCAATCTGCCTGCAGTGAACTCCTCGTAGATTTCTTTCCATGAAAGGTTACAAACTGAAGGGTCGTTTGTCCAATACTTATTTCCACAATTATCCCAAAAAACAACATCTCCGGTACTATAATCAGGACGCGTTCTTGTATACATAAATATTATTTCAGGCATTTCTTGTGGTTTACTGGACATGACCAAAAAACTTCCTATTCCGATAGTTATTAATAATATAAAGACTATACCGCCCCAAAAAACTTTTTTCTTTTTCATCTTTAACATACTCCTTCCATGTCATTATACATATCCTACTATTTTAGCGAACCTGATTTGTATAGCCACCATAAACCTCTCCTGATGAGGTCATTCCATTCTTGTCCAACGTAAACACATGCCATATCGACCCCGATTTGTTTGAAGGAACATTATAGGTCTCAACACAATTATTCCCTTTGTATACACGCACTTGTGCATTGGATATGGATAACCCTCGTGCCGTTGAATCATTACGAGCCACATAATCATGGACACAATACCTAAAGACACCATTCTCTAATAATTCTTCATTTACTGTCATTGTTATCGTTTCAGGTCCATAACCATTCGTCTGATCCAAATCCAATTTTGCTACCTGAATATCATTAACAGAAGCCGAACGCATATTAAAGTATACATGGAACTTTCTTGTATTTCCAATGGAATAAGTTAAATGGGAATCCAAATCTATCGGTTCCTTCCCCCATGTTAAAACCATTCGATATTCATTATCCGGTAATACAGGCGTAAGCACCATTGTTGTTTGCGTTAACGCAGATAATCCTCCTGCATCTCCTGCAACGACATTATAATATTCGGTAATGTATCCTTCCCGTGAAATTTCTATTGTGTAAGTTCCTAAGTTAGATAATACAAAAAACTCTCCATTTACATCCGTTGTTGCACAACAATCAAGCCCTGCTATATTTTTTGCATAAGCCCCACTTTTGTTATTCCATCCCGTTCTCAATTTGACGGTTGCATTTTCCACTGCTGTACCCTTTAATGCATCTATAACAGTTCCTTTTACACCAATGCCTCTATAAATTCCGGTCACCCACTTACTCAACACCAAATTTTCCATATATTTTGTATTGTCAGGTAATATGGTAACACTTTTGACAGAGAAGGGCAAATATCCTTCCGCACAAACAACCAAATCATAGGTTCCCTGTGGTAAAACCTGCATATAATATCCATCTGCATCTGTATAAAAGTCAAAGCAATATTTGCCCAAGTTGTACTCGCCTGTGTCTTTTTTAAGTGCCGTAATTTTGACATCCGAAACCATATCATTACTTTGATTTTTTACACAACCTGTAATAATTCCACTGGGATACTTTACATCATCGCTTTCAGTATCCTTACAATTTCTCGCTGCAATACAACATACAAATGCATCGGGCATTATATTCCCATATGTAGGCGCATTCCTTACAGTTATTGTTCCACTATTGCAAATTTTTTCCTTTACGGTCACAGCATTTATAGATGGATTTGCTTGATACATAAGTGCAGCAATCCCCGCCACACAAGGAGATGCAACAGAGGTTCCCCCCATCAATTGATATCCTGTTGTCTGTAAATGTTTGGGCACTACACTTAAAACATCTTCCCCAGGTGCACAAACATCGACTCGATCCCCTATATTGCTAAAATCACTATAGAAATAATCTACTTTATATGTCAGAACACGATGCCTCGCTGAACCAACAACAATAATTCGATTTTTTATATTAGGTTCTTCAATTGCCGTCAATGCACAATCAAAATAGGCCTCCACTCCTCCCGAGTATGTTTTCGCCCCCTTATCATTTTCATAATCATATTCACGATAACCATAATCGACAGAATTATCTTTTACAAAACTAATATTTTCTGTATTTCCTGCGGAAGTAACAATCAAAAAATCGTCTCCCGACATTACTAGCTTATTCAAGTATTCTTCAAGTACTTTTGCGCTTTCCTTAACATAATTAATTGCTTTTACATTTCCATGAGATGCTGCGTACTGAACTTCCACTTGCATACCCAGACTCACATTGATAACCTTAACATGATTTCCAACTAAAGTAGCATACGCATGCTTATCCCTCATACTAGAGCCATATTCTGAGCCTTGATTCGCATAACCATATAACCTAACATCCGTAGCCACACCGGAAATGCCTTTTTCGTTATTATGTGTTGCTGCTATAATCCCTGCCACATGTGTACCATGACCGTCAATTATTTCGTTCGGATTATTATATATATCATCAAACACAAGGTCTTCATGCTCTCCAAACATATTATCGTAAACACCTACCCTAACAGGTTGAAATGTATCCTTATAGTCCCATGCAGACAAAACCTTTAATGTTTCTAATCCCCAGTTATCTCCATCAGGTACATCCTCATTCCAATCATCCTCACAAACATCATATGTGGTCCGAAAAACCCCATCTCCTTTACCATCCTGATCTTCATCTAACTCCTTCTTGCCACATATCTGATTATCGTTATACAATTTATCATTTGTAGTCGTTGCCTCACTACTCCATTCTCCTGCAACATTCAAAGACGCCAAACTCACAAAGGAAAAGCTGTTCAAATACCCCAATATCACGTCTATTTCCTCTGCACTCTTCTCTTCCCGAAACTCCAACTGATAATCATTGGTCAATTCAATATAACCCACAATCTCTGCGTCAATTTCTTCGGCAATCTCCTCAATGATTGACTTCTCCACGCCCATGTATGCGCTGATAAGCACCTGATTTTTGACATACATGACGCCTGTCTCTTCATTTATGGTCACATCCTCCTTAGAAGGTGCCTTAAAATACGCCTCTCCGATACTTTGAAGGGGTTCCTTTTCCCGCTCTGGCTCCTCTGCATCCTCTATAAGTTGGTCGCTATAACTATACAACGCCACATTGAAAATAAGATTGGCAGAATTTCCCTCATTTACCACAAATCCTACCGTAATACTTTCTCCTGCATTAATGTCCTTGTTGTACTGAGTATTGTGGACCACATAATGTACATCATCATGGGCTGTAATCTCCCCATCCCAGATACTGGTAATCTCATTGTCAAAATCAAACTCCAATACCCAGTCTTCGATAGTTTCCTCCGTGTTATTGGTAACAGTGATGGTGCCTGTGAATCCACTTCCCCAGTCTCCTGTCACACAATAATCCACGGAATAGCTGTCCGTATCCGCTTCATCCACACCCCCAATTATCTGATAGGATGTAGGATAGCCGAGAAAATCCTCATTTCCGCTAAGACCAAATTCCACACTTCCACCGGGTAAAATATCCTGATTCTATCCTGCATTCTTAATAACACATCTGCCCTCTGCCTGCTCCTGTAGTTCTGCATTCCACACAGAGGATATAGTATTTTCCCATTCAAATCCCAGACACCAGTTTTCAATGGTGGCCTCGCCTGTATTCTCGATTTTAATATTGGCGTTATAGCCGCCCTCCCAACTGCCAATCAGCGTAAAAGTAACCCGATAATCCTCTCCCTCATAAATGGCATTCTCAGCATCCTTGCCATCCCCGGTTCCTCGAACAGTCTCTGTTACCTCATCAACCGACTCCTCTGCACCTTCTGTTGCATACACCTGAATATCCACTGTGCATACAAGAACCACCATTGCCATCAAAACGGCAAGTGCTTTTCTCACTGTTCCTCTCATACAATTCATTTCCCCGTACCTCCTTTTCATAAGTTGCAGACCACTTCCCAGAGCGCATTTCCCAAAGCCTTTTGTTTCTATAGAACGCAAAATAGAAAGAAAAACTGCAACCAAAACACACCGAAGTATGTTCTGATTGCAGCTAAACCATCGACCTGTGGCGACTTACAGCTTTGCGCCCTGATAATATCAGGTTACCCTCCTCAGTCATCTTTAAAAAGATATTATCGTATTTTGTCGTCTATGTCAAATATTTGATTGTGCCGCATTTTCGTCTAGTAACACTTTCTTGTGATTCCTTATATTTTTTACGTTTGCATATTTATTCGTATATTCACTGTTTTTATACATATTTGTGCATATTTTAATTGTTAATATTCATTTTGTATCTAAATTTATGCACTAATTTTACTTGCTTTTATGCGTGGAATGTTGTATAGTTAATTTCAGATTACAAAATACATAAAAATACATATTTTTACGGAGGCTTTTATCATGAAAGAAAAAGTTGTATTGGCTTACTCCGGTGGTCTTGATACCACCGCAATTATCCCTTGGCTTAAGGAGAACTTCGACTACGAAGTAATCTGTGTCTGCGTAGACTGCGGACAGGC
>JAZQMG010000050.1:0-10939 GCA_045543175.1 Acetatifactor sp. | reverse complement strand
AGAGCTGTACGAGGTTTCCTATGTGAATAACGTAAATAAGGGAACTGCAAGCGTGGTGGTAAGTGCGAATGGCACCACGTTTGATGGCGAGGACTGTGCAGGTTCCAAGACAGCTAAGTTTAAGATTGTGGCTAAGAATTTAAGTCTGAGCGACTTTCTTAAGAACCTGTTTGGTCTGTAAAAATATTTAATATAGTTTCTATGTAAGTAAATGCTTTGCTCTGATTGCAAGATTGGGGCAAAGCATATTTTTTATCCCTATTGGAGTTGGTGTCCATATCTTTTAATCCCATGGCGTGGGTCTATGCACAAAAATTACCTTTTCAGACCCGGAATTTCATGAATCCTCGGGTCTGGCAAACCAATTATTGCGTATAGACCCGCAGTGCGAGGGGGCGTAAGTGGCTTCTTAGTTCTTAGAAATATGAAATTGGAACAGCATCACTTCCCAGTTGAAGATTAGTCTTCTGATATGCTATACTAAAATACAAGTGGTGCATTTTGCCGGACCATGAAAGTATTTGAATTATGACAATAGAAAACTTGCAGCGTGTGTTTTCTATTGTTTACAAGGGAGAGAACAGCATGGCATTTACCCATCTTCATGTCCATACAGAGTATTCTCTGTTGGATGGTTCCAACAAGATAAAAGAATATGTGCAGCGAGTGAAGGAGTTGGGGATGGATTCCGCCGCCATTACGGACCATGGTGTGATGTACGGTGTCATTGATTTTTACCGTGCAGCCAAGGAGGCAGGAATTAAGCCGATTCTGGGGTGTGAGGTCTATGTGGCACCCAACTCCCGATTTGACAAGGAGCTTACAGGGGGCGAGGACCGCTATTATCATTTGGTGCTTCTTGCGGAGAACAATGTCGGCTATGCCAATCTCATGAAGATTGTGAGTAAGGGCTTTACAGAAGGATATTATTATAAGCCCCGTGTGGATTTTGAGGTGTTAAATCGTTATCACGAGGGAATTATCGCTACCTCGGCCTGTCTGGCAGGTGAGGTGCAGCGTTATATTATAAAGGGCTTGCCGGATGAGGCGAGAAAAGCGGCCCGCAAGTATGAGGCTTGTTTTGGAAAGGGCAATTATTTTCTGGAGTTGCAGGATCATGGTATTCCGGAGCAGAAGACTGTTAATATGGAACTGATGCGTATGAGCAGGGAGCTGGATATTCCGCTTGTTGCCACCAATGATGTGCATTATACATATGCGGAGGATGCGGATTCTCATGATATTTTGTTGTGTCTGCAGACGGGTAAGAAGCTTTCGGATGAGGACCGCATGCGTTATGAGGGCGGTCAGTATTTTGTAAAGAGCGAGGAGGAGATGAAGGGGCTGTTCCCCTATGCGTGGGAGGCAGTGGAGAATACCCAGCGCATCGCCGACCGCTGTAATGTGGAAATTGAGTTTGGCAAGACCAAGCTGCCTCATTTTGAGGTGCCGGAGGGCTATGATTCCTGGTCTTATTTGAATAAATTGTGTAGTGACGGTCTGGCTATGCGGTATGGCAAGCGTCTGGAGGACGGAAGCTATTCTGACCCCGGAGATATGCCTGCGGGAGAGACCGGACAGACTTTGCGGGAGCGTCTGGATTATGAGTTGGACGTTATCCGCAGCATGGGATTTGTGGATTATTTCCTGATTGTATGGGATTTTATCAATTATGCCAAGCAAAATGATATTCCGGTGGGGCCGGGGCGAGGCTCTGCGGCGGGCAGTATTGTTGCCTATTGTTTAAAAATTACTAATATTGACCCTATTCGTTACAGTCTGCTCTTTGAGCGTTTCCTGAATCCCGAGCGTGTGACCATGCCCGATATCGATATTGACTTCTGCTTCGAGCGCAGGCAGGAGGTTATTGATTATGTAGGGCGCAAGTATGGCGCGGAGAAGGTGGTGCAGATTGTCACTTTTGGAACCCTACAGGCTAAGGGAGTTATTCGAGATGTGGGTCGCGTGATGGATTTGCCTTATCAGTTGTGTGATTCCTTGGCGAAGATGGTGCCTCAGGAGCTGAATATTACATTGGAAAAGGCATTGGACAAGAATCCGGAGCTTCGTAAGCTTTATCAGGAGGATGAGCAGGTTCGCTATCTGATTGATATGTGTAAGCGTCTGGAGGGCTTGCCCAGACATTCCTCCATGCATGCAGCAGGTGTGGTTATCTGTCCTGAGGCGGCAGATGATTTTGTACCACTGTCCAGAGGCAGTGATGGCTCTATTACTACTCAGTTTACCATGACTACCTTGGAGGAACTGGGGCTTTTGAAAATGGATTTCCTGGGGCTTAGAACTTTGACGGTAATCCACGATGCGGTGAATTTTGTGGAGAAAACCACAGGTCAGCGCATTGATATAGATGGAATCAATTATGACGACAAGGCGGTGCTGGCATCCATCGGTACCGGCAGGACGGATGGTATTTTCCAGTTGGAAAGTGCGGGTATGAAGAGCTTCATGAAGGAGCTGCGCCCTCAGAATCTGGAGGATGTCATTGCGGGTATTTCCCTGTATCGTCCGGGCCCTATGGATTTTATCCCGAAGTATATTAAGGGTAAAAACAACCACAATGATGTTTCTTACTCCTGCCCTCAGTTGGAGCCGATTCTGGCACCTACCTATGGCTGTATTGTATATCAGGAGCAGGTTATGCAGATTGTGCGTGATTTGGGAGGATACACCTTAGGACGAAGCGATTTGGTGCGTCGTGCCATGAGCAAGAAGAAGCAGTCTGTAATGGAGAAGGAGCGGGCCAATTTTGTCTATGGTAATGCCGAGGAAGGGGTTCCCGGCTGTCTGGCAAACGGAATTGACGAGAAGGTTGCAGGCGAGATTTATAATGACATGATGGATTTTGCCAAATATGCTTTTAACAAGTCCCATGCGGCTTGCTATGCGGTGGTGGCTTATCAGACGGCATGGTTGAAATATTATTATCCGGTAGAGTTTATGGCGGCACTTCTTACATCGGTTATCGATAACAGTAAGAAGGTGTCGGAGTATATTCTCACCTGTCGTAATATGGGGATTGAGCTTTTACCTCCTGATATCAATCAGGGCGAGGCCGGATTCTCGGTGGACGGTAAGAGCATCCGCTATGCACTTACGGCAATCAAGGGCGTGGGTCGCCCGGTGATTGACAGCATTGTAGTGGAGAGAACAGGGCGCGGGCCGTTTTTAAATCTAAAGGACTTTATTACCCGTATTGCGGAGACGGAAGTCAATAAGCGTGTGATTGAAAGCTTTATTAAGGCAGGGGCTTTGGATAGCCTGAATGGCAACCGTAGGCAGTTTATGAGTGTGTATGTGCAGATTTTAGACCATATCACCAAGGATAAGAAAAACAATCTGGCGGGGCAGATTTCTTTGTTTGACATTGCAGACGATACCCAGAAAGAGGAGTTTGACCTGCGTATGCCTGATGTGGAGGAGTATTCCAAGGAGATGCTTCTGGCCTTTGAGAAGGAAGTTTTGGGCATTTATGTCAGCGGACATCCCATGGAGGAGTATCAGGAGCTTTGGAATAAAGTAGTAAGCCACAAGACCAGTGATTTTGCGTTGGATGAGGAAACAGGCAGTGTTACTGTGGCTGATTCGGTCAAAGTAATTGTGGGCGGAATCATTGCAGGTAAGACCATTAAATACACCAAAACCGATAAGATGATGGCCTTTCTCACTATAGAGGATTTGGTAGGTAGTGTGGAAATTGTGGTATTCCCTAGAGATTATGAGAAATTTGCAGCAGTGCTTATGGAGGATGCCAAGGTGTTTATCCGCGGACGTTCCTCTGTGGAGGAGGATAAGGACGGCAAGGTTATCTGTGAGGAAGTCCTTACCTTTGAGGCAGTGGAGAGCGCAGGTAACGCCAACTGGAACAACGGCAGAGACCGGGGGGGATATGGTAACGGTTCATATGGCGGAGGTCGGAATGGAGGCCAGGGTGGCTATGGCAACTATGGTGGCGGTTCCTACGGTGGTCAAGGGGGCTACGGTAACTATGGTCGTTCCTATGGCAGTGCGCAATCCATGAGTAAATTGCCCTCCGGCCTGTGGATTCAGTTTGCGGACATGGAGGATTATGAGGCGCGCAAACGAGACCTTGTAGAAGCACTTTCCCAGTCCTCCGGCGAAGAAAATGTAGTCGTTTTCCTTCGAAGCACCAAGGATGTGAAAGTCCTTCCCCCCAACCTACGGGTAAATCCCACGGAAGAAACCATCGCCCATTTGGGTGAAATCTTCGGTGCAGGTAATGTAAAGTTGAAGAAGTAGGTGAAGGGAATGGCGAAAAATCCGACTAGCGTAGTGAAATGGAAGGTTAGTCGGGATGGAAGTAGCGAAAAATCCCGACTAATGTAGAGAAATGGTGGTTTAGTCGGGGGAGAAGTAGTAGAAAATCCCGACTGGAGAAGGAAAGCGGAAATTTAGTCGGGAAGAAAGTGGCGAAAAATCCCGACTAGCGTAGGAAAATGGAAGATTAGTCGGGATGGAAGTAGTGCAAAACCCCGACTAAAGTAGCAAAAAGGAAATTTAGTCGGGATGAAAACGATAGAAACCCCGACTAAATAGGATAAACGGTGAATTAGTCGGAACGCAAGCGCAAAAAAACAATTAGTGTCGAGTTGCACTCCCACCGCTACTGGCAGAATGCAGGAAGAATACGAGAATAGCGAAAAACCTATTGAAATGCACCAGATTTTGGATTAAAATAAGGAAGATGACTTTGTTAAAAATTTATTGATATATATGGAGGTATTGTCATGGCAAAAGAGATTAAGACAATCGGTGTTTTGACAAGCGGCGGTGATGCACCCGGAATGAATGCGGCTATTCGAGCAGTAGTCCGCACGGCAATTGCCAGAGGTATGAAGGTTAAGGGTATCAAGAAGGGGTACCAGGGACTTTTGAATGAAGAAATTATTGATATGGAAGCGAAGCATGTTTCCGATATCATTCAGAGGGGCGGTACAATTTTAGGTACTGCAAGATGTATGGAGTTTAAGACCCCCGAAGGGCAGCAGAAGGGTGCAGATATCTGTAAAAAACATGGTATCGATGGCATTGTTGTAATTGGTGGTGATGGTTCTTATCGTGGAGCGCAGGCTCTTTCCAGACAGGGCATCAATACCATTGGCTTGCCCGGAACCATTGACCTCGATATTGCGTGTACTGAGTATACCATTGGTTTTGATACTGCGGTAAACACTGCTATGCAGGCTATTGATAAGGTTAAGGATACCTCTTCTTCCCATGAGCGTTGCAGTATTATCGAGGTTATGGGACGTAATGCAGGTTATATTGCCCTTTGGTGCGGTATTGCCAACGGTGCAGAGGATATTTTGATTCCTGAGAAGTATGACTTTGATGAGCAGAAGATAATCAACAATATTATTGCGAACCGCAAGAAGGGTAAGACTCATCATATCATCATCAATGCAGAGGGTATCGGACATTCTGTATCCATGGCAAGACGAATTGAAGCGGCAACCGGTATTGAGACCAGAGCAACCATTTTGGGATATATGCAGCGTGGTGGACGTCCTTCTGCCAAGGATCGTTATTATGCCTCCATTATGGGTGCTTATGCAGTGGATATTCTTCGTCAGGGCAAGACCAATCGTGTTGTGGGCTTCACTCATGGTGATTTTGTGGATTATGATATTGAGGAAGCTCTTAATATGAAAAAGGGAATTGATGAGTATCAGTTCGAGGTAGCGCATTTGCTTTCTATTTAATATAGAAATTAATATAGAAGAAACAGACAATCGTCGGAAAGGGTTTACTTATGATTACCAGCAGCTCCAATCAGCGTGTGAAGCAGGTTATCCAATGGCAGAGTAAGGCCAAAGAACGCCGCAAGGATAAGGTCTTTGTGGTGGAGGGGGCCAAGATGTATCTGGAGGCTCCTGAGGAACTGATTCGGGAGGTATATATTTCTCATAGCTTTTTGGAGAAATATGGTGTAGGAGTTGATGGTAAGGTTCCTGACAAATTTGGCGAGGATAATGATACGGAATCAAACGAAAAGTTAAAGGTAAAATTAATAAATACCGGCTATGAAGAGGTTTCGGATGAGGTTTTTGCCAAAATGTCAGACACTCAAACTCCTCAAGGAATTCTGGCAGTCATAAAACAACCGCAATATGAATTAAATCAACTTTTAACAAAAGGGAACCCGTTGTTGGTTGTTCTGGAGAATTTACAGGATCCCGGTAATCTGGGAACTATTGTGAGAACCGGAGAAGGTGCGGGAATAACAGGCGTTATTATGAGCGATGCCACAGTGGACATCTATAATCCAAAGGTAATTCGTTCCACTATGGGTTCCATTTATCGGGTGCCATTTGTATATGAAAAGGATTTGGTTGCTGTACTGGAAAGTCTTCATGCGGCAGGGGTGAGAACCTATGCGGCTCATCTCAAAGGACAGGATTATTATGATAGTTTTTCTTTTCAGGAGCCTACGGCCTTTATTATAGGTAATGAAGGAAATGGCTTGTCTAAGGAGTTGGCAGACAGTGCGGAGTGTTATTTAAAGATTCCCATGGAGGGCGAGGTGGAGTCTTTAAATGCGGCAATTGCCACATCCTTATTGGTGTATGAAGCACACAGACAGCGCAGAAGCATTTGAGTAATGGATGGAAAACAGTGAGATGCAAGCGGTTTTAAAAACAGGTGGAACAAAAGAATACCTGTTATTGTATAAAATATGAATGCGGATAGCATCAGAAGGGATAGCAAGATGAAAATAGGATTTATTGGTTTGGGAAATATGGCCTCTGCAATGATTGGAGGCATTTTAAAAAAGGAGATGGCAAAAGCAGAGGATATCATTGGTTTTGACAAAATGAGTGCCGCGTGTGAGAAGGCAAATGCTCAATTCGGTATTCAGACTGCCGGTGACAATATTGCAGTGGTCAAAGCTGCGGATGTTCTGTTTCTTGCAGTAAAGCCTATCTTTTTCCCGGAGGTAATCGAAGAGATTAAAGATGCGGTTAAAGAAACGACTGTTATTGTAAGCATTGCTCCGGGACGTAGTCTGGATTATTTGAAGGAAGCCTTCGGCAGAGGGAAATTAAAATTTGTGCGTTGTATGCCCAATACTCCCGCGCTGGTATCCGAGGGGTGCACTGGTGTGTGTGCAGGTGAAAATGTGACAAAAGAGGAAACGGAACAGGTGTTATCTTTGCTTCGTTCCTTTGGAACTGCCAGTGTAGTGCCGGAGTATCTCATGGATGTGGTAGTAGGTGTCAGCGGCAGTTCACCGGCATATGTGTTTATGTTTATTGAAGCAATGGCAGATGCTGCGGTTGCTGAGGGAATGCCCAGACAGCAGGCCTATGAGTTTGCGGCTCAGGCGGTGCTTGGCAGTGCCAAGATGGTTCTGGAGACCGGCAAGCATCCCGGTGAGTTGAAGGACATGGTATGTTCTCCCGGCGGCACTACTATTCAGGCAGTAAAGGTTTTGGAGGAGATGGGATTCCGTTCGGCAGTCATGGATGCCATGGAAGCCTGCATCGACAAGTCCCGAAACATGTAGATTTATTCATTAAATTCGACGAAAAGGCCTTCGACTTGACAAATCGGAGGCCTTCTGCTATTATTTAGAAATATCTTAACAAATTTAATATTTTTGTAACATTTGGTTACACTTAAACTTGTGGAGGATAAAATGATGGCAGGAAGCAGAAAACTGTACAGTATTCTGGCAAGCCTTTGCATGGCAGTGCTTGTGGGAATGATGACAGACATGAACGCAGAAGCTGGAAATTTTGATAATGCACGTATGGGTAATTATTTGGATGAAATGAATGGCGGCGTAGCGGCCATACTGGAATCCAGTGCGATAGTTCGGGAGACACCCGAGGCAGCCAGACAGGCATATGACTGGGAGAAGCAACAGTCTAAGCTTGTAATGGCTAATGTAAAGAACGCTTTGAATGTAAGAAGCGATGCCAGCGAGGAAGCGAGTAAGGTAGGAAAACTTTATAAGGATTGTGGCGGTACTATTCTTGAGAGAAAAAACGGTTGGACCAAGTTACAGTCCGGTAATGTAATCGGTTGGGCGTCTGACGAGTATCTTCTCTTTGGAGAAGAGGCAGAAGCTCTGGCTTTAGATGTGGGCAGAATGATTGCTACCGTCAATACAGAGACTCTTCGTGTGCGTATGGCACCTGATGAGGAAGCCGGCGTTTACGGTCTTCTTCCCAAGGAAGAGATTGTAGAGGTACTGGATGATGGTACCGGAGAATGGGTCTGCATTGATTATGAAGGAATGGATGGTTATGTGTCCTCCGAGTATATCGTTGTAGATTTTCGAATTGACGCAGGTGAGACGCTTGAGGAGATTAAGCTTAGACAGGCGGCAGAGCGTGAGGCGAAGCGTCATGTCAACTATGGCGAATATACCACAGATGCAGATACGACTCTTCTTTTGGCGGCACTGATTCAGTGTGAGGCCGGCGGTGAGAGCTACGAAGGTCAGTTGGCAGTAGGTGCGGTTGTTATGAACCGTGTGAGAAGCAGTGCATATCCCGACAGTATCCACGGTGTTATCTATGCATCCGGACAGTTTACACCTGCTATGAATGGTAAGGTAAATGCGCTGTATGAGTCCGGCAGAATTTATGACAGTTGTAAGAAAGCTGCGGCAGAGGCGCTCGCAGGTGTTTCTAATGTTGGTGATTGTACGCACTTCCGTCGAAATAACGGACGTGACGGTATTGTGATTGGTAACCATGTATTTTATTAAAATTATGGTAAAGCGTAATGTATAGGCTGATGGCGACTCTTATCCGAGGGATGGGAGTCGCTTTTTGCACAATAATTACTCATATCGTGCAAAGAAATACATTGCCCTACAAGCTATTTTGTAGTAAACTGATATCATCCTAGAGAAAGGGGTGCGTTATATGAGTGAAATGGTTGTTGTCTGGCTTGTGGTTTTGATTCTTGCCATTGTAGTTGAAATGGCGACTATGGGACTTTCCTCAATCTGGTTCGCCGGTGGTGCATTGATAGCGGTGCTTGCAGCAGTGCTTTCCTTGCCGACTTGGCTGCAAATCTTCTTGTTTTTGGCAGTGTCTATTGCATTGTTGGTATTTACAAGACCGATTGCAGTGAAATACTTTAACAAGGACAGGGTGCGTACCAACGTAGAGAGTATGATTGGTCGTCAGGCAATAGTTGTCAGTGAGATTGACAATTTGCAGGGCATTGGTCAGGTAACTGTAGGCGGTCAGGAGTGGAGTGCCAGAAGTGAGGATGACGATAAGCGTCTTGCAGTGGGTTGCGTGGTTGAGGTTGTGTCCGTCAGCGGTGTGAAGCTGATTGTGCGCGAAGATGCTCAGATGCAAAAGATAAATAAAAAGTCTGATAAATAAAATGAAATGTGAGTGCGGCACAATTCCGCACAGAAAGAGGTGTAATATGGGTCCTTTAATTGTAGCATTTATATTGATTGGTATTTTCCTTTGGGTGTTCTGTTCCTGTATTAAGATTGTTCCCCAGTCACAGGCGTGGGTAATTGAGCGTTTGGGTGCTTGGCAGGATACATGGTCCGTGGGTTTTCATCTTAAGCTGCCTTTTTTTGATAAAGTGGTACGCCGCGTAAACTTAAAAGAGCAGGTTGCGGATTTCCCTCCTCAGCCCGTTATTACCAAGGATAATGCGTCCGTTAGAATTGATACGGTTATTTTCTATCAGATTACTGATCCCAAGCTGTTTACCTACGGTGTAGAGAATCCTATGATGGCGATTGAGAATCTGACGGCAACCACTTTGCGTAATATCATTGGTGATTTGGAACTGGATGAGTCCCTGACCTCCCGTGAGATTATCAATACCAAGATGCGTGCAGCATTGGATGTGGCAACTGACCCTTGGGGTATCAAGGTAAACCGTGTAGAGCTTAAGAATATTATTCCTCCCGCTGAGATTCAGAATGCCATGGAGAAGCAGATGAAGGCTGAGCGTGAGAGACGTGAGGCTGTAACTCGTGCAGAAGGTGAGAAGACTGCTCGTATCCTTGAGGCACAGGGTGAGAAGGAATCTGCAATTCTTCGTGCAGAGGCTGAGAAGCAGTCCGCAATTCTTCGCGCAGAGGCACAGAAGGAAAAGATGATTCGTGAGGCAGAAGGTCAGGCTGAGGCGATTATGAAGGTGCAGCAGGCAAAGGCGGACGGTATCCGTATGTTGAAGGATGCAGGTGCTGATGAGGCGGTACTTAAGATGAAGAGTCTTGAGGCATTTGAGAAGGTTGCTGACGGTCAGGCTACTACCATTTTGCTTCCCGCAGAGTTGCAGGGTATTGCAAGCATTGGTGCAGCATTTAAAGAGGGCAGTAACGCTGTTAAATAAGTATTTAAATTTTTAGGAGGCACAGCATGAATTTAAAAGGACGGGATTTTTTAAAGTTATTGGATTTTACAACTGAGGAGATTGCCTATCTTGTAGATTTGGCAGCAGATCTGAAAGATAAGAAGAAAAAGGGGATTCCTGTAGATACCCTGCGCGGCAAAAATGTGGCATTGATTTTTGAGAAGACCAGCACACGTACCAGATGTGCTTTTGAGGTAGCTGCTCATGATTTGGGAATGGGATGTACTTATCTTGACCCATCGGCTTCTCAGATTGGTAAAAAAGAAAGTATTGCAGACACGGCGCGTGTGTTAGGAAGAATGTATGAAGGTATCGAATATCGTGGATTTGGTCAGGAAATCGTGGATGAATTGGCACATCATGCAGGAGTACCGGTATGGAACGGGCTTACAGATGAATTCCACCCAACACAGATGTTGGCAGATTTATTAACTATCAGAGAACATTTCGGACGTATTCAGGGAATTCGTCTGGTATATATGGGAGATGCCCGTTTTAATATGGGAAATTCCTGGATGGTTGCTTGTGCAAAAATGGGAATGCATTTTACCGC
>JAZQMG010000049.1:0-59173 GCA_045543175.1 Acetatifactor sp. | reverse complement strand
ATCTCTCATTAATACATAGGCATCCGAAACCAATTCGTAATACTTCTTGTCACTTTCGGCTTTTTCCTCCAGTTCATCAATAAACTCGAAAAACTCTTCAATTTCCTCATCACTTTTATCTTCCGGATATCGAAAGCCGCTGTTTATGTACGCAATCAGTTTGCTTTTATATTCTTTGTATTCCATTTCATCAAACTCCTTGATCTAACAATTCATATTTCCACTTCCTATGAATCATACTTTCCTTCCACCATATCATGCAGATACCCTTCCGGATTGGCAATAAATTCTTCCCATGTGCAAACAGGATGAAATTGTTCATGCTCTACATCTATAAAACATAATTTTTTCTCTTTAGGGCTCCATACCAACAGCACATCACTATATTCGTCCAAATCCTCCATGATGGAAAGCACCTTTTTACGTCCCCATTTCATTTCTACTGTATCTGTATAGGAGTATAATTTTACCCATTTCAAGCATCTTCCATTTGGGAACTCCAATAACAATGGACCTGTCTTGAGATAATCGCTTAAACTTTGCGGTAATTTGTAGGATTTCAGCTTTTTCGCCTTTTCCAGTTTATTATGTAAATCCTCAGGCTCCAACCTTTTCAAGAACTCTACCATTTCTGCATTTTTATTCTTTACTGCCAGTGTATAAGGTCTGTCACCATGCTTATCCTCAATCAAAACATCCGCGCCTTGCTCTGCCAGATATTGTACCATCTCCATATTATCATGTCTTGCAGCTTCTATAATAGCTGTTGAAGCATAGGGATAAATCATATCAGGTTTATGGTAATTAATATCCACACCTTCAGACAATAAATACTGAACCATAGGTAAATTTCCTTTTGAAGCAGCACTTCGAAGCATATTCCCTCCATTCGCTAATGGAAGCTTTAATTTCTTAACAGCCTCTTGTATCTCTGCAAAATCACATTTCCCCAGCCACAGGAAAAAACGTTCCACTTCCTTCTGACTCTTTTCAATGCTTGCACCACATTCTACCATATAAGAAAATATAGCTGTACGCTTCCATGTAAGCGGTAGATATAGCAGGCTTTCCCCAGCCGGATTCAAATCCAGTCCATATTCCACCAGCAGTTTCACAATATCAAGCTTGTCATGAAAGCAGGACATCTGCAACAAAGTTGTAGTATACTCACATTCCCTATCCTTCCAATCCCGCTCCATATAATGTATTTTTTCCATTGGTGCCATACCGGAATCTAACAAATTTCGTATAGCTGCTACATTGTTCTCTTTAATATAATTTTCAATCTCAATTTTTCTTTCTGTATTTGCATTGCTCATTGTAAATTTTTCCTCCCCAAAAATTCAACTTAGGTCTATATCTCTTTTATTATAAAATACTTACAAAACAGCACCTACCACAAACTCAAATGGTTCCTCGATTTCTTTAATAGAACCATTTGAAATATCATACATCTTTCCTGTATTGCACACCACGGTTTTGTTGTTATGTATAACTGCACAACCACATTCAGGTATATCAACTTGTGATACTATTTGACCATCCTTTCCAGAAGCAAGTATTATCTTTGCAATCGTTAATATTCCCTCTGACACTTTTCCGCTATATGATTCACTCCAAAAGGTACATATCATATCTTCGTCCTCCAGATATGCTATATTTCCTGACAATTCGTTATTTTTCCATATTAGATTTCCTTCATAGTCATATAACATTAAGCCTTCTTCGCCTGCCGGCAACAACAACACACCATCCTTAATTCCTACTGCATCTATCCATGCAAAGCTTGGACACTCAATACGATGCTCGCCAAATTTAGCAATCTTGTCCCATAAAAATAAAATATCCTCTCCATAATCATTCAAGTACAGTTCTTCGCCCGATTCACGAGTTTCTATCTCACCATTTTGAATATTAACAAAATAAATACCATCATACTGACACCGCACAAGTATTTTTTCATCTGTTTTATCAAAATAAACGGAAGTAACCTTCACGAGCCCTTTTTGTGTCCATAAGACCTCACTGGTAGATACCTTTATCAAAGAAACTCCCTGTTTTTGATATGCGGCACAAACAGCCAGTTCACCGTCATTTGTAACATCAAATGAACTATCACCCACATGACTTTGAGCTATGAACCGTCCCTTGATTTCTTTGGTTTCTGTATCATAAACAGTATAATTTGACTTATCCTTACTGGACAAATAATCTGATGTCATCAAATATTTTCCATTTTTAGACGCACGCATCCAATTGATTACCTGTCGTACCTTTTTTGCCCTGTCAGGCTCTAAAACCTCTCCGGTCTGCTTGTCCAAATAGGTAAACTCCTGTTTATTATTCAATACCTCTATAATATTTTCATCAAAGTTATTAAATCGAACCTTTTCAATCTTCTTTATTTTAGGATTGTTCCACAATACTTCTCCGCTTTCACAATCATAACAAATAATACCCTTCTTCGCAGCATAACCGGCTACAGCAGTCTTACCGTCCTTTGATATTGCAAAGCAACACTTTTTACTAATGTATTCTGCTTTAAACTGATAAACAATTTCAAATTCTTTATTAATCCTGTCACCTGTGTTTAATATTACCAAATACTCTTTTTCTTCTGCATCCTCTCGCCAATCAGGCACCCAGAGAAAATATCTACAATCAGCCATACCATCTGTCATAGATTGTGCCAATGCAAATTGGTAATCAAGTTTTAAATTATATTTATCCATTGTTTGCACCTTTATCATTTTTCTATTTTATATCCCAGCTTAAAACAAGTACCTCTCTATAAACTTGAAAGCTTCGCATACTTTCAAACTCTCTGCAAGACTGAAAGTTTGGCGTACCTAAGGCTTTGTATACAAGTCTCTATTCTGAAGGCTTGCATGAATCTGCGAAATAATCCCCTGATACTCAGTCTCCTCATCCCTAATAATTCGATTCATACTCTCAATAATCGGAATCGCATATTCATATAGCACCACATTCAACTGATGATTCTTTTCCTGCTCATATTCTATCCAACCGCAAGCTTTTAAAGAGGCAATTATTGCATTGGCCTTTTCTCTGGCATCACGAATGTATGTCTGTTCATCAAACGTCATCTCATTATCATCTGCTTCAAAATATTCTTCCAAAACCTTAACCACAATTTCTCTGTTTACACCATATGAAATTTCCGGTTTAAACGAATTGAATATCAATAAGATACAATCTGCATATTCCGTTTTATATTTGCTGGTAAGTGGTTTAAAAAATTCTGCGGGTAAAACATGAAACAAATTCTTCATCGTAATTTATTCTCCAAAGCACAAAATCCTATTATATTAAATTCTTATTCCCAACTTCTTTCAGTATAACACATTGGGATTAAAGTTGGGAATATAATTCGACAAAAAGGACCAAGCAACATGCTTGATCCTTACATACCAATTTTTAGAATGCTTTCATATTTTAAGCAACCCTCAACAAACCCACTTTATATATCCTCATACTCACGTTTTTTAAGTGCAAATACAATGAGCGCAACTGCTATAACTGCCACGGCAACTACCAATGCCGTCATTGGTAATAACATTGAATTTCCTTCGTATTCTACTGAATTAATGTCAAAAATTTCGACATTCACATCGGCCAACTCTATCACTGTAGTTGAATCGTCGGAAACTTCAACCTTAAGGTCTACGCTACCGCCCAAAGATTCAATCAGTTCTTTATCTGCCTGAAGCTGATCCATCACCACAGTTCCATCCATCAACCTGAAACTCACCTGCGCCAGATTTATATTCGCATCATTAGAGCCTGCTTCATTCCACCATGAACCATAACCAAAATACAATGTATCTGCACCTGCCAGCCACTCTAAAACCGGCGCAAAATCAGATTCCGCGGTATAATCACCTGCCCCCGCTTCAGGATTTGCCAGAATTGTCTGATCATAACACAACTCGTCATTCGAATATACTGCAAACCCGTCTGCAGTTATCTCAATACGAATCTTTGCTCCATCCTTTATGTAATCAGTTACAATTTTATAACTATACAAATTCGCATCAAAATATCCGCCAAAATTACTGCTATTAAATCCCAAATACGAACCTGGTGAAAAATACAGCTTTCCATCATAAGCATCTGAACCATTAATCGCAAATATGGCACCAAGCTCATGAACCTCCCATGTCGGCTTAGCATAGAACTCAAAAATTACACCTTGCGAAGTATCCTTTCCCATAAAAGGATTATCATACTTATATACCGGAGTAAATTCTCCTGTTTCTTCCACGTGTAACGATAAATCTATAGCTTCTACATCCACATAATTATCCGGATTAATAACCGCACCTGTCACTGCGTCCGCTTTCTCTTCTTCAACAGTCTCTGATGCCGTTGTCTCTTCTGTTGTCTCTGCCGCTGTCTCAGTAATTTGAGTTGCATAAACAGGAACAAGATTATTCACTGTCAAAAATGCAGTAAGCATAATAGCTAAAATTTTCTTTTTCATATACATCTTCCTCCTGCCCTATAAACTGGTAAATGCATCCGATTGCTGTTTCAAATTGCCAACGATTTCAACACTTGAATCAACTTCTTCATATACCTGATTAATTTCATCAACAAGATTTGATGTACTCTCAGCAGACATCACAATTCCCTGATTACATTCACCAATTGCTCCTGCAATCTCATCCATCTGCCTTACAAGAACTTCGATGTGACTCGTCAAATCATCCATCTTACCAAGGCAATTATCCATCGCCTTGCTAACTTCTTCCGCATCTTCTCGGTATTGTTTTCCAGAGACTTCATAATCATCATAATCCGGCAAAACAGTTTCTGAAATATATGCCATAATGTCATTCGCATTCTTTGTCAAATCATTGACTGCCCCGATTACAACACCATTGATATTCTGAATCTTATTAGCTGTTTCACGGCTACTGTCAGCCAACACTCTGATTTCATCCGCTACCACTGCAAATCCTCTGCCCACTTCACCTGCACGCGCAGCTTCAATAGACGCATTAAGCGCAAGTAAATTTGTCTGGCTTGAAATGCTCAAAATTTCCTCAGTCAAATCATTTACCTTAGCAACACTCTTACTATTCTCAACTGCCTCATCAAGCTTAGAAAGAATTTCCTCCAACATCTGATTCGTGTCATTCTTTCTTGTAACTGCAGTATTTTCCATTGCCTCCGCACGCTGTCTCATCTCAAGTGTATGCTCATACAAGTCTCTTGTAACAGTACGTACATTGCCAACATCCTGTCCCACAGAAATTGTACTTTCATTAATTTCGCTTACGGTTGATGAAATACTATCCATTGTAATTGCAACCACTTCCATTGATGCTGAAATATCGCCGGAATTCTTATTTGCCTTCGTTATATTATTGTTAACCAAAGCAAATGTTCGATTCAATTCACTTGAAGATGCTACAATCTCTCCCATAATATTTTGAAGTGTCAAAAGAAACATATTAACACCCTTCGCAAGCTTACCTATTTCATCACCGGTCTGAATCACAATACGCTGAGTCAAATCACCATCTTTTTCTGTAATCTTTTCAGTAATTTCTCTAAGTTTTTTCTCATATGCAACTGTTGGCTTGATAATTGTCCAAACCATTATAATAATACTTGTCACAAATACAATAACTGTAATTATCAAAAAAGAATTCACAATAATTACCGCATTATTATAAATATTATCCTGTTTTCCCTTAGCAAGACCAATATTAACTTGTTCTTCTTTAATCATTGTCTGAACCTTCGTATTAAGTTCATTAAATATCTCTGAGAGGACACCATTAACCTGTGCTGTCACTTCTCGTGAATTGTTCATTTCACTAAGACTCAATGTATCACTATAGTTCTCTAAATATTCATCATAAATATCCATTAATTCCTGATACATCTCATCATTTCCGGTAATTTCCTTATACTTGTCAATATACGCCTTAAGCGTTGCAATCGACACACTTATCTCCTGCTCGACCTTCGCCTTATCCTCCTTTGTATCCATTATACTGTGAGCCAGTAAAAGTTGCTGCGATTGCTCAACTTTAGCAGAAATCGCGTCCAACACAATAATTACCGGTACATTCTCCGACACAATCTCATCACTCGCTGCTCCAAGCTGGTTAAGGCACGTTAGGGCTATATAAGAAGAAACCATTCCTATGAGCGCGAGAATCAATAAAGGAGTAACTACTTTAACTTTTAAACTTTTCATAATCCTTGTACGCCTTCTTTCTGTATAAATTTTGCAAAGATTGTTAAACATTTTACAATATTATACATTATTTTCTTTCTTTTTTCAATATCTGCGGGCTTTTTTCACTAATCTTTTTTGTTACAAGTCAATTTTCAAACAAAAAAGACCAAGCCACTATGCTGCTTGGTCCATTTCGTATATTTTCCTTGAATATCGAATCACAAAGAATGTCATACATTTTCATATAAATCAATCGCCAGTCTTTGGATTTTTAATATTTTTTCTCTGCCTTAAGCTCCTCATAAAGCAGTCTGTAGTTTTCATAGCGCAGTTTAGGAATCTCTCCCTCCTCCACCGCGTCCTTCACTCCACACACCGGCTCTGCCATATGAGCGCATCCTGCAAATTTGCAATATTTCTCATGCCCCGAAAATTCCGGGTAATAAGATGCCAAATCCTCTTTCTCCATACCAAACATGCCCAGAGAACTGAATCCCGGTGTATCCAGTATATAAGTATCCTCCGCCACTGCAATCAACTCCGTATGGCGGGTTGTGTGTTTTCCTCGGTCAATTTTGTCACTAATACTTCCGGTCTCCATCACTGTATTGTTCTGAAAACAGTTAACCAGAGAAGATTTGCCCACACCACTGGGTCCTGCCACCGTGGTTGTCTTGCCGGCCAAAAGTTCTTTTAACTCAGCCACACCAACACCCTCACTGGCACTTACCAAAAGAGTACGATACCCGCACCGCTCATAGATTTCCCTGTAAACCTCGCCCTGACCATCCTCATCAATATCAATCTTGTTAAAACAGATAATAGTGGGAAGATTCTGCTGTTCCATCATTATCAGGAAGCGATCCAACAGATTAAAATTGGGTTGGGGCTTTTTGATGGCAAAAATCACCAACGCCTGATCTACATTTGCAACAGCAGGTCTTATCAACTCACTGTGTCGGGGAAGCAGCTTGGTAATATTACCGATTTGCTTCTCTTCATCCAACACATCAAGTTCCACATCATCTCCAACCAAAGGCTTCTTATTATCCTTACGGAAAATTCCCTTGGCCTTACACTCATATAGTTTGCTTTCGCCACCCTGTACGGCCACATGAACATAATAAAAGCCCGCAATTCCTTTGATTATCTTCCCCTGCATAGTTTATTCCTGTTCAAACTCTATTCTTCTGGTAAAGCTTCTCTCCTCAGTGGAACCGGAGGAAACATAAGACTCTCCGGTATCAGGATTCACAACCGGTGTTCCCAAAACAATAACCTTATAGGTCATGGTTATGGTGCCGCCGGAGGCCGTCAAGCCATAATAATTAGCCGCCTGAGGGAAAGTGGAGGTTCTGGTATCCAGAAGCACCTGCCCGTCATCAGTCACTAATTTTATGCTTACCTCTGTACCGCTGACATAATCGGGTGCCTCCTCCACGGTAGGTGCTGTAATACTTGCATTACACTTGTAGGTAACCTCACCTGCACCCATACTTACCTTGATATCAATAGCTGTACCCGGATCAACATAAGTGCCTTCGGAATAACTCTGATAACAAATATATCCTTCCGGGAACTCTGAACTATACACTTCTGCAACACTGCCGATTTCCAAATCTGCCTCAATTGCCGCAAAGGTACCGTCAGCCTCCTCGAGTCCCACAAGCTTCGGTACGCTGACCTTCTTCTCTTCTTTGCCAAGACTCACAGTCAAGGTAACAGCGCTACCTTTAGGTGCCTTCATTCCTCCAATGGGTGACTGGGCAATGACAACACCTGCCTCCACCGTATCGGAATAAGCCTCTGCCTTATTTACCATAAAGCCCATACCCACCAGACTGTTTTTGGCATCCTCATAGGCATCGCCCACAACGTTCTCTACCTCTACGCCTTCCGTTCCTGAACTTACCGTCAAGGTCACTACACTGCCCACGGCAACACTGTCTCCGGTGTTCGCACTGGCATTGATTACCACACCTTCGTCAATGGCATCAGATTCCTGATATTCCACCTCTGTGAGAATACCCATATTAGCCAGTGTATTTCTTGCATCCTCGAGGGTCATTCCGGTTACATTGGGCATGGCAATCGTTGTAGGTGCCTCAGTACTCTCCTCCGTGAGGATTGGTCCACTGCTTCCGGGTGTATCTGAATTACTGCCAAAAAGCTTCGTTGCAAGCACAATTAATATAATCAGAATAATGATTCCTGCGATAACGGTCAAAACAGTGGTTATTTTCTCCATCTTGGAATCATCATCGTCCTCTGCATCATCAAACTCCTCATCACCCTCGTATACCGGTTCTGTATCGGAACGCAGACGCAGGGAATCTTCTCTGGATACATACTCCTCACTATATGCAGTGCGACTTTTAATCTGAGCAATATCCCCTTCACTGATGGCACGGGTTCCGCCATCCATACCGGGGTCTGCAAACACCACAAAATTCTCATCCGGATTCATCAAAGACTGTTTCAAATCCGCAACCAACTCTGCCATGGTCTGATAACGTCTGTCAGGTGACTTCTGACAACATTTCAAAACAATATTCTCCACACTGGTGGGAATCTCCGGCACATAATCCTTGGGAGAGGGCAATTCCTCCTGAATATGCTTAATGGCAATTGCCACCGTGGTCTCACCGTTAAAGGGCACTCTTCCCGTCAGCATTTCAAACATGGTAACACCCAAAGAATAGATGTCACTCTTCTCATCACTATACCCGCCTCTTGCCTGTTCGGGAGAGGTGTAATGAACAGACCCCATTACATTGGAGGTGATGGTATTACTGGTGGCAGCCTTGGCAATACCAAAGTCCGTCACCTTCACCTTTCCGTCCTTGGAAATCATAATATTCTGGGGCTTAATATCACGATGAATAATATGATTGTTGTGAGCCGCTTCAATACCCATGCTCACCTGAATGGCAATACTCACCGCCTCCTTAAAGGAAAGGCGCGCCTTCTTTTCAATGTACTGCTTGAGGGTAATACCCTCCACAAGCTCCATGACAATGTAGTGGATACCATTCTCCTCACCTACATCATACACATTTACAATATTGGGATGCGCAAGTCCTGCTGCCGCCTGAGCCTCCGTGCGAAATTTGGACACAAAGTTCCCATTCTCCGAAAACTCCTGCTTAAGCACCTTCACAGCTACAAAACGATTCAGCTTGTGACACTTCGCCTTATATACATCTGACATGCCGCCGGTTCCGATTTTCTCCAATATCTCGTACCGGTCACCAATCATCATACCTATCTTTATCATACTTCTTTCCTTTTCTCAGACTAAAAATTACGCCTCATCCTGCTCAATCAATACCACAGAAATATTGTCCTTGCCGCCGTTTGCATTGGCTGCATCCACAAGAGCCTGTGCCTGCTCCACAATATCACGGCCACCACTTAAAATCATGCGGATTTCCTCATCCTCCAACATGTTAGTGAGTCCATCCGAGCACATGAGCACTACATCATCCTCCTCAAGCTCCACCGTGAAGAAATCCGGCTCCACTTCCACAGCCGCACCGATGGCTCTTGTAATGATGTTCTTATCAGGATGATTTCTCGCCTCTGAGTGGCTGATGGTACCGATGCGCACCATCTCCTCCACCAGTGAGTGATCCTTGGTTATCTGCCGAATCGCCTTGCCCACTACATAAAGTCTGCTGTCACCCACATTAGCCACATGCAGATATTTGCCAAGGCAGGTAGCCGCCACCAGAGTAGTACCCATTCCTTCCATATCCGGTGTTTCAGAAGCTTTTCTGCGAATCACATCATTGGCAGTATCAATGGCCTTCCCTATAATTTTAACCGGATTTTTCTCAAAGGAATCAGCAATCTCGGAAAGCAGTGTCTCCACTGTCAGTTTCGATGCAAAATCTCCTGCATTGTGACCTCCCATACCGTCTGCCACAATAAATAAATTAGGCAGATTACCAATGGGGTTCTCTGATGTATATACATAGTCCTGATTTACTTTTCTTTTTTTACCGATATCGGTAATGGAAAACGTCTTAAGCACGTTTACTCCTCCCGGGCAGACAATTTTTCTGTCTCCTGAGACTTCAGATTCTTACGTCTGAGCTGTCCACAGGCACCGTCTATGTCTCTTCCCATTTCCCTTCTTATTGTACAGTTTATTTTGTTTTTTTCAAGCTTATTTTTAAAAGCCTGAATCCTTGCGGTCTCTGATTGCACAAAATCTCTCTCTTTTATGGGATTGACCGGAATCAGATTGACATGACAGCAAAGGGGTGCCGCCAATGCCGAAAGCTGTGCCGCATCCTCGTCGGTGTCGTTTACACCACCCACCAGCGAATACTCAAAGGTAATCCGCCTTCCTGTATTGTCAAAATAGTACTTGCAGGCCTCCATAAGTTCTGCAATGGAATACTTATTAGCAATAGGCATCAGCTTCCTTCTCTTCTCATCCGTGGTTGCATGAAGGGACAAAGCAAGGGTAATCTGAAGCTTTTGCTCCGCAAGCTGTCGCATGCGAGGTACGATGCCGCAGGTAGAAACCGTAATATTCCTTTGGCTGATATTAAGGCCGTTTGCATCCGTAAGTATTCTGATGAATTTCAGCAGATTATCATAGTTGTCCATAGGCTCGCCGATTCCCATGACTACCACATTGGACACCCGATCTCCTGTCAGCCTGGTAATCGCATAAATCTGATCCAACATCTCCGATGCCAACAGACTCCGCTCCAGGCCATCCAAAGTGGAAGCACAGAACTTACAGCCCATGCGACATCCTACCTGTGAAGATATGCACACAGAGTTGCCGTGCTTATAACGCATCCACACACTTTCCACCACATTGCCGTCTGCAAGCTGAAACAAAAATTTCTTAGTACCGTCAATGGCAGACTCCTGCACCTGCAATGCGTTAAGGGAAGTGTATGTATATCTCTCCCTGCACTGTTCCCTTAAGTTTTTGGAAAGATTGGTCATTTCATCAAAATCCCTTGCAAGCTTCACATGCATCCACTCATACATCTGCTTGGCACGAAAAGCCTTCTCACCATATTTTCCAAGTTCTATGGTAAGCTCCTCCAAGGTCAGTGATTTGATATCTACTTTATCGTTTATATTATTTTCTTCTAAGCTTTGCATAGTAAAAACCGTCCGTCTCGTCCTCTCCGGGCATAAACTGCTTCTCTGCCTCCAGTTCAAAGGGAAACTCCTTAAGAATCCATGCAGTCATCTGCTGATTCTCCGCAGGGTTCACCGTACAGGTACTGTAAAGCAGCACCCCTCCCGGCTTCACATATCCCCAACTGTTCTCAATAATACATTTTTGCAGGTCATTTATGGACTCCAGTTTTTCAGGCGTAATCTGATATTTAATATCCCGCTTCTTACCCATAACGCCCAGTCCCGAACAGGGTACATCTGCAAGCACCACATCCGCCTGCCCCTCCAGACCCACATCTCTCACAGTGGCATCATGCACCTCCACCGTGACATTTTCAAGACCCATGCGGGCAATATTTTCTTCGATAAGTGCCACCTTTCCATCGGACACATCTCTTGAAAGAACCCTTCCGGCCTTCTCCGCCGCCAACATACTCTTGCCGCCGGGTGCTGCACAGATATCCACCACATAGTCTCCTTTAGAAATTCCCGCCGCTTCAACCGCCAAGGCAGAACTGGCATCCTGCACCACAAATTTGCCTTCTGCAAATCCCGGCAAATCCGATATACTTTCCGTATTTTCTATCTGATACAGATAAGGAAGGAGACTGCTTCCGGTAAGCTTGGCACCTGTCTGCTCCATCTTATGAACCAATTGGTTCCGCTCCTCCTCGGATAAATCCGTGCGAAAACGCAGGGATACCGGATGAATCTTCAAAAGCCCCTCCAACATATGCTCCGTGGTTTCCTTTCCGTAAGCCTTTGTCCACAATTCCACCAACCACACAGGCATGGAATACTTTACCGACAAATACTCCAAGGGCTTAGTCACCGCATCCGGCAACACAAGGCTGTCCTTTTGTCTGGCAATCCCGCGAAGCACACCGTTTACAAATCCTTTCAAGCTTGTAAACTTACGCTTCTGCGCCAGTTTACAAGCCTCATTACACACTGCACTGTCCGGTACATTGTCCATATAAAGAAGCTGATACACGCTCATACGCATCAGACAGCGAATCAAGGGCTTCATCTTGCGCACGGGCACACTGGATGAGGCATCCAGATAATAATCCAACTCTATCTGCCTTTCAATAGTTCCTTCTGTCAAACGTTTGATAAATGCCTTGTCACGCTCATCAAGATAATTATATTTATCCAAAACAGATTTTATCAGTCTGTGAGAAAACTCCTCGCCCTTTTCCAATGTGAGCAAGGTATCCAACACAATTTCTCTGGTATTCTCTGCCACTGCCTTCACCTCTCTTAATCGTCTCTGCGCCTTCCCCCTCCAAAGAGTATTACCAGACGCAAAAGCTGTAAAATCGACGCTGCCGCTGCTGCCACATAGGTAAATGCCGCTGCGCGAAGAACCTTTTTACAACCTTTATTCTCCTCCTCAGACAAAAGTCCGTACTGAGAAATCTTAGCCACAGCTCTGGAGGATGCGTTAAACTCCACGGGAAGCGTCACCAACTGAAACAACACCGCTCCCAAAAACGCCCAGATACCTATCTGAATCAAGGTCATATTCCAACTCAAAATTACTCCCAGAAGAATCAGAGGCATACTCAGATTGCTTGCAAGATTTACCACAGGAACCATGGCTGAACGAATAGATAAGGGAGCATAGCTTTTGGCATGCTGAATGGCGTGACCGCACTCATGAGCGGCTACCGCCACTGCCGTCACCGTGGTACCATAAAACACATCCTGTGACAAACGCACCGTCTTGGTCCTAGGGTCATAATGATCTCCGCTTGCATTACCCAAACATTCTATCTGCACCCCCGAAAGCCCTTCGTTATAAAGGATTCTCTGCGCCGCCTGCGCTCCGCTCATGCCTGTAGAGCACCTTACACGCTTGTACCTATTCATGGTAGAATGCACCGAAGCACTGGCAATCATACTGAGCACCATGCCTAAGATTACCAACCAATACGTGGGATCCCAAAACAATCCATAACCATAGCCATATCCTAATCCATAGCCATAAAAACCATTCATTTACAATCCTCCTGATTATTCACCTAATACTTCACCGGTTTTTACCTTTACACCCAAGAGGAAATCATGGGTACTCATTCGTTTCTTACCTTCCAACTGTACCTCAAAAATGCGAAGGGCACCCTGACCACAGGCCACGGAAAAGGAATCCTTGTCTACATTCACGACACTTCCCGTCTGTCCTTTACCCTCCACAGGTTCTGCACGCCATATCTTAAGCTGCTTACCCTGATAGCTTGTAAATGCACTGGGCCAAGGCGTCACGCCTCGAATCAATCGATCCAGTACCACTGCATCCTTGGTAAAATCCAGTCTGCCCATCTGCTTGTCAATCAATGGCGCATGGCAGCTTAAGCTGTCATCCTGCTTCTCGGGAATAATTTTTCCATCCTCCAAAAGAGCAAGTGCTTCCACAATCGCTTCGCCCCCCAACACCATAAGCTTGTCATGGAGCGTCTCATAGTTGTCTGTATTCTCAATAGCGATACTCTTTTTGTAAAGCATATCGCCGGTGTCAATTCCTGAATCCATCTGCATGATGGTCACACCGGTCTCTTCTTCGCCTTCAATAATAACGCGCTGAATAGGGGATGCTCCACGATACTTCGGAAGCAGGGATGCGTGAATATTCAGACATCCGTACTTGGGCATATCCAGAATCTCCTGAGATAAAATCTGCCCAAAGGCCGCCACAATATACACATCTGCCTCGTATTGTTTTAATTCTTCGATTGCTTCCGGCGTTTTAATGCGCACAGGCTGCATCACAGGAATACTGTGTGCAAGGGCACATTCCTTTACAGGAGGAGCCATAAGCTTGCCGCTTCGTCCCTTTGCCTTATCAGGCTGAGTTACCACCGCAGTAATCTCATGCCCTGCCTTTATCAAGGCTTCCAATGCTCCCACCGCAAAATCGGGGGTTCCCATAAAAACAATCTTCATTCTATATCCACTCCTTCACTTCCGGTCAACGACAAAATTCTTTTATTCCTCATCCTCGTCATCATAGGTTACATCCTGCAACTCGCCCTCTACCTTTTCCACATAGAGATGACCCTCCAGATGGTCAAGCTCATGACAGATTGCTCTCGCCAAAAGCTCCGTTCCTTCCAGTTCAAAGGGCTTCATATTTACATCCAGAGCCACAGCCTTCACATAATTGGGACGTGTCACCTGACCACTCTTGCCGGGTACACTAAGACAGCCCTCCGGCCCTGTCTGTTCACCGCTTGATTCCACAATACGAGGGTTAATCAGAATATAAGGATCCTCACCAGTCACATCAATTACCACGATACGCTTCAAAATTCCTACCTGAGGTGCCGCAAGACCCACACCATTGGCCTCATACATGGTCTCCAACATATCCTCTATCAATTCCTTGGTGCGGGGAGTCATCTCCGTCACTTCCTTACACTTCTTGTTCAATACCTCTTCGCCGATTTCCCTAATGTTTCTGATTGCCATTTCTTTTCTCCTTGTTATAA
The DNA here is from genome assembly GCA_045543175.1 of Acetatifactor sp. Lineage (GTDB taxonomy): Bacteria > Bacillota > Clostridia > Lachnospirales > Lachnospiraceae > Acetatifactor. Next base: position 44,311 of record JAZQMG010000049.1, on the reverse strand, counting down.
TTATTTCTCATCACTTGACTATAGCAATACACCTCCACTCCTCAATCAGCCTCTCCAAACTCCATGCCGCATTGGCAGGGCTTGTGGAAGGAAGGCAAATCGCCTCCCGCTCAATTTGTGGATAAATGTATTTGTCATAGAGTTGCTTGGCTGTTTTACCATTTACATAAATCTGTTTTATATCCGCACGCTCTAATATTTGGCTCAAATCATTGGGAACAACATTTTTAATACTGTTGTCCGAGGAGCCAACGATATCGCAGGAACCAATCACATCCCATACTGCAACCTTATTATTATACAGGAAATTCTTCTTTTCCTCAATAGTTACCGGCAAATCTGTTGCAAATATTGCGGCTAACACCCGCCAGAAACGATTCTGGGGATGACCATAGAAGAATCCCTCTTCTCGTGATTTCACCGAAGGGAAGCTACCTAGGATAAGAATTCTTGAATTTTCATTATAAACAGGAGCAATCGGATGTTGTATCATTTCTACCTCAAAATTTATAAAAAACTAATTTTTCTGAAAAGTGTTTTATTTTTCTTTACACTATTTTTTTGCATTTCGAACAGGGACTTGGGTCTATATAAAATTTTTCTATTACGAGACCCGAAATCAAGAAAATTTCGTTGATTTTTGTCCTGTTTTTTGTATTTTCGGGTCTCTAGGCAAAAACTAAATCCCCCAGACCCATGGAGTCGAAAAATTTCGGGTCTCAGAAGGTAGTTTTTCTGCATATGCCCATGAGCCTGGGCTAGTATATATATGGATGCAGAAATCTTAAAGGAGAATTATTGCACAAAATCACTATGCACCGCTTTTTGCATTTTATCAATCATCACTAGCAATAGAATAAAGAAAAATCCCAGATAAATGGGCATCAGCCTTAAATCAACACAATTAGCAAGCACCCCAAAAACAGGAGGCATAAAGGTGGAGCCCACATAAGCACTTGCCATCTGAATACCGATAATCCCCTGTGAATTTTCCGCACCAAAATTGTCAGGTGTGGAATGTATAATGCAGGGATAAACCGGGGCACATCCCAGACCAATAACCACAAAACCGATAAGTGACAGGATTTTTACCGGAATGGCAATACAAAGCACTCCGCAAAGAGCAATTGCAGTGCCCAGTCGTATCATCCTATTATCCCCTACCTTATCAGAGATAAAACCGGCAAAAAACCTTCCCACCGTTATTCCAATAAAAAACAAGGCTCCGAAGGCCGCAGCCTCCTTAGGAGTTGCCCCTCTGGTTCCCTCCAGATAACTGCTCGCCCAAAGCATGGTTGTTGCCTCAGCAGCACAGTAAGCCAGAAATGCCAACAACAAATAGGGTACACCTTTTATCTTTAGCGCACCTTTCAAGCCAAGCACCTTTGCACTCGCTCCATCAGCATCTTTCGATTGATTGATTTTCCACAAGGGCAATGTCAGCACAAGCACCAACACAATTCCAAACTGTATATACGAAACCATGCGATAGCCGTCCATCCACACCGTATGCGTAAGGGCATAACTCATAATGTAAGGGCTGATAATGGTTCCCACACCCCAAAAGGAGTGAAGCCAACTCATATGCTTTGAATTGTAATGCAGTGCCACATAGTTATTCAAAGTAGCATCAATGGCTCCCGCACCGAATCCATAGGGAATCCCCCACAGACATAATTGATAAAATTCCGTTGATGTAGAAAAACCAAACAAAGCTACCGCCGTCAGAAAGACGCTGACTGTAGTAACTATTTTGGCACTAAACTTCTTGGTCATCCGCTCAGAAATCAGACTGGAAACAATCGTTCCTCCTGAGATAATCATGGACACTAGCCCAATATAAGATAAGGGCACGTCGAAATCATTTCGTATGGTGGGCCATGCCGCCCCCAAAAGAGAGTCCGGCAAGCCCAGACTGATAAATGCAAGATAAATAATCGCAAGTAACAGCAAGTACATAAAAAATTCCTCCAGCTTCACCCCTCGTTTCCGATACAGCAAATGCTCCCCTGACTTTACATACTACTCATGGGATTAAAGTCAAACTGTACCTGCGTCTCCGGCAACTGCCGCCCCGAGAGCCAACTCTCCAGTTTATCCTTACTCTGTATAAGCCTGTCATAATCCCCGCTCTTAATATAGAACACAAACCGGTAGATATCGTTAATCTTACTGATGGTGGCAGGCGCAGGGCCCAAAATCTGTACCAAAGCATCCTTTGCCTGTACCGCCAGTGCCTGTGCCAGTTGCTCACCCTGCTTCTCATTTCTTGCAAAAATCTGAACCGCCAGCATATTGGCCGCCGGAGGATATCCTCCAAGCTCTCTGTACAGAATTTCCTCCTGATAAAAGGCATGATAATCCTGCGTGGCAGCATGCACCACCGCATAATGCTCCGGCTGATAAGTCTGAATCACTGCCTCACCAGAGACTTCCCCTCTGCCTGCACGGCCTACGGCCTGAGTCAGAAGCTGAAAGGTGCGTTCCCCCGCCCGATAATCCGAGGCACTTAAGGACAAATCTGCCGCCAACACACCCACCAGTGTAACATTCGGAAAATCATGTCCCTTTACAATCATCTGTGTGCCGATAAGTACATCCGCCTGTCCTTCCGCAAAGGCTGAAAGAATCTCCTCATGGCTTCCCTTGGTCTTGGTAGTGTCTCCATCCATTCTCAGGGTACGCACTTCAGGAAACAGTTCCTTTAACTTCTCTTCAATCTGTTGGGTTCCTGCTTTGAAACCCAAAACATACTTGGAGCCACATTTGGGGCAAAGCTTCGGCTTCGGTTCTGAATAACCACAGTAATGGCACATGAGCCTTCCGTTTCCGTGTTCAGACAAGGACACATCGCAGTGAGGACATTTCATTACCTCACCGCATGCTCTGCAGGACACAAAACCCGCATAGCCTCTTCGATTCAAAAACAGAATGCTCTGCTGCCCCTTGGCCATTCTGTCCGCCAGAAGTCTTTGCAATTTCACACTAAAAATTGACCGGTTTCCGTTCTTTAATTCTTCTCTTAAATCCACTGTATAAACCGTGGGAAGCGTTCCTCCAGTCAAACGCTCCTTTAATGTAAAAAGCTCATACTCTCCCTTCTCTGCCCGATAATAAGCCTCAAGGGAGGGCGTTGCTGAGCCCAGCACCACACTTGCTCCATGAAGCTTTGCCACCTGAATGGCAGTCTCTCTGGCATGATATTTGGGTGTACTTTCGCTCTTGTAGCTGCTCTCATGCTCCTCATCCATGACAATAAGACCAATATTCGGAAATGGGGTAAAAAGCGCAGACCGGGGACCGATAATCACATCAATCTCGCCCTTTTTAGCACGCTCACACTGGTCATACCGCTCCCCCGGAGAAAGGGTGGAGTTGATTACACTGACCCGCTCCCCGAAGCGGCTATAGAAACGCAACAGCGTCTGATAAGTCAAGGCAATTTCCGGTATCAGCACAATGGCCTGACGGCCTCTTTTTATCACACCCTCAATCAATTCAATATAAACTTCTGTCTTGCCGCTTCCGGTAATGCCGTGAAGCAGATAGGTCTTCTGATTGCCACAATCCAAATCTGCAAGCACAGAATCCACAATATTTTGTTGGTCACTGCTTAACGTTCTTACAGGACGCGACGTATCCTCCACACACTTTACAGGATTGCGAAAGCTCTCTGTGGTAAATGTCCGAATGGCTCCCGCTTTTTCCAAGCTGCTTATGGTAGCTGACGTCACATTCAGCTTCCCGGTAATCCATCTGTAGGGAATCACCGCATTTCCTGATGCTCCGACGCTCTCTCTGCGCTCCTTTTCCTGTTCCAAAAGTGCTGTCAAAAGCCTTACCCTGCCCGCCTGTTTTTTGCGCATACTCTCGCCCAAAAGACTGCGCAGCTCCTCGGCATTCATCAGCACTTCCACATATCGCTGTTCCAGTTTCTTCACAGACTGCTTAGCAGGAAGTACCGTCTTTAACGCCTGTATCATGGTGGAGCCGTAGTATTTCCGAATCCACGCTGCCAGAGCAATCATTTTGTCAGTGACATCCACATCCCGCTCTGCAATCCCTGCAATATCTTTGGTTCTGGCAGGATCAAATTTACACTGTGTCCCAATTTCCAATACATAGCCCTTGATGAGACGGTTACCGTTTCCAAAGGGAATCTGCACGCACATTCCGGGCTCCAGCGTCTCCCGAAGCTTCTCCGGCACGCGGTATTGAAAGGTCTTATCCAATTTTTCATGTGAGATGTCCACAATAATATCCGCGTACTGTTCCTGCACTGTTTTCCTGCCTCTTCTCTTTATACTCCTGCCAAAATATCCCGAATCAAATCCCTCTCATCCATGGGATACTTGACACCTTTTATCTCCTGATAGTCCTCATGCCCCTTGCCCGCAAGGACAATGATATCTCCCGGCTGACCGTTTTCGATGGCATATTTGATAGCCTCCTTGCGGTCACAAATCTCCACGTAAGCCCCATCCGTCTTGGCAATACCGGTTCTGATATCTGCAATGATATCCATGGGCTCCTCAAATCTGGGATTGTCTGAGGTAATGATAGTCAAATCTGCCAGTCTTCCGCTGACCTCTCCCATTTCAAAACGTCTTGACTTAGCACGATTGCCGCCACAGCCAAACAGACACACCAATCTGCCGGGCTCATACTCCTTAAGGGTAGCCAAAAGACTCTCCAACGCCATGGCATTATGGGCATAATCAATCAAAAGGGTAAACTCATCAGACACCTTCACCATCTCAATGCGTCCCTTTACGCGGGCACCCAAAAGGGCTTTTTGAATATCATCCGGCTGCACCTTAAAATGTCGGCAGATTGCAATAGCCGTCAAAGCATTGTACACACTGAACCGTCCGGGCGTAGGAACCTCCACGGTAAATCCTTCTTCTCCCTCAATGGCTACATCAAATCTTACCCCTAACTCGCCGGGCTTCTTCACAAGCTGTAAATTTTCCGCTCTTAGGGTACAACCTTCCTGCATTCCAAAACTCTCCAAGCTACAGGTATGCCCCTCCATAACCCGGGCAAAATGGCTGTCATCTCCATTGCCGATACCTACCAGACACTGCTTAAACAACAAAGCTTTGCAGCGCAAATAATCCTCGAAATCACTATGCTCGTTAGGCCCAATGTGATCCGGCTCCAAATTGGTAAAAATACCGTAATCAAACACAAAGCCCTGTGAACGGTGAAGCATCAGTGCCTGAGAGGAAACCTCCATCACCACGGCATCCAAGCCTGCCTCCACCATCCTTGCAAAATATTCCTGCAACAGATAAGATTCCGGTGTTGTATTTTGCGCATGAATATGCTCCTCGCCGATGATTACCTCAATGGTTCCAATCAGCCCCACCTTGTAGCCTGCATTTTCCAGAATGGACTTTACCAGATAAGTGGTCGTGGTCTTTCCCTTCGTCCCGGTAATACCAATGGTCTTGAGTTTCTCAGCCGGATGACCGAACCATGCCGCAGAGATAAATGCCATGGCATAACGGGTATCCTCCACCTTAATCACAGTTACATCCTTATCGTCAACTGCCTCTATCGGCTCAGATACCACCAGTACCTTCGCCCCCTGAGACACAACATCCTTTGCAAATTCATGCCCGTCAAAATTCGCCCCCTTGATACAGATAAACAGACATTCTTCCTGTACTTTGCGGGAATCATAGACCACCGCACTTACGGAACAATCCACCTTGCCCTGTACACACTGATACGTTAAGCCTTCAAGCAGTTCGGATAAAAGCATTGTTTTCCTCTCCATATCTTTGTCCTTTCCTGAACATACGAATCCTATATAATCATACTTATTCCAGTATACATAGTTTACTACATTTTTTCAATAATCTAAAAAACAGAAAAGTCTCGGGACTACCGAGACTTTTCCGTTTCTTATGAGGGGGGAGATAGTGATTTCTCAACTATCTGAAACATATAATAAAACATAAATGTGTACAAAGTGTGTACAAACTATAATTAAAATATTAAAAACTTCTAAAAAAAATGTTGCATAATAAATTGCTTCTCCTGTCGTCCCCGATAACTGTTTATTCCCAACTGATAGGCCACCGACATTTCAAAATCTCCCTGTCCACCATATAGGCGTTCCACGCTGTCCTGACCATATTTTTCTATGAGCAGTTGTTCAAATTCCTCCAGATTACGAAACAATACCATCTGCTCTGTAGTCCCTTCCGGCGTCCGCACCCTGAACCGTGCGCAATTCCCCGCTGCCCCCATTTTGCTGCCTGCTATAAAGCGCAGATTTTTTTGTGCAAATAAGGGCTTAGGATTCCCTACGCCAAAGGGCTCCAGACAGGACAATTCCTCTGCAAGTTGCTCCGTTGCATAGGTCAGAGGCATGGGTACATCAATATGTACTCTGGGAATAAAATCATCCTCCGTCAGATTACATCTCGCATTCAGTTCCCGACGAAGATTCTCTATATCTTCCTCCTTCATAGACAAGCCTGCCGCCAACTTATGGCCTCCATACTTGGTAAAAAGCTCCTTTACCTCTGTCATAGCCTCATACATATGATAACCCTCAATAGAACGACCCGAACCTTTTACCCCTTCCTCTCCTCTTGTGAGAATAAAGGTCGGTTTATTATAGTGCTCTCTCACACGTCCGGCAATAATGCCCGCCAGACTCTCATGAACCTCCGGCAGAAAAATCACCAGCACCTTATCCTCCGCCATATTATGGTCAAGCAGATATCTTTCCGCCTCCTCCACACCTTGAAGAGTCAGATTTTTACGACTGGTATTTAATCCTAACAACTCGCTTGCTGCTGTCATGGCCTCTGCATGTTCTTTGCTCTGCAAAAGTTCCAATGCCTGTTTGGCCGTATCCAACCTACCTGTAGCATTCAGACAGGGTCCAAGCACAAATCCCAGATGATAAGCCGAAATCTTTGCAGGCTCCAGACCATTCACCTCCATCAGTGCCTTAAGCCCTGCATTGCGACTGTTCTGCATACGTTTCAAGCCCTCTTTGACCAGAATACGATTCTCATCCACAAGCTCCATCACATCACACACTGTGGACAATGCGGCAAACTCTAAAAGCTCTTCCATAAGCTCCCAAGCCGTTTCTGACTTTCCGGTATAATCCAACAACGCCTGAATCACCTTAAACGCTACCACACCACCGCAAATTCCCTTGAAGGGATAAGCACAATCTGACCGTTTGGGATCCACCACAGCCAGTGCAGGGGGCAAAATCTCCCTTCGGATTCCTGTTTCCTCATCCTGCTCAAAAGGCACCTCGTGATGGTCCGTCACCACCACATCAATGCCCAGTGTACCCGCAAGGGCAATCTGGGAAGCTGCAGCAATTCCGTTATCACAGGTAACAATCAGCCCCACTCCATCCTCTCTTGCAAGCTCAATCAGATGATCATTCAAACCGTATCCGTCATGAATACGATGAGGAATGGCCGTATCCACCTCTGCTCCCAAAAAGCTAAGTCCCTTGGTCAAAATATAGGCTGAACAAATACCATCCACATCATAATCACCAATCACCCGAATATGCTTTCTCAGTTCTATAGCCGCACAGATTGCCTCCACCGCTTTATCCATGTCCTTCATAAGTCCGGGAGCATAGCAATTCTTCAATGTACCATAGAGAAATTTTTCCACATCATTTTCTTCGGTCAAATCACGATTGCGCAATATTCTTGCCACTACAGGGCTGATGCCAAACTGTGCTGCCCACTTCTCAAAATCTGCCTTTTTGGCAGCTACCATCCACTTTTCTTTCTTCATCCCACTAACCAAAAAGGACACCGGTAAAAACCGGCGCCCTCTCCTTCATCAATTTAATCATTCCCCATTGCGCCACAGCTTAGTTGTTCGCCTTAGAAGGGAATTTCTGTCTCAACACAAACCACAGACCACCTGCAATACATACGGATGAGTATGCACCACAGACAATACCTACCATCAGAGGCAGTGCAAATTCACGGATACTGGTTACGCCCAATACATACAGGCATGCTACCATGATAAAGGTTGTCAGGGAAGTAAAGATACTTCTGGACAAGGTCTGGGTAATGCTTGCATTTACCACATCCTTCAAGTCATCCTTCTTGGTCATCACCGCCATATTCTCACGAACACGGTCGAAGATAACGATGGTTGCATTTACGGAGTAACCTACAATGGTCAGCATACATGCAATAAAGGTGTTTCCTACGGAAACCCTTGCAGCCGCATAGAATGCCAGAACCACCAGTACATCATGCACCAGAGCCACAATACTACTGATACCAAAACGAATATCCTTAAATCTGATTCGGATATAAATCAACATACCGATAATTGCAACAACTACAGCAATAATAGTATCAGACTTCATCTCATCACTGATGGTGGAACTGATGGTCTCAGAGGTAATCATGGACTCCTCAATACCAAAGTTCTCAATCAGAACGCTGTTCATGGCATCTCTCTGCTCTACGGTCAAACTGTTAGTCTTAAAGATAATTTCATTGGAATCCTGTACATTCTGAACCTGAACAGTACTTCCGGTAACCTCCTCAAGCAAAGGTACCACATTGGCAGTTGCTTCCTCAAGAGTCATGTACTCGTTGAAAGTAACTGTAGTTGCAGTACCACCCTTAAATTCTAGACTATAATTTAAAACATCACCGATGTTGACCTTGTTTACACCCATTACAACAAATCCGGCAACAATCAATGCTGCGGATACGCCAAAGAAAATCCCCTTCTTAGACAGGAAATCAATGGGCTTTCTCTCCTTAGCCACGCCATACCACTTGGCATCCTTAAGACCCAAAGCATACATTGCGTTCAAAATCAGCTTGGTAATCACCAACGCAGTGAACATGGAAAGTACAATACCAAGTGCCAAGGTCTGCGCAAATCCTCTGATAGTACCAGGTGCCAGGAAATAAAGTACTGCCGCTGCAATCAAGGTAGTGATGTTACCGTCCACAATTGCAGACAGTGCTTTGTCAAAACCAATCTTAATTGCAGTCTGCACGCCCTTGCCCTGTGCAAGCTCCTCACGAATACGCGCAAACACAATAACATTTGCATCCACCGCCATACCGATGGAAAGAATAATACCTGCTATACCGGAAAGGGTCAGTGTCCACTCAAAGCCTGTAAGCAAAAGTACAATCAGTGCAACATACAGAAGCAATGCTAATGCAGATGCCAGACCTGCAACAAGATAAACTGCTATCATGAATACAATTACAATTACAAGACCGATTGCGCCCGCTTTCAAGCTGGTGTCAATAGCCTCTTCACCAAGCTGCGCACCTACCACCTTGGAATGCAGTTCCTCAAGCTCCAACTTCAAGCCACCGATACGGATGGTGGAAGCAAGACTCTCGGCTGCCTCTGCGCTCTCCATGGGAGTAATCTGTGCATTACCTTCCGTGAATACACCATTTACACTGGGTACGCTGACAAACTCGCCATCATAATAAATCGCAAGGGTCTCACCCTTTTCATAAGCATTCTGGGTTGCAACAGCAAACTTCTCCGTGCCCTCTGCCGTCATGGTCAAATCAACTGCAAATACGGAATTCTGCATATTGTCCTGAGTGGTTACCGCACGGGCATCCTTTACATCCGTACCAACCAAAACAACAGAACCGTTTGCTTCAAGATCCTCAATGGCATAATTCAATACATACTTATTGATCATATTACCATTCTCATCGGTAACCGTCTGATAAGAATAGTTCTGATTGCCCTCAGAATCGGTCTCAGCAATAAAATACAGGGAACCGGGCTTACCAAGCTCCTGCAAAATGGCATTGGCATCGGTTACACCGGGAATCTCAATATTGATTCTGTCGGCACCCTCCTGATACACAATAGCCTCTGTACTATAGTTCCAGACTCTCTTCTCCAACTTACTGATGGTATCACTCATATCGGTGGCACTGGGTTCCTCATCTCCCACTGCCTGATAGGTGATGCTGACACCGCCTGCCAGGTCAAGACCCAGCTTGATGTCAGACGCACTTCCTGCTTTATCTGCGCCAACACCAAAGATATCCACATAAGAGATACCCGCAAGGAGAAGCACCATGCAAAGCAGAATTGCTAAAGCTTTACTCTTTTTCATTTTTCTCTCGTCCTTTCTTGGATTTCATCCTTTTATTTTGTATTTTATTCCTCTTCCATCTCAGCCTCGGCAACCTTCATCATAATCGCACATTCTATACGCTTTCTTTGAAGCTCACAGCCCACATCGTAGGCATCATTGATATTGCCGTGGAAATTATAGGAATTTGCAGCACATCCGCCACTGCAATAGAACTTTGCAAAGCATTTTTTACACTTGTCCTTGGCATAGACATTACAGCATTTAAACTCGTCCCGAATGTCCTCTCTCACAATGCCGGTATCCACATTTCCCATGAGGAACTTCTCATTACCAACAAACTGATGACAGGGATAGAAGTCTCCCCAAGGGGTCACCGCGAGATACTCTGTGCCGGAACCACAACCGGAAAGTCTCTTAGCCACACAGGGGCCGCCTGTTAAGTCAATCATAAAGTGGAAGAAATTAAAGGCTTTACCCTCTTTTTTGCGTTTAAGCATTTCCACCGCAAGCTTGTCATACTCTGCAAGCAATGCAGGAATGTCACTCTCTGCAATTGCATAATCATCCGTAGGCTGCGCCACAACAGGCTCGACTGAAATCTGCTTGAAGCCCAAATCTGCCAGATGTAACACATCCTCTGCGAAATCCAGATTGTGATGGGTAAAGGTACCTCTTACATAATAATTCATCTGGTCACGGCTCTCCGCCACCTTCTGGAACTTGGGAACAATCATATCGTAGCTTCCCTGTCCACCACGGAAGGGACGCATCTTGTCATGAATTTCCTTACGTCCATCAATACTGAGCACCACATTTGCCATCTCTTTGTTGGCAAACTCCAGAATATCGTCATTTAAAAGCACTCCGTTGGTGGTCAGCGTAAATCGGAACTTCTTGTTGTTAGTCTCCTCAATACTACGGCCATATTCCACCAACTGCTTCACAACATCCCAATTCATAAGAGGCTCGCCACCAAAGAAGTCCACTTCCAGATTCACTCGGCTACCGGAATTGGCCACCAGAAAATCCAATGCCTTCTTACCGACCTCAAAGCTCATCAGTGCCCTTCTTCCGTGATACTCTCCCTCTTCTGCAAAGCAATACTGACACGCCAGATTACAGTCGTGAGCGATGTGCAGACATAACGCCTTTACAACTGTCTGACGGTTCTTAAAATCAAAAACATAATTCTCATAGATGTCCGGTGCAAAAAGCTGTCCCTGTTGTTCCAGTTCGAGCACCTCGTCTACAGCCTCCACAACCTCTTCCTCGGGATAAGGAAGATTTGCCAGATTCAAAACTGCAGCACGGATAGTCTCTGCATCCTTGATTCCCTCGTTTACCAAAGGCTCCACCAAAGGAATCATGTCATAGACAATGTCGTCTACCACATGCACAGAACCGCTGTTTACATCCATGACAATGTTATAGCCGTTATTCTTATATTGATGTATCATGATATTCCTCTCATCCATCGTCTTTTGAAAATCTCTTTGACGCAACGAAAGCAGCGAATAAAATCGCTGCTTATCGCTAGTCTCGATTTAATTGATGTCCGATTATTTAATCTTCTCGCAGCTCTGGTTACCAACGGTACAAGAAGTCTTACATGCAGACTGGCAGGAAGTCTGGCACTCGCCGCAACCGCCCTTCTTCATGGATTCCTTTAAATCTCTTGTAGTCAAAGTCTTAATGTGCTTCATGCTGAAAGCCTCCTTATAAAATAAGCATATTGTTCAAAACTACGGTTTAGAAACAAATTTGAAGTTATTATAGCATAGCTTCCCATTTCTGTCAACTAAGCATTCCACCAAGCATTCCGCCTCCCGCACACAACATCAATGTTGTAAAAAAGGAATTCCCCAAGGTGTCCGGACTTTGCTTAACTGCCAAAGATACCAATGCCAACACCACAAAATAAGCCGTTCCCATAAGCAGTCCCCACAGAAACTTCCGGCTCTGCATCTTCTTACCTGTCATAAATCCGGCAAACAGTGTTGCCAACACATAAATTGCAATAATTGCCACAGACACCGGCTTTTCCGAAAGCTGCATCTTAAACAACAAAAAAGCCAACACCAAAAGCACCCCTGCTGTTAATATGTATGAAAACAACAAACTTTTTAACAAAAAGAATACAGGAACGCCTCCCTCTGCAATCGCCTGCCTGCTCCGCATTTTATCACTGCTCTGAACCATTTTTACCCCTTTCACCTATCATTTTGTCCTGTTTTTACTATTAGATTATATTCATCTTGCATTAAAAACTTGACAACAAAAGTAAAATGATTTGAGCCATTCTCATTGGCAATACTATGCTAATTCTAATGTTCCTGTGGGAAAAACACTTTAATTTCCGTTCCCTGACCTGCCTCACTGTTCAACTCAAGCTCTGCATGAAACCCTGTGATAATATGCTTTACAATAGCCAGTCCCAGACCTGTACCTCCTGTGGACTTGGACCTGCTTTTATCCACACGATAAAACCGTTCAAAAATTCTCTCCTGATGCTCCTTGGGAATACCGATTCCCGTATCACGCACCGTCAAAACAGACGCGCCTTCTGCCATGCATACCTGAACCACAACTGACCCTCCCGCATTATTATAGCGAATGGCATTGTCACAGAGATTATACAACAACTCCTCTAACTGCTGTCTGTCTCCCGTCACAAAACATTCCTGCCCCTCAAACCCAATTGTCACATCATGCTTGGCCGCACTCATCTCCATCATTTCCACACAATATTTAGCCATTTCACAGAGATTCAACCGTTCCACAACAACATTTGCATTGCCATCATCCATCTCAGACAAGCGAATGGTATCATTTATCAAAGTCAATAGTCTGGCTGCATTATTTCGAATTCCATGGGCAAACCTTGTCACATCCTCCTCTTCAGCCATACCGCTTTCAAGCAACTCCGCATAACCCATGATAGACGTAAGAGGAGTTTTCAACTCATGGGAAACATTTGCCGTAAATTCCTGCCGCATACGGGCACTTTTTATAATATCCATATGCTGTTGTCTGATGGTTGTAACAAAAGGAGTCAACTCCTCATAATCCGCCTCATCATTGCTCTCATCCAGATTGGAAGCCAACTGCTCAATAGGCGCAATAAGCCTCTTAGTCAGAAAATGGGCAATCACAATACTCATAGCCACTAAAACCAGAAGCGTACCAATTAGACTGGGCATGGCACTTTGCAAAATACTATATACACTTCCTGCATCCCTTGCCATTCGGACAACCGTTCCGCCATCCAATTTTGACGCATAATAAAAAGTATTTTTAGCCAAGGTTTCAGAACGACGTACCGCATGACCTTCTCCTGTCTTAAACGCCTGCACAATCTCAGGGCGTTCTCCATGATTCTCCATAATGGTCTGATCCGCCTCATTGTCATAGACCACCCGACCATCCCTGTCTACAATAGTCATTCGCACATTACTAAGCATCATCTGCTGTCCCATTTTCTCAAGCTGTTCCTGGGTCTCACAGCTTTGGGCAATCATATGATACCCTCGCAAATCCTCCAACATCTGCTTTTGAAATAAATCATAATATACAAAAGTTATTAAAATTACCGTAAATAAAATTGCCAGTGCAGCAATCAGCACCAGCATTTTATTGATTTTCTTCTTCATAATCTCTCTCCCAACAGGACTCTATGAACCAGTGTTCAAAATATATCCCACGTTGCGGACAGTCTTTATCAGACTGCCCTGCCCCTTTAATTTCTGTCTTAAAGTTTTAATATGCATATCCAGAGTTCTGGACTCACCCTCAAAATCAACTCCCCATACTCTGTCAAGAATAATCTCACGAGTAGTTACTGCACCCGCATTGGCCATCAGAAGTTTCAAAAGCTCATACTCCTTGTAGGTAAGCTCGCAACGCTCTCCCTCCACATGCACCGTGTGCTTTTCCCTGTCCAGAACAATCTCGCCCTGACGCAGCACCTTCTCCTGACTTCCCTCTCCTGCCAGCCGACGAAGCACTGCTTTCACCCGGGAAATCAGCTCCATGACCCCAAAGGGTTTGGTCACATAGTCATCCGCCCCCATATCAAGCCCCTTCACCTTGTCGAGCTCCGTAGTCTTTGCCGTCACCATAATCACCGGAATGGTCTTGGTCTCCTGATTTGCCCTCAACTTCTTTAACACCGACAATCCATCCTCATCCGGAAGCATTACATCCAACAGCACCAAATCCGGCAACACACTGTTCATAGCTGTCATAAACTCCTGTGCAGTGTCAAAGCCCCGGACCTGATAGCCGGCATTTCCCAGCGCAAAGGTTTCTATTTCCTGTATATTAATGTCATCCTCTACCACATAAATCAATGCCATCTGCTACCACATCTCCTCTATCTTACTTTAATCCAGAAGTAAATTTTGTGCAAGAGAAAACTACAACTGATATTGTCTTCTGTACTGCTCCACACGCTTATCAAAGCTCTCGTTTGCCCCTGCCTTCAATCCGCTTACATATGCGTGAGCCTCCTGTTTGTCACTGTCCTCCTGCAACAGACACAGGGCTATATTGGAGCAATGGTCTGAAACACGCTCAAAATTAGTGCAGATATCTGCCAACACAAATCCTAACTCAATCGTACATTTACCCTCACGCAGACGATTGATATGACGTTGCCTGATATCCAGATTCAAACCGTCGATAACTTCTTCCATAGGTTCAACCTGCTCAGCCAACTGCAAATCCTCTTCTACAAAGCTTTGAATCGTCACCCCGAGAATATCATTGATTGCCCTCCGGAATGTAGACACCTCTTCACACGCCTCATCGGAGAATTTAAGACCTTTACTGTAAATTTCCTCCGCAGATTCCTTGATATTGCGGGCATGATCAGAAATACGCTCCAAATCACTGATGCTGTGAAGCAGATTGTTTACCACATGACTGTCAGAAGTAGAAAGCTCACGCGCACTAAGCTTCACCAGATAACTTCCAAGCACGTCCTCAAACTTGTCCACCTCATCCTCGAGTACTACAACTCTCGCAGCCTTTTCCTCATCATACTCATCCATAAGTCCCATAGCCACCACCATGGACTCCTGTGCAAGCTTTGCCATGGATTCTGCTACATTACGGCTATGCTCTACTGCCAGACCCGGCGTATCCAAAAATCTTGCATCCAAAAGCTGAAATGCCTTCTCATGCTCTGAAAGCACCACAGGCTTGTCCTCCTCTTTAATGGTAAGACATGCAAGCTTTACCAGTCCCTTTGAAAAAGGTAACAACACTACTGTTGCCACAACATTGAAGATACTATGAATCACTGCAATTCCCACTGCATCCGCAGACTCTCCCAAAAAAACAAAGGGATTTACTGCATTGATGGCATAAAACGCAACCATGAACAAAACGGTTCCAATAATATTAAAATACAAATGCACCAAAGCTGCTCTCTTTGCGTTCTTGCTGGCTCCAATACCGGAAATCATTGCCGTTACACAAGTACCGATATTCTGTCCCATAATAATGGGAATTGCTGCTCCATAACTCACTGCACCTGTCACACACAAAGCCTGTAGAATACCTACAGATGCAGAAGATGACTGAATAACCGCAGTCAACACAAGACCTGCAATCATACCCAGAATGGGATTGGAAAATCTGGTTAACATTCCGGTAAATTCAGGCACCTCTCTCAGAGGCTTCACTGCATCGCTCATGGCATCCATACCAAACATCAGCACCGCAAAACCGATAAGTATAGATGCTATATTCTTATGGCTGTCCTTCTTGGAAAACATCAGAAGTACCACGCCGATAATTGCCAAAATCGGTGAAAAAGACGAAGGTTTCAACATATTCACCCACATAGAGGACGAATCAATTCCGGTGAGACTGAGCAGCCATGAAGTAACCGTAGTACCAATATTGGCACCCATGATAATCCCTACTGCCTGACCCAGCTTCATAATACCGGAATTAACAAAACCAACCACCATAACCGTAGTAGCAGACGAAGACTGTATTACCGCAGTTACACCTGCACCAACAAGTACCGCCTTAATGGGTGAACTCGTCAGCTTCTCCAAAATACGTTCCAGACGTCCGCCTGATGCTTTGGACAAACCATCCCCCATCAGATTCATGCCATACAAAAATAACGCCAAACCACCCAACATTGAAAGCCAATCAAAAATATCCATTACCTTAATTCTCTCCTTACATCACACAACAGTTTCTTTTGTTTCAAAATATATAAACATTTTACATAATCCAATTTTATCGTGCGAATGTAAAAAGTATAACCATCGAATGTAAAATCTATGTAAATTTTGTAAAGTTAATAAATCTGCACACCATCTATATCTCCGGTAATTTGAAAAACCGTCCACTCTCCTATATTTTCCGCATGATCCCCGATCTTCTCCAAATACTTGGCTACCATAAGATAATCTACCACATCATCAGGGCTCATAGTATGATTACGGATTGCATCCATCATTTTTTCTTTCATCAAATTAAAGAAATCATCCACTCTGTCGTCTCTGGTAATTACCGCTTCTGCTTCCTCCACATTTCCTTTTGCGAAGGCATCAACCGATTGTCCAAACATCTCCTTCACTTCCAGATACATTTGCTCCAAAACTGCCACACAAGAATTTCCGGCATCATACTGTATTCGAAGATACAATTCCGCAATATCCCCCACATGGTCACCCACACGCTCCATATCGGTCACAGCCTTTAAAGATGCCGTGATTAATCTCAAATCCCCTGCCACCGGCTGTTGCCTGGTCATCAACATCAGACATTGTGCTTCAATGTCTCTCTGTAACTCGCGCACCTGTCTGTCGATATCCAAAAGTCCCCTAAGCGTTTCCTTATCCTCCGCCTTCCATGCGTCCGCAAGCCGATTATAACTGTCTTCTACACGCTCACCCATGGACCTGACATGCTTCTTTAAATTTTCCAATTCTTTCTGAAATAAAATTCTCGGTGCCATACCATTTATCCTCCCTCTCTATCATCCAAATCTTCCGGTGATGTAATCTTCTGTCCGCTTATCCTTTGGACGTGCAAAAATATTGGCAGTACTGTCTTTTTCCACAACCTCTCCCACGAGAAAAAAAGCTGTCTCATCCGACACACGAGCCGCCTGCTGCATATTATGAGTAACAATCACCACTGTATATTTTTCACGAAGATTCTCCATCAAATCCTCTATTCTCAAAGTTGAAATAGGATCCAGTGCCGAAGTAGGCTCATCCATAAGCAATACCTCCGGCTGCACAGCCAGGGCTCTTGCAATACACAATCTCTGCTGTTGTCCACCGGATAGTCCGAGAGCAGACTTTTTCAAACGATCTTTCACCTCATCAAAAATTGCAGCACCCACCAAGGCCTCCTCCACAATTTCATCCAATTGCTTCTTGTTACGAATACCATGTACACGAGGACCATACGCAACATTATCATAAATACTCATAGGAAAAGGATTGGGCTGTTGGAACACCATCCCCACACGTTTTCTGAGAAGTGTGGTATCCACGCCCTTATCATAAATATTCTCACCATCCAGAAACACCTGCCCATCAATACGCACGTTTTCCACCATATCATTCATTCTGTTGATACATTTTAAAAACGTAGATTTGCCACAGCCACTGGGACCAATGAAAGCAGTAATCTTATTGGCAGCAAGCTCCATATTCACATTTTTCAAAGCATGATTTGAACCATAAAACAGATTCAAATCCCGCACAGATATTTTGGATTGCAAAGTCATTTGCTTATTATTTATCATAATTCCTCCTGTCACCAGTAGTTTCTGCTACGCTCTGCGAAAGTTTCGCGCTACAATCTTAGTTAAGACATTTAAAAGAAGTGCAATAACCAGAAGCACGCATCCAATGCCGAATGCGGCCTCATATTCTCCCTTGCTCATATACAAATATAATTGCACAGTCAGCGTACCACCGGACTGTAACGTCTTATCAGCCAGTCTTTCCAGATTCATACCCCAATCACTTCCCCATCGAATCAAATCATATCCGCTGCCCGCAGTGAACAGAAGTGCCGCAGACTCGCCTATTATACGCCCCAATGCCAAAATGATGCCGGTTACAATACCGGGCATTGCCGAAGGTAAAAGAATGGTTCTAATCATATACCACTTGGTTGCTCCCATCCCCAATGCACCGCTTCGGTAGCTGTTTGGGACAGTACGCAACGCCTCCTGCGTGTTGCGTGTAATCAGTGGCAGTACCATCAGGGACAGGGTAAATGCACCTGTAAGAACTGAATATCCAAGACCAAAGGTGTTGCCAAAAAACACCATACCAAAAAGGCCAAATATAACGGACGGAATACCGGACAAGGTCTCCGTTGTAAATTCAATAACCTTTACCAACTTGCCTGTTTGGGCATATTCATTAAGATAAATGGCACTTCCCACACCTATGGGAGTTGCAATAAGCAATGTAATCATTACAATATATAAAGTATTAATTAAATTACCTGCAATTCCAACTGTACCATTCAACACACTGGGTGTGCTTGTAAAAAAATCCACACTGAGCATTCCGAAGCCTTTGTAAAACACATATCCGATTATACCCACTAAAAGAGCTACGGACAGGGCTGCTGCTATGTAAATTGCCGCCATCAGGAGTACATCCGAAATTCTACGCTTTCTGTTTTTTAAAGAGCCTGCTGTCCCGCTACTACTCATGCTTGTTTCCTCCCTTCAAAAGTCTGCCCAAACCTACATTAATCGCCATAATGAACAGGAATAATATCAGACCGATAGAAAAAAGCACCTGCCTGTGCAAACCCTCTGCATATCCCATCTCACTGACAATTGCAGTAGTAAGAAAACGCACGGAATTAAAAGGAAAAGGAACATTCACACTACTTCCTGATACCAACGTAATCGCCATGGCCTCTCCGATTGCGCGGCCTACTCCCAATACAATGGCTGTTACCACACCGGACTTTGCCGCCGGCAAAACCACTTTAAATATTGTCTGTATCTGCGTGGCTCCCAAAGCCAAAGATGCAGCCTTAATACTTGGAGTTACTGCCCTTAGTGCCGTCTCGCTAATGTTGATTACTGTGGGCAATATCATGATTGCCAATACCAAAACAGCAGACAACAGATTGGCTCCACCGGTAAACTGATGTGTTACAGAACCTTCAAAAATGGCAAGTTCCAATTTATACATTAGAGGATTCAAAAGATAGATTCCTAAAAGTCCGTACACCACCGAAGGAATTCCCGCAAGCAGTTCCACTGCCGGTTTTACGAAAACAACAAGCTTTGCCGGAGCCACCTCCGCCAGAAAAATTGCCGTAAGCACACCCACAGGCACACCAATCAGGATTGCCAGTACCGTACCCACAATCGATGTTAAAACAACATACAAAATACCATATTGAGGATCTGCCGCAGCAGGTGCCCACGTCGAGGAAAACAAAATCTCTCCCAGACCCACCTCAAAAATGGCAGGCATACCGCTAACCACCATATAAATTGTAATAGATGCCACAGCTACCACTGCTATAAAAGCGCAAACCATAAAGATTACCTGCGCAATGTTCTCTACCCAATCTCTACTTCCACGTCTAGCACAATTCTTCATACTATGCTCACTTTCATGTCAAGATGCTATTTATTCTACCGTGATAAGCCCTACCTGTGCCGCTACATCCTGACCCTCCGCACTGTACACAAAGTCAAACCATGTCTGTACCAGTTCATTCTGCTCGCTGATTTCACCCTTGGTAGCCATTACAAAGGGTCTTGCCAGAAAATAAACATCCGACTTAATATTTTCAGCAGTTGCCTCCACGCCATCCAGTTTCAGAGCAATTACGCTCTCATCCAACGCATCCAAAGAGACATAACCGATTGCACCGGGAGTCGCCGCAACCTTTGCCATGACAGCTCCTGTAGAATCCAGTTCATTTGCATATACACAAAGCTCCTCAATCTCCAAAAGCTCTTCAAATGCCCCTCTGGTACCACTGCCCGCTTCACGCCCTACCACTACAATAGGTGCATCTGCACCACCTACCTCAGACCAGTTGGTAATCTTTCCTGTGTAAATATCAATAAGCTGCTGTCGCTCAAGACCATCCACGGTATTGGACGGGTCTACACAAACCGCAATACCATCAATTGCCACAATATTCTCTACCGCTCCTGCTGCCTTTTCTTCATCCTTTAAGTTACGGGAAGAATTGCCGATATCAGCAGTTCCATTATTTACCGCCTCAATTCCTGCGCCGGAACCAACAAACTCTGCATTGATGGTCAAGTCGGGATATTTCTCCATAAATACCTCTCTCAATGCATTGGACAACTTCTCCATGGAAGTACTTCCCACAATCTGAATGGTTCCTGAAAGGTCTGTATCCTCAATGTGACTCTCTGCACTTGTATTTCCACTGCCTGCTGCACCGATACTGCCTGCGTTATCAGCATCACCGCCACACGCGCTCAGACATCCCATCATCAGGACACCCGCTCCTGCCATTGCCAAAATCTGCTGTAATTTACTATTCTTTTTCATAAAAAATCCTCCATTTTTGTTTGCTCAATCATTTTGTTTACATGATTGATACTAACACACAAAAATGAAGGAAAATATCATGGTTTGGTAATTTTTAAGTAAGTTTTAGGTAAATCCCTTTTTCAATATTTGCTTACAGAATACTTAAATCGTATCCAAAATTCCCTGCGCAATGGCAGCAGCAATTTCATTAAATCTGGAATCAAACAACTCATTGTCAGCATCGGTATTGATAAACCCAACTTCAACCAACACTGCCGGCATCTCTGTGGAGTTCAATACCACGAGTCCCGGACGCTCATTGACACCCTGATTGACAAATCCCACCTGCTCCAATTGGGAATTAATATTATAGGCAAGCTCTGCCGCCCGCCCATAACGATTGTAAACAAGCGTTTCTATTCCCGTATACTGATTGGGATAAGGACTGGAATTGCGATGAATGGAGACAAAATAATCCGCTCCTACCTCATTCCCTTCCATAGCCTTCTGATAAGGAGTCTCATAAATATCTGAAGTGCGGGTGTAATATACATCCACACCATTATCCTCCAATATTCTGCCTATAGCAAAGGTCAGCTCCAATGCGTCATCCTTCTCCTGTCTTCCATTGTATACTGCACCGGGGTTGGCTCCTCCATGCCCCGCATCAAGAACAACTAACGCCATAAAAAACTCCCACATATGCTGTTTCTTTCAACATATGTGGGAGTTTTGTTTTGGTTCCATCTTTAATCAACTCGCCGCAAACTGACTGTTATACAGATTTGCATAAAATCCATTCTGCGCAAGCAAAGTCTCATGGTTGCCCTGCTCGATGATATTTCCATCTTTCATTACCAGAATGATATCCGCCTCACGGATGGTGGACAGTCTGTGTGCCACAATAAAACTGGTTCTTCCCTCCATCATGCGCGCAAAAGCATTCTGAATCTTAAGTTCTGTTCTGGTATCAATAGAGGAGGTTGCCTCATCCAGTATCAACATAGGCGGTAGGCAAAGCATAACTCTTGCAATACACAAAAGCTGCTTCTGTCCTTGTGAAAGGCTACCGCCATCCTCTGTAATTACCGTATCATAACCATTTGGCAGACGCTTGATAAAGCTGTGTGCATGCGCCGCCTTTGCTGCTGCAATCATTTCTTCTTCCGTCGCATCAGGCTTTCCCATGCAAATATTGTCACGAATGGTTCCGGCTCGCAGCCAAGTCTCCTGCAGCACCATACCATAGTTGGCTCGAAGGCTTCCTCTGGTATAATCCCTGATATCTGTTCCGTCCACCTTAATACTACCCTCATTTACATCATAGAAACGCATGAGCAGATTAATAACCGTGGTCTTACCACAGCCGGTGGGACCAACAATAGCCACACGCTTACCCGGTGCCACCTCCAGATTAAAGTCACGAATCAAAGGCTTCTCAGGCACATACTGAAAATCCACATCCGTAAGAGTAACTGCACCTTTTGCTTCTCCAAGCACCTTGGCATCCTCCGCATCAGGTATCTGGGGCTCCTCCTCAATCAAATCAAAAATGCGACCCGCACAGGCAATGGCATTCTGGAGTTCTGTCACTACACCGGAAATTTCATTAAAAGGCTTAGTATACTGATTCGCATAGCTCAAAAAACAAGACAGTCTTCCCACGCTGATTCCGCCACCAAGGGCTATCAGTGCACCAAACACTCCTACCCCTGCATATACCAGACTGTTGACAAATCTGGTACAGGGATTGGTCAGGGAGGAATAGAAAATTGCTCTCAAAGAACATTTTTCCAATCTTTCGTTAATCTCGGCAAACTGTTCCTTTACTGCTTCCTCTCTTGAGAAGGTCTTAACCACCTTCAGATTGCCCACCATTTCTTCAATCAGTGCAGTCTGTTCACCTCTTGTCTCAGACTGTTCCTTGAACATAACAAAGGTCTTTGTTGCTATAAAACGTGCCACCAAAAAAGATACCGGGGTGATACACACTACTACTAAGGTTATGGGCACATTGGTCATAAGCATAAAGCCCAAGGTGCCAAATATGGTTAATACACCTGTAAAAAGTTGCGTAAAGCCCATTAACAGACCGTCTGCAAACGTATCCACATCTGCAATGACACGGCTCACCACATCCCCATGAGCATGAGTATCCATATATTGCAAAGGAAGCTTTTGCAGTTTCTCGAAAGCCGCCTCCCTGATATCTCGCACCACATGGTAAGTGATATAGTTGTTACAGGTATTCATAACCCACTGAGCCACCGCTGTAAGCAACACTGCAATACCTATTTTTTTTAAAATTCGGAAAATGGCCTCCATATCAACCAGTCCCTGCCCCAACAGCAAATCTACTGCATCTCCGGTAAGAATCGGCACATAGAGGGTAAGCACTACCACGGCCACTGCTAAAATAATGGAAAGTGCCACCATAAACCAATATTTACTGATATATCGCAGGACCTTTTTTAGCGTAGCCGCCTGCCTGCCTTTTTGATTCTCTATCGTTTTACTCATTGTCCTCTCCTGTCCTAAGCCTGCTTTGCTCCCTTTTCCTCGGGATATTGAGAATAATAAATCTCCTGATATACCTCACAATTTGCCAGAAGCTCATCATGAGTACCCACACCTGCCAGTTCACCGTCATCCAATACCACAATCTTATCTGCATGACGGATGGAAGACGCACGTTGAGACACAATAAAGGTTGTCGTGTTGCCCTCCAAAGATTTAATGGCAGTTCGCAGCTTTGCATCGGTGGCATAATCAAGCGCCGATGCACTGTCGTCCAAAATCAAAATCTCCGGCCTTCTCACCAAAGCTCTTGCAATGGTAAGACGCTGCCTCTGTCCTCCGGACAAATTGCGGCCGTTCTGAGCAATCACAGCATCTAGCTTACCATCCTTGCCCTCCACAACCTCTCTTGCCTGAGCCAAGTCGATAGCCTGCCAAAGTTCTTCATCCGTAGCATCAGACTTTCCCCACAAAAGATTACTTCTAATAGTTCCCTTAAACAGCACTGCCTTTTGAGGCACCATACCGATGCGCCCACGCAATTCATCAGCCGGAATATCCTTTAAATCTCTGCCTTCCAGACGCACAGCACCCTCTGTAGCCTGATAGAAGCCGGGAATCAGATTCACCACCGAAGACTTACCGGAACCGGTGCCGCCGATAACTCCCACTGTATCTCCTTTATTTACCGTAAAATGAATGTCCTGCAAAGTCTTGTCTCCGGCTCCCTTGTAGGTAAGACTTACATGGTCAAAGACTATGTAAGGAACGTCGGTGGACGGTTGCGTCTTGTTGTCGACAATTCCCCTGCCATAAGTGTCTGCACCCACTACAGCACCACCCTGCATTTGAGCAACACAACCGGAATCAGCACTCCCCGCATTCCGGGGCTGCAACTCAAACACTGCTGCCACACGGTCTGCGCAGGCCAAAGCCTTGGTAATCGTAATCACCAAGTTAGCAAGCTTCACCAACTCCACCAGAATCTGAGACATATAATTCAGAATCGCAACCACTTCACCCTGACTTAAATTACCCACGTTTACCTGAATGGCTCCGGTATAAATCAGCACAATCGTAGCCGCATTTACAATAATATACGTTGCAGGATTCATACAGGCACTGATTTTGCCCACAAACTGCTGCAATCCAACCAGACGGATATTTTCCTCATGGAACTGCTCTTTTTCCAAATCCTCTCTATGGAACGCACGAATCACTCGCACACCTGTCAGATTTTCTCTGGTGGTGGAAAGCACCTTATCAAGAGCCGCCTGCACCTTTTTGTACAGCGGAATGGTATATACCGTAATACCCATAACCACAATGGCAAGCACAGGAATCGCCACCACAAACACCAAGGCACTCTTCACATCAATGGTAAAAGCCATAATCATGGCACCAAACACCACAATAGGTGAACGAAGGAACAGACGAAGCACCATATTCACACCATTTTGCACCTGATTGATGTCACTGGTCATACGAGTAATCATAGTGGATGTTCCCGCCTTGTCGATGCTCGTAAACTCTAATCCCTGAATATAGTCAAACATAGCTTGTCTTAACTTGGTGGAAAAACCCACTGCTGCCTTAGCTGCAAAAAACTGCGCCGTCACGGCAGCCACCAGACCAATCAATGCCAGTGCCACCATGCAGCCGCCCATAAGACCTATGTAGCCCCTGTCGCCCCCCTCGATACCTCTGTCAATAATACCTGCCACCGCCAAAGGCACCAGTAGCTCAAAGAAAGCCTCCAACAGCTTAAATAAAGGAGCCAAAACGGTCTCCTTCTTGTAATCCTTTAAATATACTAATAATTTCTTCATTCCGGACATAATTTCACACTCTCCTACTCGTCCATCTCCATATAAGCTTTCGCAATCCTATTATAATCAAATTCCCGTACACACTGCCAACCGATATCCTTGCAATTTGTCAAACTCACGCCAAAACACAGGCAGACCGACATCCTCTGTATCTAGCTTTACCGTCCGGGCAATCCCTTCACCCGTAAGCTTGGCATAAGCTTCCTTCTTTACCCAGATGTCATAAAAACATTCTGCTTTTTTCGCCTCATCCAAACAAACTTCCAACTTGGCAAGTTCCTTCTCTGAAAAATACCGCTCCGCCAGATGATAATTCTTAAGCGGTCGCATCTGTTGAATATCCACGCCCACAGGTCTTTCATCCGTTACCAGACACACATATTCCCCTGAATGGGACAGATTAAAATGCCAGGTAGTGTCCGCAAAATCTGGTTTCCCATGAATATCAGAAGTATAATCAATCTGCATTGGGTCGTTAAGTTGTTCCAAGACTTCCGACACGGACAGTACAACCATTTCTTTGTTATTGGAGTCCCGCATCTGTACTGCCAACTGCAATAAAAGCCCTGCTCCGATGGATTGACTTTGTGCTGTTTCTGCGCTTATCTTGAGAGCCTTTTCCATACGATGCTTATCAAGCATTTTTAGGGCACGTTGTCTCAATTGTACCACTGAAACGGCATCCATGCCCTCAGCATCCGGTCTGTAAATCAACTCATTGATAGAAAGCAAATACAGTTGCATTTTTTCTCCTTCTAGACTTGTGGGAATCTCACATATCCCTATACACTATTCCCTATTATACGGTTTCTTTCCGAACTGTACAAGTAAAAACGGAGTTATTTCTTGCGATTCTTAGTAGCCGCAAGGAACAACTCCGTCCTGTTTACCTTAATTTTCTTTCCTGCTAAGCAAAAAAACTGATATCTCTTACTCCTCAGAAACCTCTTCCGCATTCTCCTGCACAGTAATCGCCAGTGCCAACTCCTCAAGCTGCTTGGGATCCACTGTACCGGGGGCCTCAGACATGAGACAGGACGCATCCTTCATCTTGGGGAATGCGATAACCTCACGGATGTTGTCAGCCTTCACAAGAAGCATTACGAATCGATCCAAACCGATTGCCAGACCTGCATGAGGGGGAACACCATACTTGAAAGCATCAAGCAGGAAACCGAACTGCTCATAAGCCTGCTCCTTGGTAAATCCAAGTGCCTCAAACATCTGCTCCTGTACATCGCTCTGGAAGATTCTCACACTACCGCCGCCAAGCTCTACACCGTTAAGCACGATGTCATATGCCTTCGCACGCACCTTACCGGGATCAGATACCAGATACTCCAAATCCTCCTCCATGGGCATGGTGAACGGATGGTGCATAGCTACGAATCTCTCCTCCTCATCACTCCACTCAAACTGAGGGAACTCCGTTACCCAAAGGAAGTTAAACTTATCATTATCAATCAGGTCAAGCTGGCGAGCCACCTCGATACGAAGGGCACCCAGTACAGAGTAAACAATCTTTAATCTGTCAGCCGCAAAGAGAAGCAAATCTCCCGCCTCACCCTTCATGGCAGCAACCAATGCAGAAAGCTCCTCCTCAGTCATAAACTTTGCAAAAGAGGACTTGTAGGTGCCGTCAGGCATCACTGCCAAATATGCCAGACCCTTCACGCCATAGCCCTTTGCGAACTCAACCAAAGCATCAATCTTCTTACGGGGCATCTCAGCCTGTCCCTTTACATTGATACCACGAACACTGCCACCTGCTTCGATGGCACCGGTAAACACGCCAAATCCACAATTCTTTACAACCTCAGACACATCGCAGAGTTCCATGCCAAAACGGGTATCGGGCTTATCGGAACCAAAACGATCCATTGCCTCCTGCCATGTCATGCGCTGAATGGGTAACTGCACATCCAGACCGATTGCCTCCTTACAAACAGTTGCAACCATACGCTCTGTAGCATCGATTACATCATCCACATCCACAAAGGACATCTCCAAATCCACCTGAGTAAACTCCGGCTGACGGTCTGCGCGCAGATCCTCATCGCGGAAACACTTTGCAATCTGGAAATAACGGTCATAACCGGAACACATCAAAAGCTGCTTAAAAATCTGCGGAGACTGAGGCAATGCATAGAAATTGCCGGGATGCACACGGCTGGGCACCAGATAGTCTCTTGCTCCCTCGGGGGTAGACTTATTCAAAATAGGGGTCTCAATTTCAAGGAAACCTTCTTCGCTTAAGAATGCACGAATAGTGGTTGCAATCTTACTTCTCAGAATCAGATTTCGCTGCAAATCCGGTCTTCTCAAATCCAGATAACGATACTTTAAGCGAAGCTCTTCCTTGGTCTTGGAATCTGCCTCAATAGGAAAAGGAGGTACCTCAGACTCAGACAAAATACGCACAGAAGTTGCACGCACCTCGATTTCACCGGTAGCCAGATTCTCATTTACTGCACCGGAACGCTTCTCTACCTTACCGGTCACTGCCACTACGAACTCACTGCGAAGCTTGGAGGCCTTCTCAAAGTTCTCCGCTCCACAGTCACTCTCCTCAAAAATCACCTGCAAAATACCTGCACGGTCACGCATATCCACGAAAATAATTCCGCCTTTATTACGCTGCTTCTGCACCCAACCCATGACGGTAACAGTCTCACCCTCATTGGCAAGGGAAAGCTCACCACAACGATGTGTTCTAACTAAACCTTTCATTGACTCTGCCATTTTTTATACCTCGATTCTTATTATTTTAATTCTTCAGCGGATCCTTATAGAACTCCACGAACTCCTGATAGCCCTCTGCCTCAAGTTGTTCCTTCTGGAACTTCTTGTTCTTGTTCATGCGGACAACCAGCACCTGCAAGCCATCCTTTCTTGCTTCCTGAGCCTGAGCAATTACCTTGCACAATTCCTCGCCACTTACGCCCTTCTCTACCAGATAAGCCACCTGTTTGGGCTTGGTAGGTACTTCAAATCCGCTCTCCATGAGAAGCAGTACAATTCTTTCAAAACCGATGGAGAAACCACAGGCAGGAACATCCTTGCCGGTGAACTTGCCCACCATCTTGTCATATCTTCCGCCGCCACCGCAGCTACCGCCAAACTCGGGCATTGCAACCTCAAAGATGGTGCCGGTGTAGTAACTCATACCACGCACTAAGGTCGGGTCAAATACCAGTTCAAAACTGTCCGCCTTGGTAGCATTTACACTGGTAAGAATCTCCTTAAAGGAAGCCACCAGTTCCGCATCCAGGAAATCTCCCAGCTTCTCAAGCAGACAATTCACACCATCTGCGCTATTCTCCACTGCCGCAAACAACTCCAGATACTTGTCTACCATAGCTTCCTCAAAACCATTCTCCAGAAGCTCTGCCTTCACGCCATCCAGACCGATTTTGTCCATCTTGTCCAAGGTAATAAATACACTGTCATAAGACTCTTCTGCAAAGCCTGCATAAGCAGCCATGGCCTTCAGAATCTGTCTGTCATTGATGCGAATCTGAAAATTTTTGAATCCAAGCTTCGTAAGGGTGGTTGTAGTAGCCAAAATCAGCTCTATCTCCGCCAGATTGGATGGCTCGCCAAAAATATCAATATCACACTGTGTAAACTGACGATAACGGCCCCTCTGGGGTCTGTCTGCTCTCCACACACTGCCAATCTGCAACGCCTTAAAGGGTGTAGGCAGATTCGCCGCATTATTGGAATAAAAGCGCACCAAGGGAACTGTCAAATCATAGCGCAAACCATAGTCCACAACCTCTTCCTCTGTAGTTGCCGCTTCTACATTTAACTTCTCGCCACGCTTCAAAATCTTAAAAATCAACTTCTCATTGTCGCCGGCCTGCTTGTTGGTCAGGTTCGCAATGTTCTCCACACAGGGAGTCTCAATAGAAGTAAAACCGAATTGCCCATAAGTTTCCTTAATTACACTGATAACATA
The DNA here is from genome assembly GCA_045543175.1 of Acetatifactor sp. Lineage (GTDB taxonomy): Bacteria > Bacillota > Clostridia > Lachnospirales > Lachnospiraceae > Acetatifactor. The sequence continues at coordinate 15,352 of JAZQMG010000049.1, read as the reverse complement.
ATCGCGAATCTGCATCTCGCGGGGCAAAATATCTTTCATGCCTGTCGTAGGCTTTTTGCTAAGTGCCATAATTTATCCTTCCTTTCCTGTCAATACCGCTGATTGAACAAAGCTTCCTTGCGCGCAAGCATCTCATCAATCTTTTCGATATAAAGCTTGACGTCCTTCACATTATCACATCTCTCAATACGTCCGTCCGGCCATACCACCTTGGTAATACTTCCGGCTCCCAGTGCCACAATAGTCTGCTTCTCTTCCATGATGAGAATATTATACAAACCATATTTTCCGGGCTTTGCATATCCTACATTCTCAAAATTACCGGACATATTTTTCTGTCGATAGAGATAATAAGGCTCCATACCCAATCTTCTCGCGCCTTCTGTCGCAATTTCCATAGTGGCATCCGTATTTTTCAAGGTCTCCACACCGTTTTCCTGAATCCACTTGCTCAGATGAGACGCTCTCTTGATTGCCAAGGAATGGACTGTCAGCGAATCCGGTGCAAGCTCCACCACCTTATCAATGGTATACTGCACATCCTCCTCCAGTTCCCCGGGAAGTCCAAGAATCAAATCCATATTGATGTTGGTGAAACCAACCTTTCTTGCCAAAGCATACGCTTCAATCACCTGCTCCACAGAAGCCTTTCTTCCGATGATATCCAAGGTCTCCTGCTTCATCGTCTGAGGATTTACCGAAATACGGTCCACATCATGCTTATACAATACACGCAGCTTGTCCTCGGTAATGCTGTCCGCACGTCCTGCCTCCACCGTAAACTCCTTTACCGTAGAGAAATCAAAATGCTCCTTCAGCGCAGTAATCAGTCTATCAAGCTGCTCCGGCTCCAACGTAGTTGGGGTACCACCGCCAATATACACACTGTCCAGAATCTGCCCATCCAGTCGTTTAGCAACATACTCCATCTCCCGAATCAGACAGTCCACATACTCGTCCACTACCTTCCGATATCCTCCGATGGGATAGGAAGTGAAGGAACAATACAAACAGGTAGTCGGGCAAAAAGGAATTCCTATGTACAGACTGTAGCCCACCTCATAGTGTACATCCTTCAAAATCTCACGCTCCCGCTTAGCGATATCAAGACCAAGAGCCGCCTTCTCAGGGCTTACTTCATAAGTATTTTGGAATACCTCCAAAATCTCCTCGTCCGTGCATCCCTCATCCAACATACCATAAGCAATCTTGGTAGGACGGATGCCCGTAAGACTACCCCATGGGAGGGATTTGCCTGTAAAATCCTTCATCACATCATAAAGAAATCTTTTAAATGCATGTTTGTAATGAAGCTCATCCCAAGCATCTCTCTCCCGCTGATAGACCCAAGAATACTCTTTCCCGTCAGCGGAATGCTTCTCATCTCCCATGCACACCACAGCACCTTTTTCAGAGAGTTCCATGCGCACAGGAAGCAGGAACTCGCCTTCGCTCTCCCGGCGCTCCTGCTCCTCCATCGTCTGCTGTCTTCTCTGAGGAGTGCTCTCCGGGGTAAGAATGGTTACCGTCTCTCCCGGATAAAAAGCCCGTACCAGAGAATTGACATCATATTCATAATTTGCTCTGTTTAACTCAATAATCAGCATCTTGTCATCCTTCAATCCACATTTTAGCAACAATAGGGATTGTATTTTTTCTCATATTCCACCGTGGTCATATCACCATGTCCCGGATAAAGCTTGGTTTCATCCGGCAGTGTAAAAATCTTATCCTGAATGGAGCGCACCAATGTACTTTGACTGCCGGTAGGGAAATCCGTTCTTCCTGTACTTTCCTGAAAAATCGTGTCACCACAGACACAGAAACCGGCCTCCTCAAAATAGTAACAACAACCACCTGCAGTATGCCCGGGCGTTGCAATTACCTTACACTTGATACCGGCAATTTCAATCTCATCGCCATCCTTCACATAGACATCCGCATCCACGGTACAGGCTCTTCCCAGCCAGTCAGAAAGATTCATATCCACGCTATGCAAAAGTTCACGCTCCGCTTCACATGCATATACCTTAACAGATGCATAACCGTGATTGTCTGCCACCTCATTGGCGGCAGCCTTCATGGTCTCCACACCACCCACATGATCATAATGCCCGTGAGTCAGCAGAATCCCCACTGTGCGGAATCCTGCACTGCGCAGTTTGCCAAAAAGCAATCTTCCGGTATCCGCCGGATCAATAACAATGCACTCATCTCCGCCATCTTTGTATACAAAATAGGTATTGGTGCTAAGAGCACCTACAACCAAACGTCCGATTTTTAATTCAGCCATGTTCTTCCTTCCATTTACGTTACGCCAATTCCGTGCTTCGCAGCCATCTGCTCACATCTCATCAGCCGGAGGTTCTCTCAATATCAATGACACTCTCAATACCGCGAATCTTATCTATAATACGGTTCAACTCTTCTCTGCCGCTGATTTCAAAGGATACCTGCAAGGTTGCAGTTCCCTGCTTATTGGTACGGGTATTCAGAGACAGAATATCAATGTCCTTCTCTGTAAGTGCCTTCGTGATATCAGCCAAAAGTCCGTTTCTGTTGTTGGCATAAATTTTAATATCCGCTTCATATTTTTCGGAAACGGTATGCTCGGGCACCTGCCACTCCGCATCCATCAAACGGGCTCTCTCAAGCTCCGGCAGACTTAAAACATTCACGCAATCCGTTCTGTGAATGGAAATACCTCTGCCTCTGGTGACAAAACCCACAATCTCATCACCGGGCACAGGGGAACAACATTTAGAGAAACGAACTGACAAATCGGCAATACCCTTTACGACAATACCGCTCTTAGACTTCATCTGCGGTGTCTTGTGGATACCGGCAGCCGAAGCCTCAGCAATACTCTGCAAAACCTCCTCATTGGTCAGTTCCTTTTTATGCTCCTTGTCATAAAACTCACGAAGCTTATTGATAATCTGGCCTTCCTTCAAGGCACCATGCCCAACCGCTGCAAGCACACTGTCCCAGTCTCTGAAACCGTACTTGCGACAAATTGCCTCTACATACTCCGTTTTCATCAATGTAGATTGATTGATACCTCTTGCTTTGCAGTAGGATTGCAGATATTCCTTACCCTTGACAATATTATCTTCTTTTAACTCATTTTTAAACCACTGATTAATCTTATTCTTGGCCTGCGTACTCTTTACCACATTGAGCCAGTCACGGCTGGGACCCTTAGAATTCTGGGAGGTAATAATCTCAATACGGTCACCGGTGCGTATCTCATAATCAATGGTCACAAGCTTACCGTTTACGCGTGCACCCACCATTTTGTTACCCACTGCCGAATGAATGCTGTAGGCAAAATCAATAGGTGTGGAACCTGCAGGCAGATTCTTTACTTCACCTGTAGGTGTAAAACAGTACACATTGTCCGAGAACAAATCCAAATCGTTCTTCAACAGATTCATAAACTCTCTGTTGTCGGACATATCTCTCTGCCACTCCAGAATCTGACGAAGCCACACAAGCTTCTCTTCCTCCTGAGCTTCCACCTTCTTGCCATCGGAGGCATCCTTATATTTCCAGTGGGCTGCAATACCATACTCCGCAGCCTTGTGCATCTCAAAGGTACGAATCTGTACCTCAAAGGGCTGTCCTGTACTGCCAATCAGCGTGGTATGCAGAGACTGATACATATTAGCCTTGGGCATGGCAATGTAATCCTTGAATCGGCCGGGAATCGGCTTATACATCTCGTGAATTACACCCAACGCTGCATAACAGTCCTTCACAGAATCCACAATAATACGCACGGCAAACAAATCATAAATCTGGTCAAGCGTCTTATTCTGGTTCTTCATTTTCTTGTATATACTGAAGAAATGCTTCACACGACCGTCTACCTCAGCCTTGATACCCGCATTCTCCACATGGTTGCTTACCTCATCTACAATGCTCTGGATATAAGACTCCCGCACGCTCTTGCGCACTGCAATCTTATCCACCAAATCATAATAAACTTCCGGTTCCATATATTTTAAGGACAAATCGTCCAACTCAATTTTCAATTTACTGATACCAAGTCTCTGGGCAATGGGACAATAAATCTCCAGAGTCTCCTTGGCAATACGATGCTGACTCTCCGGCTTCTGATAGCGCAGTGTCCGCATATTATGCAGACGGTCAGCCAGTTTAATCATAATGACACGGATATCCTTTGCCATGGCAAGAAACATCTTACGGAGATTCTCCGCCTGCATTTCAAGCTTGGCATCCGGCTGGTCTCCACCTGCCGAGAGAGGGATTTTTTCCAATTTGGTCACACCATCCACCAACAAGGCTACATCATGCCCAAACTCCCGCACCAAATCCTCGTCGGTCATTACGGTATCTTCCACCACATCGTGAAGAAGACCTGCAACGATGGTCTCCTTATCCAACTCCAAATCCGCCAAAATGATTGCCACATTCAAGGGATGAATAATATAAGGCTCTCCTGATTTGCGGTATTGCTCCTTGTGAGCCTCCGCAGCAGTCTCGTAAGCCTTGGAAATCATGCTGATATCATCACTGGGATGATATTTCTGTACATGAGCAATAAGCCTCTGATACAAAACCTCAGGGGCTACAAACTCTGTCTCGGTATTCACTTCCGTTGTCTTTGGTTTTAGGTCTTCTTCCTCGACAACAACTGGATTTTTTTCTTCTGTCATAACTGCTCCATGATGACTGATTTACACTTTTGGCCCGGTTATTTGCCGGGATAACAAATCGCAGAATCCAAACGATATCCTGCAATCTTCTCTCTTCCATTGAGACCCGCAAGCTCAATAAGTACTACCACACCCACAACTACGCCTCCAAGAGATTCAATCAACTGAATCATGGCTTCCGTAGTGCCGCCGGTAGCTATCAAATCGTCCACAATCAAAACCTTCTGTCCGGGTTTGATGCTGTCCTTGTGCATCTCAATAACAGCCTGTCCATACTCCAAATCATATGCCTTCTCCACGGTTTCACAGGGAAGCTTACCCTTCTTACGAATAAGAACAAAGGGCTTTTTGTTATTATATGCAATGGGAGTACCGAAGATAAATCCACGAGATTCCGGCCCTACCACCACATCATAATCCAAATCTTTTATAAGCTCCTGCATGGTATCGATAGCCAGATGCAGTCCTTCTGCATCCTGCAACACGCTGGTCACATCGCGAAAAATAATACCCTCCTCAGGGAAATCGGGTATACTTCTCACATAATCTTCCAGTTTCTTCATCTTCGTCTCCTCCCATTTTATGTACTTTTTATCCTGTTAATTCACAGCATCCAACTGCTTTTTAACAAAATATTTGATAATGTCGCTTCTGGTAACTATGCCGATAAATACGCTTCTGTCATCAATCACCGGCACAAAATTCTGCACCTGAGCCTGTCCCAAAAGCTGCTCCATATTCGTATCAATGCACACAGGTTTTACCCTTCCGTGCTGAATAACATCCCGAATGGTCATCTGTTCTACATTTTTCATGGTAACATTCTCCAACTGCTCATTGCTGTCCAAAATGCTCCACAAAAAATCGCCCACGCCTACTACACCTACATATCTGTCCTCCGTATCAATCACAGGCACTGCGGTGTAGGAACTGCGTCTGAGTTTCTCCAAGCCCTGTCTGATAGTCATATTATCGCGCAGATAAACGACCTCTGACTTGGGCAAAATAAAAGATGCTATATTCAATACAATACTCCTCTTTTGCGAATGCTTCGCATATGCGAATTCATTTGTAGGGTTTACTTTTTACCACAGCACTTTTTGTACTTCTTGCCACTACCACAAGGGCAGGGATCGTTGGGATATACTCTTGCTTCCTTCACAATCGTAGTAGAATTCTTCTGCTCCTTGTAGAGTCTCTTCTTGGTATCTTCATCGAAGATATCATTCCAAGCTTCCAAGTTGTACAGCCAGTCTGCATCTGCTGCTACCATGTTCTTGTACAGAAGCTCCTTGTCAAAACCAAGCTGAACCTTTGTATCCTCCTCCATGGTCTCAATGGGGTTGGGCTCCTTCAAACTGTCATTGATACCGTCCAGAAATCCTGTCATGGACATAACGGTAACGCCAAACTTGTCCGCCAACTCCTTAACAGTACCCTCCACAACTTCATCGGGATTCTTCAAAAGTTCCGCATAAATATCCTTCTCCTCCTTGAAGTATGCTCCCCAAAGCTTCTGGAGTCTGTTTCTGTCCAGATTCTCATTGTATGCGACTGAGCGCCACTGTTCTAATAATGCCATTGCTAATACCATCCTTACTTTATTTTTCAAAAAGATATACCTAGTAAGTATATAACAGATTGCGTCAAAAAACAATATTTCATGCTTAAATTATTCTATAGGATTTGTAGAATTTGTTGTCAGACCCACCTAAAAATGGTATGATGACATGGAAGTTATGAAAATAGACGGTTCCTGCTACCGTCAAATCGAAGAAATTTGAGAGGTATCCAATGAAAAACACAAAATCAAACGATAAAAATAATAAGAAAAAGATTACTTCCAAACAGATTGTTGCAATGATTGGCGTCATTTTACTTGTTCTCATGTATCTTGTGACATTGGTTGTGGCCTTTGTAGACAGTTCTGCCTCCGGCAAATATTTTGCCCTTTGTCTTGCCTGTACTTTTGTAATCCCTATTATTATCTGGCTTTACAGTTGGATGTACGGCAGAACTACCGGCAAAAAGGTACTGGGTGACCCGGATAACGAGGAATAAAGCATAATGCTTTATTCCCCCTCAATCAATTAGCATATAGTGAAAGAAAAATGAATATCCTCTTCCGCATTGATATGGTATGCTTCTTCAACATCACTTCCCCAACTGTCTATACCACCAACACCTCGAACTGCTCCATATACACATAACACAGTTCTTCTTGCAGGAGGCAGTTCCTCATGATGTGTCGCATTCTCAATCTCACTTGCTGTGTAAGGAAGACAGGAAAATGCAAATGTATTACTCTTCTTTTCAAATCTTAAAATCTGAGCCGAACTGTCTTTTCTACTGTTGTTAAGACTTGTATGTCTTGTTACTTCCAGCCAATCCGTATCCATTCTCATGCCGCATTCCTGCGGAACCAGATATGGTGTCAGACTTAAGTCATTGATCTCATACACCCCTTTTACAGCTCCTGCCATACGATCCGGATAAGTCTCACCGGAAAGTCCTTCATACATATATTTATCAGCCATGGTCGGCATAATAAATCTGAGTCCAAATGCCGGAAGTTCAGGTAATCCTTTCGCCCCCTTATACAGTACATCTACCGCAATCTTTCCGTCAGACGCAATATCATATGTCACTTCTACTGTAGTTACCGGAGTTGTAACTGTTTCATAAATGTATTTTACAATCACATTATCTGCATATACATCGGCACCATATTTGTTATTCCCCGGTGCGACAGGTTTGCCCTGAGATATGCCATCCATGATTACTTCTACATCTTTAAAGTCTATAAACATATCTGCTGCAAGCCAGCTTCCACTCTTAATATGAAACTTGCTTCCTCTGTCATTATCTGTCAAAGCTCTCCAAAATGTAGGCTTAGGTGCGCGGTATAACCACTCATATCCATTCTTCACGATAGACTCCAGACCACCCTGCGAATAAGAAAAAATGTAATCATATCCCTCACCGTGAACGCCAAGTGTATAATCTCCATATACGACTCTAATCCCTTTTTTATTTGTACATTCCATAATAATACCTCACTTCCTGCACAGCCGGCTTTTCGCTTCTATCCGCAAAGACAATTCCATTACCGGAGAACTCATAATCTGATGGTCTGTCATCAAAATCACCACCATATCTGAATACTTCTCTACCGGTAACTTCATCTTTTACCAAAAGTGCCTGATCAATAAAGTCCCAAATAAATCCACCCTGATACATTTCATACTCATCAATCAGCTTCATGTAGGAACCCAGGCCTCCAAGTGAATTTCCCATATCGTGCATATATTCACACAACAGATAAGGTTTCTTAGGATTATTACTTAAATATTCCTCAATCTCGTAAGGCTTTGCATACATCCGACTCTCTATATCAGAAATTTTATCTTCATATGCTCTGTTATGGAACGAACCTTCATAGTGTACCAGCCTGCCATCATTCTTATCTTTGAAGAATTTATTCATTGCCTCAATATCATCACCTGCATAAGATTCATTTCCTAACGACCAGAAAAGAATTGATGTATGATTCTTAAATGTCTCGTAATTACTTCTTGCACGGTCAACCACAGACTCTCTCCACTGTGGCACAGAACCCGGTACATTGCAAGATGGCTCAACAGCCCCTAACTTTTGCCAAGAACCATGGCTTTCTAAATTTGTCTCTGCCATTACATAAATGCCCGCTTCATCACACATATAATACCAAGGTATCTGATCCGGATAATGACACGTTCTGACGGCATTTATATTGTTTCTCATCATGCAATTTATATCAGATATCATATCACTGATTCCAATACATCTGCCTGTTCTGGGATTCCATTCGTGTCTGTTAACGCCAACAATAACAAGTCTCTCCCCATTCAGATACATCACTTTATCAACTATCTCAATCCTTCTAAATCCAACCTTGTAAGGAACCACTTCTAATAGAGTGCCATTCTCATCCATGATTTCAAGGAATGTCTTATAAAGATAAGGGTTATGGTTATCCCACTTCTTTACCTTGATAACATCCACAGATACAGAGCCTGCCAATTCGCCGTTCTTTTCTTCCAAATCTAATCTGCTATCGAGAATTACACAATCTGCAATATCTTTCATAATAATGCGGGCTTTAACCCTTTTTTCCGAAACAGACGAAACCCGAATTGTTACCTCCAGTCTTCCACTTTCTTTATCGTGATTCAAAACCGGATTTAGCCATATATCTTGTACATGAATGTCAGGAAGTGCTTTCAATGATACATTTCTAAATATTCCGAAAAAACGAAAGAAATCCTGATCTTCCAAAAATGCTGCTGTGCACATCTTATGAACTTCAACCGCCAACACATTGCCTTTGTCTTTTATATAGGGTGTTAAATCAAATTCCGATGGTGTAAAACTATCTTCTGCATAACCTACGAATTGACCATTGAGCCATACATACATAGCCTGTTCCACACCTTCAAAACAAATCGTGATTCTCTTACCACAAAGTTCCTCATTCAAATCAAACTTTGTAACGTAAGAGCCAACCGGATTGTACTCTGCCTCACTGAACATCCCTTCTCCGGTAAGGTTATCGCCACCGGTAAATGCTCCTCTGCGATATGTTTTACCTTCCCACGGATACATTGTATTGATATATCTTATCTGGTCATATCCTGCCAATTCAATATGTCCCGGCACCATAATCTTGTCAAAGCTACTTACATCATAGCCTTCTTTATAGAAATCTATCGGTCTGCTCTTTGCATTCCTGCTAAAGCAGAAGCTCCACTGTCCATTCAAAGACTGAGTTAATTTCCGGTTCTGCTCATTCATGTCCTCATAATTCAAATAATATTCATGATCACTATGAGCCGCAATCTGATTTATTCTAAATACTTCCGGGTTATCTAACCATTTAATATCTGCATTCATTGTTTTCACCTCACTACTTGTTCTCTTTTAACTTCTTATTCGCCTCTTCAAGATTCATGAAGGAAAGAATGACGGTTATTATCATATCGAAAACAAATGGAAGCCACAAATACATAACATTCATCATACTGATACAGCTATCTGGCTGTGTTGCTCCATTGTTTATATAACCACTTATATCGAGCAACCATCCGGAAAGAGCTACACCAATACCACCGCCAAGTTTTGTTCCAAACGATGTACATGAGAACATGGAACCATCAATTCTCTTTCCGGTCTTAAGATAAGTATGTTCTGAACAAGATGCAATTACCGCTCCTACATCACCCTGCCACGGACCTTCACCAAGAGAAGTCAATACGGTAAACACTAACATCACAGGTACACTGCCCATATATCCGCCAGCTACAATCCCCAAACGACACGCTGTTGCAAAAATATAGCTATATTTGTTTACCTTATACATACCTTTTGCTTTAGCTACTAAAGTAGGTGTAATTGCAAGTGCCAAAATCAAAGGAATGTTAATTGCCCATGAAAATACCCCAAATAATTTCTGATTAAAAAGTACATATGTCATAAAATAGGTACCAACACTAAGCATTGCGGCACGTAACTGCTGAAGAATATAAACCACACAAATCATCACAAAATACTTATTTGATACAAGCAACTTAAATGTCTGCCCAAATGTAAGTTTGCTATCAGCTTCATCTATAATTTCGCCATCTCTAAGTTCCTCTTCTGAAAGTTCTTTTACAGAGAAAGCCGAAAGAGTATTTGTAATAATGCCTACGATACAGTAAATAATTGCAATCGCTCTCCAACCGGCGGCTCCGCCACCAAGAGCTTCTACTGCTCCAAATGTAATTGACTGGATTAACAGATTCGTACCAAATGAGAACATGAATCTGAAAGAACCCATTTCAACTCGCTCTTTGCTGTTTTTTGTTACAAGAGATGTTAAAGCAGCATATGCAATATTGTTTGCCGTGTAGAATACTGCATTCAACAAAGTATATGCAATAAAGAACCATGCATACTGGGCAGTTTGTCCGATATTAGTAGGAATCGCAAACACGCCGAACAGTGTAAGAGCGCATCCAAAGAACCCATAAAACATCCAAGGTCGTGCCTTCCCCATCTTGCTTCTGGTCTTATCAATCATTGAACCAAAGAATACATCTGATACACCGTCCAGTAATTTAGACACTGCAATCAGCGTACCGATAATACCGGCATTTAACCCGATTGTATCGGTTAAATAGATCATTACAAATGATGTCAGGAATGCATATACTACATTACCTGCAATGTCACCCGACCCATAGCCTACTTTGTTATACCACTTTAGATATATCTTTTCTTCCATATGACTGCTCCTTTCTTAACTTCTATTACTACGTTAGTAATCTCTTTGCTTCGTTACTGTAAGTATATAAAATTGAGATAAGAGAATCCATATCATTTATTGGACAAAACATGCACAAAATGGTAAAATTGATGAAAAGATGCTTGAAATAACAATAATTTTTGTCAATTTGTCCAATATGCTATCCATGTCATTCAAGGAGGTAATTATGTACGCAAACAACGCATACCTAAACAATAGAATTCTTGATATCAAGGACAAGTCGAAACCCCTTATCGTAACCAGTGTAGGAACCTATCGCCTATATACTCGCCCTAAACTTCCTACCTGGCGACCACGAGGACGATTAGACTTCCAACTGATTTACATTGCTTCCGGAAGAGCTCATTTTCATTTTGGCGACAAAGATGAAATTGTTACCGCAGGGCATATGGTTCTGTATCGTCCTAAAGAGCCCCAGAAATACGAGTATTACGGTGATGACCAAACAGAAGCATACTGGGTACACTTTACTGGCGGAGATGTAACAAATATACTTCGCTCATATGGTCTAACAAATGATAAGAAAGTGTTTTACTGCGGTTCCGTAATTGAATATCAGACAATATTTCGAAATATGATAAACGAATTGCAGATGTGTCGTGAGAATTATGCCTCAATGTTAGAAATGTACTTAAGACAAATACTTATAATGATTCAGCGATACTTCTTAACTACCATGAAAACAGAAAACTCTCGCGTAGTTGAGGAAATCGACAAAGCAACCTTGTATTTCAGCGAGCATTACAACGATAATATCAGCATTGACGAATATGCAGAAAATAATCATGTGAGTGTAAGCTGGTTCATTCGCAATTTCAAACATTGCACCGGTGTTACACCAATGCAATACATTTTATCCAAGCGAATATACAATGCTGAAATACTACTTCAAGACCCTACCTACAATGTCACAGAAGTTGCTCGCATCGTAGGATATGATAATCCTCTCTATTTTAGCCGTATATTCAAAAAAGTCAAGGGATTATCCCCTTCCGAATACAGGAAAAGCATAAAAAAATAAACAGATAGAGAAAGAGGAAATTTAGACTCTTTCTCTTTTTGCGCAAAATTTGTCCAGTTCTTTTGACAAATGTTTTTCTTCAAAAACAACAATGCCACTCCTAAAATCTGTCCAATGCACAAATTTTAAGAACGGCATTTCTTACTAAATTGCTTTCTGTTCGTTTTTCTCCGTAGTCTTCTTATTATATTCTCCCAGTAACCATTCAATCACCTACTACATCTCATTTAATAAAAAAGCCATATACAATGGAAGGGTAAGAATCTGCTTCTCATTGCCCACGTTGTAATCACCTAATTTAATTGCACTTGTAACATGATATTTTTCAGGATGATTTAAAATTGTTCTTGTACTCTTGGTATTGCCGGTTGTTGCTTTTACTTCTACTAACGTACATTGACCTTTATATCTCATCACAAAATCTATTTCTAAGCCGGAATCCTTATGGTAGTAATATAATTTACGACCCATTTTAGAAAAAATATCTGCTATTAAATTTTCAAAAATAGCTCCCTTATATCCATACAGCTTTCCCTGCAAAATATCATATTGCGTTCCATCCTCCAACATACTGATAAATAACCCGCAATCCTTCATATATACCTTAAAAACATCCTCTATTGCATTACCATCCAGGGGTAATTCTGTAATAGATAAATTATAGCATCGGGATATAACACCCGCATCTTCTATCCATTGCAGACTTCCCATGTATTTTGAAGCCGTAGATCCCTTTTTTATTACAGCATATTGAAACTTTTTATTTTCCTTACTTAATTGCTTAGGTATAGACTGAAAACATTCTTTAATTCGAGATTTATCTGCTTTCTCAGCATATTTTACCATATCATCCTCATAAGAACGAACGATATCACGTTGGATGCGAAGCACGTCATTCATCTGTTTTGTATTCACAAATGTTTGAACAACATCGGGCATACCACCAACAACAGCATACTGCAATAAAAGCTGTCTCATTTTATTATGAATAGCATCCGGAACAGGTTTTTCCTCTTCCAGACACTTTTTTAACATGTTTATAATAGGTTCTCCAATATCATTTGCCCAAAGAAATTCTTCAAAATCTAATGGATACATATCTATAACTGTCTCATATCCAACAGGAATAGACCTCGGTTCTTTTCCATATCCCTTTACTCCCAACAACGAACCGGTACCTATCACATCAAAACGACCATCCATTTGAAAAAACTTAAGTGCGGTTCTCGCCTCCGGGCATTCCTGAATCTCATCAAGAATAAGTACTGTTTCTCCATCTTCAAATACTGCATTTTTACCCAACAAAGCAGAAAGCATCATAATAATATTGTCAATTTCTAAGGAACCGGAAAACACTGAAGCATAGTCCGGATTTTCAAAAAAATTCAAATATACAACATGCTTATAATTTTTCTTAGCAAACTTCAAAACAGAGAATGTCTTTCCGCATTGTCTGCAGCCTTTGATTATCAAAGGCTTGTGCTCCTTTGTGTTTTTCCAATCTATCAGTCTTTGTTCTATTTTTCTTTTCAGCATAATATAATCAACTCCTCTATCATAGTATATTTAATTTCAACAACTTTTTCAAGGGAGTTTTTATTAATATTGTATTTTTTTCTAACGTGTTTGGATTTATACGCACAATTTTTATATTTTCTTTCAATACATTTTCAACATAACTAAGGGACAAAAATATATTAGAATTTTTGTCCCGCTTTAATGAATTCTATAGTCCAGTCATAAAAAGGCTACTCATGCAAGCAAGCTTGCATCGTAGCCCTTTACTCCTGTCCTACATTTCTCAATGCTCCAACATATTTTCTATGAAAATCCCATACCCTCATGTACTATCCTGGATCAGCACATGAGTTACTGCCCCGATAATCTTCCCATCCTGGATAATGGGGGCACCGCTCACTTACGTGTCAAGTAGGGAGCAACAATTTTCTGCAAATTTCGCTGTTTTTCTATACAAACGACAAAGCCATTACTAAATTCTGTGCCAAAACACAAAATTTAGTAATGACTTCTACTTTTATTCATCAGTTGTTATTAATCCTATATATGTTGGCAAAAACCATTCCTTCCCTATATCCTCTAAAATACAACCACAATTACATAAGTTGTCCCACAATTGACGAATACCCACTATCTTTTCTATATCTCTCAACGACATTTCTGTATCAGACTGATTTAAATTCCAACATGGTTCATCAATATTCTCTCCTATTTGTACTAAATTTTCCAAACTATTCTCTTCCCATTTTGTGCTTCCTTTTTCCAACAAAGAATCTAACTCATTTTCTACAATTTTTAAAGCATCAAAATATTTTGATGCACTCCACGCATCAAATCTACGAATAATTTTAGCAAAGTGCATAATATCTTCTCCTAATGTTTCATCGCTAAAATATTTCAATTCCTCTTTTTGATAATTAGCTTTATTAAACAACGCAAATAATTTGGCTCTCTTTGCATACCATTCAATAGGAATAACATCCTTTTTTTCTTTTATTACATTTTTATAGGAATATAAACCGTAATCTCATCTTGTTTTACATAATTAGGCTTAGACGGCACGATTATCTTTTCAATATAATCATTAAGACATACATAATAAGCTTGTTCTTTTAATATATCCACCACAATTAGTAATACCGGAACAGAACTGCTCATTCTTTCAACTGTGGCAAGCAATGATGTCTCTATACTAAATTTTACAACATCTATTTCCTTATACAGTTTTTCTTGTTTTAATTCTTTTTCAACATTTTTTCTCTCATAAACTTTATATTTTCCTATATTAATGCTTTCAGTACCTTTTACTTGAAAATAAATATGTTCTCCTGTTGTAATATAATTATCGTTATACCTTTCAAAAATTTCAACCGCTATATCTATTCCATAATCAGGAGTATACTCTCTTATGACCCATTCACTCGGAAATAGTTTTCTTAATACATTAACCCCTTTCTCTCCAATTATTTGTGCATTATTTCTCTTCTTTCCCATAACAGTATTCATTTCTCATTTTCCCTTTGATATAATTATCCTATAGCATTTTCGATTACTACTTTTCTTACGTATCCTTCCTCAATATCCCTAAATACTCCTCATACGCAAACACTCTATTTCTCGTAGCATTAGTTGTCTCCTGTAAAATACCAAGTTCCACAAGTTTCTTCACAGCCGTAGCTACTGTATTATAACTAATATCTAATTCCTTAGCAGTTCTCTTAATATCAATAATAGGATACTGCTCGATATAATCAAACACAGCTCTTAAATTATCTTTACTTCTAG
>JAZQMG010000048.1:0-92849 GCA_045543175.1 Acetatifactor sp. | reverse complement strand
CAACCTATGAAGCCATGAGGGATGCTATAGCCAAATTGGATGTAATGCCGGATGTTTTGTTAAATGATGCGGTGGTGATACCGGAGGTGGGAATTAAACAGGTTCCCATTATTAAGGGCGATGCGAAAAGTATTTCCATCGGAGCGGCAAGTATTATTGCGAAGGTTACGAGAGACCGGCTTATGGTGGAATATGATAAGCTGTTCCCGGAGTATGATTTTGCAGGCAATAAGGGCTATGGCAGTGCCGGACATATTGAAGCGTTGAAAAAATATGGCCCTACCCCCATTCATCGAAGAAGCTTTATCAAGAATTTTGTGTAATAGGAATCAGATAATGAATCGCAGGTAAGGTATAAAACATGAAACTGACGGATGTGTTTAACAGTGGACAATTGAAGAATTCCAACACTCAGACCACAGGTAGTCAAAGTGTCAGCGGAAGTGCCCAGAATGCATCCGTGGGACGGCAGATTCAGGCACTGGCACCGGGACAGACCTTGCAGGGCGAGGTGGTTGCCAGAGACGGTAATCAGGTGCAGATTAAGGTGGCTGAGGATTTTATTCTGGAGGCCAAGGTGGATGCCAATATCAATCTTGAGGTGGGCAAGACCATGACCTTTGAGGTGCGCAATAACGGGCAGACCCTACAGTTGAGTCCTCTTTTTGCCAATACTGCCACTGAGGCCAATGCACTGAGGGCATTGGAAATGGCATCGCTTCCTGTGACGCAGGATACTCTTGCCATGACCGGACTTATGATGGAGGCCGGACTTCCCATAGACAAAAATTCCCTGCAACAGATGTTTCGGGAACTCAATGCGTACCCGCAGGCGAATGTTTCTGATGTAGTGGATCTGCACAGACTGGGGCTTCCAATTAATGAGGACAATCTGGAGCAGATTCAGTCCTACAAGAATCTCACGCATCAGTTGGTGGATGGCATGCATGCTGTTCAAAGCGGTCTGGGCGAAACCATAGGAAATATGGTGGCAGAGGGCAATGTGGAAGGTGCTGCCGGAATGTTTCGGGAGGTGCTTAAGCTTGTACAGGGAATTACGGACGGCAGTGGCAATGCAGAGGCAGACGGTGCTACAGCCGATACAGGAAACGCCAATGCAGGTGTTCCTGTAGAAGGTGGAAGTGAGAATGCTGCTCAAAGTCCTGCGGGTGAGGTGCAGAATGCCGTACAAGGCAAGATGGACAGTGCTGTTATGGATATGGTAAAAGGTCTGACAGATGGTGCTGCATCTGCCGGAAAGACATCTTATGTAATCATAGACGGAAGCGTTGTGGAACATACTTCCTCCGTGGAGGGGGAGGATGCAGTAAATGTGCATCAAAACAACATAGCAGCCACACAGGCAGAGACAGGTGCCAAATCGGCGGTTGATATGTTGCAGGAAGCGTTGACCAATACGGTCAAAAATGTAAACGGTTCCGATGCGGAATTGCTACAACAACTGAATCAGATTCTTCGAGGCGGCAATTTGACAGAACAAGCCAAGGCATTGGAAGCGCTTCTGGCTCGTGGCTTGCAGGATGGCAACAAAGTCCTTCTTGAAACGGTTTTGACAGATAAAGGAGTCCACAAGCTTTTAGCGGACGGTTTATCCCGACTTTGGACCATTGCGCCGGAGGAAGTAGCGGATTCCGGTAAGGTGGAGGAACTTTACAGCCGTTTGAGCAGACAGCTTAAGGATTTGAGTCATATATTGGAACAGAACGGGCAGAATCAGTCCACGGCTTTTAAGGCGGTAAGCAATATGTCACAAAATGTTGACTTCTTGCAGCAGTTGAATCAGGCTTATACTTATGTGCAGTTACCTTTGCGCATGCAAAATGGTGAGACACATGGAGAATTGTATGTCTATACCAACAAACGCAATCTGTCTGCAAAGGAAGGAAAGATTAGTGCGCTGCTTCATCTGGATATGGAGCATCTGGGACCTGTGGATGTGTATGTGGCTATGCAGGCAGAGCATGTCAATACACGCTTTTATGTGCAGGACGAGGAGATGTTGGATTTTCTGGAACAGCATATGGATATTCTGACCCAGAGACTGCAGAAACGAGGCTACAATTGCGATTTTGCAATGCAGGTAAAAGGCGAGACTGCCAAGGAAAGCAAAGCTGGCGCAGGAGAGAGCGGTTTAGGCGGATTGCTTGTCAAGGAGCAGGCGCAGCCCATTGCCCGGTATGCTTTTGATGTCAGGGCGTAGGAGAAGATATGGCAGAAAACAAATTTGATAAAGGATTGAATAGGAAAACGGATGCGAAGCCGAATAAAGTAAAACAGGCCATTGCTCTGGAGTATGATGCTACAGAGGATGCCCCCAAGGTCATTGCCAGTGGTCGGGGTGTGTTGGCGGAGCGCATTATCGAGAGGGCGCAGGAGAGTGATGTGCCCATCCATCGGGATGACAAACTGGCAGATACGCTGTCACGTCTGGAAATCGGTGAAATGATTCCACCGGAGCTTTATGAAGTGGTGGCGGAGATTTTGGTTTTTGTAGATTCCATGGATAAGCTTAAAAGTAAAATTAAACGATAGAGGTTTAAAAGGGGTTAAGGCAGGATGCAGGAGAGCGGTCTGAGCAGGAATAAACGGCAGATTGGAACGGATTATGAAAATCTTGCGGCAGAATATCTGGTGCAAAAGGGCTATCGGATTTTGGAACGCAATTACCGCAATTCTTATGGGGAAATTGATATCATTGCCAAGGATGGGGAAACGATTGTGTTCTGCGAGATAAAATATCGTGCAGGAAAACGCTATGGTAGTCCCTTGGAGGCTGTGGATGTCCGCAAACAGCGAAGAATTTCCAAGGTGGCACTTTATTACACCGCCGGATATAAGGCATCTGAAAGTGCATTCTATCGCTTTGATGTCATAGGTATAGATGGCGAAGGTCATATTGAGCATATTGAGAATGCGTTTTTCTTTCAAAGATAATTTGATTTGGAATTAATTAAAATCAGAATCCGAAGGGATAGAGTAACATGTATCAAATAATTAGAAACAGTACCTCAGGTGCTGAAATCATACAACAGAACCGGTCAGGGGATTTGGAATACCTGACCTTTCCGGCACTTAGTAATACCGGGGTGGTGGGGCATCTTTTTACCACGAGAACCGGAGGTGTGAGCATAGGAGACTGTGCCACCTTGAATTTAAGCTTTAGCCGCGGAGATAACAGGGAGCATGTGTTGGAAAATTACAGGCGTGTCTGTGAGGTTCTTGGAGTAAATATAGAAGATGTGGTGGCGTCGGTGCAGACCCATACCACCAATATCCGTCATGTGACAGCGGCAGACAAGGGGAAGGGCGTGATATATCCTCAGGATTATCAGGATATTGACGGTCTGATTACCGATGAACCCGGTGTGGTATTGGCGACTTTTTATGCCGATTGTGTTCCTCTTTATTTTGTGGATCCGGTGCACAGAGCCATCGGACTTGCTCATTCCGGTTGGCGGGGGACTGTCAATCGTATGGGGGCCTGTATGGTAGAGGCTATGAGAGAGGCCTTTGGCAGCAAGCCGGAGGATTTGATTGCAGCGGTGGGGCCTTCTATTTGCAGAGACTGCTATGAGGTAAGTGAGGATGTGGCAGAGGAATTTGAAAAGGCATTTCCGGGTTGCAAAACAGCAGTAGTGGTTCCGGGGAAGGAAGCGGGGAAGTACCAGTTGGATTTATGGGAGGCTAATCGCATTATTTTGATGCAGGCAGGCATTCCGGGCGAAAATATATCCGTTACGGATGTATGTACCTGCCACAATCCCGCATATTTGTTTTCTCACCGTGCAAGTCATGGCAAGAGAGGAAATCTTGCGGCTTTTTTATATATTCTTAATAAATTTTCCTCTAAAGCTTAAATATTTTTTAGAAATTAAATGGTATAATGGTTCTGTTGGCGCAGAAGCCAATTCGATGTGCAGTCGTTTTGTGGCTGTTTATACTTTGGGAGGGTTTTGTTATGATAAATATTCTGGTGTGTGACGATGACAAGGAGATTGTGGAAGCCATTGAGATTTATTTAAGTCAGGATGGCTATCATATTTATAAAGCATATGATGGAGAGCAGGCCATAGAGCTGCTCAAAAAGGAGGATATCCACCTTCTGATTATGGATGTGATGATGCCCAGACTGGACGGCATCAGAGCCACTTTGAAAATCAGGGAATACAGTAGCATACCTATCATTATGCTGTCTGCAAAGTCAGAGGATACGGACAAGATTCTCGGGTTAAATATCGGGGCAGACGACTACATTACCAAGCCCTTTAATCCATTGGAACTGGTTGCCAGAGTGAAATCCAATCTGCGCAGATACACTTCGCTGGGAAGCCTCGACGGAGGAGGCAAGGCGGTATATCAGGTGGGAGGCCTTGTGGTAAATGATGAGAATAAGCAGGTGTTTGTGGATGATGAGCTGGTAAAAATGACGCCTATCGAGTACAATATTCTGCTTCTTCTGATTAAGAATCAGGGAAAGGTGTTCTCCATCAATCAGATTTATGAAAGTATCTGGAATGAGGATGCCATTGGTGCTGATAACACGGTGGCAGTACATATCCGGCATATTCGTGAGAAAATCGAAATTAACCCCAAGGAGCCCAGATATCTTAAGGTGGTTTGGGGTGTAGGCTATAAAATAGACAAGCAATAGGAGTGGTTATGAAGAAATATACCTTAAGACGGTTGGTTCTTGGGTTTTTACAGCATTTTTTGGCTGTGTGTATCATGGTAGCGTTGGCGAATATTATTTTTAACTCCTATCTGACGGTTCAGACCATGGATGGGCCGACCACATATGCCCTTGACCCCATGGATACGGAGCCTGTGTTTGAAGACAGTGACCTGTTTCGGGAAATTTTCCAGACTGCGGTGGCAGATGTCACCCGACTGGTGGTGGTTAAGGGACAGCTTGAAACCGATGGGGAATTTGATGCGGACAAGCTGATTGATGTGACGGAGTACGTCAACAGAAAGGGTGCCGACAACAACTGTCCGGTGACGGCAGTATATGAGTTAGAGGATTTGATAAAATGGGGCAAATATGGCGTGGAGTATACCAATCGCGCCATGAGTATGTCTGATTTTGTCAATTATTTTGGTCCGGCGCTTTCACCGGATAATTTTGCATTAAATGAAGATGGCGAATTGGAGTTTGCGGGCTTTTATGATGCGGCTTTCGCCCCGGAGATTAAGCGTTATTCCGGCAACAGTGTGGAAGAGACTGACGCAGAGTTGACAGAGGAGGAGAAGATTGCCAAGGCCAAAGAGAATCAAAAGATAAGAAATGCCGTGGAAGAAGAAATGCTTCTCTATACGGAGGAACAGTTGGAGGATATGGCTTTTTCTTATATTTTAGGAGCTATTCCCGGTGAAGTAGTGGATGTATCCCGAGAGGACGATGGCAGTGTGACGGTGTATTTTCCCATGCTCAATGGGCGGTATGAGACTGTGGACAAGGAGAAAGCCATCACTGCATATGCAGGTAACTGGATTGAATATATGCAGTTACAGGGCAATGTGGTAAATGCCATTGAGGGTCTGTCGGCCAGCTATACCATGTATCAGAATTGTAATAATCTTTATCAGACCAACAGTAATCTGAAATATGTGGTGCGTCTGGTTACGGATGAGGGGATTACCCATACTTATACCAATTATGAGCAGATGGCTACCCTTCCTGACACTGCCATTACAGATCATTTCTCGGAGTACAGACGATATTTTATCTATTATCCTGACAGTCTGGAATTTACAAGTAATACAGGGCTTACGGAGAAGGATATCCACAATTATCTGAATGAATATGATTATGCGTATCCTGATTCCACTCATATCTGGGTAGGTGTGGATACCGGTTATGAAGTGCCGGGGGATGCTTTCTATAGTGCCAATGCGTTGTTTCAGAATATTGTGCCCAATATTACTAAGATATTGGTCATGATTGGTATTCTGTCAATTTGTTGGCTGATGATTGCAACATTCCTTTCTGCCACAGCCGGAGTGATGGATGACGGAGGGGACAGTTATTATCACTACCTCAACGGATTTGACCATATCTGGACGGAAGTATTTGCCGTTCTGTGTGTGGCACTGACCTATGGTGCAATATATGGTTATCGCTATCTGTTGACGATTGCGGATAAGGTGTATGAGAATCATACACTGAACATTATAGGTGTGACGGAGGCGCAGACCTCGGAGTATGGTGCCTTTGCGGTCTATGGAGGTGCCTTAAGCCTTGGCTTATGTATTCTGTGGTACAGTCTGGTACGTCGGCTGAAATCCGGCAATCTGTGGAAGGACAGTTTTATTCATTGGTTGTTGGTCAGTTGTCGGAAGGCTGCCAATTATATTTTGACTCATCAAAACATAGCTATCAGTACACTGGTTCCTTACAATGCTTTTCTTGTGGTAAACATGTTTGGAGTGTGGGGGTGCGTACAGCTTTGGGAGCATCGTGTATGGGGGATCTGTTTGTTGATTACGCTGATTGTGTTGGATGGTTTGGTGGGCGTTCTTTTATTTAGACGCAATGCAGAATGGCTGGATATTGTAGATGCAATTCGCAGGATTCGTGACGGACAGGTGGGATTGCAACTGGATGCGGATGCTTTGCACGGTGGTAATCGTGAAATTGCTGATGCAGTGAACAATATCAGTGATGGTATCAGCAAAGCGGTTCAGACCAGTATGAAGGATGAGCAGATGAAGACGGATTTGATTACCAATGTCTCACATGATATCAAAACTCCGTTGACATCTATCATCAGCTATGTAGATTTGTTAAAACGTCTGAACATTCATGAGGAACCTGCCAAGAGTTATATAGATGTTTTAGATACTAAGTCACAGAGACTAAAACAGTTGACGGATGACCTTGTGGAGGCATCCAAACTGTCTTCCGGCAACATTGAGTTTGAGTTGGAGCGGCTGAATCTGACCGAGTTGATTCATCAGGCCATTGGTGAACTTTCTGAACGTTTGGAGACGAAGGGATTACAGATATTCTTTGACGGTGGCAATGTACCTGCCTATATCTATGCGGACAGTCGCAGAATGTGGCGCGTGATGGAGAATTTATTTAATAATGTCTATAAATATGCACTGGAAAATACAAGGGTTTACATTGACCTTGTTCTGGAGGAGCATGAAAAAGGGAATGTTGTGGAGGTGTCCATCAAGAACATTTCTGAGCGTCAGATGAATATTAAAGCTGCTGACCTGACGGAGCGTTTTATTCGCGGTGATGCTTCCCGTACTACAGAAGGGTCAGGATTGGGACTGTATATCACCAAGAATCTGATACAGGCTCAAAGTGGTGAGTTTGACATTCGACTGGATGGCGACTTATTTAAGGCAGTGATGCGCTTCCCTGAGCATGTAGAGGCCAAGGAAGAAGTGTAGGAGTAGAAGAAACGAGAGAATTAAATATTAAGTATCAAACAGCCCTAACAGTCTTTAGCGAACTGTTAGGGCTAAATTTTGTCCAGTTATGGGATAAAATCCATGTCCACGTTCTTTCTGTCGTTGTATGCGTCCAGTATTCCGTGAATCTTCTCGGTGGTAGCAAGTACATTAGACAGCGATACATCATGGTTCATGAAGTCGATGATGGAGGTGATGAATTTGCTCATGTCTGCCTCGATGAAGTAAGGTCTGCTGTAGAGACCGGGATCGAGGTAGGTCAGGTTGGTAGTTACTACCTTGTCAAAGTCGCCTCTTTCGTAAGCAGCATCAAAGGCAGCAAGACCATCAGTAAACAGGCCGAAGGTACAGCAGATAAATACGCGGCGTGCGTTCATTTTCTTAAGCTGTCTGGCAGTGTCGAGCATGCTTCCGCCGGAGGAAATCATATCGTCGATGATGATGATGTCCTTGCCGTCAATATTGTCACCCAAAAACTCATGTGCTACAATAGGGTTCTTGCCGTTTACGATAGTAGAGTAGTCACGGCGTTTGTAGAACATACCGGTATCAACACCCAAAACGGTTGCAAAGTAGATGGCACGATCCAAAGCACCTTCATCAGGGCTGATAACCAACAGGTGATCCTTGTCAATAATCAAATCATCCTCTGCGCTAAGCAGTGCCTTGATGAACTGATAAGGGGGAGTGAAGTTGTCAAATCCATTCAAAGGAGTGGAGTTGGCTACTCTGGGGTCGTGAGCATCGAAGGTAATGAAGTTAGATACGCCCATATCCCGCAGTTCTTTCAGTGCATAAGCACAGTCTAAGGATTCACGACCGCTTCTTTTGTGCTGTCTTCCTTCGTACAGGAAGGGCATAATCACGTTGATGCGGTGAGCTTTACCGTTACATGCTGCGATAACACGCTTTAAATCCTGATAGTGGTCATCGGGAGACATGTGGTTGGTGTAGCCGTTCATGTTGTATGTAATGCTGTGGTTGCATACATCCACCAGAATAAATAAATCCTTACCGCGAATAGAATCATTAAATTCTGCTTTGGCTTCACCGCTTCCGAAGCGGGGGATTTTTACCTCTGCAAGATAATTTTCCTCGATGTAGCCGTGGAATGCAGGGTCATTTTTAACCTTGTCATTCTTAATGTTTTTACGAAAATTTACCATATATTCGTTGATTCTGCAGCCCATTTTCTCTGCGGAGGGCAGAGCAACAATTTTTAAAGGTGCCACAGGCATTGCATTTTCAAGTTCTCTTAGGTTAGGCATGACTTTCCTCCAATGTTATGTAGAAATTTGTATAAAATAAGTAAAAATAAAAAACTAACACTTAATTTATATCATTCTGGTAGTGACACGTCAAGGAATTTCTTGTATTATTATAGAGAGTGAGGAGTACAAAATGAAGAAACAACATATTATAAAATCAATTAAAGAAGGCAGTATTGCACAGGAACTGGAATTGGAGGCAGGAGACAAGATTCTTGCAATTGACAATACCGAAATAGAGGATATTTTTGACTATCAGTTTCTGATTCAGGATAGTTATATCGAGATGTTGGTGGAGAAGGCGGACGGGGAACAGTGGCTTTTGGAAATCGACAAGGACCCGGATGAGGATTTGGGTATTGAGTTTGATAATGGACTTATGGATGAGTATCGTCACTGTCATAACAAGTGTATCTTTTGTTTTATTGACCAGATGCCAAAGGGAATGCGGGACACGCTTTATTTTAAGGATGACGATTCCAGACTTTCCTTCCTGCAGGGCAATTATGTGACGCTGACCAATATGTCGGAGCGTGACATTGAACGTATTTGCAGATATCATTTATCGCCCATCAATATATCCTTTCAGACCATGAACCCGGAGCTTCGCTGTAAGATGTTGAATAATCGTTTTGCAGGTGAAGCGTTGAAAAAGGTGGACAGGCTCAATGAGGCTGACATCATCATGAATGGTCAGATTGTTCTCTGTAAGGGGGTAAATGACGGTGCGGAATTGGAGTACAGTATTCGTGAATTGATGAAGTATATCCCCAATCTGGAGAGTGTGTCGGTGGTGCCTGTAGGACTGTCCAAATACAGAGATGGTTTATATCCTTTAGAGCCCTTTGAGAAGGAGGATGCCAAGGCGGTTTTGGAGATTATTCATCGTTTTCAGAAGGAATGCTATGCCAAACATGGTTGTCATTTCATTCATGCCAGTGATGAATGGTATATTCTGGCTGAGGAGGAACTGCCGGAAGAGGGGCGTTACGATGGGTACTTACAGTTAGAGAATGGTGTCGGTATGCTCAGACTTCTTCTGGAAGAGTTTCATGATGCGTTGGAGAGGGTGGATGAAGTTTGTCCGCATGTAGCGATGTTTAAGAGTAAAGAGAGTACGCAGACAGCAAAGCATACGATATCCATGATCACCGGACTTTTGGCATATCCTTATATTCAGCGTATGTGCGATAAGGTGATGGAGCAGTTCCCACAGTTAAATATTCAGGTTTATGGAATTCGAAATGAGTTTTTTGGAGAGCGCATAACGGTGTCAGGGCTTCTGACAGGACAGGATATTGCAGCCCAGCTTAAGGGCAAGGATTTGGGAGAGCGGATTTATTTGCCTCAGAATGTACTTCGCAGTGGTGAGACGGTCTTTTTGGATGATTTGACCGTATCAGATTTGGAAGAAACTTTACAAGTTCCGATTTATATTGTAAAATCTAGTGGATATGATTTTTTGGAGGCTGTACTTGACGTGTTAGAGTAGAGTCCGGTTGACAGAATTGACAGAAGCAACAGAACAGGAGATTTGAAATGGCAAACAGAAAATCCAAGCCGATAGTGGCGGTGGTAGGACGTCCCAATGTAGGTAAGTCCACATTGTTTAATGCGTTGGCAGGAGAAAATATATCGATTGTAAAAGATACCCCCGGTATTACCAGAGACCGAATTTATGCGGATGTAAGCTGGCTTGATAGAAATTTCACATTAATTGATACCGGTGGTATTGAGCCGGATTCCAAGGATGTAATTTTGGCTCAGATGCGTATGCAGGCGGAAATCGCTATGGAGACTGCGGATGTTATTATCTTCCTTGTGGATGTAAAGCAAGGCTTGCAGGATTCGGATGCCAAGGTGGCGGATATGCTGAGACGTTCTCACAAACCTGTGGTATTGGTGGTTAATAAGGTGGACAGCTTCCAGAAGTATATGGCAGATGTCTATGAATTTTATAATCTGGGGATCGGTGATCCCCATCCCATTTCTGCGGCCAACCGCATGGGTCTGGGTGATATGTTGGAGGAAGTGGTGTCTCATTTCCCTGAGAGCAGTGAGGAAGAGGAGGAGGACGAGCGTCCCCGTGTTGCTATTATTGGTAAGCCCAATGTAGGTAAGTCTTCCCTGATTAATAAGCTTCTTGGAGAGGACAGACTGATTGTATCCGATATCGCAGGTACCACCAGAGATGCGGTGGACACAGAGGTTTCCTTTAACGGCAAGGATTATGTGTTTATTGATACAGCAGGTCTTCGCCGTAAGAACAAGATTAAAGAAGAATTGGAGCGTTACATGATTGTCCGTACTGTCAGTGCGGTGGAACGGGCAGAGATTGTAGTGATGATGATTGATGCCGTGGAGGGCGTAACGGAGCAGGATGCAAAGATTGCAGGTATTGCCCATGACCGAGGCAAGGCTGTGATTATTGCTGTAAATAAGTGGGATGCATTGGAGAAGGATGACAAGACCATCTATCGTTTTACGGAGAAGGTTAAAAATACTTTGTCCTTCATGCCCTATGCGGAGATTTTGTTTGTATCTGCCAAGACAGGACAGCGTCTGCCCAAGCTTTTTGAGACCATTGATATGGTAAGTGAGAATCATGCTATGCGTGTGTCTACCGGTGTCTTAAATGAAATTATGGCAGAGGCAGTGGCTATGCAGCAGCCTCCTTCTGATAAGGGCAAGAGACTGCGCCTGTATTACATTACACAGGTTTCAGTGAAGCCCCCTACCTTTGTTATTTTTGTGAATGACAAGGAACTCATGCACTTTTCTTATACGAGATATATTGAGAATCAGATTCGTGAGACCTTTGGCTTCAAGGGAACACCTTTAAGATTCATCATCAGAGAGCGCAACGAGGAAAAATAGTAAATAATATATTGACGAAAGAGGCATAAAATGGAGCGTTTAATTTGTTTGGCCTTGGGCTATGTGTTTGGTCTGTTTCAGACTGCATTTATCTATGGCAAGGCTCACGGTATCGATATCAGAGAGCATGGAAGCGGCAACTCAGGAACTACCAATGCGTTGCGCGTGCTCGGCAAAAAAGCCGGATTGATTGTATTTTTGGGAGATTTGTTTAAATGTGCACTGGCAATTTGGGTAACCAAGCTGATATTTGGTGAGAGTCATCCTGACACAGTGTATCTTCTTAGTCTGTATGCGGCGGCAGGTGCCATTTTGGGGCATAATTTTCCTTTTTACATGGGATTTAAGGGAGGAAAAGGAATTGCTGCCACAGCAGGTCTGATTGTGGCACTGCATCCCTATTATATTCCGGTTGGAGCAACCTTGTTTTTTGTAGTGTTTTTTATTACGCATTATGTGTCATTGGGGTCCTTGCTTCTTTATGTAGGAGTAGTGGCAGAGACAATCATTCTGGGTCAATTGGGTGTATTTGCCCCTGCATCACAAAATACTTTGATAGAGATGTATGGGTTGGCTTTTGCACTGGCGGCTATGGCTTTCTGGCGTCACAGAGAGAATATCAAGCGTCTGGTGCGTGGTGAGGAGCGCAAGACCTACCTTACCAAGAAAAATAAGCTGGATGTAGAGAAAAAGGAAGATAAATAAGCAAAAATAAACGGTGGGAGACCACGGAAAAGAGGAAACATGGCAAAGGTAAGTATCCTGGGCGGCGGTACATGGGGAATTGCGATTGCAGTGCTGCTTAGCAATAATGGACATGAGATTACAGTATGGTCTGCGTTGGAGAAGGAAGTGGAGATGCTTAAGAACAGTCGTGAGCATAAAATGCTTCCCGGTGTAAAGCTTGCAGATGATATGATTTTTACTACGGATGATGAGGAAGCCGTAAAGGGTAAGGATTTGGTCGTGATGGCAGTGGCAAGTTCTTATACCCGTATGACAGCAGCTCGTTTCAGTAAGCTGATAGCTCCGAAACAGAAGATTGTAAATGTGGCAAAGGGTATTGAGGAGAGTACGTTGATGACCCTTTCCGAGATTATCGAGCAGGAGATTCCTCAGGCAGATGTGGCAGTGTTATCCGGTCCTTCTCATGCGGAAGAGGTTGGAAGGGGGCTGCCTACCACCATTGTTGTGGGTGCTAAGAGTAAGGCTACTGCAGAGTATATTCAGAGTCTGTTTATGAGTGAGGTGTTCCGTGTATATACCAGTCCTGATGTGTTGGGTATTGAACTGGGTGGTTCCCTTAAAAATGTGGTTGCACTGGCTGCAGGTATTGCGGATGGTCTGGGCTATGGCGACAATGCCAAGGCTGCATTGATTACCAGAGGTATCACAGAGATTGCTCGTCTGGGTACTGTTATGGGGGGCAAATTCGAGACCTTCTGTGGACTGACAGGTATTGGTGATTTGATTGTAACCTGTGCTTCCATGCATTCCAGAAACCGTCGTGCCGGCATCTTAATCGGTCAGGGCAAAACCATGGAAGAGGCTATGGAGGAGGTCAATATGGTAGTTGAGGGCGTATATTCTGCCAAGGCTGCCATGGCACTTGCCAAGAAATATGACGTGCAGTTACCTATTATTGAGCAGGTAAATGCAGTGTTGTTTGAAGGGAAAAGCGCAGATCAGGCAGTGCAGGATTTGATGCTTCGTGATAAGAAGATTGAGATTTCCGATGAGGGATGGGCTGAATAAAAGGATTGGAAGGAGCAAATGTCAGGTTTGCTCCTTTTTCTAATTTTTTGCCACAAATTTAAAAACTTTGTAACGTTTGTAATTTAAGATACGTCATACAAGGTGAAAGGAGGTGAGTCGGTGTGAAACATGCGGATTTTAATGTACTGTATGAGGAGCATGCAGAGCAGGTTTATAAGTTTTTGTTACATCTTTGTGGGGATGCTCATCTTGCAGAGGACTTGCTACAGGATACTTTTCTAAAGGCCATGCAGAGTGTGGACAGCTTTGACAATCGATGCAAATTTACCACGTGGTTGTGTCAGATTGCAAAGAATACATATTATGACAGCTTGCGCAGGAAGAAAAGGCATCCCATGGAGGAGTTGACGGAGGAGATACCTGCCAAAGATTCTGTGGAAGACCAGGTTGTCAACAGTCAGTCGGCACAGGAAGTCCGTAAGTTGGTTCACCGACTGCCGGAACCCTACAAAGAAGTATTTTTGTTGCGGCATTATGGCGAATTGTCCTTTCGTGAAATTGGAGAAATATTTGAGAAAACGGAAGGTTGGGGAAGGGTGACCTATCTTCGCAGCAGAGAGATGTTGAGGACGAATTTAAGAGGAAAGGAATGAGAGGAATGAAGTGTGAAGTAACAAAGGATTTGTTGACGCTCTATGTGGAAGACATGTGTTCTGAGGTAAGTAAAGCGGAGTTAGAAATACATATACAGGAGTGTCCTGAATGTGCAAAGGCTTTGGAGGAATTGAAGAAGGAACTGGGAAGTGAGGAAGCGGTCATTAAGACGGATTACAGTGCGGAGAATGCTGCTGCGTTGAAGCCCATGAAAAAAGTAAAAAAGCGTCTGTTTAGGCGAATGGCAGTTTCTGTGGCGTTGGGGCTTGTTGTAATTTTTATGTTGTATTGTATTGGTTCGCTGAGCTATGGTCAAATGACCAATCGGGGGATGAGTTTTTCTGCCATTGCGGATGCCATTAAGCTGAAAAGTGTGTGTGAATCTCTGGCAGAAGGGGATACACAGGCACTTTTGGATGTAGTAGCTTTTCGGATTGAGGATATCTATCAGGTTAAATACGAGGGGTCTTTGTATGAGAGTTTTGAAAACTATAAGGAAAGTATCAAAAAGTCCATGGATGAGGCTTATGAGTATTATTTTGAGGGCAAGGATATTGAGGTCAGAATTGAGGAATTGTGGCTGACTCCCTATGATGAAAATACGGCTGACAATATGGCAACTACGGCAATCACGATTGGATTTTATGAGGGAGAGAATTTGGTATATACCATGGATTTTGGTAAGGTTTCGCCCAAGAAATTTGTGGTGTATGAGGAGACAAAGGAAAATGAACCAAATTTTGCAGCTAATTTACTTCCTTACGAGGATGTGATTTTGGAGATTTGTCTACGTCATGCAACCACAAGACAATATGACCAGTTGGTTGCAGGGAAGGAACAGGAGCGCTATGGAAGCGGCTTTGTGCTGGGGATTGAAAAGGTGGGAACTGAGGAGGAGAAGAAAGCATATTCCGAAGCCATGCGGGAGAGAGTGACAAAGCTTTATATGGACAAGTGGTATTTTAAGGAGGTTTTCTTTGCACCGGAAGAATTTGATACAGAGAAGAATCGTTGGATATATAAGGTTTGGTTTCAGGTGGAAGACCAGAATACAGGAAGTATTGCCATAATGGAACAACGATTTACTTACTATAATAGTAACCTCTATGCGATTGAGGAGGAAGTACCTGCAATCATGGCAACCAATGGAGAAATTCCTGATGAAATAGAACAGCAGTTGTTGGAAATGTTCCGCTAATAGATAAAAATGTGTAGCCGCCTATCTGATGGCGGCTACAATTTCTGCTGTGGTTTTTGGTTTGTTCATGGAATAAATGTGAATACCGTCCACACCGATCTGTTTCAAATCAAGAATCTGGCGCACACAGTAATCAATGCCTGCCTTGCGCATGTCCTCTGCATTGTCGCTGTATTTGGCAATGACATCCGCTAAGGCTTTGGGAACGCTTGACCCGGACAGTGAGATGGTGGTTCCAAGCTGCTTGGCACTGGTAATTGGCATAATTCCTGCATGGATGGGAAGGTTGATACCTTTTTGCAGTGCTTTGTCACGGAAGCTATAGAAATAGTCATTGTCAAAGAACATCTGGGTGATAAACAGGGAGGCTCCCATATCCTGTTTTAACTTCAAATACTGCAAATCTGCTTCTAAACTAAAGGATTCCGGGTGTTTCTCAGGGTAGCATGCACCTGCAATTTCCATATCTGTATTTTCCTTCAAAAATCCAATCATATCACTGGCATGAGCAAAGTCTCTGGTATTGAACTGCTCGTCAGTCATATCTCTGGGACAATCGCCTCGAAGAGCCAATATGCGGTTAACGTTAGCGGTCTTTAAGTCTTCGCATACCTGTAAAATATCCTCGCGCTTGCTGCCTACGCAGGTCATATGCGCCAAAGCATCGATATGCAAGGTGTTCTGTATGTAGGAAGCAATATCTACAGTTTTTTTGGACCGGCTGCCGCCGGCACCGTAGGTTACGCTGATAAATGCCGGGTTTAATGTACTCAGTTCGTTCAAAACATCATAGGCAGCTTCAAATTCATCTTCCTTCTTGGGAGGGAAGACTTCAAAGGACAAGGTTTGGTGGTAGCGGGATGTATTCATAAAGAGCCTCCTTAAACTTGTTTTTATTTTCTTTCTGAAAATAGCATACCAAAATGAATTTGTTTTGTATAGGAAAAGTAACTTGGACTTAGTGAAAATCTTGCTTTTGGTACATAAATAGTGTAGTATAATTTTAAATGTAAAATCGGTAAAGTGAGGTTGATTATGAGTAATCAGGAATTTCAGGGAACCAAGGAATATGTAGCAAGTGAGGAGTTGATGGCAAGTGTGAATATTGCCATGGCTCTTAAGAAGCCCCTGCTTATCAAGGGGGAACCCGGTACAGGTAAGACCATGTTGGCAGAGGCGGTTGCCAAGGCACTTGATAAGAAGCTTATTATCTGGAATATCAAGTCCACTACCAAGGCGCAGGAAGGCTTATATGTGTATGATACTATTCAGAGACTGTATGATGGTCAGTTTGGTGAGGAAGGTGTAGATGATATTGCCCGTTACATCAAATTGGGCAAGCTTGGAGAAGCTTTTGACAGTGAGGAACAGGTGGTGCTGTTGATTGATGAAATTGATAAGGCAGATTTGGAGTTTCCCAATGATTTGTTGTGGGAGTTAGACCAGATGGAGTTTTATATCAATGAGACAAAGCGCACTGTAAAGGCAAAGCATCGTCCCATTGTAATTATTACCTCCAATGCGGAAAAAGAGTTGCCCGATGCGTTTCTTCGTCGTTGTATTTTCCACTATATTGATTTCCCGGATAAGGAGTTAATGGCGGATATTGTAAAGGTACATTTTCCTGATGTGGAGGAGCATCTTCTGGCTCAGGCAATGGAAGTGTTCTATGCAATCCGCGGCATGCGCGACATTCGTAAGAAGCCTAGCACATCTGAGTTGATTGACTGGGTAAATGCTTTACAGATTGGAGGTATTCCTACGGAGACAATCAAGTCTGCTCTACCCTTTATCGGTGTGGTTGTAAAAAAGGATGAAGATATGGAGCTTGTAAAGCACTCCGGAAACCTGTTGTAGTAGGATGGAGAACGGTATGTTTACAATTTTTTTTGAGACGCTCAGAGCTAAGGGATTGCGCGTGACACTTGGTGAGTGGCTGACCTTGCAGGAGGCTTTGGACAAGGGGCTTTGCGGAAGTTCGCTGACACAGTTTTATTATGTTGCACGCATGATTTTGGTAAAGAGCGAGACAGATTTTGATAAATTTGATATGGCTTTTGAGGAGTGTTTTAAGGCTGTCGAGCGGGAGACTGAGGTGGGGGCCCAGATGCTTCGTTGGCTTGATAAATCAGAAATGATGGAGCTTGCCCACGAGGAGGCCAGAAACCACTTGAATCAGGTGGAAGAGGTTCAGGTGGACAAGGAGGACGTGGAAGAAAAGTTCAAGCAGCGTCTGAAAGACCAAAATGAGGAGCACAACGGCGGAAGCTTTTGGATTGGTACCATGGGCAAGACCTCCTTTGGTAATATGGGGGGGAATGTTGGTGGTGTCCGTGTGGGCGGCAAGACCGGCTATCAGTCTGCTTTTGCGGTTGTTGGTGCCAGAAAATACCGTGATTTCAGAGATGACAGAGTGCTTGACAACAGACAGTTCCAGTTGGCATTTCGTAAGCTGCGCCAGTTCTCATCCCGGCTTGATATTCCTGAGACAGAGCTTGATATTGACGGCACGGTGGACAAGACCTGTAACAATGGAGGTTGCCTGCAGATTGTCATGAAAAAGCCCCGCAAAAATGCAGTGAAGCTGTTGCTTCTTATGGATTCCGGCGGAACTATGATTCCCTTTAGTAATCTGTTAAATGACTTGTTTCAGGCAGTACATAAGTCCAATCATTACAAGGATGTAAAGACCTATTATTTCCACAATTGTATTTATTCCAAGCTCTATAAGACTCCGGAGTGCGAGAATGGTGACTGGATTGATACGGAGTGGCTGTTCCGCAATGTGGACAGCGATTACAAGGTGATAATTGTGGGAGATGCGGCAATGGCCCCGGAGGAGCTCTATTCCACCACAGGCAACTACAGAGGCCCCAATGGCGGACTGTCCGGTTATGACTGGCTGAAATTGGTAAAGCGTCATTACAAGAAGGTGGTGTGGCTTAATCCCAAGATGGCACCCGGACACGCACCCTGGCGTGAGGCGGAGACTGCGGTGAAGGAGTTGTTTCCCATGTACAAATTGACGGTGGATGGACTGAATCAGGCCATGATTAAGCTGATGGTTAATAAATAGGTTATAGGGAATGAGGGGGAGAGCGGTATGGAAATTGTTTTTCCGATAGCGGCTATATGTTGGATTATTTTTCGCAAAAAGCCTCATGAGATAAAGTATGACAAGAGAGACCGTAAGGTTTTGGGGTGGTTGGCGGTTGCTTTTACCGTATTAAAAGTAGGTTTAGAAGTTCTCTTGTTTGTTAATCCGGTAGAGAATTTTTCTGTGTTTATGATACTTTTTTATGCAGGTATATTACTTGGATTTCTAAGTTTTTTCGAATGGGTGCAATATTTTGATTGCATTTTCTATTTTAAACGTTTGAAAAGGTTTGGATATCAGATTCCGGACAGGAAGTCTGACTATGGTGGATTGTTGGAGAATCTGCCTTCAGAAGAAAATATGATAACGGATAAAAAGAATGTCGTACATGATGAAACAAATAGTAAAGAAAGTATTATTCTTGCAGTCATTTGTTGGGGAATTGCGATTATATTTTTGCTTATGGCTCTTTGGCTTTGGTATAGGTTTGGTTGGATAGATGGTATAATAGTTATTTGTCTGGCGATATATGGTATCATAATTCTGGTATGGACAGGTATGGGAATATTTTATTGGCGTCAGAGACGCCAGGATAGGTATCGTGATGATGTTGGTGGAGATGAGAGCCGTAAACCGAGAGTTCAACTCGTATCAGGAATTGCAATTATATTGATGTTGTTCTTCTTTACAAATATGGCAGGCTTTGTTTTGAATTTATATGCAGAAGTTGTTTACAATTCAAAGGAACAGTATTATCAAGAACAGCAATTAGAGAATGGATATAATGAGGAAAATTAGACATGAAGGAACCGAAATTTAGGGCGTTGTTGCCTATTGGTGTGTTTTTAGTATTGTATTTAGGATTGGGAATTTTATTTGAGTATGTGTTGAAGATTTCCATGGGATTTTACAGTATTCCCATTGTAGTGGTGTTTTTGATTGCACTCTTTGTGGCCTGTCTTCAAAACAGGGCACTTTCTCTGGATGAGAAATTCCAGATTATGGCTAGAGGTGTGGGCGATAAGAATATTATTACCATGGTGTTGATTTTCATGGTGGCAGGTATTTTTGTGGGCGTGGTAGGACGTAGCAGTGCGGAGAGCGTGGCGTACTTTGTGCTTTCCTTTATTCCTGCGCAGTTTGCAGTGTTAGTGCTGTTTGTGGTAAGTGCCTTTGTATCCCTTGCCATGGGTACCTCGGTGGGCACGATTACGCTGATTGCCCCCATTGCTATTGCCGTTGCAAACAGTACAGGATTTGAAATTCCTTTGTGTCTTGGCTCTGTGGTGGGTGGTTCTATGTTTGGGGATAACTTGTCTTTCATTTCAGATACGACTATTGCTGCCTGCAACGGACAGGGATGTGCTATGAAGGATAAGTTTAGGGAAAATATAGGGATTGCCCTTCCTGCGGCGATATTGACCATGATAGTCATTGGTTTTCGGACGATAGGAATGGATGTTGGTGAGCCGGTTATCCAAGAGTACAATTTGATTCAGATTATTCCCTATATTTTGGTACTTCTGGGTGGTATTTTAGGTATTAATGTGTTTGTTGTACTTTTGATTGGCATTATCAGTGGTGCGGTGATTATGCTGTCAAATGGTGCAGTTGCACCCATGGAGATGCTGACCAATATGGGCGACGGTGTGTCAGGGATGTTTGAAACCTCCATGGTGGCAATTCTTGTGGCAGCTATCTGTGCCTTGATAGAGGAGTATGGTGGCTTTGCGGCACTTCTTGCGCTGATTAAGAAGGTGTTTAAGGGACAGAAGGGCGGTAAGTTGGGCATGGGACTTTTGGTAGGTGCTATGGATATTGCTACGGCAAATAATACGGTGGCTATTGTTATGGCCAATCCTATTGCCAAGGAGATGGCTCAGGATTATGACATTTCCCCCAGAAAGGCAGCCTCTATTCTGGATACTTTTTCCTGCATCTTTCAGGGAGTTATTCCTTATGGTGCCCAGATGTTGGTGGCGGTATCAGTGGCGGCTGAATTAGGGTATTCGGTATCCTCCTTTGAGATTATACCGAATCTGATGTATCCATACATGTTGCTTTTGAGTTCTTTGGTGTTTGTGTTTCTGGTGCCGGAGAAGAATAAAAATTAATTGACATTTGCTGTGGAAAATAGTAGGATGTTGAGACGGATAGAGTTTTTGTTTTGTAGTAAATTTACAAGCAAAATTTTAATAAAATGATTATAGAGAGGCAAAAAAATGGAACGAGTTTACAATCCAAAAGAAGTTGAGAAAAAATGGCAAACCTATTGGGCTGAGAATGAGACCTTCAAGACGGATGTCTGGGATTTCAGTAAGCCCAAATATTATGCACTGGATATGTTTCCTTATCCTTCCGGTGTGGGACTCCATGCAGGTCATCCCGAAGGATATACTGCAACGGATATCATGTCCCGTATGAAGCGTATGCAGGGTTATAACGTGCTTCATCCCATGGGATATGATTCCTTTGGTCTGCCCGCAGAGCAGTATGCGGTTAGCACAGGTAACCATCCCAATGGTTTTACCCAGGACAATATTGAGACTTTTTCCAAGCAGCTCAGGGAGCTTGGTTTTGACTATGACTGGAGCAAGATGATTGCTACCAGTGATCCTGATTTCTATAAGTGGACCCAGTGGATTTTTAAGCAGTTGTATCTGGATGGCTATGCAAAATATGTGGATATGCCTGTAAACTGGTGTGAGGAGCTTGGAACCGTTCTTTCTAATGACGAGGTTATCGACGGTAAGAGTGAGAGAGGCGGCTACCCTGTTATTCGTAAGAACATGAAGCAGTGGGGTATTAATCAGCCTGCTTTTGCTGAGAAGCTTTTGGAGGGACTTGAGGAGATTGACTGGCCTGAGTCTACCAAGGATATCCAGAGACATTGGATTGGCAAGTCTGAGGGTGTTGAGGTTGATTTTGAAATTGTAGGCGGCGGTAAGTTCTCCATCTACACCACCTGTATTGAGACCATTTATGGTATCACCTTTATGGTTCTGGCTCCCGACGGTCAGATTGTAAAGGATTTGATGGACAGAGTGGAGAATAAGGACGAGGTACAGGCATATATTGACGAGACCTTGAAAAAGAACGATATGGATCGTACCGAGCTTAATAAGACTAAGTCCGGTTGTCCTTTGAAGGGACTGTATGCTATCAATCCTGTAAATGGCAAGGAGGTTCCTCTTTATATTGGTGACTTCGTTCTGGCTAGCTATGGTACCGGTGCGGTTATGGCGGTTCCTTCCCATGATCAGCGTGACTTTGAATATGCAGTAGTACATAATATTCCTATGGTTCAGGTAATTGAGGGCGGTGACGTAAGTGAGAAGGCTTTTGAGAAGGGCGAGTACCTTGGCAAGGGCTGCAAGCTGATGAATTCTGAGGAGTTCACCGGACTTACCGTGGAGGAAGCTAAGGAGGCAATTACTTCTAAGCTTGAGAAGCAGGGAGTTGCGCGCCGTACCGTAAATTATCATTTCCGTGAGTGGATTTTTGCTCGTCAGCGTTACTGGGGTGAGCCTGTTCCTGTGGTTCATACCGAGGATGGACAGATTCACGTGCTGGATGATTCAGAGCTTCCTTTGATTCTGCCTGAGCTTGAGGATTACAAGGGTAAGAACGGCAAGGCTCCTTTGGAGAATGCAACCGAGTGGAAGCAGTATGACAATAATGGCGTGAAGGGTGTTCGTGAAACCTCTACCATGCCCGGTAGTGCCGGCTCCAGTTGGTACTACATGAGATATATTGACCCCAAGAACGAGAATGAGTTTGCCAATCAGGAGCTTTTGAAGCACTGGTTGCCTGTAGACCTCTATATTGGTGGTCCTGAGCATGCAGTGGGTCATTTGATGTATTCCAGAATTTGGAACCGTTATCTCTATGACAAGGGCCTGTCACCTGTAAAGGAGCCCTTCCAGAAGCTTGTGCATCAGGGTATGATTCTCGGTGCTAACGGCATCAAGATGGGTAAGCGTTTCCCTGAGTTTGTGGTAAATCCTAGTGATGTAGTGAATGATTTTGGCGCAGATACACTGAGACTTTACGAGATGTTCATGGGTCCTCTTGAGGTGTCTAAGCCTTGGAACCCTCAGGGTGTTGAAGGTGCGAGAAGATTCATTAATCGTGTGTGGGCATTTATTACCAATGAGGAGAATATTACTGCTGAGAATAATGATGAGTTGACCAAGGTATATCATCAGACAGTAAAGAAGGTAACAGAAGACTTTGAGCAGCTTGGCTTTAATACTGCCATCAGCCAGATGATGATTTTCATGAATGCGGCTTACAAGGCAGGAAAGTGTCCCAAGGAGTATGCTGAGGGCTTTGTAAAAATGTTCTCTTGTATCTGTCCTCATGTGGGCGAAGAAATTTGGCAGATTCTCGGTCACGACAATACCATCGCTTACGAGCAGTGGCCTACTTATGATGAGAGTGCCCTTAAGGAAGATAATGTTGTAATCGGTATCCAGATTAACGGTAAGGTAAAGGGTACTGTTGAAGTGGGCGTGGAGGAAGAGAGTGATTCTGCTATTGCCAAGGCAAAGGAAGTTCCTTCCGTACAGGCTGCTATCGAAGGCAAGACCATTGTCAAGGAGATTTATGTAAAGGGCAAGATTATTAATATTGTTGTGAAATAGTTTTGTTTGATAGATTTGATTAGAGATGTGAATTAAAGTATAAAGGAAAACCCTTTGCCTGTAGTTTCAGGAAAAGGGTTTTTCTCATGATATTTATGTTTCGCATATTGCTTTAGATATTAGCTTCCAATTGGGCGATACGGGCACGAAGCTCGGCATTTTCGGCTTCGGCAGAACTGGCACGATTTTCAGCTTCAAGCAGTTTTTTTTGAGCTTCCTCGGCGGCTTTTTGGGCATCTTCAGCGGCTTTTTGAGCATCAGCAGCAACTTTTTGGGCATCTTCGGCAGCTTTTTGAGCGTCTTCGGCAGCTTTTTGAGCGTCTGCGGTAGCCTTTTGAACGCGTTCCATATGTATCTGCATGTCGCGTTGTCTGCGATAATAGTCCTCTCTGGCTTCACACTGCAGACGGATTGGGTCGTTGTAGGCAAGCTGGTAGATGGTATCAGCAGCGGATAGGATATATTCGTTCTGTTCAGCTAACATAATGATTTCCTCCCATGTGGTCGTTTTGAAGAAATTGGCCCAGTGGTGAAGCCCAAACTGTTTGTCCTCTTCTGTTGCCAAGTCTATGTGAGTTAAGTCTAACACAGAAAGTTGAAATTTGTCACTATATATGTGATGATTTTTTATATTTAGCATTTTATAGGTGGCATAGAATTCGGGATATTCGGGAAAGAGGGTGAAGTCTAAAAGACCAATCTGGATGGCAGGGGAGACATTAATGTAGTCTTTTCCCTTGCAAAGATTATCAAAACTACGACAAAGGTAACTTAGAGAACGTTCAGGCCAGTTGTGTTCGTTGATTACTTGCATTTCCAGATTGATAATGGTTTTGTTGTTGAGACAGACTCGAATGTCCAGATAGAAATCTTTTTCGTCATATGTTTGACCAAGAAGGATTGGGTTGAGGATTTCTACCGATAGGATGTCTGAAAGTGGAATGTGCAGAAGCGCACTGATGAGGTATTTCAAGACAAGATTGTTGCATTGTAGAAGAGCTCGAAACAGATAGTCATTGGTTAACGGAATAATTACCGGACCGGTGGCGTACTTTAGAAAAGCTCCCGGAGGATATGGAGATAAAATAACGTTGTTGGTTGTTTTCTGCATAAGCATTTCCCTTTCTCGTGTTGTGTTATTGTTGTAAAAGTTGTGGATTAAATCGATTTAAAGAATTTAGAATTGAACGACCGTTCAAGAAGTTTATAACACAGGGTATAAATTTTGTAAAGCAAATAAATGTAAAATTTTGATAAAATAAAAGGATTTTTCAGAAAGTAGCGGTCTTATTTTCTGTTGTAAAATGTATAGAAATAATGATATAATTGACAAATATGGAAGCATTTACATAAATGTGGAGATTTGGGCTTGTCGGAGATGGAAGAGTATATCGAAGAGTTTAAACTTCTGGATGCTACCGATGCACCCGACCGTAACGGATACTACAGTGAGAGAGGGAGTAAAGAGACATATGAAGAGACGTATGAAATACATAAAAAGAACAATGGCTTGGCTGTTGGCAGTGACGATGCTTGTGACCAGTGTGGACTATGTACAAGCTGCGGAGGCACCTAAGCAGACTGTATCCGGAAATGAAGCTACCGGAGACGGTTTTGATGTAACTGCCGGAGATGTATCGGAAGGCGATGTATTAGAAGGTGACGTTTCATGGGGCAACATTATAGAGGATAGTGTGCCTATCAGATATGGGTTTAGTAGTAGTGGAGAGGTGCTTTATTCCGGTACAGAGGCCGGAATTACCTGGAGCATTACCTCAGATGGTCTGCTGACCATTGAGGGCGAATATGATGCCGAATCCGGGGAGAGTATAACACGTCCATGGTTGACATATAAGACCCAAATTAAAACGGCTGTGGTGACCGCTAAGAATGTGCAGGATACCATTAGATGGTTTGAGGGATGTACCAATCTGACAGAGATTGACCTTTCGGGGTTTGATACCAGTACCGTGACAAGTATGGGGTGTATGTTCAAGGATTGTAGCAGTCTGACCGGTCTGGATGTAAGTGGCTTTGACACAGGCAATGTGACAAGTATGTCTTACATGTTTGAAAATTGTAGTAGTCTGACCAGTCTGGATGTGAGTGGTTTCGATACAGGTAATGTAACAGGTATGTCTTACATGTTTAAAGGTTGTAGTAGTCTGACCAGTCTGGATGTAGGTGGCTTTGACACAGCCAATGTAACAACTATGGGCCGTATGTTTTGGAATTGCAAAAGCCTGACGAGCCTGAATGTAAGTGACTGGGATACAGGAAATGTAACAACCATGATTTGGATGTTTTGTAACTGTGAAAGTTTGGCTGATTTGGATATAAGTGGTTGGGATACCGGTAGTGTAACGGATATGTATGGTATGTTTAGCGGCTGTAGCGGACTTACTAGTCTGGATACAAGCGGTTTGGATACGAGCAATGTAACAGATATGTATGGTATGTTTAATGAATGTAGTGGACTGTCCAGTTTGGATTTGAGTGGTTTTAAAACGGATAAGGCAACAAGGATGTCTTACATGCTTATTGGTTGCGACAGCCTTATGGAATTGAAATGCATACCTGCATTGCAGTTGGATTGTGACTTGCCCCATACGATGAAGGATAAGGATGGTGTTGAATATACTGCTCTGCCCAAAGGTCTGACAGAAGGAATCTGGCTTTATGCGCAGGACTACATCGGTGGAGAAATAAGCGGCATAGAGTGGACACTTCAAGCGAATGGAAACTTGATTATCAGAGGAGAGTATGATGGCACTCCAATAACGGGAACAGAGTTGCCATGGCATGCATACGCAGATGATATTAAAAGTGCAAACATTACTGCCCAAAAGGTAGAATCTACTGCATACTGGTTTGATGGATGTGGTGCTCTTGAGAGTGTGCTTTTAAGTGGTTTTGATACATCAAAGGTAACCAATATGGAGGCTATGTTCAGAAATTGTGAAGGGTTAAAGTCAGTGGATGTAAGCACCTTAGATATGAGCAAGGTTACCAATGCCAATGAGATGTTTTCTGGATGTAGTGGGCTTAGGTCTATTCATACTTTTAATAATTTGAAAATTTCCATTGCACTTCCTCATCATATGATAAGTGGAAGTAAGGGGGAATATACAGAATATACGGAGTTTCCTCTCAATATTCAGGATGACTTATGGCTGACAAGAGGTGACCTTAGAGGAAGTTATGATGGATTGAGATGGTATATATTTTATGATGATGAGATTCTTTATATTACCGGAGAGAACACAGCTACAGAGTTGCCGGGTGAATCCACAACTTATGAGTGGGCTGGCAGTTTCGAGCAAAGATTTTATTACAAGGTCATTGTGAATGCGAAGGGAGTACTTTCTACTGCCCGTTGGTTCAAGAATTGCACGAATATCTCAGAGCTTGATTTAAGTGGATTTGATACAGCTTCTCTGGTGGAGACTACGGATATGCTTACCGGTTGTACCGGTCTGGAGAAGGTAAAGACTGCTCCTAACCTGAAGGTATCCATGACATTTCCTGCTACCATGTATGATGAGGTAGCAATGGCCTATACAGAGAGTCCTTTGAATCTCACAGATTCGTTGGAGCTTTTTAAGGCAGAGCCGGCAGGTGCGATACAGGGTCTTAGCTGGATGATTTTGGAGGACGGCACTTTGGTAATTGGTGGTACGGATACCTCCACAACCGTGTCTGACTCTACAACATGGCCATGGCATGAGTATAGTGATGATATCAAAAAGGTAAAGATATATGCCAAGAATGTAAAGAGTACTGCTTATTGGTTTGCCGGCTGCAACAATCTCGCAGAAGCGGATTTAAGTGATTTTGATATGCAAACGGTAACCGTTTCCACGCAGATGTTCCAAGGCTGTACCAATTTGAAAAAGCTGCAGACGCCTTTGCACGTGCAAATTGATACGGAATTGCCCGTTATGATGGTGGATGGAGACGAAACAGTGTATTTGAGTCTTCCAAAAGGTCAATCCCAGTCCATTGCACTGGAAGTCACTAGGGTATATTACGGTATGAACTGGGTAATTTTACAGGACGGCAAGTTGTTGGTAACCGGAACCTATTCTGCCGCTTCTGATACAGATACTTCATGGTTGGACTATCCGGCACAGATTAAGAGCGTGAAGGTAACTGCCACAGGGGTTAAGAGTACGGCTAACTGGTTTTATGGATTAAGTAAGTTAGAGACGGTGGACTTTAGTGGTTTTGACACCTCACTAGTTACGGATATGTCCGGAATGTTCCATGGCTGTAGTAGTTTGAAGTCTTTGGATCTGAGTAATTTCAATACCGGTAATGTTACGAATATGCGGGGAATGTTTAACAATTGTTATGCATTGACCAACGTGGATGTCAGCAAGTTTGATACCTCTAAAGTAACCGATATGGGCTATCTGTTCAATAACTGTAGGGCATTGGAGACGTTGGATTTAAGCAAGTTTGATTTCTCCAAGGTTACTGCAGCGGAGCGTTTTTTGGAGGGTTGTAGCAAAATTGGGAAGATAAATACGCCTAAAAATCTTGGGTTGGAGATAGCACTGCCTGTCGGTATGGTAGATGAGGAGCAGAATATTTATCTGACCCTTCCCATGGGGATGGCTGAGTCCATTGTATTGGATGCAACCCAGATAGTAACGTCCGGCAGTTATAATGGTATGGTATGGGTTCTCTTGAAGGACGGCACGTTGGTAATCGGTGGTACGGATACCTCCACAACGGTGTCTGACTCTACAACATGGCCATGGCATGAGTATAGTGGTGATATCAAAAAGGTAAAGATTTATGCCAAGAATGTAAAGAGTACCGCTTTTTGGTTTTCGGGTTGTATTAATTTGACAGAAACAGACTTTTCAGAATTTGACACAAGTACTGTGAAAAATATGAGTGGTATGTTTCAAAATTGCAGCAGTCTGGAAACTCTGGATTTAAGCGGTTTTAACATGGGTAGCGTGTCATTGGCAGATGGGATGCTTGACGGTTGTGCAAAACTAAAGAAAATACAAGCACCTCTGTATGTGAAGGAGGAGGTGGAATTACCCTGTGGTATGCTGGATGCAAATAAGAATGTATATCTGACTCTGCCCATGGGATTAACGAAGTCCATTGCTTTGGATGGAGAACAGGTGGTGGCAGCCGGCAAATATTGCAGCATGATATGGGTGGTATTAAAGGATGGCACTCTGTTGATTACAGGAACCTATGGTGCGGCTTCTGTTAAGGATACCTCATGGCTTGATTACGCGACTCAGATTACAAGTGTGAAAGTTATTGCCACAGGAGTTACAAGTACCGCTAATTGGTTCCGTGGCTTAAGCAGGTTAGAGACGGTGGACATCAGCAGTTTTGACACTTCTCTTGTAACGGATATGTCCGGGATGTTTAGCGGTTGCAGCAGCTTAACGAGCTTGGATATCAGCAGGTTTGATACTTCAAATGTAATGGACATGTCCGGGATGTTCAGTGGCTGTGGCAGCCTGACCAAGTTGGATTTGGAACATTTTGTGTTCTCTAAGGATACAGATGTATCAGAACTGCTGATGGGTTGTGTAGGACTTGAGGAGATTCATGTGCCGGCAAATCTGAAGGTGGATATTGCGGTACCTAAGACTTTGTACAACTACCTGGGCGAGCCCCAGACGGATTGTTTCCCCATGGAACAGCCCGAGGCAGAGTGGTACTATGCGGTAAGCCCTGTCAAAGAGGGTGAGATTCATGTAAGTAAGGTATACCCCCAGACCTATACCGGTAAGGCTATCAAACCGGAAATCCGTATCTATGACGGTGCAAACCGTCTGCTGGATAAGAAGGATTTTACCATTACTTACAAAAACAACACCAAGGTGGCTTCCAAGGATGCAGTGAATACCAAGGGCAAGAGCATTGCCCCCACCATTATCGTAAAGGGTAAGGGCAATTACACCAAGTCTGAGACAATTACCTTCGATATCCTTGCTAAGGATATCGCGGATGAGGATGTGACCGTGAATGAGTTGGTGGCAGTGGCAGGTAAGAAAGTTCAACAGCCTGTACCCAAGCTGACTTATAAAGGCAAGAAGCTTGTGAAGGGTAAGGACTTTACTGTAAGCTATCCCGATTTGGAGAATAAGTCCAAGACAGATGCTTACAAAAAAGCAGGAACCTATCGAGTGGTAGTAACCGGTATCGGTAACTTTACGGGTACCAGAGAGCTTGCTTTTACCATCACAGATGGCACTTTAATGAGCAAGGTAAAGGTATCAAAGATTGCTGATCAGGAGTACACCGGCAAGGCTGTGGAGCCTGCTTTTAAAGTAACTTTCAAAAAGACTGAATTGGTTGCAGGCAAGGACTATACCGTTACCTACAAGAACAATATCGAAGTGGGCAAGGCAAGTATCGTGCTTACCGGTAGGGGAGCTTATGCAGGTACTAAAAC
This sequence comes from Acetatifactor sp., assembly GCA_045543175.1. Lineage (GTDB taxonomy): Bacteria > Bacillota > Clostridia > Lachnospirales > Lachnospiraceae > Acetatifactor. Next base: position 63,511 of record JAZQMG010000048.1, on the reverse strand, counting down.
GATAACCTTCCGGATTACCGGTCAGTCTATTGCCAAAGCAACTGTCAGTGGCATTGAGGATAAGGTTTACAATGGACAGGCTCAAACGCAACAGATTAAGGTAGAATTGGCAGGCAAGACACTGAATGCTGGAACGGATTATGTGGTTTCTTATGGCAAGAATGTAAATGCGGGAAAAGCATCTGTAACGATAGTCGGAAAGGGTGCTTATACAGGTAGCGTGAAGAAAACCTTCAAGATTAAACCCTATGACTTGAAGGAAAACAGTAAAAAGCTGTTTAAGGGGGTACCCGGCAGTTTGAAGGTGGCATATGAAAAGGGCGGTAGTACACCTGAACCGGAATTGATTTTTGACGGTGTGAACATGGCTGTGAAGAAGGATTATACCTTAAGCTATGCCAATAACAAGGCAGTGGCAAGTGACAAGGATACCAAGGCACCTACCATTACCATCAAAGGAAAGGGCAACTTCACAGGAACCGTAACCGTTCCCTTTACTATCGTAGCCAAGAGCCTACAGGATACAGAGAATCCCGTAGCAATCCATGTGGTGGATGTGGCATATGCTGCCAAGGCAGGCAAGTATGTGAGTAAGCCTGTTTTGACCGACTCCAATGGCAAGAAACTGGTGGCCGGAACGGATTATGACAAGACGATTGTGTATACTTTGGCGGATGGTACTGTGTTGGATAAGACCAGTAAGGTAGAGGCCGGTACCACTGTCAAGGTCAAGGTAACGGGTATGGGATGTTACACCGGTACCATGGAAACCACCTACCAGATTACCCCAGCGGCATTTAAATCTGCAAAGATAACCATTGCACCCCAAGTGTATACCGGTAAAGAGATTACTCTGACAGAGGACGACTTTACTTCTGTAAAGATGGGCAAGGATTCCCTTACATATGGCGAACAGTACGAGATTGTGGAAGGCTCTTACAAGAATAATATCAAGAAGGGAACAGCCAGCGTAACCATTAAGGGTAAAGGCAACTATGGCGGTGAGAAGACTGTGAAGTTTAAGATTGTACCCAAGGAGCTGATTTGGTTCTGGAGATTGTTTAGTTAATCTGAAAGCGCGCAATCAACAGTAAATGTGTTAGTTTCATTGTAGTGCTTAAAATATTGGTAGTTGACTTTTGCTGTCACAGCCTGTATAATTACCACATATTTATAATTCTATAGACAATGCGTTGAAGAGAAGAAGTACTGTTAATCCACTGTTCACAGAGAGTTGCCGGCAGGTGAGAGGCGCGAAGAGCTTAATGGGAATACATCTTGGAGCAGCAAACCCAAATGACTATTTTGTATGTATTGCAGGATTGGTTCAGAGTAGGCTTTGACGGAGGGCACCGATATCTGCCAAGGTATTGATAGATACCTGCTGAGCCGTAAAGTGTGAGCTTTATGGAAAAAAAGGTGGTAACGCGAGATAACTCGTCCTTTTCATTTCGATGAATGAGGACGAGTTTTTTATTTTCTAAGAAAAGGAGAAAGAAAATGACAGTATTTGACGAGTTGAAGGCACGTGGCCTTCTGGCACAGTTAACCGACGAAGAAGAGATTAAGGAGCTTATCAACAATGGTAAGGCTACTTTCTACATCGGCTTTGACCCTACCGCAGACAGCCTTCATGTAGGTCACTTCATGGCACTTTGCCTGATGAAGAGACTGCAAATGGCAGGCAACAAGCCTATCGCACTGATTGGTGGTGGTACTGCTATGATTGGTGACCCTTCCGGTCGTACCGACATGAGAAATATGATGACCACTGAGACCATCGATCACAACTGCGAGTGTTTCAAGAAGCAGATGAGTCGCTTTATTGAGTTTGGTGAGGATAAGGCTCTCATGGTAAATAATGCAGACTGGTTAAGAGATTTAAACTACATCGAGTTCATCCGTGACATCGGTGCACATTTCTCTGTAAACCGTATGCTTTCTGCAGAGTGCTACAAGCAGCGTATGGAGAAGGGTCTCAGCTTCCTTGAGTTTAACTACATGATCATGCAGAGCTACGACTTTATGTGCCTGTACGAAAAGTATGGCTGTAATATGCAGTTCGGTGGCGATGACCAGTGGAGTAACATGCTGGGTGGTACCGAGCTGATCCGTAGAAAGTTGGGTAAGGATGCCTATGCTATGACCATTACTCTGCTTCTTAATTCCGAGGGTAAGAAGATGGGTAAGACCCAGAAGGGTGCTGTATGGCTTGATCCCAACAAGACTACGCCTTTCGAGTTTTACCAGTACTGGAGAAACGTTGGCGATGCAGACGTTTTGAAGTGCTTGCGTATGCTGACCTTCCTGCCTTTGGAGCAGATTGAAGAAATGGAGAAATGGGAAGGCAGTCAGCTCAATCAGGCTAAGGAGATTCTGGCTTACGAGCTTACCAATCTTGTTCATGGAGAAGAGGAGGCAAACAAGGCACAGGAAAGTGCGAGAGCACTCTTTACCGGTGGTAACGCTGCAGAGATGCCCACCTATACTTTGCAGGAGTCTGATTTCCTTGACGGCAAAATTGACATCCTTGGTGTTCTTGCAGCATCCGGCCTGACCGCATCCCGTTCCGAGGCACGACGTGCTGTAGAACAGGGCGGCGTCACTGTAGACGGCGAGAAAGTCTCTGACATCAAGACCTGCTACACCCCCGACCGTTTCTCCGGCGAAGGCATCATTGTAAAACGCGGCAAGAAAAACTTCAAGCGCATTATCATGGAATAATATAGGCATTATTAACGAGCCTCCTGCGTATACTGTAACAGTATCGGCAGGAGGTTTTGTTATGGAATATGCACCCAATCATACATACGATTTGTATTCAGATATACAGAGGCGAACCGGAGGTGAAATTTACATTGGTGTTTTGGGACCTGTGCGCACCGGTAAATCCACCTTTATCAAGAGGTTTATGGATGAAATGGTTTTGCCCAATATGGAGGATGAGCATGCGCTGAAAAGAGCCATGGATGAGCTGCCCCAGAGTGCAGGTGGTAAGACGATTACTACTACGGAGCCTAAGTTTATTCCCAATGAGGCGGCAGAAATTCGTTTGAATCCGGATGTGAAGCTGAAGGTGCGTCTGATTGACTGTGTAGGGTATATGGTGGACGGCGCAACCGGGCATCTGGAGGAGGAAAAGGAACGAATGGTGAAAACTCCCTGGTTTGAGGAGGAGATTCCGTTTACTCAGGCGGCTGAGGTTGGCACAGACAAGGTTATGAACGAGCATTCCACCATTGGTCTTGTGATTACTTCGGATGGAAGTTTTTCCGAGCTTCCCAGAAACAGTTATCTGGATGCGGAAGAGAAGACCATAACTGCATTAAAACGTCTACATAAACCCTTTTTGGTATTGTTGAACAGTCAGAAGCCCTATTCTGAGGAAGCCAAACACCTTGCCACCGAAATGATGGAAAAATATGGTGTGAAGGTACTGCCTGTAAACTGTGAGCAGCTTAAAAAAGATGATATTAACCGGATTTTGGAGCATGTATTGTATGAATTTCCATTGTCAGCCATAGAGTTTTATATGCCTAAGTGGGTGGAGATGCTTCCTGCGGACAATCGGATGAAGCAGGAGATGGTTGAATGTGTTCGAAATCTGATGAAGGATTATGACAGGATTCGTGATGTGTTGGAGCATCCGGTAGAGCTTGCCAGTGATTATGTGAAACGCTGTAAGACAGACGGTGTGCATCTGGATAACGGAGTGGTGCGGATTCAGTTGGATGTGGATGATGCCTATTACTATGAGATGCTGTCGGATATGATTGGTGAGAGCATACATGATGAGTTCCAGTTGATTGGTAAGCTGAAAGAATTTGCCGCCATGCAGAAGGAGTACTCCAAGGTGCTGAATGCGGTATCCATGGTGCGAGGCAAGGGCTATGGTGTAGTGACTCCTGAGAAGGAGGAGATTCAGCTAGAGAAGCCGGAGTTGATTCGTCATGGCAACAAATTTGGTGTCAAAATCAAAGCAATCAGTCCGTCCATTCATATGATTCGTGCTAATATCGAGACGGAAATTGCCCCCATTGTGGGCAGCGAACAGCAGGCGGAGGATTTAATCCGTTATATTAATCAAGCTGATATGAACGAGAGTATCTGGGATACCAATATATTCGGTAAAACAGTGGAGCAATTGGTAAACGATGGTATTACAGCCAAAGTTTCTGCCATCGGTGATGAGAGCCAGTTAAAGCTTCAGGATACCATGCAAAAGATTGTCAACGATTCCAATGGTGGAATGGTGTGCATTATCATATAAAAACCGGACTTAATTCGAGATAAAAATCAAGATAAGTCCGGTTAGGTAAAATCCATTATAATCGCGATTATAGTCCGGCATAGTAGGGGAAAGCATAGACGTACACGGTAATGATAATGGCAAGTACAATTATGAATATAAGTATTATACTAAGGCCTGTGAGCAGATGGGTACACCATTTGCTTGCGGGCTTTTCTTTTTTTATGGTAGCTAATACATTTTGTACAAGACAAATGCCTATTTCCAAGCCTTTTACGCAATAATAGCACAGGGGAAGCAGGATGGGCATAAGATAACGTCCCTGAGGCTGATAATCCATGCTGTAGGAATAAATAATACTTAATATGCAGGGTATTAAAATACACATAATCATATTGGCATGGAAAAAAACGCGTAGAACAGGTCTTGTAATAAAATGTTCCTCGCGGCCTTTGAGCTTTAAGGGAACCAAGCATAACAAGAGTCCCGCCATAAATAAAAACTTGTAGAATCGGTAAATCCAAGTGGCGGTAGTCATAATCATGGGACCGAACATACAGATAAAGCTGTTGATGGATAACACCAAAAAGTCTGATTCTAATACCATGGAGGGCACGGTAAAGCCCATGGATTTATAAGTGATGCGCACATCCGGGCGCATATTTTCGTTGCCGTAAAGGGCACCGCACAAATCTCTGGTGCGCATGCCAAGAAAATCTCCGTCATAGAGAATATAGCTTCTGATAAACCACCAACTGATGCCCAAAAGGACAATCACACTGATGAAAATACCTTTCTTTAAAAAGGGTTTCCAGTCCAGAGACAGTTTGCCTTCTTTAGCAGACAAAAAGTGTGCAATAAAGAGAAGAATACAACTCAAAATAAAACCGTAGGCATTATAGTAGGATAGGGCACAGAGAATGATGCCTATGGACATGGTAATGCAGGATTTGTACTCGAAATTGTTTTGTAAACAACAGGTCAGACCATAGAGCATGATGGCAATGGACATCATACAGCAGGAGTCTGTATTCACATAAGTGTGCAGGAAAATGCTCTGGGGCAAAAACATGGTAAGGAAGCAGAACAGGTATTGCAGCCTCTTGTCCTTGAACCATTTTTTGCTCAAAAGCAATACAAATAAGGCCATCACAAGGCCGAATATAAAGTCCACCAGTCTTGCAGAATAAAAGATAATGTCTGTGTTGTCGGTAAAGCATTGCACAAGACGCATGACATACCCCTGAGCCATGTAGGGCAGAATAGGCTGAAAGGCGTAGGAAAATCCGTAGGCAGGAATACGGATGGACTCGTCGTAGCCGTTGGGCAGAGTGCCGTGTTCAGCAATGTACTGAGGAATCAGATAACGATTATATTCATCTGGTGGATTGCCGAAGGGCTGTCGGAATAAAAGAGACAGCGCGATGATACAATAGAGAGCAAAATATAAGAAGATAACCGGCAATTCGCGGTTGTCTGTTTTTCTGGTTGATGTATGGGTCATATTATATAAACTCCTGTATTTCATGTGGTCAGTTTTTATTATTATATCATGTATTATAGCATGTCCTACGGCATAAAACAAATGAATTGCTTTTTGGACATATGTTTTGTATAATAAATGTAATATTGATTGTATTATACGCAATTTAAGATTTAGCTAAGAATTTTCTTAATTTTTGCTAATATTTGGTTGGAGAATCGGATGAAAGAATATTTGTATAAATATAAATGGCACATGTTTTGGGCAGGAATTTTGACCTTTCTGATTCATGGTGCCAGATTAAATTCTGCGATTGTAGGAATCGATACAGAGGATTTAATTCATCAGGGTACACCTTTTTATGATGGGTGGTTAAACACCGGAAGGCAGGGCTTGGTGCTTTTGAAATATCTTACCGGTTCGGTGGAGTATAATCCCTATTTTTCCGGATTGATGACTTTGTTGTTTTTGATGGTGTCTGTCACTGTCTTTGTGATGCTTTGGGATTGTGTGGTAGGAGTGACTGAAGCAGTCAATAAGTGGAGTGCTTTAGGGTGCATGTTTTTATGGATTGCTCATCCTGTGTTGGTGGAGCAGTTTTATTTTACCTTACAGGGTGCGGAAATCGGCATGGGGATGCTGCTTACGGCCTTAGCATTATGGTTGGTATGGTGGGGCAGTAGGGAGAGAGGCAGTAAAAGGGTGTGGGCGTTTGTTATAAGTGGCCTGCTTTTGTTGGTGACTTTTTCTGTCTATCAGATTTTTGTGGTATTTTTTATATTTGGTGCAGTGACACTGCTTTTGTTGGATACCTTGCGGGAGGATGCACCTTCCGGCAGGAAGAAAAGTTTGTCTGTTGTAGTGCGGGAAGTGTTGCCCTATGCAGGAGTGTTTCTGGCAGCGTTTGCCTGCAATAGTGTGATTACGGCACTTTTTTTCAGTGAGTCGGATTATCTGAGCAGTCAGGTGAGATGGGGGCAGTTATCCCTGCAGGATTGTGTGTACAGTATTGCGGTGCATGGACGGGATGTGTTGACCGGACAAAACAGCATTTTTTACAGTTGGGTGTTTGGAATACTTTGTCTAATTGGACTTGTGGCGGTTATGATGCTTGTAAGGCGTTTCGGGTTTGCGTTGTTGTTTTACTATGGGGCACTGATGACCACTCCTTTTTTGATGACAGTGGTATGCGCGGATGTGCCTGCTATTCGTTCTCAATTGATTTTGCCTGCAGCAACAGGTTTTGTAATGTATCTTGATGTGCTGCTGATAAAGAGGCTTGGAACGAAGGTGGTGACAACCGATAAGCGAAAGAGTGAGCCATGTCGTTGTATTCCCTATGTGTTACTGATTATTTTTTGTGTGGCAGGTGTGGTGTCGGAAACACAAGTTTCCCTGCGCCTTTATTATACGGACGCCTGTCGATATGCAGAGGATGAGGCCTTGGGCAGGGCTTTAATTCAGAGACTGGAGCCTTTGATTGGAGAGGATGAGACACCCATAGTAGTGATAGGAAGTCGGGAGTTTCAGGGCAATAATGCTTGCGTGGAGGGCGAGATTATAGGTCTGTCTTTGTTTGAGCATGATGTGAATGAGGAGCCGCAGTTTTATTGGAGTACAAGACGTGTGATTGGTTTTTTGCATACTTTAGGCTATGACTGTGAGCAGCTTCCGGATAAGAATATTCCCTATGCCATTGATTTTGCGGAGGAGATGGATGTGTGGCCGGGGGAGCATAGTGTGGAACATGCAGGCGATATGATTGTCATTAAATTGAGCGAAATAAATGAATAAAATAAGCTGATATACGTCGGCGGATGGAGGTGCCCTATGAGTGTAAATCCCATTTATGAGAAACTGAAAATCTGTGTGACTGCGGTGCGGGCGAAGACGGATTTTGTACCTAAGGTGGCAATTGTGCTTGGCTCCGGTCTGGGAGACTATGCAAGTCAGATTCGTGTGGAGACGGAAGTGTCCTATGAGGAGATTCCCGGTTTCCCTGTGTCAACAGTGCCGGGACATGCCGGTAAATTTATCTTTGGCTATGTGGGTGATGTGCCTGTGGTATGTATGAAGGGAAGAGTACATTATTATGAAGGCTATGCTATTTCAGATGTGGTACTGCCTATTCGTCTGATGCGTCTTTTAGGAGCGGAAATTCTGTTTCTCACCAATGCGGCAGGCGGTGTAAATACGTCCTTTCATGCGGGAGATTTGATGTTGATTCGGGATCATATTGCAGCATTTGCACCCAATCCCTTAATCGGGCCTAATGTGGATGAGTTGGGAACCAGATTCCCCGATATGAGCGAGGTGTACGATAAGAAGCTCTCACAGATTATTGTGGAGACCGCCCAGGCAAATGATGTGTATTTGCAGGAGGGTGTGTACACCCAAATGACAGGTCCTTCCTACGAATCCCCTGCGGATGTGAAGATGCTTCGTGTGTTGGGCTGTGATGCTGTGGGCATGAGTACGGTGGTGGAGGCCATTGCGGCAAGGCACTGCGGCATGCGTATTTGTGGTATTTCCTGTATCAGTAACCTTGCGGCGGGGCTTTCAGCCAATCCCCTGAACCACAAGGAGGTTCAGGAGGCGGCGGATAAGGCTGCTCCCAAGTTCCAGAAGCTTGTAACAGAGAGTGTAAAGCGTTTCGTGTAAAAGAGGGCATGACAGTGGCAGATAAGATTTCCCAGGAGCAATTGAAAAATTTGGCAGAGGCGGCTCTACAGGCAAGGGCAAATGCTTATACTCCCTATTCCCACTATGCAGTAGGTGCGGCACTTTTGACAGATGAAGGCTTAATCGTTCAGGGCTGTAATATCGAAAATGCGTCCTATGGTGTCACCAACTGTGCGGAGAGAACGGCATTTTTCAAGGCGGTAAGCGAGGGGCATCATGGATTTGCAGCCATCGCCATAGCAGGCGGAATGGAAGGCTGTGAGCCGGAGGATTATGCGTATCCCTGTGGAGTCTGCAGGCAGGTGATGCAGGAATTTTGTGATAAAGATTTCATAATCTGTGTGGTTAAAAATGCAGAGGAATTTAAAGTGTATCGACTGGAAGAACTTTTGCCCTATGGATTCGGAGGTGATTCGATTCGATGAATATCAGATTGTATAACGCACGAGTTCTTACAATGGAGAAGAATAGACCTGTTTTTGAGGGAGAGGTCTGGATTAAAAATGAGAAGATTGTTTGTGTTGTGTCCAAGGAGGAGCTTGACTCCGAGTGGAAGGGTGTAAATGCGCCCCGAATTGAGTGGGATATCCAGATGGATTGTGAAGGTAATCTTTTGATGCCGGGCTTTAAGAATGCGCATTCTCATTCTGCCATGACCTTTCTTCGCTCCTATGCTGATGATTATCCCTTGGAGCAGTGGCTTCATGAGAAAATTTTTCCCATGGAGGCTTATCTTACGCCGGAGGATATTTATGAGCTGACCAAGCTTGCGGTGTTGGAATATTTGAGTGGCGGAATCACTTCAATTTGCGATATGTATGTCAATCCGGAGGCGGTGGCGGAAGGCTGTATGGATATGGGCATGCGCTGTGTGTTGGTGCCGGGTCTTAATAATTTTGTATCTTCTCCCGACAGGGTGGAGGATGAGTACTTAAAGTGGAATAAGCGCAATCCCCTCATCAGCTATCAATTAGGCTTTCATGCGGAGTATACCTGTTCTAAGGAGCTCTTGTGTAAGGTGTCGGAGTTGGCACACAGGCACAGGGCACCGGTGTACACCCATCTTGCCGAGACAGTAAAAGAGGTGGAGGAATGTAAGGCCCGTTATGGAATGACTCCTGCTGTTTTCTTAGATTCTCTGGGAATGTTTGAGTTTGGTGGCGGTGGTTTTCATTGTGTGCATATGACACCACAGGATATGGATATTTTCAGACTGCGCAGACTTCACGTGATAACCAATCCGGCATCCAATTTGAAACTCGCCAGCGGTATTGCACCGATTGCGGAGTATGAGAGGAGAAAAATTTCTGTGGCCATCGGTACGGACGGACCTGCAAGCAATAATTGTCTTGATATGTTTAGAGAGATGTTTTTGGTGGCAGGCTTGAGTAAGGTGCGTGAGCAGGATGCGGCATCTTTGAATGCAGAGAGGGTACTTCGTATGGCTACGGTTCACGGTGCCAAGGCTATGAGGCTGAATAAGGCAGATACATTAGCCAAGGGGAAACTTGCGGATATTGTGCTGATTGATTTAAAACAGCCTAATATGCAGCCGGATTACAATATTGTTGGTAATCTGGTGTATAGCGGAAGTAAGGCCAATGTGAGGATGACTATGATTAACGGCAAGATTCTTTACAAGGATGGAGCTTTTAATGTTGGAGAGAATCCGGAGCATATTTATGAAAGATGTAACGGTATTCTCAAAAGAATTTTAAATAGTGTATAGGAGGAAGGAAATGTTAGAGAAGCTGTTTAAGCTGAAAGAGAATCACACAAATGTGAAAACAGAGATAGTTGCCGGTCTTACTACTTTTATGACTATGGCATATATCGTTGCATTGAATCCCAATTTGTTAACCAATTTCGGAGCGGAGGGAACAGAGCTTTGGAATGGTGTTTTCATGGCGACCTGTATAGCATCAGCAATAGGTATCTTTTTCATGGCTTTTGTAGCCAATAAACCTTTTGCCATGGCTCCCGGAATGGGTCTTAACAGTTTCTTTGCGGTGGTTGTAACCAATATTGTGGCCTTGACGGGAATGACTTATCTGGAATCCTTTCAGGCGGCACTTTGTATTATATTAATTGAAGGTCTTGTATTTATTGTGCTTTCTTTGTTAAATGTGAGAGAAAAGATAGTAGATGCCATTCCTTTGGGCGTACGACTGGGCATTTCTCCGGCTATCGGTATGATGCTTATGAATATCGGATTTGGTTCTAATGCAGGTGTCTATTCCGAGACTGGCGGTCCCTTTTATGCCATGGGAGATTTCTTCGGTGCATTGTCTCCCGGGATTGCACAAACCAATATGGGTTCCGGGTATCCGGAGATGGTTTTAACAGTGGCAACCATGTTTATTGGTTTGTTTGTCATTATTGTTTTGGCACAAAAGGGTGTGAAGGCGGCGGTTATTTTTGGTATGTTGACGGCGAGTATTATTTACTGGGCCGGTCAGGCATTGTTTTTGGGAACCAACCCTTTTGCAGGTCTTTCCGGTGCATCTTTCATTCCGCCTTTTGGAGATATGGTTAAGACAACTTTGTTCAAATATAACTTTGAAGGTTTTGTACAAATCGGTTGGTTTACGGTGATTACGCTGATTGTCACTTTCTGCATTATTGATATGTTTGACACAATAGGTACTTTAGTAGGTACGGCAAGTCGTGCGGGAATGCTTGATAAAAATGGCAAGATGCCCAAGATGAAAGAGGCACTTTTGGCAGATGCTGTAGGTACTTTGGCAGGTTCTGCAACCGGAACCTCCACGGTAACCACCTTTATTGAGTCCGCATCCGGTGTGGAAGCGGGAGGAAGAACCGGATTGACTGCATTGACTACGGGTGTTTTATTCCTTGCCTGCATGTTCCTTGCGCCTGTTGCAGCAATTATTCCTGCGGCAGCTACTTCTTCTGCACTGATTTATGTAGGTGTTTTGATGATTACCGGCTTAAAGAATATTAATTTTGATGATGTCAGCCAGTCTGTGCCTGTGGCACTGATGCTGATTGCCATGCCCGTGTCCGGTTCTATCGGACATGCTATCGGAATCGGATTGATTGCGTATACGGTAATCAAGTTGTTTACCGGAAAGGCAAAGGAGGTATCCGGTTTGACTATGGTGCTTTCCTTGATTTTCCTTGTGAAGTTTTTCTTGGCAGTTTAATGAAAGAAATGAACTAAAAGGTAATTTTGATTTATGGAATGTTTAATTTTGACAGCAGCCTTGGCTTTGATGCTGATGGTCATATTTTTCAGGGAGGCATGGCAGGCTAAGAAACGTAAAAAGCTGTTCAGACAGTCCTTATATGATAATTTTGGCAAGCTTCCCATGCGAAAATATACCATGGAAAACAGTGTTCACATACCGGGATTTTATCAGAGACATCGGGAAGAAGGCCAGTTAGACGACATTACGTGGAATGACTTGAATATGGATGAGGTGTTCAGACGAATGAACTATACTCATTCTGCCACCGGTGAGGAGTATCTGTATTATCTTCTGAGGAGTGTTAATCAAAGTAGGGAGGACTTGGAACATTTTGAAATGCTTGTGCAATGGTTTGCAGAGCATGAGGATGAGAGAGTAGATGTTCAATATCTAATGAGCGAACTGGGATATACGGGGAAGTATTCTCTGTATGACTATATTGAGAATCTGGATTATCTGGGCGAGCGGAGCAATTTCAAGAATTATTTTTTAAATGCTTTGTATGTGCCTTTGTTGTTTCTCATGCCCTTTAAGCTTTCTGTAGCCTTGGCAGGACTGAGTTTTCTGAGTGTATATCGCATCGTCAGCTATTTTAAGGAAAAAGCGAAGGTGGAGTCCTATATTGTTAGTTTTGCTTATGTGACGAGATTGATTCTTGCAGGAGAGAAGCTTAGCAAATTAATTCTTCCGGTCTGTGAACAGGAGCTTGGGACAGTTCGTGAGTGTCTGGGCAGCCTTCGGGGCATAAGCAATGGTTTTGGCTGGGTATCCAATATAGGAGGACCCAAAACCTCAGGCAATCCTTTTGAGGTTTTGATGGATTATGTGCGCATGATGTTTCATGTGGATTTGATTATATTTAACAGGATGCTTAGAATGCTGCGTGAGAATTTGACGCAGACTGATGCACTGATTGAGGTACTGGGTTTGTTGGAGTCAGCTATTTCCGTCGGTTGTTTCAGAGCAAGCCTGTCGAATGGTTGGTGCGTGCCAAAGCTTGATACGGACGAACAGGAGCTTGTAATGGAGGAGGGGTATCATCCCCTTTTGGAGGAGCCTGTGAAAAACAGTATTCACGCATCCAAAGGGGTGCTTCTTACCGGCTCTAATGCCTCTGGTAAATCCACCTTCCTAAAGACTGTGGCAATCAATGGAATTCTGGCTCAGACCATTCATACCTGTACGGCAAGGGAATATAGTGGGGCTGTCTGGCAGATTTATTCTTCCATGGCTTTGAGGGATGATTTGGGCAGCGGTGAGAGCTATTACATTGTGGAAATCAAGGCTTTAAAGCGCATTCTGGATGCACAGAGGTGCGGAGAGAAGGTGCTTTGCTTTGTGGATGAGGTGTTGAGGGGGACTAACACGGTGGAGCGCATTGCGGCATCTGCTCAGATTTTAAAGAGTCTGGGAGAGGGAGATATTCTTTGTTTTGCGGCTACCCATGATATTGAACTGACGGAGCTGTTGAAGGATGATTATGACAATTATCATTTTGAAGAGGAGATAAAGGACGGAGATATTTCCTTTCAGTACAGGCTTTTAAGCGGTAAGGCCACCACCAGAAACGCCATAAAGCTGTTGGAGATTATAGGGTATTCCCCGGAGGTTACCGAAAAGGCCATGAAGCGGGCAGAACGGTTTTTGGAAACAGGTGTCTGGCAGGCTTGACGGTTGGGAACAAAAGTTTTATACTGATAACAGATTGAATGAGAACGTGAGGTCGTTGATATCAATGACGTGAAAGGAGCCGGATATGGGTTTTATAAATGGGTTTTTATCCTATCTTGTGGTATTGTTGGTTTTTGTAGCTGTGGGTGGAGTTGCCATCTTCTTGGGCATTTCTCTGCGCAAGAGAGCAAATGCTAAGGCAGAGGTTTCTGTTGAGGAGAAGGCACAGGCTTAGTTTTATGTGATATAACAGGATATTGCAGAGGGTTTCCGTCGTCTGGCACGGCGGAAGCTCTTTTGTGCTTTTGTACAGTGCAAAAAGATGGGAGATTTTATGAATCATTTGAAAGCAGTGCTTTGGGATGTGGACGGAACGCTTCTGGATTTTCTGTATGCTCAACGGATTGCCATCACAAGCTGTCTGGAAGGAATCGGTGTCAAGGCAACGGAGGAGATGGTCAGCCGTTATTCGATTATTAATGATGGTTATTGGAAGAAGTTGGAGTTGGGACAGGTTACCAAGGAGGAGTTACACGTAAGACGCTTTACAGATTTGTTTGATGAGTATGGCATTGCGGGCGTGGATGTGGATGCTTTTCGTAAAAACTATCTGGACATTTTGGGTAATACCTATCAATACATTGATGATTCCCTTGAGATATGCAGGACTTTGCATGGGAAAGTACGGCAATATGTCATTACTAATGGTGTGACTGCTGTGCAACAAAATAAGCTACGGCTGTCAGGTTTTTATGATTTGATGGATGGAATCTTTATCTCGGAGCAAATAGGGGTGCCCAAGCCTCATGGAGAGTTTTTTGATTATTGCCTAAAAGAGATAGGAGATTTAGACAGGGAAGAGCTTTTGATTGTGGGAGATTCCCTTACCAGTGATATCAAGGGCGGTGTGCTGTATGGGATACCTACCTGTTGGTACAGGCCAAAGGATTTCTGGGAACAGGAGAGCGGGCATCGAAAGATTTACGAAGAATTTACACCGGATTATGAGATTAGTCATTTGCGGGAGCTTTTGGGGATTTTGGGCATGGAGCAGGTGTAAGTTGAGCAGTATAATCAGAGAATAAGAGGGAAAATATGGCGAAATCAGAGGGACAGAAATTAAAGCTGTTGTACATCCTTAAGTTTCTGGAGGAACATACGGATGAGGCGCATCCCATGACCACGGCTGAATTAATCAGCAGACTGGGGGCAGAGGGAATTACCTGTGAACGCAAAACCATTTATGCGGATATTAATGCTTTGACAGAATTTGGCTATGATATTTTGCAGGTGTCCAATCGCAGGGGCGGCGGCTATTATATGGCCAGTCGGGATTTTGAGATTGCAGAGTTAAAACTTTTGGTGGATGCGGTGCAGTCCTCGCGATTTATTACCTCCAAAAAGTCGAGGGAGCTGATTAAGAAACTGGAGCAGATTGCAGGCCGGCATGATGCAGGCAAGCTGCAACGTCAGGTGTATGTGGCAGGGCGGATTAAGACAGAAAATGAAAGTATTTATTATAATATAGACAATCTTCACAGGGCGATTCAGGAAAACAGGCAGATTGCCTTTACCTATATGGAGTGGAATCTGCAAAAAAAGCTTGTGCCCAGAGGAGAGAAGCGTAAGGTCAGTCCGTGGGCATTAATCTGGCGGGAGGAAAATTATTATCTTGCAGCCTTTGATGAGACGGATGGTATTATGAAGCACTATCGTGTGGACAAGATGGGCGGCGTGGAGGTTTTGGATGAGAAGAGAGAAGGTCTCGCCCAGTTTGAACAGACGGATGTGGCGGCTTACAGCAACAGAACCTTCGGTATGTTTAGCGGTGAGGAGGAGACGGTGACCATGCAGTTTCCCAATCGGCTTGTGGGTGTGGTGCTTGACCGTTTTGGCAAGGAGGCGGATTTGCGCCCCATGGAGGATGGAACCTTCCGAATCCGTGCAAAGGTTGCGGTCAGCGGTCAGTTTTTCGGATGGTTGGCAGGTATCGGTGCAGAAGCAGGGATTGTGGCACCAAAGCAGATAAAGAGCCTGTATCATGAATGGCTTGAAAAGATAATTAATCAAAATAAGGAGTAAAGAACGTATCATGGAGATAAAAGTTTCAAAGCGTATGGAAGGATTTGCAGAAGGAATTTTTCAGGTTTTAAATGAGAAAAAACAGCAGGTGGAGGCAGAGGGAAGAAAGGTATATAATTTCTCTGTGGGAACCCCGGATTTTCAGCCGGCAAAGCATATTATGGATGCAGTTTGTGAGGCGGCGTCCAAGCCGGAGAATTACAAATATGCCTTGCAGGATATTCCTGAGCTTACACAGGCGGTAATCGGAAGATATAAGAGTCGTTATGGTGTGGACTTGGTGCCTTCTGAAATTATGAGTGTATACGGTTCTCAGGAGGGTATTGCACATATTGGTTTGAGTCTTGTGGATGAGGGAGATATTGTACTTGTTCCCGACCCCGGTTATCCTATTTTTGCCATTGGCCCTGCTCTTGCAGGAGCAGAGCTTGCTACCTATGAGCTGTATCCGGAAAATGATTATCTGCCGGATTTGGACAAGATTGCAGCAAGCTACGGCAAGAATGCAGAGAAAAAGGCTAAGCTCATGATTGTATCTTACCCTTTGAACCCCATATGTAAGACGGCACCGGACTCTTTTTATGAGAAGCTGATTCCCTGGGCTTTAGAGAATGAGATTTTGCTTATTCATGATAATGCTTATTCTGATATTATTTATGACGGCAAAGTGGGACGCTCTATTTTGTCCTTTGAAGGGGCAAAGGAGGTTGCGGTGGAGTTTTATTCCTTGTCTAAGTCCTACAACTATACAGGAGCAAGAATGGGCTTTATGGCAGGTAATGAGAAGGTTGTTCAGAACTTCAAGAAGCTTCGTTCCCAGATTGATTACGGAACCTTTTTACCTGTACAGTATGGTGCCATTGCTGCGCTGAACGGACCGGATGATATGATTAAGGAACAGTGCAAGGAGTATGAGGCTCGCAGAAATTCCCTCTGTGACGGCTTTACGGCTCTTGGATGGAGCTTTGAGCGCAGTCAGGGTACTATGTTTGCATGGAGCAAAATTCCTGCTGCATTCGGCGATGATGACGTGAAGTTTGTCATGGAGATGTTGGAGCGTACCGGTGTGTTGTGTACACCCGGAAGCAGCTTCGGAGAGTTGGGTAAGGGTTATGTTCGTTTTGCATTGGTACTTCCCGAGACAGAAATTGCCAATGCGTTGGCAGAGGTTTCGAAAAGCGGAATTTTAGCGTAAATATCAGAGGTCAAGTAAAAGATTCAAAAAAGGTGTCTAAAATTCAGATACCTTTTTTGTTACTTTTTTTATACCCTCATTCATTGACAATCTTAGTTTTGCCCCTTATACTTGAAACTAAGCGCGACACAATATCTTGTTTGTTGGAATTAAATAACACCATATATTGTATAAATATAGTATAGCGTGCCTTAAGAAAACTGCGCGGGCACGCATGTTTTGTCTTTATAGAGGAATGGATGTCCTTGAAGGGGGCAATGATACCTCTCATAATAGCATTAGGTTTTAGGAAGGAAGTTAAGTATGAGTAGTAATTTTGACCAGACAACCTCAGCAGATATTAATTTCGGAGTAGAATATAAGCCGGAGCGCACCGTTTATGTGGTAAAGAAAGACGGAAGCAGAGAGGCTTTTAATGTACAGAAGGTAATCAATGCGGTAGGTAAGAGTGCATACAGGGCATTGACCCGTTTTACCGAGGAAGAAGAGAGACGTATCTGCCAGTTTGTTGTGGATAAGGTGAATGAACTGGAGGTGGACGAGCTTCCCATTCCCATTATGCACAATATCGTTGAGAGTGCCTTGGAGCAGGTGAAGCCTGTGGTGGCAAAGAGTTATCGTGACTACCGCAATTATAAGCAGGATTTTGTGCGTATGTTGGACGATGTATACAAGAAGAGTCAGTCCATCATGTACATTGGTGACAAGGAGAATGCCAATACGGATTCTGCTCTTGTGTCTACCAAGAGAAGTTTGATTTTTAACCAGTTGAATAAAGAGCTTTATCAAAAGTTTTTCCTGACTACAGAGGAGATTCAGGCTTGCAGAGACGGTTATATTTATGTGCATGATATGTCTGCAAGACGTGATACCATGAACTGTTGTCTGTTTGATGTACAAAATGTCCTGACAGGTGGATTTGAGATGGGTAATATCTGGTATAATGAGCCCAAGAGTCTGGATGTTGCCTTTGATGTAATCGGAGATATCGTTTTGAGTGCGGCAAGTCAGCAGTATGGCGGATTTACCGTACCCAGTGTGGATTTGATTCTGGAGCCTTATGCAGAGAAATCCTACAATCGCAATGTTGAGAAATACAAGAAGTTGGGCATTGATGATGCTACTGCGGAGGCAGAGAGCTATGCGGATGTGATAAAAGAGTTTGAGCAGGGCTTTCAGGGATGGGAGTACAAGTTCAACACCGTGGCTTCCAGCCGTGGAGATTATCCTTTTATTACCGTGACGGCAGGTACCGGAACCGGCAGATTTGCAAAGCTTGCAACCATTACCATGCTGAATGTCCGCAGAAAAGGACAGGGACGCAAGGATCACAAGAAGCCTGTTTTGTTCCCTAAGATTGTATTTTTATATGATGAGAATCTCCATGGCCCCGGCAAGGAGTTGGAGGATGTATTTGAGGCAGGCGTGGAGTGTTCTGCCAAGACCATGTATCCCGACTGGTTGAGTCTGACCGGTAAGGGTTATGTGGCAAGCATTTATAAGCAGTATGGAAGAATTATCTCTCCCATGGGTTGCAGAGCATTTCTTTCTCCCTGGTATGAAAGAGGTGGTATGCACCCTGCGGATGATGCTGATTTGCCTGTTTTTGTTGGTCGTTTTAATATCGGTGCGGTTTCCTTGCATCTGCCCATGATTTTGGCCAGAGCGCGCAAGGAGAGCAGGGATTTTTATGAGCTTTTGGATTATTACCTGAATCTCATTCGTCAGTTGCACATCCGTACCTATGCGTATTTGGGAGAAATGCGCGCGTCAACTAATCCTCTGGCATACTGCGAAGGTGGTTTTTTGGGCGGCAATCTGAAGCTTACAGACAAGATTAAGCCTTTGCTTAAGGCGGCAACTGCAAGCTTTGGTATCACTGCGTTAAATGAGCTTCAGGAGCTTTATAATGGCAAGTCTCTGGTTGAGGACGGAGCCTTTGCTGTGGAGGTAATGGAGCATATCAATAAGAGAATCAATGAATTCAAGGAAGAGGATGGCAATCTTTATGCTATCTATGGCACTCCTGCGGAGAATCTCTGTGGCTTGCAGGTGAAGCAGTTCCGCAAGAAATACGGCATTATTGAGGGTGTTTCTGACAGAGAATATGTATCCAACAGCTTCCATTGTCATGTTTCTGAGGATATTACTCCCATTGAGAAGCAGGATTTGGAGAATCGTTTCTGGGATTTGGCAAACGGCGGTAAGATTCAGTATGTAAAGTATCCTATCGACTACAATATTGAGGCTGTAAAAACTTTGATTCGCAGAGCGATGGATATGGGCTTTTATGAGGGTGTAAATTTGTCTTTGGCCTATTGTGATGACTGCGGACATCAGGAACTGGAGATGGATGTTTGCCCTAAGTGCGGAAGCAGCAATCTGACTAAGATTGACAGAATGAACGGCTATCTTTCTTATTCCCGCGTTCACGGAGATACACGCTTGAACGATGCGAAGATGGTTGAGATTGCCGAAAGGAAGAGTATGTAGGAATGAGATATCATAACATAACTAAGGATGATATGTTAAACGGCGACGGACTGAGAGTGGTTCTCTGGGTAGCCGGTTGCAATCATTGCTGTAAGGGGTGCCAGAATCCGGTTACATGGGATCCTGATGGCGGACTTTTATTTGATGAGGCTGCCAAAGCCGAAATTTTTGAACAGTTAGATAAACCCTATATTTCCGGAATTACCTTTTCCGGAGGGGATCCCCTTCATCCGGCCAATCGACTGGATGTAAGAGGATTTATGAAAGAAATTAAGGAGAAATATCCTGACAAGACCATATGGCTTTATACGGGAGACAGTTGGGAAAATATTCTTCATTATCCCACGATGCAGTATGTGGATGTGGTTGTGGACGGTGAGTTCCATTTGGAGGAGCGGGATGTGAATCTTCTGTGGAAGGGAAGCCGCAATCAACGAGTAATTGATGTGAAACGGACATTAAAGCAGACAGACCCCACAAAGCCTGTACTGCATTGTTCGGATTATACATAAGGAGTATGACAGATGCAGAGAATTGCACAGTTTTTCAAAGTAAGCGAAGAGAATTTCATGAACGCCATGAAGGAGGATTTCCCTCAGTATACGGAGAGTGATATCAAGGACATGTATGAGTCCATAAGACTCCCTAAGCGTGCCACCAAGGGAAGTGCAGGGTATGATTTTTATGCACCCTTTGCCTTTTCATTGCCTCCACAGGCTACCATTAAGATTCCCACCGGCATTCGTGCCAAGATGGATGAAAATTGGGTTCTGAAGCTTTATCCCAGAAGTGGACTTGGCTTTAAATTCCGTTTGCAAATGAACAATACAGTGGGAATCATTGACAGTGACTATTTTTATTCAGACAATGAGGGTCATATTTTTGTGAAGCTTACCAATGATTCCAATGAGGGAAGAACCGTGGATGTTACTGCCGGAATGGGTGTGGTGCAGGGTATTTTCCTTGAATATGGCATCACAGTGGATGATGATGCAGATGGTATCAGAAATGGTGGTTTTGGAAGCACCACGACAACTACAAATTAGAATAAATTAGAATAAATAAATCCCTTCCGGTCGACACTAATCCAAAAAGTGTCGTTCGGGAGGGATTTTTATGGAAAAAGTATCACAAAATTTATCCCAGAATATGGATTACATGAATCGTGTGTTGGGAGTGGAGAAAAATTTTGATGTTGTACATCGAACGGTAAGCATCGGTGACAGAGATGCCTGTATGTATCTGATAGATGGTTTTTGTAAGGATGACTTGTTGCAGAAGCTTTTGCAATATTTTATGGATATGAAGCCGACAGATGTGCCTGCGGACGCAGAAGGACTTGTAAAATCCTACATTCCGCATATTGAGGTTACTGTGGAAAAGGAATATGAAAATATTAAGCTGTCTTTGCTTTCCGGTATGTTTGTTCTTTTTGTGGAAGGCTATGAGAAGGCTGTTTTGATAGACACCCGCACTTATCCTGCCCGCAGTGTGGAGGAGCCATCTAAGGACAGGGTGTTGCGAGGTTCTAAAGATGGTTTTGTGGAGACCATTGTATTTAACACGGCTTTGATACGACGAAGAATCCGCAGTGAGCAGCTTAGAATGGAGCTTCTGAATGCGGGAGAGTGTTCTCATACAGATATTGTACTCTGCTATATGGATGACAGAGTAGATAAAATTTATCTGGAGGAGCTTCGCGGCAAAATAAACAGCATTCAGGCAGATGCTCTTACCATGAATCAGGAGAGTCTGGCGGAGGCAATTTATAAGCGAAAATGGTTTAATCCTTTTCCAAAGTTTAAATATACGGAGAGGCCGGATACCGCTGCGGCACAGATACTGGAAGGTAATATTGTGATTCTGGTAGATACTTCGCCCTCTGCCATGGTGATTCCCACAACGATTTTTGACGTGATAGACGAGGCGGACGACTATTATTTTCCGCCCATTACAGGAACCTATCTGCGACTTACCAGATTTCTCATTGCGTTGTTGACCTATCTTATGACACCAACTTTTTTGCTGTTGATGGATCATCCACATCTGGTTCCTCAGGGATTTGAGTTTATTATTTTAAAGGAGCCGCCCAACATCCCTCTTTTGTGGCAGTTTTTGATATTGGAGCTTGCAATTGACGGGCTGAAGCTGGCTGCCATCAGTACACCGAACATGCTAAGTACCCCTTTGAGTGTTATGGCGGCATTGGTATTGGGGGAATTTTCGGTAAACAGCGGTTGGTTTTCGGCGGAGGTTATGTTGTATATGGCCTTTGTGGCCATTGCCAACTACACACAGGCAAATTTTGAATTGAGTTATGCGCTGAAATTTATGCGGATATTAAATTTAGTTCTCACGGCAATTTGGGGCATATACGGATATATTGCAGCCATTGTGATTGCATTACTATCTGTATTTTTGAATAAAACAGTGTCTCACAGAAGTTATGTTTATCCGTTGATTCCGTTTGATGGCAAAAAGTTATCGGATATATTGTTTAGAAAGAGAATGCCGGGAACATTACAGAACAAAGGAAAGTAAATTAGTTGAAACCTTTGTGAGTTTGTGATACAATTAACAAATGAAAATACGGAGAGATAAGGAGGATATCGTATGTTTAAATTAACTACGGACAGTACAGCAGATTTGCCGGAGGAGTATCTGCAAAAGAACGAAATATCCTGTATAAATCTTAGCTATATATTAGATGGTGTTACCTATGGGCCGGAGCGGAATATGTCTTCTAAAGCCTTTTTTAAAATGATGCGAGAGGGGAAAATGCCTACAACATCACAGGTAAATCCTGAGGAAGCAAAGAATTTTTTTGAGAGTCTGATTGGGACACACAAAGAGATTTTGCATCTGGCTTTTTCGTCAGGATTGAGTGGCAGTTATAATAATACCAGACTTGCAGCAGAGGAAATAATGGAGGAGCATCCGGATTGCCGGATAGTTGTGATTGATACACTGTGTGCCTCCATGGGTGAGGGACTTATGGTTTATAAGGCTGCAAAACTTAGGGATGAAGGAAAGTCTTTGGACGAGGTAGTGGAATGGCTTGAGATGAATCGGTTGAAGTTTGTACACGTTTTTACGGTGGACGATTTAAATCATTTGTTTCGCGGTGGCCGTGTAAACAGAGCAACGGCAATTATTGGGACTTTGGCAGGAATCAAACCGATTTTGCATGTGGATAACGAAGGCCATCTTGTAAATATTGACAAAATTCGTGGACGGAAAAAGGCGTTGCTGGGGCTGGTGGATTATATGGAACAAAAGACAGCCGGATATTCTGAAAAGAATGACATGGTAATGATAAGCCATGGAGATGCCTTGGAAGATGCAATGTTCGTCAGAGATAAAATAAAAGAACGGTTTGGTATTGAAGATGTTATGATAAATGACTTGGGACCTGTTATCGGTGCCCATACAGGTCCCGGACTGATTGCTTTGTTTTTTATGGGTATGGGGCGGTAGGTAAGCACCAAATAATAGAACTTTCATACTATGTATAAATAAAACAAATTAGTATGAGAGGAAATCATTATGCAAGACATCAAATTTGATGCAATTTGTTTTGATGGGCAATCAAAGGAATTTCCCATTGGCATGACTTATGTGCCATGGCAACGCTTTGAGGGCATCTATGAGGACTTGGAAAAGGCATATTGCATTGGCACAATCTTTCCTGAGTTAAATAAACCTTTCACGGGAAGGAGATGTGTATAATGAGTAATAAAGAGCAGATGCTGAGAGATATCGGTATTGTGGATTTTACTGTAGTAGAGCTTGCGCTTTTTCTGGATACACATCCTTGTGATCAAAGTGCCATAGAGTATTTTAATCATTATAGCCGTATGGGTATGCAGCTTAAAAAGGAATTTTCCAGAACATTTTATCCGCTGAAACTTGACTTGGCTGAGAGTAATCAGGAATGGAGATGGGGCGATGCGCCTCTGCCTTGGGAAGGAGTGTGTGGATAATGTGGAGTTATGAGAAAAGATTGCAGTTTCCCGTAAATATCAAGGAACCTAATGCTAAGTTGGCTCAGGTGATTATTTCCCAGTATGGGGGGCCTGATGGTGAAATGGGGGCAAGCATGCGTTACCTGTCGCAGCGATTTTCGGTGAAAGACCGAAGAGTGGCAGGACTTTTAACGGACATTGGTACAGAAGAATTGGCGCATTTGGAAATGGTCGGAGCAATTGTACACCAGTTGACCAGAAACCTTTCCATGGAGGAGATTGAGAAGAGCGGGTTCGCTCCGTATTATGTGGATCATACCATTGGTGTATGGCCTCAGGCCGCAGGGGGAGTTCCCTTTAATGCCTGTGAGTTTCAGGTGAAGGGTGATATTATCACTGATTTGGTGGAAGACATGGCCGCAGAACAAAAAGCACGTTCTACTTACGATAATATTCTTCGTCTAATTAAAGACCCTGATGTATGTGAGCCCATTAGATTCCTGAGACAGAGGGAAATTGTACACTTCCAACGTTTTGGAGAGGCATTGCGCATGACACAGGACAGCCTGAATTCCAAGAATTTCTATGCCTTTAATCCCGGATTTGATATGTGTGAGAATGTTTGTAACTAACGATGTATGTAACCGCCGCTTTCTGTAGAGGAAGCGGCGGTTATTCTCTTTTAGTTTGTTCATTGGAGCAATACTTGGAAAAATTTACTTGACAGATGAAGTAATAAATGATTAAATATTATCAATTAAACCATTCCATGAGGGAGTAGCGAGCGTATAACGTAGCAAGTCAACATACTGGCCGCAAGGTCTGGCTTGTTTTAAATCGCGAGACTCATGTATAGCTACGAACTATACATGAAGTCTATCTGTCTGCAGGATGAACCAAGTATAGTTTGCGCACTATACTTGGTTTTTTTAATACATTAATGTCGGAGGTTTTTTAGAATGGAGTGGAATGTAGTCTTTTTCTTTAATAGTGTACTCTTGGGAGTGGGATTGGCAATGGATGCATTTTCGGTATCCTTGGCGAACGGCTTGAATGAGCCGAATATGAGAAAAGGGAAAATGTGCGGTATTGCATTGGTGTTTGCTTTTTTTCAGGCATTAATGCCCATGATTGGCTGGGTATGCGTACATACAATTGTGCAGTACTTTCAAGCTTTTGAGAAATGTATTCCATGGATTGCTTTAGTGCTGCTTGTCTTTATTGGTGGCAAGATGCTGATAGACGGTATCAGGAATAAAGAAGAAGCGGATGAGAGTACAGGCGTGGGCTTTACTGCACTTTTGGTACAGGGTGTGGCAACCTCTATTGATGCATTGTCGGTAGGCTTTACCATTGCAGAGTATGGTTTGGTAATGGCTATAGTGTGTGCATTGATTATTGCGGTTGTGACCTTTTTTATCTGCATGACAGGCATTGTTATCGGTCGGAAGGTCGGTACCAAATTTGCCGGAAAGGCTGCAATATTTGGTGGTGCAATATTAATTTTTATCGGTTTAGAGATATTTGTTACAGGAGTGTTCTAAGACTGCGCAGAGAGGATGGCTTCTGCCTGCAATTTGCAGGCAGAAGTTTTTTCTTTAAATCAGACAAAAGACTGCTTGAAATCTAAAGAATTGATAAGTGTGTAAAGTATATAATGATATAAAGGGTAATATGTACAGGCAGGCTAAGCATAGCAATAGGTAAAGCTCCCAAGGGAAGAGAAATCGGATGGCTGACTTAATTGCTGAGTTGGATGAATTGATATGGGGACCCTGGCTACTGGTACTAATGCTGGGGACAGGAGTGTGGCTGATGCTTCGGCTTGAATTTCTACCAGTGAGGAGGCTGAAATTTGCCCTTCGCTGTGCTTTGGGAAAAGAGCCGCAGCGGCTACATAAGTCGGCAGGAGAGGCGGCTAAGGACGGTGTCTCGCCTTTTGCCTCCCTGACAACAGAGCTTGCGGCTACCATAGGAACAGGGAATATCGTGGGGGTAGCTACGGCTATGGTTCTGGGAGGTCCGGGAGCTTTATTCTGGATGATGGCGGCAAGTGTGTTGGGGCTTGCCACCAAGCTTGTGGAGAGTACTCTTGCTGTAAAGTATCACAGTTATAATGAACGTGGGGAACGGGTCGGCGGCCCTATGTATATTTTGCGGAATGCCTTTCCTCGAATCAGCCGTAAAAGTAAAGGCTATCCGGGGCGTGTATTAGCTTTTTTGTATGCAGTGTTTGCGGTAGCTGCTTCTCTTGGCATGGGAAATATGACCCAGTCTAATTCCATTGCTGAGGCACTGCATGTGACTTTCGATATACCCATAGCACTTACGGGACTGGTGACAACTCTGGCTACCATTCTGGTGGTACTTGGTGGTATCGGCAGTATTGCAAAGGTGACACAGATACTTGTACCTGTTATGGGTACCTTTTATATCGTGGGAACCTTGGGTGTGATTTTGGCGAATCTGGAGCGGCTGCCAGGGGGAATTGCAACCATTTTGGTGATGGCTTTTGCGCCCGAGGCGGTCACAGGAGGATTTCTTGGAAATCTTACTGCTACGGCATCTTTGTCGGTGGGGCAGGCAGTGAGAATGGGAGTGTCGAGAGGCGTGTTCTCCAATGAAGCAGGACTGGGGGCTGCGGGAATCTCCGCGGCAGCTACGGATACGGAGGATTATGTACATCAGGGGTATATCAGCATGACAGGGGTTTTTCTGGATACCATGATTCTTTGTCTGCTTACCGGGCTTGCCTTTGTGTCATCAGGGCTTCTTGGTGCCACTACATCTGACGGAAGCCTGTTAAACGGAACAGAACTGACTATTGCAGTGTTTGCCGGGACATATGGTATATGGGGGGCGCGATTTGTCAGCATCAGTATTGTGCTGTTTGCCTTTGCTACCATTGTGGCGTGGGCGTATCAGGGAGAGAAGGCTTTTGAATATCTTATGGGACGCACGAAGTATAATATCTGGTATCGGTTTGGCTATGCGCTGATTGTGTTTGTAGGGGCGGTTTGTTCTTTGGAGGTTGTGTGGAATTTCTCGGATATTTGTAATGGTTTGATGGCGGTGCCCAATCTGATAGGTGTACTTGTATTGAGCATAAAACCTAACAATATCTGTCAGGAAATTATAGATTATGATAAAGCCTGTAAAGGAGGGCGAGAACGATGAGCGGTTATGAACTTGCTAAAAAGGTGGAAGAAAGTATTAATGAGGTTTTTGTGGGCAAGGAGGAGGTTGTTGAGAATCTCTTGATATGTCTGTTGGCAGGCGGTCATGTGCTTTTGGAGGATGTACCCGGAGTGGGCAAGACAACGTTGGCCAATGCCCTTGCGGGCAGTATGGAATGTAGTATGGGAAGGATTCAGTTTACACCGGATACCTTGCCCGGAGATGTGTTGGGCGTTTCGATTTATAATATGAAAACCGGAGAGTTTGAGTACAGTAAGGGTGTGGTGATGAATCAGATTGTGCTTGCGGATGAGATTAACCGAACCTCTCCAAAAACGCAGGCCAGTCTTCTGGAAGCTATGGCTGAGGGGCGTGTAACTGTGGATGGTAAAGTGTTTGAGCTGCCTCAACCCTTTATGGTTATAGCAACTCAGAATCCTATCCAATTTTTGGGTTGTTATCCCTTGCCGGAGGCTCAGATGGACCGCTTTATGATGCGGTTGTCCATCGGTTATCCCGACAGGGCACAGGAAATGAACATGGCAAGAAAACATCTTGCAGGTGTTACAGTGGACAAGGTAAAGGCTGTGTGCAGGACGGAGGATATTTTGAGGATTCGCAAGGAGGTTGCCGGTGTAAAAGTGACGGAGCAGGTCCTTGCCTATATGGAGGATATCGTAGAGCTGACGCGTAAAGAAGAACGTTTTCAACTGGGTGCAAGCCCGCGAGCACTTCTTGCTCTTATGAGGGCTTCACAGGGCAAGGCTTATTTGCAGGAGAGGGATTTTGTAAAGCCGGATGATGTAAAGGCTGTGGCAGGACAAGTACTGGGGCATAGATTGGCCTTAACCTCGGAGGCAAGAATCCGCAAGGAAAGTGTATCTAAGATTCTGTATAGTTTGATTTTGAAGGGTAAGATACGAACGGAGTAAGTATGAAGAATCGAAAATGGATTTGGCTGTGCATATGGATGCTTTCTCTCGTAGGAATCAGTTTTTATGGGGGAGCGGTAAGTTATGGCCTTTTTTGGGGGATTTTGCTGCTTCCGGCAGTATCCTTTTTCTATCTTTTGTATGTTTTTCTGACATTTAGAATTTATCAGGAAATAGAATCCAGACAGGTGATTTGTGGTCAGGCAATGCCTTATTATTTTGTGCTTAGAAATGAGGACAGGTTTGGCTTTTCCGGGATTCAGGTTAGGATGTTTCCTGATTATTCTTATGTGGAGAAGGTGGCGGAGGATGTGGAGTATGAGCTTTTGCCCGGTGATGAATTTCTTTACAAAACCCGGATTGTCTGTAAGTATCGCGGAGAGTATGAGGTGGGAGTGAAGGAGGTTATTCTTACTGATTTTTTTGGAATTTTTAGTTTCCGCTATTCTGCGCCCGGTGCGATTCGAGCCATAGTTAAACCAAAACTTGTGGAAATTAGTCGGATTTCGGCTTTGTCAGATGTTGTGATGGATTTGGAGAGAGAGTCTTATGGGGCTCAAAATGAACCGGATGTAATTGTGAGGGACTATGTCAGTGGAGACAGTTTGAAAAAAATACATTGGAAGGCGGTAGCCCGCACGGGAAAGTTATGTGTGCGCACAGATACAGGGACGGAAAAGCAGGGTGTTTTAATTTTGTTTGACACCTGCAGGTACAGTCGTAAAATGTCAGAGTACCTTCCTTTGGAGAGCAAAATGTTGGAATGTCTGTTGGCATTAACCATGTTCCTGGCAGAGAGAAATATTCCGGTTTCGGTTTGTTATGGGAGGAATGGTCTTGAACAGACAACTGTGAACAATCTAAAAGGCTTTGAAGATTTTTATGGACGGATGGCAGATATTGCTTTTGATGAGCGGGAAAATCCTGTATTCCTGATGGAACAGATTTATGAGAGAGGGGTATTTCAGGATGCCAAGGTGGTATTGTGTGTGTTTCATCATTGGAACAATCAGACGATGCTGCTTGCAGAGAAATTTGCTGCTGCGGGGGTGAGTGTGTTGGCTTATGTGGTAACCAACGAGAATTTGGAGGTCTATGTAAGAAATAGCAATACTCGTATAAAGGTGACAGTTGTTTCTGTGGATGCGAATCTGGAAGAGGTGCTGTGATTATTTGAGGGAGCATATCAGCATGAATAAAAGAATTGTTGAAAAAAATATATATCGTTTGGTAAATGCGTTATTGCTTCTGGTCTGTGTGCTTTTATGTCTGAGCGACCATGTAGGAATTGACAGGGTTTCATGGAGAAGCTTTCTGGCAGCTTGTGCAGTAATGGTTTATATGACAGCATGGTGTCTGTTGGAAACGAAGGGGCGGGTTGTATTGGCGATAGTTGCTTTGGAAATTTTATTTTGGCAGGAAACGCAACAATACATACAGATGGCTGTGATTGCCCTTGTGTGTTTTGCAGTGACACTTTTGGCAGAACAACTTTGGGCACTGCGGGCGATTGGGGCAGGTGTATTGCTTGTCGTTCTGTTGGCGGATATGTTTGGAGGGCGGAATCAAAGCCACCTTGGAGTGGTATGCGCGCTTCTTTATGTGGTGATGGTCTATGTCGAATGGGTACAGCGTCACTGGAAGAAGGAGAAGGTTAGTAACAACCGACATTATATGACCAGTATTCTTCCTTTTTTGGTGTTCTATTTTGGCTTGACGGTCTTGATGCCTGCGCCTGACGAACCCTATGACTGGCGATTTGTGAAGGAGGCCTATGCAGAGGTCAAAGAGGTGTTTTTACAGATAAGCCGCAACTGGTTAAAGGCAGACAGGGAGGAGTTTGATTTCGGCACCAGTGGGTTTAGTGGCGAAGGCAGGTTGTTTGGAGGAATTTCTGACGAACAAAAAATCCTAATGAGTATTCAGGGACAGGCAGGATTAAAAACAAATGTGTATCTGATAGGAAAGGTCTATGATACCTTTGACGGCAAGGGATGGAAAGCTTGTGATGAGAGTGAAACGGATGAGAGACAGTTGGATGCCTTGGAAACCATCTATGCAGCAAGATTGCATGATGCAGAAGGTTTTGAAAACTATTTGGAACAGACTGGTATCAGCATTCGATATGAAGATTTTCACACGGGTTATCTCTTTACACCTTTGAAAACCTTTACGGTACAGGCGGAGGATTATTCTTCTGTGGGAGGATGTTATCTGTGGGATGAAAAGCGGGGATACGCAACCACGTATCAAACGATATTTGTACAAATGAATGTAGATCATCCTGTATTTTATAATTTTCTGGAAAAAGAGGTTGTGTGGGATGAGGAGGAATTTAGAAAGCTGCAGGAGATATATTGCAGAAATGAAAAATATAGCCTGAGTGATTTGGAAAAACGAAGAAAAGATATTGTTGACCAATACAGTCAATTGGAAGGTGTATCCAAAGAGGTGGAGGCTCTGCTTGCTGAAATTACGGAGGCTGCGGAGACGGATATGGATAAATTAAAGGCGATTGAAGCATATCTGCAACAAATGACATACACCAAAAATCCGGGAGTCCTGCCGGATGATATCGATTCAGAAAGGGAATTTTTGGATTATTTTCTTTTAGAGAGCAGGCAGGGGTATTGTGCTTATTTTGCGTCTGCCTTTGTGCTTCTTGCCAGAGCAGAAGGGATTCCGGCCCGCTATGTGGAGGGCTTT
Source organism: Acetatifactor sp. (assembly GCA_045543175.1). GTDB lineage: Bacteria > Bacillota > Clostridia > Lachnospirales > Lachnospiraceae > Acetatifactor. The sequence goes on along the minus strand of JAZQMG010000048.1, from coordinate 33,664 downwards.
TGTGTGCCGGTGGATGGAGCGGGTCAGGTTTGTGTTTATTCGGATATGGCTCATGGATGGCCGGAGGTGTATGTGGAGAAGGTGGGTTGGATACCCTTTGAACCTACACCGGGATATAGTGAAATTCGTTATACTCCATGGGAGGTGTTGCCGGAGGAAAACGATGGAGAAGGCGATATAACAGGCATTTCCATTACGGCTGAGGATATGGAGGATGAGGATTCCCAGGTTTTTTGGGCAGAGGAGGACACAGAGAAGGTGCAGGAGTCAGAGGAGAATAAGACGGGCACAGGAACCCTCTTTCAGATGATTGGTTTTACAATTGTTTTTGTTCTGATTGCAGGAGGGATGGTTCTCGGTGGAGATTATGTTCTTCGTAAAAGACGCATAAGTAAATATAGCGATGAGGAACGATTTAAGGCAGAGGTTTTGTGGAATCTGCGCATATTGTCTGCCCTTGGTTATGAACGCATGGAAAACGAAACGCTCTCAGAGCTTCGCAGGCGTGCATGGGCAATTATGGATGGGGAGGAGTGGGAGGATGAGAAAGAACTTGTTTTCTTGAAGCTTTATGAGGAATATTTGTATAGTGATTATCCTGTGAGTAGAGAAATGTTGGAAGTTCTGGCATCGGAGAGAGGTCAGCTTTTGGTGTTGTTAAAGCGATTTAAGCCCATAAGGTATCGTATTTTTTATTTATATTATCACATCTTTTAAAATTTTTTGTGGCGGTATGAGCGGAAGTTTGTTATACTGTTTAGGTAACTTTGACGACAGATATAGCAATTGTTATTAAGGACTGGACAGAATGGTCAAAAGAAAGTTTATCAGTACACGCCTTTTGGAAAACGGAATGAGAATCGATCAGGCGATTGTGGACGGTACAGGCCGTGCGCTTATCGCCAAGGGTGCTTATCTGGATGATTTCCAGATAGAGTATCTTCAGACCAAGGGAGTAAATGGTGTTTATATTCGTGAGGGAGAGGAAGACCCGGAGGAGGAAATTATCATTCCCCTGTACACGCAGGAGGTTATTGCGAAGAACCGTGTGGAGGACCGTGCAAAGGTTAAGCTTACGGAGAGCGTGCGTAAACGTGTGGGTGAGGGTATACAGTATCTGTATAATAATACCGAGGAAACAGGGTTTTCGGAGGCTACAGTCAATATCACCAATGAGCTTATGAGTGCCATATTTGAAAATGATGCCATCGCGGTGGATATCGGTATGTTGAAGGTCAGTGATGAATATACCTTTAAGCACAGTGTAGATGTGGCTACCATGGCTATGGTTATCGGCAAACAATATGGTTTGGGAGAAGAAGAAATCCGTGAAATCGGAATTGCCGGACTGCTTCATGATGTTGGGAAATCAAAGATTCCCAATGAGGTGTTAAATAAACCGGGGAGACTTGATGAAGATGAGTTTGCGCTGATGAAGCAGCATTCGTTGTTTGGGTTCCAGATTTTGAAGGAGAAAGAGAATTTCTCTGATGGAATCATGCGAGGTGTGCTTCAACATCATGAGAAAATCAATGGTGCAGGGTATCCTCTCGGCGTTGCAGAGGACAAGATTCATACCTATGCCAAAATAATATCTGTTGCCGATGTATATGATGCTTTGGTGACGGAAAGACCTTATAAGAGTGCCTTTTCCAAGCGGGATGCAGTGGAAATGATTATGGCTATGACAAGAGAGTTGGATATGAAATCCATGACCAGCTTTTTGGAAACAATTATTTTGTATTCTGTTGACAGCATTGTGCAGCTTTCCAATGGTGAGAAGGCCAAGGTGGTGGAGAACAGTACAAAATATCTGCTTCGACCCAAGGTGGTAGGCATTCAATCGGGTAAGGTTTATGACTTGGCGGAGGATGTGAATTGTGCAAGCATTATCATTTTGTAAATCTGTGACAGATAAATTTATGCGATATGTGCAGGTGGATACTCAATCTGACGAAAACTCGGAAACGAGTCCCAGTACCATGAAGCAGCATACCTTGGCACGAATGTTGGTACAGGAATTGGAGACACTTGGAGCCTGCGAAATCACCTATGATGAAAGGCATTGTTATGTATATGCCTCCATCGCTGCGTCGGAAGGGTATGAGGAGTGCCCTGTGCTTGGCTTTATTGCTCATATGGATACCTCTCCGGCAGTCTCCGGCGCAGGTGTAAAACCCCGCATTGTAGCAAACTACGATGGCGGGGATATTGTGTTGAATGAAACACGGAATATCGTGATGTATAAAAAGGATTTCCCCGGCCTGTCAAAGCATGTGGGAAAGGATTTGATTGTGACGGACGGCACCACACTGCTTGGGGCGGATGACAAAGCCGGTATTGCTGAGATTATGACCATGGCAGAGTATTTGGCGACACATCCAGAAGTCAAGCATGGTAAAATCAGAATCGGTTTTACGCCGGATGAGGAAATCGGCTGTGGGGCAGATTGGTTTGATGTGAAGCTTTTTGGGGCGGATTATGCCTATACGGTAGATGGCGGTGTCTTGGGAGAGCTTGAATATGAGAATTTTAATGCCGCCGGAGCAAAGCTGATTGTTCATGGCAGGAGTGTTCATCCCGGAGATGCCAAGGGGAAGATGAAGAATGCGATTCTCATCGCTCAGGAGTTTCAGAGTCTTTTGCCTGTAGAACAGAATCCCATGTATACGGAAGGATATGAAGGCTTTTTCCATCTGGATCGTTTTGCGGGAACTGTGGAGGAAACTGTTGCGGAATATATCATCAGAGACCATGACAAGATGCTGTTTGAGCAGAAAAAGATGTTGTTTATGGATTGCAGGGATTTTCTGAATCAAAAGTATGGACAGGGCACCGTTGTTGTGGAAATGAAGGATTCCTATTACAATATGCGGGATGTGTTGGAGTCTCATATACATTTGATAGAGAGGGCGGCGGAGGCTATGGAGGAGCTTGGCATCAAGCCTATTGTCAGTCCGATTCGCGGAGGTACGGACGGAGCGAGGTTGTCCTTTATGGGTCTGCCTTGTCCCAATCTTTGTACCGGAGGAGAGAATTATCACGGAAGATACGAGTTTGCCTGTGTCCAGTCCATGGAGAAGGTGGCAGAGCTTTTGATTAAATTAGCGATAAAATACGGAGAGGAAACAAAATAGTGGAGAATAAGGAAATGTTAAATTCCCAGACCCTTCCGGAAAATGAGACGGAAAGACAGTTTTATTTTATGGAGAAGGCTGCAGGCTATGTGGCTGAATTGGAAGGGGAACTGGGACACAAGCCCACCTGTTGTGTTACTACTTTTGGGTGTCAAATGAATGCCCGCGATTCTGAAAAACTTGTGGGAATCCTGCGCAAGGTAGGTTATGAGATTATTGAGGATGAAAATGCGGATTTTGTGATTTTTAATACCTGTACGGTTCGAGACAATGCCAATCAGCGCGTGTACGGCAGATTGGGAGAGCTTAAGGGCTTTAAACGCAAGAATCCCAATATGAAGATTGCTCTTTGTGGCTGTATGATGCAGGAGCCTTCTGTGATTGAGAAGATTAAGAGCAGTTATCGTTTTGTGGATTTGCTGTTTGGCACTCATAATATCTTCCGTTTTGCAGAGCTTTTGTGTTCTGTTTTTGAACAGAAGGATATGGTCATTGATATCTGGGAGGGGACGGAGAGTATTGTGGAGGATTTGCCTGTGGAGCGCAAGTATCCCTTTAAGTCCGGTATCAATATCATGTTTGGCTGCAATAATTTCTGCAGCTATTGTATTGTGCCCTATGTGCGCGGCAGGGAGAGAAGTCGCGAGCCTAAGGATATCATTCGTGAGATTGAGGCTTTGGTGGCAGACGGTGTGGTGGAAATCATGCTTTTAGGACAGAATGTGAATTCCTACGGCAAGAATCTGGAGCATCCCATGACCTTTGCGGAGCTTCTTAAGGAAATCGAAAAGATAGAGGGACTTAAGCGTATTCGTTTCATGACCTCTCATCCCAAGGACTTATCGGATGAATTGATTCAGGTGATGAAGGAGTCCAAGAAGATATGCAGGCATCTCCACCTGCCCATGCAGGCCGGTTCCACCGAGATTTTAAAGGCCATGAACCGCCGATATACCAAGGAACAGTATCTGGCTCTGGCGGAGAAAATCCGGACAGAAATTCCAGACATGGCGATTACAACGGATATTATTGTGGGCTTCCCCGGTGAGACCAAAGAGGATGTGGATGAGACCATAGATGTTATCAGGAAGGTGCAGTATGATAACGCCTTTACCTTTATCTATTCCAAGCGTACGGGTACGCCTGCTGCCGCCATGGAACAGGTGCCGGAGGATTTGGTGAAGGAGAATTTCGACAGGGTGCTTAAGACGGTACAGGAGACCGCAAGAGAGCGGGTAGCCCGATATGAGGGTATGGTGATGGATGCCCTTGTGGAAGAGGTCAACGAGAATGATGCAAGTCTTGTGACAGGTCGCCTTTCCAATAACACTTTGGTACATTTCCCGGGAGATGCGTCCTTGATAGGTAAAATTGTGGACGTTTCACTGGATGAGTGCCATGGATTTTATTACATGGGGCATATGGTATAGTTTTTGATTGACCGTTAAGGAGGAAGAAAATATGGATGCTATGCAGAATCTTTTGACCAGAAGAAGTATTAAGAAGTTCAAGCCGGATATGGTGCCGGAGGATGTAATTGCGCGTATTTGTGAGGCCGGTACCTATGCTGCCACCGGAAGAAATCTTCAGGCTCCTATCATTTTGGCTGTGACCAACAGGGAACTTCGGGACAGGCTTTCCCGAATGAATGCCGGGATTATGGGCAGTACAGCAGACCCCTTTTACGGTGCCCCTGTGGTGTTGGTAGTGCTTGCGGATAAGAGTGTTAATACCCATGTTTATGACGGAAGCCTTGTGATGGGGAATCTGATGTTGGCAGCCCATGCGGAAGGTATCGGGAGCTGTTGGATTCATCGCGCCAAGGAGGAGTTTGAATCCGAGGAAGGTAAAGCGATTTTGAAGGAGCTTGGCATTGAAGGTGAATATGAGGGAATTGGGCATTGTGTGCTTGGATATCCTGACTGTGAGACTCCTGCTGCCAGAGAGCGCAAGAGTAATTATGTGTATTGGGTAAAATAAATTAAGGATAAAAGCTTTTATGAAGAAAATAAATGTTGTCAAGACAATTGCGTTTGTTACATTGTTTTTGGTGTTGTTTGCCGGAGTTTCCAAGGTTATGACCTGCCCGGCAGATTATCGGAATTATCAATGGATTGCCGGTTTTTATGAAGAACCGAAGGAGTCCTTGGATGCAGTGTATATTGGTTCCAGTAATTGCTATTCTTTTTGGAATTCTTTAACTGCATGGCAGGAATATGGAATAGCGGTTTTTCCCTATTCTACAAATGCACAACCCTTTGCAGCGGCTAAGTATTTGATTAAAGAAACGAAGAAGACACAACCGAACGCATTATTCATTGTAAACATCAATACATTGGAGGATAATGGTCTTAGGATAAGTGATTTTCATCATTTGTTGGATTATATGCCTCTTTCCATGAATAAATTGGCGTTGACAAATCATTTGGCTAAGGTGGGCGGATACACCTTGTCGGAAAGTATGGAATTGTATATACCCATGATTCGTTACCATGAGCGATGGGATGAATTGGTGCCAGAGGACTTTCAATATGAGGTGGATGGATTAAAGGGAGCCAGCTCATATGGGATATATCTGCATGGTTCTACCGATGTGACGGAAGAGTATATTACTTCAGAAAAGGAAGGCCAACAGGAGCCGGAACTGGAGGCACTTATTACCGATTTGTTGGATTTTTGCGATGAGGAACAGGTTAATGTTTTGTTTGTAACCGTTCCCAGAGCTGAGAAGAACGAAGAGACCATTCAAAAGTTTAATCTTGTGAACCGATTGATTGAAGAAAGAGGATATCCCACACTGAATCTAAATGATAAGGTAAGTGAGATGGGAATTCATTTGACAGAGGATTACTACAATAAGCAGCATACCAATATTCACGGTTCGATTAAGTTTACCAGATATCTTTCGGAGTATCTTATTGAAAATTATCAGTTTGAAGATAAGCGGACTGAGGATACCTACACCTCCTGGAATACTGCGTGGGAACGTTATCGTCAGATAATAGCACCCTATGTGTTGGATTTTGAACTGGAATCGGGAATGCAGGCGTTTGATTTGAAGGCTCCGGCAGATTTTGGAGCAATTGTAGAGGATGGGAGTCTTTGTATAACATGGATTCCGGTGGAAGATGCTGACGGATATGTCATTTATCGTAAAGAGGGGGAAAAGGATGAATGGCAGTTGGTTGGTGAAGCCTATGGAACGGCATATACAGACATGTCTGTAGAGAGTGGGCACAGTTACTTTTATACTATTGTTCCTTTTGTGGAAGAAGCAGGGAACAGATATTACGGAAACTATTCTTTTGATGGGAAGATGATGGAAATATGAGTTTTACGTCGCTTGGATTTATAGTAGCAGTCAGTATATTGTGTCTGATATACTATATAATTCCGAAAAAGTTCCAATGGACAGTGCTTTTGACAGGCAGTGTGCTCTTTTATATGACCTATGGAGCAGAGAGGATTCTGTTTATACTTTTGGCTTCTGTCACAGCCTATTGTGCAGCGGTAAAAATAGATAAGGTTTATGTAAAACAGGATGCGTATATTAAGGAGAAGGGGCTTTCCGGTAAAGAAAAGCAGGAGTATATTTTACAAAACAAGAAAACAACAAAAAGAATCCTTTTGCTTGCAGTAGGATTCTTAGTGTTCATGCTTGCTTATTCTAAAATGGGAAATTGGCTGCAAAAGACGGTGTCAGGTCTGATATATGGACAAGAGAAACCGATTTTGCCGCTCATTGTTGCATTAGGGATATCCTACTATACATTTTCGCTGATAGCGTATCTTGCAGATGTATACTGGCGGAAGGAGAAGGCAGAAAAGAACTATCTTCGTTTTCTGTTATTTGTTATCTATTTTCCCAAAATTCTTCAAGGACCGATTTCGCGTCATAATTTTTTGGCACCGCAACTGAAACAGGAACATTGTTTTGATTATCAGACATTCTGTTTTGGTGTACAATTGGTTGTTTGGGGATATTTCAAAAAGTTGGTCATTGCGGATCGTCTGTCAATATTTGTGGATACTGTATTTAACGATTATTCTGCTTGTTCCGGTGCTGTTTTGGCAGTTGCAACCATATTTGGAGCCGTACAGTTATATTGTGACTTTTCCGGCTGCATGGATATTGTGAGAGGTGTTTCCCAGGCTTTTGGTATAGAACTGGAACAGAATTTTAAACAGCCCTTTTTCTCACGTTCGGCGGCTGAATTTTGGCGAAGATGGCACATTACACTGGGAGCGTGGTTTAAGGACTATGTGTATATGCCGATTGTAGTTTCTCCGACCTTGGTTCAGAAATTGAAGCCAATCAAAGAAAAATGGGGAATGAAGGCTGTCAAAAAGATAATGACGGCAATACCGCTTGCGGTTGTATGGATTTTAACCGGAATATGGCATGGAACCGGATGGCCGTATATCGTATGGGGGATTTACTGGGGAGGTATTATTATATCCTCCATGCTGTTGGAGTCTGTTTACAAAAATGTGTTATTGAAGCTTGGAATAAACGAGGAGGCCTTTTGGTGGCGTACCTTTCAAATGCTTCGTACATTTATGTTGTTTTGTATAGCCAGATTGTTGACGATGCCAAACAGTCTTTTGGCGACGGCTGTCATATGTAAAAGAATTGTTTGTGATTTTCATGTTACAAGTGTTTTGAGCAACAATCTGTTTCAGTATGGACTTGACAAGCAAAACTTTATTCTTGTGATAATTGCTGTTTTGATAGTTTGGGCAGTCAGTGTGTTGCAGGGAAAAGGAATGGTTCGGGAGATGGTTGCGCGTCGGAATATTGTGCTTCGATGGTCAATCTATTTTGCGTTAATTTTTGCAGTTATCATTTTTGGAATATATGGACCGGGTTATGATGCCAGTTCATTTATTTATGAAGCTTTTTGATTAAATTTAAATGGAGGAACAAAATATGGAGAATAAAATTTTAGAATTGTTGTCAGAAGAATTTCCGGAGATTGATTTTGAGGTCTCAGATGCACTTGTGGATGATGGAATATTGGATTCCATGACAATTACAGGGATTATTGCAGCGTTGACTATGGAGTTTGGCATTACAATCCCCTATGAAGAAATCATTGAAGAAAATTTTAATTCTGTTAAGGGATTGGCTAAAATGGTAGAAAGATTGATTTAGGAGGACTTTATGGGGTTTGATACACTTGCAAAACGCATCAGAGAATTAGCATCCGTCCAGCCGGATAAATTGGCTGTTGCATTCAAAAAGGAGCAGTTGACATATGCGGAACTGAACAAAAAGATTTGCGGTATATGCGCTGTGCTTAAGGAATTGGGTGTGGAAAAAGGAGACAGAGTGTGTTTTTCGGCAGTTTCAAAGCCTGAGATGGTGGCGATTTATCTTGGTGTGCAATGTCTTGGTGCAGTAGCTGTATTTGTTGATAAAAATGGTACTCCCGAAAATATTGCATCAATTTATGATGAGGCTGAGAGCAAAATTCTTTTAAGTGACAAGCCCATGGGGGAATATGCCCAAACACGCAAGGTTGTATCACTTCGCGAGGTTTATGCCCAAGCGGATATGTATGTGAGTGCGGAGTCGGAGTATCATTTGCCTGACGAGGATGACTTGGCGGAAATACTATTTACCACGGGAACAACCGGTAAGCCCAAGGGGGTTATGCTTACTTACAAATCGGTTTATCATATTCTGGCAAATACAATTCAGGGAATCGGTATTTTGGAAACGGACAGAGTACTTTTGCCTCTGCCGTTAAATCATTCTTTTGCGTTGAGGGTGTTAAGGGCTGTTTTGTATAAGGGGGCAACGGTTGTTTTACAAAATGGTTTTACTTTTGCTAAAGAAGTAGAAAATAATATTGGATTATATCAGTGTAATGCAATGGCTGCGGTTCCGGCCTCTTATGAAGTGATGAGAGGGCAAATGCAGGATGAGTTTGTGCGGGTACTGGAGAATATGCGTTATATAGAGTTTGGTGCAGGCTCACTGACGGCAAGACAGCGTATGGAGATTACATCATTGCTGCCTCAAACAACGATTTATAACACATGGGGAAGTTCGGAAACCGGTGGCGCAATTTTTTGCAATGTAACAGAGGTTGTAAAAAAATCCGAAAAAATAACATCTTTGGGAAAAGTGTTGCCTCATACGGCAGTTGGAATGTTGGATTCGGATGGTAATTTTATGGAAAGTAGTGTTTCCAATCCGGGTAGGATGGCTCTTAAAGGAGACATGAAGATGGCGGGATATTGGAATAATCCAGATTTGACAGAGGAAACCATTCGTGGAGAATGGATTCTGACAAGCGACATGGCTTATGTCGATGAGGATGGTTATGTCTTTATGCTGGGACGTGCAGATGACATAATTAATGTTGGCGGAGAGAAGGTTTCCCCCTTGGAAGTGGAAAATATTTCGGGGCAGTATGAAGCGATTAAAGAGTGTGCCTGTATTGGTGTGGATGACCCGGATGGTGTTTTGGGACAGATTCCCGTTCTGTTTGTTGTGACAAAAGCGGGTTATACAGAGGAACAGTTGCAGAAATTTCTGACCACAAAAATGGAAAGATATAAGTTTCCGCGAAGATATATTGTCGTAGAAAGTATTCCTCGTAATCGTATGCAGAAAATTGATCGTAAAGAATTAAAACAGATGTGGGAAAATAAGGATACACTGGATTTGATGAATCCGGTTATGCAATCCATATTCTCGAGACGAAGCATTCGTAAGTTTACAGATCAGGAGATTCCACGTCCGATATTAGATATGATTTTAAAGGCTGGATATCATGCTCCCAGCGGTCACAACATGCAGTCTTGGAGATTTACCGTACTGACGAAGCAGGAGGATATTTTGCGTCTCAAGGAAAGTGCGAGAGAAGCTGCGGCAGCAAATAAGGTTCATTTTTATGGATTCGAGAATCCGAAGGTTGTTGTAATACTCTCTAATGACAACAGAAATCCAAATGGATGTCAGGATGTGTCCTGTGCGGCAGAAAATATGTTTTTGGCGGCGCATTCTTACGGAATAGGTTCTGTCTGGCTTAATCCGTTGATGACCCTTAGAAATGTTATGCCGGTAAAAGAAGTGTTGGATGAATTCGACATTCCCGCAAATCATACTGTTTGGGCAATGGTTGCAATGGGCTATCCGGTAGCTGATGGAGTGGCATTGGCCAAGAAGACGGATGTAGTGAAATATATTTGATGAACAGGAGTAGAAAACGGTGGCTGAATTAACACCAATGATGCAACAATATATGGAGACCAAGAAGCAGTGTCCGGACTGTATTTTATTCTATCGTCTGGGCGATTTTTATGAGATGTTTTTTGATGATGCGCTGACGGTTTCCAAAGAACTGGAACTGACACTGACGGGCAGAAGCTGCGGACAGGAGGAGCGTGCACCCATGTGTGGTGTACCTTATCATTCCGTGGAGGGCTATCTGACAAAGCTTGTCAGTAAGGGCTATAAGGTGGCTATCTGTGAGCAGGTGGAGGACCCTAAGCTTGCAAAGGGGTTGGTAAAGAGGGATATTGTGCGTATTGTGACGCCCGGAACCAATCTGAATATGCAGTCTCTGGAGGAGTCTAGGAACAATTTCCTTATGTGTATTGCCCATATGCAGAATGGTATCGGTATCTCGGCGGCGGATGTTACCACAGGAGATTATTATGTGACAGAAGTGGAGGACTTGCGCAAACTCATGGATGAGTTGATGAAGTATCAGCCCTCCGAGATTGTGTGCAATGATGCTTTCCTGATGAGTGGTGTGGATGTGGCAGATTTGCGGGGAAGACTACATATCTCCGTCAATGCCTTAGAACCCCATGTGTTTGATGAGGAGGGCTGCAAGAAGGCTCTCATGAAGCATTTTAAGGTAAATACCCTGATTGGTCTGGGTGTGGAGGATTTTCCTTCGGGACTTTTGGCGGCAGGTGCTTTGCTTCAATATCTTTATGAGACACAGAAGAGCGGACTGGAGCATTTTACTCATATTTCCCCCTATCTTACCAGTAAATATATGCTTTTGGACAGCTCCACCAGAAGAAATCTGGAGCTTACGGAGACCTTGCGTGAGAAGCAAAAGAGGGGGTCTCTTTTGTGGGTGCTGGATAAGACCAAGACTGCCATGGGCGGACGAACCCTTCGAAGTTACATAGAACAGCCTTTGATTGATAAGGCAGACATGGAGAAGCGTGTGGATTCCATTGGGGAGCTGAATAAAGACAGTGTATCCAGAGATGAAATCAGAGAATATTTGAATCCCATCTATGACTTGGAGCGTCTGTTGTCCAAGGTGACATACAAGACGGCTAATCCCAGAGATTTGATAGCATTCCGCAATTCCTTGGAGATGCTGCCACATATCAAGACGGTGTTAGAAGCTTTTTCCAAGGAGGAGCTGTCTGAAATCAGAGAGCAGATAGATGCCCTGGAGGATATTTATCAGTTGATTTTGCAGTCTATTGAGGAGGAGCCTCCCATTACCATTCGTGAGGGCGGCATCATTCGTGATGGCTTCGATGAGACCATTGATATGCTGAGAAGTGCCAAGCGTGACGGCAAGCAGTGGCTTGCGGAACTTGAGGAACAGGACAGAGAGCGCACGGGCATCAAGAATCTTAAAATCAAGTATAATAAGGTCTTTGGTTATTATTTTGAGGTAACCAACTCCTACAAGGATATGGTGCCGGAGGATTATATCAGAAAACAAACCCTCGCCAATGCGGAGCGTTATACCACGCCCCGGTTAAAGGAGCTTGAGGATACTATTTTGAATGCCGAGGACAAGCTTCAGACGCTGGAATACGACTTGTTCTGTAAGGTCAGAGATTCTATTTCCATGGAGATTGAACGCATTCAGCGCACAGCAAAGGCCATTGCCAAGTTGGATGTGTTTGCTTCCCTTTCCGTGGTGGCGGAGCGCAACCATTATGTACGTCCCAAGCTGAATGAAAAGGGAGTTATCGACATCAAGGAAGGGCGTCATCCTGTGGTGGAGCAGATGATAAACAATGATTTGTTTATTGCAAATGATACCTTCTTGGATAACGGAAGTCACTGTATCAGTGTGATTACAGGACCCAATATGGCAGGTAAATCCACCTATATGCGTCAGTCAGCATTGATTGTGCTGCTTGCGCAGATTGGCTGCTTTGTGCCTGCAAAGTCTGCCAATATCGGCATTGTGGATCGTATTTTCACCCGAGTGGGTGCATCGGATGACCTGGCAAGCGGACAGTCTACCTTTATGGTGGAAATGAACGAGGTTGCCAATATTTTGCGCAATGCGACCTCTAACAGTCTGTTGATTCTGGATGAAATCGGAAGAGGAACTTCTACTTTTGACGGTCTTTCCATTGCGTGGGCGGTGATTGAACATATCAGTAATCGCAAGATTCTGGGAGCCAAGACATTGTTTGCTACCCATTACCATGAATTGACAGAGCTTGAGGGCAAAATGAGCAACGTGAACAATTACTGCATTGCTGTCAAGGAATGCGGGGATGACATTGTTTTCCTAAGAAAGATAGTTAAGGGCGGTGCGGACCGAAGCTATGGTATTCAGGTGGCTAAGCTTGCAGGTGTGCCGGATATGGTTATAGACAGAGCCAAGGAGATTGCGGAGCAGCTTTCAGATAATGATATCACGGAGAAGGTGCAGAGCATTGCTGTGGACAATAAAGGGGATAGTAAGAAAAGTGCCAAGAAAGCGACTCAATATGATGAGTTGGATATGGCTCAGATGTCCCTGTTCGATACCGTGACGGATGAGGATGTGTTGAAGGAGCTGATGGAAGTGGAAGTAACCACGCTGACACCCTTAGATGCCTTGAATACCTTGTATCGACTGCAAAACAAGTTAAAGAACCGTTGGATGGCGGAATAATCAGATTAGAAGCTTAGGTTGGAGAAAATATGCCTACAATACATGTTTTGGATTCAGAAACAATTGATAAAATTGCTGCCGGTGAGGTGGTGGAGCGTCCTTCCAGTGTGGTGAAGGAGCTTGTAGAGAATGCCATGGACGCAGGAGCTACCGCCATTACGGTGGAAATCAAGGATGGCGGCATCGAGTTTATCCGTGTGACGGATAATGGTCACGGTATGGATAAGGAGCAGGTGCGCAAGGCCTTTTTGCGCCATGCCACCAGTAAGATTGACAATGCGGATGATTTGGTGCGCATTTCCAGTCTTGGTTTTAGAGGTGAGGCTCTATCCAGTATTGCAGCGGTATCAAAGGTGGAGCTGATTACCAAGACCAAGGGTGAACTTACCGGTACGCGTCTGGTATTGGAGGGAGCGGTTGAGAAGGAGTTTGCTGAGGTGGGTGCTCCTGACGGAACCACCTTTCTGGTGCGGAATCTATTCTTTAATACTCCTGTGCGCAGGAAGTTTTTGAAACTCCCGGCTACGGAGGGCGGCTATATTGCAGATTTGATGGAGCATCTGGCTCTTTCACGACCGGATATTTCTTTCAAGTTCCAGATGGGCAGTCAGGTTCGATTTCATACCACAGGAAATGGTGACTTAAAAGAGGTTATATACCGAATTTACGGACGTGAAGTAGCGGCATCTTTGGTTCCTATTCAGTTGGAGCAAAACGGTAACAAGGTGGAGGGGTATCTTGGGAAGCCCTTGCTGGTGCGTTCCAACCGTAATTTCGAGATTTATTTTATCAATGGGAGATTTATCAAGAGTAATATCATAGCAAGAGCCTTGGAGGAGGGCTACAGAGAATATCTGATGCAGCATAAATTTCCTCTCTGTGTGCTGCACATTACCATGGACCCCGGACAGGTGGATGTGAATGTCCATCCCACCAAGATGGATGTGCGTTTCAGTGATGGAATGACTTTCTGTAAGATGCTGTCTGACGGTGTCCATAACACCTTGAAAAATCGGGAGATGATTCCCAATGTAAAGCTTGATGATGAGAAGGAAGTACGCAAGGCTGAACGTGCCGAACAGGTTGAAAAGCAAAAAGTGCATACCCCGGAGCCCTTTGAGGTACAGAGAGTTGCAAACCATCGGGTGATGGAGGAGAGCAATTATAAGGCGGCTTCCGAACAGACGAAGGGTTTGAAATCCCCAAATGAGTTTTATAAGAGTCCTGTTTGGAACCGAGTGAAGACCGCAGCAGAGGGAATCGAGAAGGATAAGCCTGCCGTGGCAGTACCGATAGCTAAACCGAAAGCAGTGGCACCTGTAGCAGAGAATTCAGCACCGGAGACGGAGGATTTCTTTTTTGAGGATAATACGATAAAGCCGGAAACTGCACAATCGGATGTAAAATCGATTGCGACAGAATCAGTGGCAATGAATGCTGAAACTACAGTTGCGATTAACGTTGAAACAGAGCAGATGAATCTCTTTGAGGAGAAGCTTTTGTCGGTGGATAATCGCAGTAAGTATCGTATCATCGGTCAGGTGTTTGACACCTACTGGATGGTGCAATATGAAGACAAGTTGTTTATCATCGATCAGCATGCAGCCCATGAGAAGGTAAAATATGAGCGTCTGATGAAACAATTTCGTGAGAAAAATGTATCTTCTCAGAGACTGATGCCTCCTGTGATAGTCAGTCTTTCTGCTCAGGAAGAGATTGTGCTTTCAGAGCATATGGAGACCTTTGAGAGCCTTGGATTTGAGATTGAGGCTTTCGGGGGCAGGGAGTATGCTTTGCGCAGTGTTCCTGTGGACTTGTACGGTTGTAGTGAGCGGGAGATGTTTTTGGAGGTTTTGGATGAGCTTGACGGTGGCGTAAGCCGCGGCAGTTTTAAGGTGGTGGAGGAGAAGATTGCCTCCATGTCCTGTAAGGCTGCTGTAAAGGGCAATAACCGTCTGAGCCTGGTAGAGGCACAGGAGCTGATTGATGAGCTTCTGACCTTGGAGAACCCCTATAATTGTCCCCATGGAAGACCTACCATCATCATCATGACCCAATATGAAATGGAAAAGAAATTCAAACGTATTGTATAGCGGATGAGGTTTTAGGGTGAAAAAACATGAATCCGCAGATTGGATTGCAAAATGGTTCAAACAGAAAATAAAAAAGATGTCCGCCCGAAGCTGATTATTCTCACAGGGCCTACTGCTGTGGGCAAGACCAATCTGTCCATTCGGCTGGCCAAGGCTGTAAACGGAGAAGTCATTTCGGCGGACTCTATGCAGGTTTATAAATATATGGATGTGGGCTCGGCCAAGATTGCCTCTGATGAAATGGAGGGAGTACCCCATCATTTAATCGATATTTTAGAGCCTTGGGAGGACTTTAATGTAGTTGCTTTCAAGGAGCGATGTGTTCGGGCCATGGAGGAAATTTATTCCAGAGGCCGTATACCCATTTTGGTGGGAGGCACGGGTTTTTATATTCAGGCGGTGCTTCGGGATATTGATTTTACGGAAAATGAGGATGATACTGCCTACAGACAGGAACTGGCTGCACTGGCAGAAAAAGAGGGGGCACAGAAGCTTCATGAGATGCTGCGGGAGGTTGATGAGGCGTCGGCAGAAGCCATACCTGCGGGTAATGTAAAGAGAGTAATAAGGGCTTTGGAATATTTTAAATTAACCGGAGAACCCATCTCTGTTCACAATGAGAGAGAGAGGGCCAGAGAGAATGCTTATAATGCCTGCTATTTTGTGTTAAATGATGACAGGGACATTCTCTATAAGCGCATAGAAAAGCGTGTGGACTTGATGCTTGAGCAGGGACTTGTAGAAGAGGTGGAGCGGTTAAAGGCCATGGGCTGTAAGCGGGGGCAGACAGGCATGCAGGGTCTTGGTTATAAGGAGATTTTAGACTTTTTGGACGGAGAATGTACCTTGGAGGAGGCTGTGTATCTGATTAAGAGAGACACGCGCCACTTTGCCAAAAGACAGCTTACCTGGTTTCGGCGGGAGAAGGATGTTATCTGGCTGAACCGGCCGGAATTTCCGGGAGGGGATGAAGCGATTTTGCAATATATGTTAGGGATAATCAGACAAAAAATCGGATTGGAAGCAGAGTAGCTTCTGTATGAGATAAACTACAAGGATGAGGAGAACAAAATATGTGTGATAAAATAAATAAGGGAGCTATTCCGGCTCTTTATCAGTCCATGGGCATCAGTGCCCCTGTTTATCAGTTTGGTGCAGAGATTTTGGAGGGGCTTTCTGAGCGTTTTGCGGCAATTGATGAGGTGGCAGAGTACAATCAGTTGAAGGTTTTAAAGGCCATGCAGAAAAATCAGGTCAGTGAGGCATGTCTGCTTGGCACTACAGGCTACGGTTACAACGATATAGGACGTGATACTTTGGAAGCTGTTTATGCGGATGTGTTTCATACAGAGGATGCGTTGGTGCGGCCCCAGATTACCTGCGGTACCCATGCGTTGGCTTTGGCTTTAATG
This sequence comes from Acetatifactor sp., assembly GCA_045543175.1. Lineage (GTDB taxonomy): Bacteria > Bacillota > Clostridia > Lachnospirales > Lachnospiraceae > Acetatifactor. Next base: position 17,132 of record JAZQMG010000048.1, on the reverse strand, counting down.
AGTAACCTTCGCCCCGGTGATGAGCTTTTGTCTCCTGTGGGCAAGCCCTATGATACCTTGGAGGAGGTTATCGGCATTCGTTCCTCAAAGGGTTCTCTTGCGGAGTATGGAGTGACCTACAAGCAGGTGGATTTGTTGCCTGACGGCGGCTTTGATTATGAAAATATCAAGAAAGCAATCAATGATAAAACCCGTCTTGTCACCATTCAGCGTTCCAAGGGATATCAGACCAGACCTACCCTTTCCGTAGCAGGCATCGGAGAACTAATTGCTTTTATCAAGGGAATTAAGCCTGATGTTATCTGTATGGTGGATAACTGCTACGGTGAGTTTGTGGAGACCATGGAGCCCTCTGATGTAGGGGCAGATATGGTGGTTGGCTCTCTGATTAAAAATCCCGGTGGCGGTCTTGCACCCATCGGCGGTTATATTGCCGGTAAGAAAGAATGCGTCGAGAATGCAGCGTATCGACTGACCAGTCCCGGTCTTGGTAAGGAAGTAGGTGCATCTTTGGGTATTCTTACCAATTTCTATCAGGGACTGTTCCTTGCGCCTACGGTGACGGCAGGTGCCTTGAAGGGTGCGATTTTTGCGGCAAATATCTATGAGAAACTTGGATTTTCAGTGGTTCCTAACGGAAGTGAGTCCAGACATGACATTATTCAGGCGGTTACCTTTGGAACTCCTGAGGGGGTTGTGGCGTTCTGTCAGGGTATTCAGGCGGCAGCTCCTGTGGATTCCCATGTAACTCCCGAGCCTTGGGATATGCCCGGGTATGATGCCAAGGTTATTATGGCGGCAGGTGCATTTGTGTCCGGTTCCTCCATTGAGCTTTCAGCGGATGGTCCCATCAAACCTCCCTATGCGGTATATTTTCAGGGAGGGCTTACCTGGCAGCACGCCAAATTCGGTATATTGAAATCTTTACAGTCATTAGTTGACAAAAACCTTGTCGAGCTTTAGAACTTGCGGTAGGTTTTTAAAAGATTAAGAAGAAATAAAATTGCTAAATTTTGTATACAGTGGTTCTAATTTATGCTACAATAATTGACAGCGTAAAGATACTATGTGCGCAGAATTCATAGGAGGAATACTCATGAAGAGAGTGAACTGGCTTTTGGTATGGCTGGTATTAATCGGGTTTGTTTTGGGCACTGTAATTGCACAGATTTTCCCGAGCACGTTCTTAAACTACGGACAGGTATTCGGACTCAGCAACCCTGTGGAATTGAATATGGGATTTCTGATTCTGACCTTTGGTCTGAAGTTTAATATTACCATTGCAGGAATTATCGGCGTGATAATTTCCTTTGTGGTATATCGGTTTATCCGATAAAGGACATGCAATTCCCACGCTTTGGAGAAGGCGAAGGAGGAATATGCAGATTACAAAAACAAGGTTACAGCAGAAAACAGATATGCCTTATGAGAAGTTTAAGGAACTGGGGGCGGAGGCGTTGACAGAGAGGGAGCTTTTGGCGATTATTCTGCGCACGGGTACTAAGGAAAAGAGTGCTCTGGAGCTTGCGGGAGAGGTGCTTTCCCTTGCCAAGTCACCCAGAGAAGGGCTTTTGGGACTTTATGATGTAAGTCTTGAAGAGTTGATGGAGATTAAGGGTATCGGTTTTGTAAAAGCAGTGAAATTAAAATGTCTGACAGAGTTGTCCATGAGAATCAGTAAAGCCAGTGCCAAGGAAGGACTTGTGTTTAATTCTCCCGGTTTGGTGGCACAATATTTCATGGAAACCTTGCGCCACAGGGATACAGAATGTGTGGTTGCGGTGTTTTTGGATGCAAAGAGCCGGATGATTGGAGAGAAAAAGCTTTCCGACGGAAGTGTCAGGATGTCTTTGATTTCTCCAAGACAGATTTTTCTGGAGGCATTGCATGCGAGAGCGGTTAATTTCATTCTGGTACACAATCATCCCAGTGGAGATCCCACACCCAGTAAACTGGACAGGGAGCTTACGCAGAATTTATATGAGCTCGGAGAAATGATGGATATTCTGCTTTTGGATCATATTATTATCGGTGATAACAGCTATACCAGTTTCAAGGAGCTGGGATATCTGACATAAAAGAATTTTACGGAAAGGGGCGGCCCCATGATGGCTAATAATGTGTTTGGTATCGATTTGGGTACCAATAATATCAAAATTTACAGTCGAAACGACGACAATATTGTAGTAGAAAAGAATATGATTGCGATTGAAAATAAAAATACGCTTTTTGCATACGGAGACTCTGCATTTGAAATGTATGAGAAAGCACCCGGAAATATTCATATTTCTTATCCTTTGTCCAACGGTGTCATTGCGGATATCAAGAATATGGAGACATTGATTCGTTATTTTGTGGGAGATATTCAGAAAGGGAATACCAAGCCCTGTGATTTCTTTATCGCTGTTCCAACAGACGTTACAGAGGTAGAAAAGCGTGCTTTCTATGATTTGATTAAGGACGCCAATGTGAAGGCTAAGCGCATTATGGTGGTGGAGAAGGCTGTTGCTGACGGCCTTGGCATGGATATTGACGTGAAGAATTCTCAGGGTGTTTTGGTGGTAAATGTAGGCTACGAGACCACAGAAATCTCCATTCTTTCTTTGGGTGGTATTGTCCTTAGCCGTCTGATTAAGGTAGGCGGACTGAAGTTTGATGAAGCTATTAGGGCTGCGGTGAGAAGTGAGTTTTCATTGATTATTGGTGGTAAGACTGCTGAGACAGTCAAAATTGCACTGAAGGAGTTGGAGTCACAGGGTAAAGGTGCTGTTGTTTATGGAAGAGATATTGTTACCGGTCTTCCTGTGGAGAGAGAGATTCCCACCAAGCTTGTAGATGAGGCTTTGGAGGACCATTTTCATACTATAATCGATAATGTAAAAGTGATTTTGGAGCGCACTCCCCCTGAACTTGCAGCAGATATTTATCGTCATGGCATTTATCTGACCGGTGGTGCTTCTCAGGTTAATCATCTGGCGGAGCGCATGGCTGCGGGCACCGGACTTAAGGTGAATGTAACGGATAATCCTCTGACCAGTGTGGCAGCCGGTTTGTCCAAAATCATCAAGGATGACAACTATAAATCCGTGGCATATGCGATTGAAGGGATGAGTAAATGAGCCCCATTGTAAAAAGAAAAGGGGAGAGATTTACTTTGCCGAGTAAGTATCTCCTTTTCATATTAACTGCATTGTGTATATTTTTGATGCTTTTAACCTTTGGCACCAATGTGTTTAATAAGCCGTTAAATACTGCTGTCGGCCATGTGGTGATACCCTTTCAACAGGGCATCAGTAAGGCCGGGGAGTGGCTGGCAGGCCGCTCTGAGGAACTGGTGCAGATAAGGGTACTCTTGGATGAAAATGCAAGACTTAAGGAGGAGGTTGCTGCTCTTACAGAGGAGAATACCCTTCTTCAACAGGATAAGTATGAGCTGAATGAACTGCGGGAGCTTCTGGAACTGGACGAGCAATACGGTGAGTTTGAGAAGACAGGAGCCCGGATTATCAGCAGAGATTCCGGCAACTGGTATTCTTCCTTTATCATTGATAAGGGAAGTGAGGACGGTATAACGGAGGATATGAACGTGATTGCGGGGGGCGGTCTTGTGGGCAGGGTAACTACCACAGGTCCCAACTGGGCCCGGGTAACCTCCATTATTTCGGACAACAGCAATGTGAGTGCAATGACTTTGGCAAGCGGGGATAACCTGATTGTCTCAGGAGATTTGCAAATGATTTCTGAGGGTGTTATTTCGTTCAGTAAGCTGGTTGACAGCAAAAATGTGGTAGTTGAAGGTGACAAAATCGTTACCTCGGATATCAGTGATAAATATCTTCCCAACATTCTGATTGGTTATGTACATACCATCAACATTGACAACAACAATCTGACCAAGTCCGGGTATATTACCCCGGCGGTGGATTTTGAGCATTTGAGTGAGGTGCTTGTCATAACGGATTTGAAACAGACTGTTACGGAGGATGAGGAAGTGGAAGAGTAAAGGAGCGGTTTGAATGCTTCGTAAAATTGTCATAACCCTCTTGATTTTTATAAGCTTTCTGTTGGAAACAGCAGTTTTTAATCATTTTGCGCTTGCCAATGTTGTACCCAAGTTTACGATTATATTGACTTCCGCCTTCGGTTTTATGCGGGGGGAGGAAGAGGGTATGGTTATCGGATTTTGCTGCGGATTTCTAAATGATATTTTTTTTGGAGACGTGCTTGGTTTCTATGCTTTGATTTTGACTTACATCGGATATATCAACGGCAAATTTTCCCGTATATTTTATCCGGAGGATATTAAGCTTCCCATTGCATTGATTGTTGTCAGCGATTTGTCCTATGGTGTGATGTGTTATATTTTGCTGTTTCTGTTGCGTGGAAGATTTCATTTTCCGTATTATTTTACGGCGGTTATTTTGCCCGAAGCACTTTATACCATTGTTGTGACTGTATTTGTATATCCTGTGATTCTCAAGATGAATCAATTGCTTGAAGTCAGGGAAAAAAGGAGTGCTCAGAAATTTGTTTGAAGGATTGCGTGAAAATTTTATCAATTTCATAACAAGCCGACTGACTCTCTTGACGTTGCTTTTTATGGTTTTGGGCGGCATTTTGATTTATCGTTGCTTTGACCTGCAGATTGTAAACGGAGAGGAGTATCTCAATGACTTTGTGCTGTCCACGGAGAAAACTCGTGATATCTCCAGCGCAAGGGGTAATATTCTGGATAGAAACGGCAATGTGCTGGCCTACAATGAACTCGCATATTCCGTCAAAATCGAAGATGTCTACGAAAATACCAACAAGAATCGTAATATGAATGAAACCATTTATCGGTTGATTAAATTAATCGAAAAAAATGGAGACAAGGTTATCACGGACTTCAAAATTGTCGTGGATGAAGACGGTGAGTTTGCATTTGCTGCAGAGGGGTCGAGTAAGACCCGTTTTCTGGCGGATGTCTATGACCATACTCTGCTTGGGGATGATGTTCTCACTCCCCAGGAAGCTGCTTCCACGCCCTTGGAGGTTATGCAGCATCTCAGCCGCAACAAGGGAAACGGTTTTACCTTTGGTATTGGCGAGTACGAGGTGGAGGGAGATTCCGACACGGATTTTATCCCCGGCAAAGGTTATACCAATGAGGAGTGGCTACAGATGGTAACCATTCGTTTTGCCATGCAGCAAACCTCTTATCGTAAATATATCGGAACCACTGTTGCTACCAATGTCAGCGAGAAGACGGTGGCAGTTATCATGGAAAATACGGAGGAACTGCCCGGTGTCACTATCGAGGAGGATACGGTAAGACGTTATAATGACAGCAAATATTTTGCCCATGTGCTTGGATATACCGGTAAGATTTCTTCTGATGAGCTTGTCAGTCTGAATGAACAGGTAGTAGCTGCCGGGGGGAGCGAAGACACTTATACCATTAACGATGTGGTTGGTAAGAGCGGTCTGGAAGCCACCATGGAGACTACTTTGCAGGGTACCAAGGGCTATGAAAAGGTGGTTACCAATGTCACCGGTAAGGTAATGCAGATTCTGGAGCGCACGGAGCCTCAGTCCGGACAGGATGTATATTGTACCTTGGACAGGGATTTGCAGATAGCAACCTACAATATTGTAGAACAGAAATTAGCGGGTCTGGTATCCAGTAAAATTATCAATACCAAAGAGTATAAGGCAGGCGAAAATTCCTCCAGTTCCGATATTAAGATACCCATTTATGATGTGTATTTTGCGTTGATTAATAATAGCGTTATTGATATCAAACATTTTACGGCTGAGGATGCCGGGGAAACAGAGAGGGTTGTATGGGAGACCTATCTGGCCTATAAGGATGAGGTTTATGAGAAACTGCGCCATGAACTTAGCGAAGGGAATACGCCTTACAAAAAGCTTTCCAAGGAATATCAGGTTTATCAGAGTAATATTGTAAGCAAGCTGCAAAGTAATGGCGTTATTATGACGGAGGTTGTGGACAAGCAGGATGCCACTTATATTGCGTGGACACAGGAGGAGGTCATCAGCCTCAGTGAATATCTGCAATATTGTATTGCCCAGAACTGGATTGATGTGAGTAAACTGGAGTTGGATGATAAATACTCGGACTCGGCGGAAATATACAGCAAGCTTCAGGATTATATCATTGAGATGATAGATCATAACACGGAGTTTCAGAAGCGTTTTTATAAGTATATGCTTCTGAATAACCGCATTAACGGCAAGCAGATTTGTATGATTTTGTGTGAGCAGGGCAAAGTGGATGTCTCCGCAGAGGATGAGGAGGCACTCTACAGGAATCGTATTTCGGCATATACTTTCGTCAAAAATCGAATTGATAATCTGGATATTACACCGGCGCAACTGGCATTAGATCCCTGTAACGCATCGGTGGTTATCACGGATGTCAACACCGGAGAGGTGCTTGCTATGGTATCCTATCCCGGATATGACAATAACAAGATGGCCAACTCCATTGATGCGGAGTATTATGCACAGTTAAATGCAGACAAGTCTCAGCCGCAGCTTAATTATGCTACACAGTATAAGGCGGCACCCGGTTCTACCTTTAAGATTGTGTCAGCTACGGCAGGCTTGCTGGAAGAAATTATCACTTTGCGGGAAAATGTAAATTGTATCGGTACATTTACGGAGATTACGCCTTCGCCCAGATGTTGGAAGGTATCAGGTCACGGCAATGAAAATGTGACCTCTGCAATCAGAGATTCCTGTAACTATTATTTCTATAATCTTGGTTATCAGTTGGCTACCAGAGAGGGCGGCTACAATGAAGATGCCGGTCTGAATACGCTATATGAATATGCGGATTTGTTTGGTTTAACAGAGAAATCCGGTGTGGAAATCAGCGAGTACAATCCGGAGGTTTCCGACACAGACCCGGTGCGTTCGGCAATCGGACAGGGTACCAACAGCTTTACCACCGTAGGGCTTGCCAGATATACGGCGACCATTGCCAACAGAGGAACCTGTTACAATCTGACCTTGCTTGATAAGGTGGCAGATTCTCAGGGAAATGTGATTACCAATTTTGAACCGGAGATTCGCAACACCGTGGATATGCCTGACAGCTATTGGGATGCAATTCACAGAGGTATGCGGCAGGTGGTGGAGAATAAGAGTTATTTCGGTGATTTGGCGGTAAATGTAGCCGGCAAGACAGGTACGGCGGAACAGACCAAATCCAGACCGAACCACGCATTGTTTATCTGCTATGCGCCCTATGAGAATCCGGAGATTGCTGTGGCAACGAGAATCCCTTTCGGCTATTCCTCGGACTATGCGGCCCAGACCACCAGAGATATCATTAAGTATTATTATGGACTGGCTGAGGAGGATGAGTTGATAACCGGTACTGCGGACACACCGGATGCCGGCGTTTCCAATGAATTGTAAAAGGAGCATTATGAAAGATTCTGTTTTGATTAAAAGTTTTCCTCATGGAATTAATCTGATTTTGAAGGAGGAGGGTTCTTTTGAGGAGATTCTGAGTGAGGTTTCACTGAAATTCGCAGAGGCTAAGGCCTTTTTTGGCAAGGCAAATATGGCATTATCCATAGAAGGCCGTAAGCTTACTGAAGTGGAGGAACTTCGTATATTGGATGCTATCCGCACCAACAGCAATTTAAGGATTGCCTGTATTGTAGAGAAGGATGAGGAAACGGACAAGCAGTATGTCAAAGCTCTTGATAAAATGGAGCATCGTCTTACGGATGGCAGTGAGGGACAGTTTTATAAGGGGTCTCTCAAAAATGGTGAGGTGATTGAGACGGAGGGCAGCATTGTGATTCTGGGAGATGTACATCCCGGATGTGCCGTTATCTCTGCCAAAAATATCATTGTGCTGGGAGGCCTCTATGGAGAGGCCTACGCCGGCGGAAATGGGCAGGAGAATGCCTATGTTGTAGCGCTTGAAATGGAGCCGGAAAGACTTAAAATCGGCGATTTCAAATATAAAACCACAGGAAAAACCTCTAAATGGGGACTGAAAGCTAAGGTACAACCGAAAATTGCATATGTTAAAAACCAAAGAATTGTATTCGACGGACTTACCAAAGAATTACTGGGCTCTTTTTAAAATAATCGGGGCGCAGGGGACGACGATCAGCATTCCATATCAACTAGAATAACAGAATGGAGGTTTATGTATGGAAAATGAGTCAAAGCAGCATAGCTGTGAGGTAATTGTCGTCACTTCAGGAAAAGGCGGAGTGGGTAAGACCACCACTTCTGCAAACGTCGGAACAGGTCTTGCAAAGCTGGGTAAGAAGGTGTGTTTGATAGATACGGACATCGGTCTTCGCAATCTGGATGTGGTGATGGGACTGGAAAACCGCATCGTCTACAATCTTGTGGATGTGGTTGAGGGAAATTGTCGTGTGAAACAGGCACTTATCCGCGATAAGCGTCATCAGGGTCTTTATCTGATGCCTTCGGCTCAGACAAGGGACAAAAGTGCAGTGACACCGGGGCAGATGGTTAAGGTGATTGATCATCTGAGGGAGCAGTTTGATTACATCATTCTGGATTGTCCTGCGGGAATTGAACAGGGGTTCCAGAATGCAATTGCAGGTGCTGACAGGGCACTTGTAGTAACCACACCGGAGGTTTCAGCCATCAGAGATGCGGACAGAATAGTTGGGCTTTTGGAGGCTAACGGTTTCAAAAGGATGGATTTGATTATCAACCGTCTGCGTATGGACATGGTTAAAAGAGGCGATATGATGTCTGCCTCGGATGTGGTGGATATACTGGCAATACCTCTTATCGGTATTGTGCCGGATGATGAAAATGTGGTGATTTCCACCAATCAGGGTGAACCTTTAGTGGGGAATGATTCACCGGCAGGTATGGCATACGGCAATATCGTTCAGCGTATTTTGGGCAAGGAAGTGCCCTATATGAATTTCGAGAGGGGAATTTCTTTTTGGACCAGAGTTTCCGGAATATTTCATAAAGCATAAAGGAGGGAGTTTGTATGCGACATTTTTTTCGTAAAAAAAGCTCCTGCCAGATTGCCAAGGACAGATTAAAGATTCTATTGATTTCTGACAGAGTCAACTGTTCACCGGAGGTTATGGAGTTGATTAAAGCGGATATTACCAAGGTGATATCCAAGTACATGAAGATAGATACTGGGAATATGGATATCCAGATTCAGGCGAAGGGAAGTAAGGGAGCGAGAACTAAGCATCCGGTACTTTACGCCAATATTCCGATTCTGGATCTTCATACAAAATGAGGACAAAATGTTCAGAAAGTATAAATTAAGAGATTATGATTTTAAGTTAATGTTTATGGCGATTGCTCTGGCTGCCATTGGTGTTATTGCCATTGGCAGCGCAGAGGAATCTCTGCAACCCAAGCAGTTTTACGGTGTTTTAGCAGGAGTTGTGGTAATGATTGTACTTTCATTTATCAACTATAACAGTCTGCTTAGACTCTATTGGCTGATGTATGCAGGAAACATCGGACTTTTACTTTTGGTTATGTTGATGGGTGAGGACCACAAGGGGGCTCAACGTTGGCTGCAACTGGGTCCCATCACCTTTCAACCTTCTGAAACTGCGAAAATTTTGTTGATTTTATTCTTTGCACAGTTTATTATGAAATATAAGGAGAAAATTAACACAGTTAAAATTCTGGCAATCTGTGTGGCGTTGGTTGGGGTGCCATGGTTGTTGATTTTTGAGCAGCCGGATTTGTCCACAAGTATTGTTGTACTGGTTGTTTTCTGTGTGATTCTCTTTGCGGGAGGAATCAGCTGGAGGTATATAGCCGGAGCCTTTGCGGTGGTTGGGCCGGCATTGATTGTTATTGTATCCATTGCGGTACAGCCGGATCAGACTATTTTAAAGGATCATCAGAGGAATCGTATTCTGGCCTTTATTGACCCGGAGGAGTATGCCACGGCTGAGGCATATCAGCAGCTTAATTCAGTTATGGCCATAGGGTCCGGGCAGTTAGATGGTAAGGGGTACAAGAATAACGAGATAACCTCGGTAAAAAACGGAGATTTTATCTCAGAGGCTCAGACTGATTTTATCTTTGCTGTTATCGGTGAAGAGTTTGGCTTTAAAGGCTGCGTACTTGTAATTGTTTTGATGATGGGGGTAGCACTGGAGTGTGTGGCGGTGGCTCGCAGAGCCAAGGATATGGCGGGAAGGATTATTGCGGCAGGTATGGGAGGTCTTGTGGCATTTCAAAGTTTTTTTAACATTGGTGTTACAACCTTTATTTTGCCGAATACCGGTTTGCCGCTTCCTTTTGTGAGTTATGGACTGACATCACTTATGAGTTGTTTTATCGGAATTGGTTTTGTTATGAACGTGCGGCTGCAGGCCGGACGAAATACGGGCCAGACATAAAGGCCGACAACGAGAGGGTAATGGGTATGAATATTGCGCTGATTGCACATGATGCAAAAAAGAAACTGATGCAGAATTTCTGTATCGCCTATCGGGGGATTTTAAGTAAAAACGAACTTTATGCTACGGGAACAACCGGAAGACTGGTGGAGGAGGTTACGAATCTCAATGTCCACAAGTATCTTGCAGGACATTTGGGAGGAGACCAGCAGATGTGTGCCCAGATTGAGCACAATCAGATTGACTTGGTGATTTTCCTGCGTGAGCCTCTGAGTCCCAAGATGCACGAGCCGGATGTGAATAATGTGGTTCGTCTTTGTGATATGTATAATATTCCGTTGGCTACCAATCTTGCCAGCGCGGAGCTTTTGATTAAGGCACTTGACAGAGGAGATATGGAGTGGCGTGAAGCATATAAGTAAAAGAAAAAGATTAACGGCACTTGCGGTGGGATTGTCACTTGTGATGTCTGCCCTGAGTGGCTGTGGCAATTTGAAATACGGCATGGATTATAGTTCGGCTGCCAAGGTCAGCAGTTTTAATGTAACCACATCGCAGTCTTACGGACAGGCAAAGCCCTTTGCGGCGGATTTGTGCGTAGTCTCTGCGGATATGATGGATGATGAAGCAGTGGATATGGCGCATGCGGAGGCGGCAGTTTTGTTTGATGTGAGCGAAAAGGAGGTTAAATACTCCAAGAATGCTCATACGCAAATGTATCCTGCCAGTCTTACCAAGGTTATGACCGCACTTGTGGCCATACAGAATGCATCGCCGGATCAGGTGCTTGTGGCTACGGATGCAGTGCGCATCACGGAGTCAGGGGCGCAGTTGTGCGGCTTGAAGGCAGGGGATTCCATGACTCTTGCCCAGGCACTTCACATTTTGCTTTTGTATTCGGCTAATGATGTGGCGAATCTCATTGCGGAAAATGTGGGTGGCAGCGTGGACGGCTTTGTGGAGATGATGAACAAGGAAGCCAAGCGTCTGGGGGCTACCAATACGAACTTTGTCAATCCACATGGACTTACGGATGAGAATCATTATACAACGCCTTATGATTTATATTTGATTTTTAATGAGGCCATCAAGTATGAGGCTTTTACTGAGATTATTCAAATGACAGGCTATCAGACTACCTATTATGATGCCAACGGCAGGGAGAAGGAAGTGGATTACAAAACCACGAACCGTTTCCTGAAGGGAGATTTTCAGGCACCTACGAATGTGAATATTATCGGTGGCAAGACAGGTACCACCAATGCGGCCGGACATTGTCTGATACTGCTCTCCAGAGATACGGGAGGGGATCCTTATATCTCGGTCATTCTCCGGGCGGAGAATAATGACTATCTTTATCAGCAAATGACTGATTTGTTGGATGAAATAAACAAATAGTAGTTGTTTTTTGTTATAGAATACTCTATAATAGAACTATATTGATGAAGGTCTTTAAATTAATATACAACAGGAGGGTAAACCAATGGTTCAATTAATTGTAGGCGAAAAAGGTAAAGGCAAAACAAAACAGTTATTGGATAAGGTGAACAGTCAGATTAAGGATATCGCAGGTAATATTGTATATCTGGACAAGAGCACCAAGCATATGTATGAGCTGAATAACAAGGTGCGTCTGATTGATGTATCCGAGTATATGATGGAGAATGCTGATGAGTTTGTAGGCTTTGTGTGCGGTATTATTTCACAGGACCATGATTTACAGCAGATGTATTTTGACAGCTTCTTGAAGATTTCTCATTTGGAGGGGCAGGATATTACTGCGGTAGTTGAGAAGCTTTCTAAGATTAGTGAGAAGTTCAAGGTGGATTTTGTTCTGAGTGTGTCTCTGGATGAGTCTGCTATACCGGAGAGCCTTAAGAGCATGATTGTTGTTTCTCTGTAATGTGATATAAGTTCAGATTAAGCTGTATACAAAAGCCTCGGAACATCCGGGGCTTTTCAGCGGATTGCGGATTTTTGGAGGAATGGATTTTGGCATCGAGAACAGGGGCCAGACGGACAAGCGGGCAAACAAAAATTAAAAAATACAGAAAGCCTCTGAATGTCAACATCGGCATGATTATTTTTGCGGTAATCTTTGTTTATGTTGTAGCGTGTGTGGTTCTTTACTTTCAGACCGGACATATTGTTCGCTATGAGGTCAAAAAGGGTTCTCTTGCCACCAACAAAATCTATCGAGGGGTCGTAATCCGGGATGAGGTTGTTGTAAATACCAATTCCGCAGGCTATGTAAGCTATTATGCCAATGAAGGTGAGCGCGTGGCTGTGGGGGGCCTTGTCTATGTTGTGGACGAGACAGGGCGACTTAATGAGACTTTGTCCGCTGTGGGAATGGATGAGAATACTTTGAGCGAGAAGGAACTTTTGGAGTTTCGGAGTGAACTTGTGAACTTTTCCCATGGATTTGACAAGAAGGAATTTGCGGGGGTGTATGAGACCAAGAATTCCCTGAAAAATACGGTTCAAAAGCTTGCCAATGCAAATATGTTGGAGAGTGTTGAACAGATGGGCGGCAGCTTTGGTGTTGTGAGTCGCGCCTACGCACCGAAGACCGGCGTAATCAGCTATTGGATAGACGGCTATGAGACATTGACGGCAGAACAGGTGACGGAGGAGGTTTTTGACAAGAAAACCTACGCGGATAAGAAGGTACAGTTTCTTAGCGGAACTCTTCTGGAGAATCAGGGGGCGGCATACAAACTTTCTACGGATGAGAATTGGTCTATTGTAATTCCTGTTGAGGATGCGGCAAGGGGCGAGGAGCTTGAGGCTGAAGAATATATTAAAGTGCGCTTCCTTAAGAACCAATATGAGTCATGGGCGGCGGTAAAACTTTTACATAACGGTGACGGCAAACATTATCTGGAGTTATCTTTTACAAATTCCATGATTACCTTTGCCGGAGACAGATTTTTGGAGATAGAACTGTTGCTCAATGATGACAGCGGCCTTAAGATTCCCAATTCATCAATTGTGGACAAGGAGTTTTACCTGATACCCGGAGAGTATGTGACCCCGGAGGGGGACAGCGGCAAGGGGCAGGTTATGAGGCAGTATGTGATGGAGAATGGTGAGGTTTCCAGTAAGCTTTATGAAATTTCTCTTTACAGCTATGATGAGGAATCGGACGAGTATTATGTGGATGCGTCCATTTTGGATGCCGAGAATGTATTGTTGAAGGAAGACGGACAGGAAACTTTTATCGTCAGCAAGAGAGCAACTCTTACAGGCGTGTATAATGTAAATAACGGATACGCAGATTTCAGGCAGATTAATATTTTGTCCCAGAACGAAGAATATGCCATTGTTAAGGCAAATACCCGATATGGTCTGAATGTGTATGATTATATTGCACTTAATGCAGACACTGTGCAGGATGACCAGTTTATTAATGATTAACGGAGGCTTGGCGGATGATTTCGGAAAATATGAAGCATGTGCAGGAAAGGATTGATGCGGCATGTGCCAAAAGTGGTCGGGACACGAAAGAGGTTACGCTGATTGCGGTGAGTAAAACCAAACCTGTTGAAGCCCTTAGAGATGCTTATGAAGCCGGAGCGAGGGATTTTGGCGAAAATAAGGTTCAGGAGCTTTTGGACAAGATACCACAGCTTCCTGCGGATATTCGTTGGCATATGATTGGACATCTTCAACGTAATAAGGTAAAATACATTGTGGATAAGGTTTGTCTGATACATAGTGTGGATTCTGTAAGGCTCGCAGAGGAAATCAGCAAAGAGGCTGTGAAGCGTGGAATTACAGTAAATATTCTGGTCGAAGTGAATATTGCCGGGGAGGAGAGCAAGTTCGGAGCCACTGCGGAGGAAGCGGAGCAGTTGGTAAACGAGATTGCCCAATTACCTGGAATTTGTATCAAGGGTTTGATGACAATTGCTCCTTTTGTGGAAAATGCAGAAGAAAATCGCGAATATTTTCGCAAATTAAAAGGATTGTCTGTTGACATCATGGGTAAAAACATTGATAATAGAAGCATGGGTGAAGACCTGTCCATGGGTATGACAGGCGATTATACAGTTGCTGTCGAAGAGGGTGCTACATATGTCCGGGTCGGGACAGGTATTTTCGGAGAACGTGACTATAAAAAGGAGAGTTAACAATGGGAGTTATGGATAAGTTTCTCAACTATATGAAGTTGAATGATGAGGAAGACGAATATTACGATGACGATTATCTGGATGATGAGGATGAAATCGTAGAGCCTGCACCGAAGAAGGTTTCTTCTAAGGTGGTAAAGGAGGATGCTGAACCGGTTGAGAACAAGGCTGCCAGAAAGACTGTTCAGCCGAAGGTGACTCCGATTCGTCAGAATGTAACCCGCAAGATGCCCGGAAATGGTATGGAGGTTTGTGTTATCAAGCCCACCAGTGTGGAAGATGCCCGTGAGATTACGGAGACCTTGTTGGCTAACCGCACGGTTGTGCTGAATCTGGAGGGTCTGGATGTGGATGTTGCACAGAGAATTATCGACTTTACTTCCGGCTCCTGTTTTGCAATTGCAGGCAATTTGCAGAAGATTTCTCATTATATTTTTATTATCACACCTGCAAGCGTAGATATTTCCGGAGATTTTCAGGATTTGCTCGGCGGTTCCTTTGAGATGCCCTTTAATGCAGGCATTTAAGGACAGTCAGATTGTTGTGAATGAATACAAACGGGCTTCCCGGAAAGGGAAGCCTTTTTAGGAGAAAATTATGGCACAGAGATTACCTGTTTTATACAATAAGAAACCCTGTTATGATATTGTTTATTCCCGTTCCTTTGAGGGGCTTTGGGAGGAAATGAAGGAGCTTGGAGCAGAGGAAAAACGTATCTGTATCGTGACGGACAGTGCTGTGGATGCGCTCTACGGCGAGGAAGTGTTGAAGCTTTTGGAGGGAAAGTGCGTAAAGGCGGTAAAATATGCTTTTCCTGCAGGAGAGGCAAGCAAGACCTTGGATACCGTCAGAGAGGTTTATAAATTTCTGATTGAGGAAGGGCTTGACCGCAAGGATATGCTCATTGCGTTGGGCGGTGGTGTAGTGGGAGATTTGACCGGCTATGTGGCTGCCACTTATCTTCGCGGGATTGATTTTGTGCAGGTACCCACCACTCTTTTGGCGCAGGTGGACAGTTCCATCGGTGGTAAGACCGGAGTGGATTTTGACGGCTACAAGAATATGGTGGGGGCTTTTAAAATGCCTAGTCTGGTATATATGAATATGAAGGTTCTTGACACTTTGGAGGAGAGACAGTTCTATTCAGGCTTCGCAGAGGTTATGAAGTCTGCGCTTATCAAGGATGCGGCATTCTATGAGTGGCTTATTGAGAATATGTATGAGATCTGTGAGAAGGACATGGATATTCTCGAAGAGATGGTGATGCGCACCAATGGCATCAAGAAGCTTGTGGTAGAAAAGGACCCCACAGAGCAGGGAGACAGAGCACTTCTGAATCTGGGACACACCATTGGTCATGCCATCGAAAAGGCCAAGAATTTTGAACTTTATCACGGAGAATGTGTTGCACTGGGAACCGTGGCGGCAGCTTATATTTCATGGAAAAAGGATATGCTCTCCATGGAGGAGTATTATGAGGTTCGTGATATGTTCGTACCTTTTTATCTCCCTATTACAGTGGACGATATTGATCCCGAGGAGATTTTGCGTCTGACCAAGTCGGACAAGAAGATGAATGCGGGTAAGATTCGCTTTATTTTGCTCAAGAAGATCGGTAAGGCAGTAATTGACAGTACGGTTACGGATGAGGAGATTCTTGCGGCAATCAACGAAATTCATTTTAGTGATGAGGATGCACATGCGTAAGACAGAAAATGTTCAAAATAAAAAGACAAGCCGGAAGAAAATGCTCTTGTTGGATTTCTTTATTATGGCGTTACTTTTGGCCTTCGACCAGTTCACAAAATATCTGGCAATCGTAAACCTTAAGGGGAATCCTGCTTATGTACTGATTGATGGAGTGTTGGAGCTTCAATATCTGGAGAACCGGGGCTCGGCCTTTGGTATGCTCCAGAACCAAAAAGCATTTATCCTGTTTGTAGGAATTGTATTTATGGCAGTCATTTTATTCTTTTTGTTTAAACTGCCTGAGACCCGAAAGTATAATAAAGTGCATATTTTGTTATCTGTTATCATTGCCGGGGGTATCGGCAATATGATAGATCGTTTTCGATTTGACTATGTTGTTGATTTTATTTCATTTGTTTTAATTAATTATCCAATTTTCAATGTGGCAGATATTTATATTGTGGTGGCGACAATAATTTTGTTTATTCTGTTTCTGTTTGTATTTAAGGAGCAGGATTTGGAATTTTTGAGCTTTAAGCAGAACCGCTACAGGGAGATGAAGTAATGGATACTTTTATTTTTAACATATCAGAGGAATTAGAGAATGAGCGTATTGATAGTTGTATCAGTATGCTCATTGATTCTTTGTCCCGTTCTTTTATACAAAAGATGATTAAAGAGGGCAGAGTGAGCGTGAACGGTGCTCCGGTTAAAAGCAGCTATCGGGTAAAGGCGGAGGATGAAGTACGCTTTGAATTGCCGGAGTCTGTGGAGCCGGATATTGCAGCGGAGGATATTCCGCTGGAAGTGCTTTATGAGGATAAGGATGTCATTGTGGTAAATAAACCCAAGGGAATGGTGGTTCACCCTGCGGCAGGGCATTACAGCGGAACCTTGGTAAATGCCC
>JAZQMG010000047.1:0-2077 GCA_045543175.1 Acetatifactor sp. | reverse complement strand
GTATAAGGCAGAGCAGCATTCTTATCGTGATCTGCCTATCCGTTATGGTGAGACCTCTACTTTGTTTAGAAATGAGGACTCCGGTGAGATGCACGGTCTGACCCGTGTGCGTCAGTTTACCATTTCCGAGGGTCACTTGATTGTAAGACCCGACCAGATGGTGGAGGAGTTTAAGAACTGTCTGGCACTGGCTAAGCATTGTTTGGAGACCTTGGGCGTAGGCGATGACGTAACTTACCGTTTGTCCAAGTGGGATCCTGAGAATCCTGAAAAATATATTGGTTCCGCAGAAGTGTGGGAGGAAACAGAAGGTCATATCCGCACCGTGTTGAATGAGCTTGAGATTCCTTTCTACGAGGGAGTTGGCGAGGCTGCTTTCTATGGTCCTAAGGTGGATATTCAGGCCAAGAACGTGTACGGCAAGGAAGATACCATGATTACCATTCAGTGGGATGCTTTGTTGGCAGAGCAGTTCGACATGTACTATATTGACCAGAACGGTGACAAGGTTCGTCCCTATATCATCCACAGAACTTCCATGGGATGCTATGAGAGAACTCTGGCTTGGCTCATTGAGAAGTATGAGGGCAAGTTCCCTACATGGCTGTGTCCTGAGCAGGTTCGTATTCTGCCCATCTCTGAAAAGTTTGCAGACTATGCGGCTGAGGTAGAGAAGGAGCTCAAGAAGAACGGTATTCTGGTAACTACCGATACTCGTTCAGAGAAAATTGGTTTCAAGATTCGTGAGGCACGTCTGGCAAAGGTTCCTTATATGCTGGTTGTAGGTCAGAAGGAGGCCGAGGAGGGTGCTGTGTCTGTAAGAAGCCGTTTTGCAGGCGATGAGGGTACCAAGCCTATTAAGGAGTTCATTAATCAGATTTGCGAGGAAATCCGCACCAAAGAAATCCGTAAGATTGAGGTTGTAGAAGAGTCCAAGTAAGCTGTTGGAGAGGTTTTGTTATGCAAAAAGAAAAATTTATAACAGTTATGGCGATTTTTGATGACGATACACAAAAGATTTTGCAAAGCATTCAAGAGGATATGGAACAGCAGTATGGAATGGATACAAAAACGCAGGGAATTCCATTTCATATTACACTTGGAAGTTATGCAGTGGAGGAAACGGATGAAATTGTATCCAGAATTGTTAATGTTGCAAGCATGACAAGAAGCTTTGATGTGAAGTTTAGCGGATTAAAGCATTTTGGTAATGTGGTTAGATATATAAAGCCGGAGATTAGCGAAGAACTGATGAAATTACGCAAATATTTTGATTCGGATTATGCAAACGGATTTGACGGTTGGAAGCCGCATGCAACAGTGTATCGCCATAGTGAGCCTAAGGAAATTGAATTGTCCAAGCAAATTGTTGATAACTTAGAAAAACTAACAGATGCAAAGATTATTGGAATTGAATTAGGAGAATTTTTCCCGCCGAAGAAAATTATTCGTGTACTATTTAACCATGACTAAAGCTGGGAAAATAATTGAGAATTTTTTGCAATAAAGCCATATAAATCGGGAATACTACTTCTGTGCAGTTTATGTTAAAATAGGAAAACTGTGCAGAAGGAGGTTTTCATGGCTGAATTGAAATGTGGTGTAGAAAATTGTACCTACAACAAAGAGCGTCTTTGCAGTAAGGGAGATATCATGGTAGGCGGTAAGCATGCCGAAAATATGGACGACACCTGTTGTGAGAGTTTTATGGAGCGCAGGGATGGTGCGTTTACCAGTTCCATTGAGCATCCCAGTAAGACTATCAGTATCGACTGTGAGGCTGTAAAATGTATTTACAACAGCAATTACAAATGTGTGGCAGACCATGTGGATATCACTGGTAACGGTGCAGACAGCAGCAGAGAGACAAACTGTGCAACTTTTGCAGAGAGATAGAATTTGAATTGTGTATTAAGCAAAATCGGAGTTGGATTGATTTAACAGTCCAACTCCGATTATTTGCTTTATAGGAAATTTCTCAAATTGTCAGAAATGGTGTATAATAAGCATGAATCAAAAAATGACATGACAAAAGAGCGAAGATGGAGACTTCGCCATGACGTTGTTTGTGTTGTTT
>JAZQMG010000046.1:0-50041 GCA_045543175.1 Acetatifactor sp. | reverse complement strand
TGCCTCCTACTCTAAGCCGGGCGACGTACGGTGTGACAGACAAAGAAGATATGCGTGGGATTTGTTACCGTACGAAGGGGTAATCCGACCACCAGTTTCATCCTTCGCGGATTTGAGGTTATTTGTGCAAGGGAAATGATTTTTATGAGGTCTTGCAACAATCAAGGGGTAGTTCATACTTTATAACTAGAATCTTTTTTGACTCGATTTCATAAAGAATAAAGAGGGGCAAAGTGATAGAAAAAGAACTCTGGTCGATTTTGGAGTCGAGGAGATTCTATGAAAAATGTAATCGAATCAGGTAAAACAGCCATTGGTATCGAGTTGGGTTCCACCAGAATTAAAACGGTATTGGTTGCTGAAAATGGTACCCCTTTGGCGTCAGGAAGTCACACATGGGAGAACAGATATGAGGACGGAATCTGGACTTATAGTCTGGAAGATATCTGGGGCGGTTTGCAGCAAAGCTATACCGCACTTCGCCTTGATGTGGAGAAGCAATATGGAATCACGTTGACGAGCGTGGGGGCAATCGGTTTTAGTGCCATGATGCATGGTTACATGGCATTTGACAAGGACGAGGGGTTACTTGTTCCTTTTCGCACGTGGAGAAATACCATTACCGAGGAGGCAGCAGCCAAGTTGACGGAGGCTTTTGATTTTAATATCCCTCAGCGGTGGAGTATTGCTCATCTTTATCAGGCTATGTTGAATCAGGAAGAGCATGTGAAAGATATTACATATTTTACCACTCTGGCAGGGTATATTCACTGGCAGCTTACCGGGGAGAAGGTTCTTGGAATCGGTGATGCGTCGGGAATGTTTCCCATCGACAGTAACACGAAGAATTACAATGAAGCCATGCTTGCGAAGTTTGATGATTTGACTGCTTCCTACGGTTATCCTTGGAAACTGCTTGACATTTTGCCCAAGGTGTTGGCAGCAGGAGAAAAGGCAGGAGTTCTTACAGCGGCAGGCGTTCGCAAATTGGATGTGTCGGGTAATCTGAAGGCAGGAATCCCTGTATGTCCTCCGGAGGGAGATGCGGGCACGGGAATGACGGCTACCAACAGTGTGGCGGTGAGAACAGGAAATGTTTCTGCGGGAACTTCTATATTTGCAATGATTGTGTTGGAGAAGGCACTGGAAAAGGTGCACACGGAAGTCGATATGGTGACTACTCCGATGGGGGATGCCGTGGCTATGGTACACTGCAATAACTGCACCTCCGACATTAACGCGTGGGCTACCCTATTCAGGGAATATTCGGAGGCAATGGGAGTGGAGGTTGATAGGAACAAGCTCTATACTACCATGTTTGAACAGGCATTAAAGGGCGACGCCGATTGTGGCGGTCTGATGGGTTATAATTATTTTTCGGGAGAGCCGGTTACAGGATTTGACGAGGGAAGGCCTTTGTTTATGAGGACACCGGATGCTCGATTCACCTTTGCTAATTTTATGCGTTTGCAGTTGTATTCGGCAGTTGCTTCCCTGAAATATGGTCTGGATATTCTTTTTAGGGATGAAAATGTAGCAATCGATAAAATGTTCGGTCACGGAGGCTTTTTTAAGACGCCCGAGGTGGGTCAACGCATTATGGCGGCAGTCATGAATGCGCCTGTGACAGTGATGGAGACCGCAGGAGAGGGCGGAGCATGGGGCATTGCAGTGCTTGCACTTTATCTTGCAGGTAAAGAAGAAAATGAGGCATTAGAGGACTTTTTAAATCATAAGATTTTTAAGGGACAAAAGGGCGTTACAATGGAGCCGGATGGCAAAGATGTGGGGGGCTTCCATACCTTTATGGAGCAATATATTAAGGCACTTCCGGTGGAGTATGCAGCAGTTCAGAACATGTAACATATGATAGCGAGGCAGATGATGTTAGAACAGTTAAAAAAAGAAGTATATTTGGCCAACATGGAGCTTCCCCGATATGGACTGGTTACGTTTACCTGGGGGAATGTCAGTGGTATAGACCGTGAGAGGGGATATTTTGTGATTAAACCCAGTGGTGTTGCCTACGAGAAGCTGACACCGGAAGATATGGTGGTTATGGATTTGGAGGGAAATCGGGTTGAGGGGCGATATAAGCCTTCATCCGATACGGCAACCCATTTGGAGTTGTACAAGCGGTTTCCTGAAATTGGTGGTGTGGTACATACCCATTCACCGGAGGCTACGGCGTGGGCTCAGGCAGGGCGGGGGATTCCGTTGTACGGAACAACTCATGCGGATTACTTTTTTGGAGAGATTCCCTGTGCCAGAAGTCTTACACCGGAGGAAATCGAAGAGGCATATGAGACGAATACAGGAAAGGTTATTATCGAAACCTTTGAGTCGCGTCAATTGAATCCAATGTACACGCCGGCTGTGCTCTGTGCCAATCACGGGCCGTTTACCTGGGGGAAGGATGCGGCTGAGGCGGTGCACAATGCTGTGGTATTGGAGGAGGTTGCGAAGATGGCGGCTCGTACGGAGCTGATTAACCCATATGTAAGTGAGGCACCAACCAGTATCAGAGACAAACATTTTTACAGAAAACATGGGGAAAATGCCTATTACGGGCAGTAGGTATTTAGAAGAAAATGGGTGAGGCAAAATGCGTTATAAAAATATTGCAGTATTAATGACGGCTCTCGATTCGCCGGAGCAGGCGGATATTTTGAGAGGGATAGAGGCATATGGCAAGAACCATGGATATAATGTGTCTGTGTTTCTTTGGTTTACCGGAGCCTATGAGAAAGACAAACACAATCAGGGAGAACTGAATATTACCAGATTGCCGGATTTGAATCTTTTTGATGGGGTAATTTTGTTTGCCAATGCACTACATATGGAGAACAATCGCAGGCAGATAGAGGAACTTTTGGAGCCGCTTGCATGCCCGGTGGTGTGTATCGGTTGCAGGGTTCCGGGCAGTTTCTCTGTAGGCACAGACAATTACAGTGGCATGAAGCAGCTTGTAGAGCATTTTGTACTGCATCATAAGATGAGCCGCATACACTTTGTTAAGGGTGTGGAAGGGAATAAGGATGCGGAGGAACGTTTTCAGGCCTATGTGGATGTGTTGAAGGAGCATGACATTCCCATTGTTCAGGAGCGTATCAGCCAGGGAGACTTCTATGTGACTGGCGGTGTATTGGCAGCCCAAGAGATTTTGGAATCTGATTTGGATTTTCCGGAGGCTATCGTCTGTGCCAATGATACCATGGCTATTACCATCTGTGATATTTTGATGAAAAAGGGTTATCGGGTTCCCGAGGATGTGGTGATTGCCGGCTATGACTGCAGTCTGGAGGGATGGAACCATTTTCCCAGAATGACCACGGTGCGCAGTCGATTTAAGGATTTGGGCAGTGAGGCTTGCAGGGTATTGGATGATAAACTGGCAGGGAAAACTGTGGACGAGGAAACCTTGCTTTCGGATGAGGTAGTGTTGGAGGAAAGCTGTGGATGTCATACAGAAAATGCGGCGGCAGAGCGGGAGCGGGCAATCTGTGCCTGTGTGGGAGATGTGTTCCAACGTCAGATTGTACACTACATGATTATGTTGGAGAAGCATACCAATGAAATCAACAGCTTTGAGGATTGGCGGGAGTCCTTTCAGGATTTTATCAGCAAAGTAAATCCTACGGAATTTTACTGTTGTGCCAATACGAATTTTGTAAATGATGTCTTCAAAGTAGGGACCATGGCGCAGGAGGAGATGAGTGTGGAGGAGCAGCTTGCTTACTCACCTCAGACGGATGTTCTTATGGCCTACAAAAACGGAAGATTTCGAGATAAGCAGTCATTTGAAACCAAGTATGCTCTGGATGATCTGTTTGATGATTCTGACAAGCCGAAGTTTTATGTATTTTCGCCCCTGCATTATCTGGAAAGAAATTTTGGATATCTGGTATTTGTGGACAGTGATTTTCCTGTGGCGAATATTTTGTATGTCAACTGGCTGATTAATGTGGGTAATTCATTGGAGAATATCCGTCGCCAGAGTTTGTTGAAGAATGCCATGAAGCGTCTGGATGAAATGTATATCAAGGATTCGCTGACGGATGTCTATAATCGATTCGGAATGGAGCGGTTTTTTGCTGAGATTAAGAGGAAGTGCATAATGTCGGATGTTTCTATGCAGCTTTCTTTTATGGATGTGGATAAACTAAAGGAAATCAATGATACATACGGGCATGAGGAGGGAGACCGCATCCTCAATGTGGCAGCGGGGATTCTGCAAAAGTGCGCAGGCAAAAATTATGTAATCCGCTATGGTGGTGACGAGTTTCTTGTTATGGGAGTTGCGCAAAATGTTGCGGAAATTGAGAGCTACTGGCAGAGCGTAGAACAAGAGGTTGTCGAGTATAACGAGACAACCCAAAAGCAGGCGAAACTGAGTATTAGTTACGGCTATGAACTTTTTGCCGTGGATGCCACCACCTATTTGGAGGATTGTGTCCGCATGGTAGACAAGAAGATGTATGAGTTTAAAAACACCCGGCGTAAATAGCAAATGATATTGCTAATTTCAGTTTGAAATGTTAAGATAAGGTTTAGTCTAATGAATAAGTAGGAGGATTTTAACAAGTGAAGGAAGAAAAGAAGTTTTCTGTAGTACAGTTTGTACTTAAGGTATTACAGGGTGCTCTGATTGGTTTAGGAGCGGTGTTGCCCGGTATTTCAGGTGGTGTGCTCTGCGTTGTTTTTGGTATTTATAAGACAATTATGGAATTTCTGGCGGATCCTTTCCGCAAGTTTAAGACTCATGTACCCAAGCTGATTCCCATCGGTATCGGTGGTGTGATTGGTTTCCTTGGAATTGCAAATGTGCTTTCCATTTTACTGGAGGCGTATCCGGGACCTTCCGTGTGCCTCTTTATCGGATTGATTGGCGGTATGTTGCCTTCCCTTTTCAGAGAGGCAGGGGAGCAGGGAAGAAGTGCCAAATCCTATGTGTCCATGGTCATTGCCATGATTTTGGTATTTGCATTGTTGATTAGCTTAAAGATTTTCTCTGTACAGATTACTCCTAATTTTGCATGGTATCTGTTCTGTGGATTCTGTCTGGCATTGAGCGTGATTGCTCCCGGTATGAGTTTTTCCACCTTGCTGATGCCTTTGGGTCTGTATGAGCCCTTCGTAGGCGGCATCGGCAATTTGGATTTCAGTGTTTTGATTCCCGGTGGCATTGGCGCGTTGGCGACTGTAATTTTGTTTGCTAAGGCAGTGGATACTTTGTTTAAGAAGCATTATTCCGTTGCATTCCATGCCATTGTAGGTGTGGTAATTGCAGCCACCATTATGATTATTCCTATTGACAGTTTTATGATTTCTGCAATGAGTGCAGTAATCAATGTGGTCTGTTTTGTAGTAGGTGTGATTGCAGCACTGGCTCTTGATAAATTTAACAGTAAGTATGCAGTTTAATACTTGACATTTGGCTTCAAAAGCATATAATATGTTCATAAGAAGTTTTTGACAACTGTATATTTAGAAACCGTTGATGTGGAGATAAAGATAAACGGGCACTTACAGAGAGCGCGGGAGGCTGAGAACCGGCAGAATGCTATTTATCAAATGGACCACGGAGGGCATGGTCAAAGAAGCTAAAGCTTCGAGTATTCCATGACGTGAAGGCATACGTCAGTTGCTGGGAACATGTTTGTGTTCTGTGAGTGTGTGGATTCCACAAATCAAGGTGGCACCGCGGTAAATGATATACCGTCCTTGACAATAGACAATACTATTGTCAAGGACTTTTTGTTTGTGTTCAGAGCCAATACGAAGTATTTTTGAGATGGGCCCTGAACAAAAGGGATTGAATATAAAATGGAGGAAAAAAACATGGCAAAAGGAAGATATGGTATCCATGGAGGACAGTACATCCCTGAGTCCCTTATGGATGAGGTTTTGAAGCTTGAGAAGGCTTATGAGTTCTACAAAAATGACCCTGAGTTTAATCAGGAGCTGAATACCTTGCTTGCAGAGTATGCAGGCAGACCTTCTCTTCTCTATTATGCGGAGAAGATGACCAAGGATTTGGGTGGTGCAAAGATTTATTTCAAGCGTGAGGATTTAAATCATACCGGTTCCCACAAGATTAACAATGTGCTTGGTCAGGCACTTCTTGCCAAGAAGATGGGCAAGACCAGAATCATTGCGGAGACCGGAGCAGGTCAGCATGGTGTGGCGACTGCTACGGCAGCAGCCCTTCTTGGTCTTGAGTGTGAGATTTTCATGGGCGAGGAGGATACCATCCGTCAGGCACTGAATGTGTATCGTATGGAGCTTCTGGGTGCCAAGGTCAATCCTGTTATGACAGGAACCAGAACCTTGAAGGATGCGGTAAATGAGTGTATGCGTGAGTGGACTACCAGAATGGACGACACTTTATATGTGCTTGGTTCTGTAATGGGTCCCCATCCCTTCCCTATGATTGTAAGAGATTTCCAGAGCGTAATCAGCCGTGAGGCAAGAGCCCAGATTCTGGAGAAGGAAGGCAAGCTTCCCGATGTGGTTATGGCTTGTGTGGGCGGTGGAAGTAACGCTATGGGCATGTTCTATGAATTTATCAAGGATGAGTCTGTGAAGCTTATCGGTTGTGAGGCAGCAGGTCTGGGTGCGGACACCGACAAGACTGCAGCAACCGTTACTACTGGAAGTCTTGGTGTTTTCCACGGCATGAAGTCCTATTTCTGTCAGGATGAGTACGGTCAGATTGCGCCTGTTTATTCTATTTCCGCAGGTTTGGATTATCCCGGCGTGGGCCCTGAGCATGCACACCTTCACGATATCGGCAGAGCACAGTATGTGCCTGTAACCGACGATGAGGCGGTAGAGGCCTTTGAGTACATTGCAAGAACCGAGGGCATTATCGCAGCAATCGAGAGCTCTCATGCAGTGGCACATGTGATGAAACTGGCTCCTACCATGGATAAGGATCAGATTATCATCTGTTGTCTGTCCGGACGTGGAGACAAGGATGTTGCCGCAATTGCGAGATATAGAGGAGTGGATTTACATGAGTAAGATTACAGAGGCATTTCAAAACAAAAAAGCATTCGTGGGCTTCCTCACTGCAGGAGACCCTTTCTTAGACAAAACAGCAGAGTTTATCCTTGCCATGCAGGAGGCAGGCGCGGCAGTAATTGAGTTGGGTGTTCCCTTCTCAGACCCCATTGCGGAGACTCCTGTGGTTCAGGAGGCAAATGTGCGTGCACTGTCCGTAGAGGGCGGTTGCACTACGGATATGATTTTTAATATGTTAAATGGTATTAAGGAGCAGGTAAAGGTTCCTTTGGTACTAATGACCTATTTAAATCCTGTGTTCAAATATGGTTACGAGGCATTTATGGCAAAGTGTCAGGAGACAGGTGTCAGTGGAATCATTATTCCGGATATGCCCTACGATGAGAGAGAAGAGATTCTTCCCTATGCTCAGAAGTATGGGGTAGATATTATTTCCTTGGTGGCACCTGCAAGCAAGAGCCGTATCCAGATGATTGCCAAGGAGGCAAAGGGATATATTTATGTGCTTCCTTCCCTGAATGCTGCGGATGGTCGTAGCGATGTTGTAACCGATATCTCCGGCATTGTGGCAGAGATTCGTCAGGTTACCGATACACCGGTTGTGCTTGAGATTGGTGTAAATTACCCTGAGGCAGAGTATGAAACCATCGCAGACGGATTCGTTGTGGAGAACGCCATTGTGAATCTGATTGAGAAGTATGGAAAGGATGCTGCGGAGTATATTCGTGAGTATGTAAAGAAGACGGCGAAGAGCCTGTAAGTACAATAAGATGAAATTGCTAAGGAGCTTTCGAGAAATCGGAGGCTCTTTTGTATTGCATGAGGTACCCGAGAATCTCTCTTTTTTGTGCTTATATTTGACATTTGTAAGGAGTAGCTATATAATTGGTTAGACAAGACTAACCAATGCGGTATATTCAGGAGGAAATAATTGTGGCAGATATTGTTATCATAGGCATTATTGTGACTTTGATGTTGGTGGGCTTGCGTTCTACCATCAAGCATGCGAAGAAGCGCGGATTGACAGTGTGAAACAGATTGAGCTATTTTTGAAAGGATGGTAATACAAATGAACAAGGATTTTTTCACAATTGAAAAAGATGGTTTTTATGGTGTGTATTTCCAAAATGACGAGCCATGTGACAAGGCTGTGATTCTGATGCTTGGAGATGATGCCAATGACAGACTGGCAATCAGCGGTGCGAAGTGGATATTAAAAAAGGGATGCAATGTGATGACTATGTCACCCAATCCAAAGGATTACGGACATCATAATTATCCCTTGGAGCGATTTGAAAAGGTCATTGCTTATTTAAAGGCTCAGGGGAATACCAAGATTGGTATTGCAGGAGCATCAACCACAGGTATGCTGGCATTGGTGGCATCCTATTATGAAGAAATTAGTTTGACGGTGGCGTTCTGTCCGGCAGATTTTATTATGGAAGGTTTTTATCAGGACGGTTTGGACGGCTGCCATGAAAGACCGGGTAATCAGGAATCCAGCGTATCCTTTAAGGGAGAGCCACTTCCCTATCTGCCTTATGCCTACCGCCATCCACAGTATTGGCAGATGATTAAGAAGGAGTCCAAGGAAGGCGGGGACTTCATTGCTTCCCGCCAAATGTTTGAAGAGTCGGAACGGCTTCATCCTGTACAGGAGGAAGAGAAGATAAAGGTTGAGAAGATTAAGGGGAAGGTAGTATTTGTAGGTGCAGAGGATGATGTGCTTTGGAATACCTGCAAATATATCCGCAGGATGACTGCGCGACTGGAAGCGTTACCCCATGACTGTGAGTATGAAGCGTTTACCTATGAGCATGGTACCCATTTCGCTTTTCCCCAGTCCATGCTTACCATGATGATGCCGGTTATTTCAGGGCTTTTTGTGGGTATGGCATTTAAGGCTGCAAGAAAGTATCCGAAGGAGTGTAAGGCGACCAGAATGGATGTGGATCAAAATATTACCCGCATTCTGGTGGAGTGGTAAAGTAATAGCAAATATTCATGAAGAATATAAAAGGTTTTATATAGAGTTGAGTGTGTGATTCCTCACCGTGAGGAAGTTGACAATAAATGTGTCATGTGGCACACTTATGTTAAATAAAATAAAAAGTTTTTACCTAGTCGTAAAATGTCAATGGTATCAAGTGTTTCCCCAAATGGTGCATCGTTCAACATTAGAAGTGTCATAAAATATAAGGAGGCAAAAATGGGATTTTTAGATTTTTTCGGAAAAGGTTCTGATGAAAAGAAAGGACTTGTGGCGATTGGAAAGGCGATTTCGACCGATGATAAGGTGGTCACAGCGGAAATCGAAAAATGTGTTACAGACACAGAGGCGTATTTCGAAGAAAATGAAGAACGCTTTGGGGAGAGAGGCATAGAGCCGGAAGATATGGAAGAGGATGTCGAAGAAGTCAGATGGATTGCGTTGGTTGATATTCTGGAAGAGAATGGGTATGTGTGCGAGCGTGACTGGAAGGATGAATTAGAGGATTTTGTACATTTCGTTGGAAATCTGAAAGGAACCAAATCTAGAGAACTACCAATTGATTTGGAATGGTTTGATGAAGAGGGTGATGTAGCAGAGTGGTGTAAAGTGTTGGATGAAAAATGGGCAGATAAAGGCGTCTGTGTTGCTGCCATTGATATCGAAAGTGATAGCTATATACTTTTTCCATATGAAGTCGAAAAACTTGGTAAATTGTGCGAGTTGGCAGAAGCATTAGAGCGAAGAATTGATATGGCAAAGAATGTGTAACAGTTTTTAAGACAATTGATGGAATAGCCTGCCTTAGAAATGGTTTTAATCAAATTTGAGATTGAAGCTCTGTGTGTATATATGTTATTATTATGAAAAATACAACTAGAAAGGTTTAAAGAGTGCTTTTTGAAGAAGAATAAGTCTATTGTGCGATAGCGATGGCTATTGCAAATAAAATGGAACATGTGATAGCCATTGCATCCTAAGTTACTGTTAGGAGGACGCATATGAGCTATGTAAATGCAGAAGATGTTTTGCCAAAGAATCTTGTTCAAGAAATACAAAAATATGTTGACGGAAAGCTGATTTACATTCCCAGAAAGGATGAAAATTCATTATCATGGGGGGAAAAGAATGGAACAAAAGAAAAACTGGCAGAACGTAATCAAACGATAGTTAACAGCTACTATTCAGGGCAGACTATCACCGAGTTGAGCAAAGTGTATTATCTCTCTGAAAAAAGAATTCAGGGAATCATACATGAATATGAATCCTCTAAAAAAGAGAATGATGGAGGATTCAAAAGTGAATAGAGAAAACAAGCGAAAGAAATATGAAAAAGGTTATTATAAAACGCATCCCTGTAACGAAACTTTTATATGCAGGAATTGTGGGAGGAACGTAGTACCAGAAGGCGCAGGAAGTGATCATAGGAATCACTGTCCCAATTGTCTTTTCAGTCTGCATGTTGATATAGAGCCGGGGGACCGTGAATCAGATTGCGGTGGACATATGGAACCTGTATCAGTGTGGGTTAGAAAGAATGGAGAATGGGCGATTATTCACAGATGTAAGATGTGTGGCTCATTTAGTTCTAATCGGGTTGCGGCAGATGATAATCCGATGAAGCTTATGTCTATTGCGATGCGCCCTATTAGCCAGCCACCTTTCCCGATTGAGAAGATAGAAGAAATGACTAGAATGATGGGAGGTGAAGGCAGCCTGAATTAGTATTTCCTGCAATGTAGCGATATTAGTGAGCATTGGTCCTTTGGGGCTAATGCTCTTTATCGTTAATAGAAGAAAATATTAGCAAGAGTAGACTTGTAAGATTTACTAAAAATTGTTTGACAAAAATATATATGTTATATATACTTTTGGTAGCATTTTGAAACGGAAAAGTTTTAACATTTTTTGTAGAATACGAAGGAGAATTTGATATGTCACCAGTAGGAATTATACTTATAGTAGGGTTTGTGGCTGTTTTTGTTGTTTGTTTGTATGCTGATAAAAACGCTAGCAAAAAATTTGAGAATGAAATAAGAGAAAAATATCAGGTGTTGGATTCATTTGAAAATATTTTTGTTACTGCTAAAGGAGATTTGCTTTACTATTTGCCATCAGGTACATTGGTGGGGTATAAGAAGTGGAATTTACAAGATATAGCTTATGTAAATACATATAGAGGCAGTTTTTCCATTTTAGATTCCAATAAAAAGGAACTTCGCGGAGAATATCTTACTCCATCAAAGAAGAATTTAAAGGAAAAAGTATATGTTTCTTTTACAGTTGGTCCGGATAAGGCTAAGCAGTATGTGGACTTTATCAAAAAACATGGTTCGCATATTCAACATTTGAGTGCTGGTGAAGTAAAAGAGTAAATTTTAACAATTGCCATTATAGGTACTAGAAACGAATAGAAGTTTTTATGCCTGTAATGGCAATGTTTTTAAGATTTTGGCTACCGCAAGGACGGAAAATGGTATATTTGTTGCAAGTATTAGAGATTATGATAGTTTGTTAATGGAAAAGCCGCCATTGTTGTAGCAAGGAAAGCGTAAGAGTGAATTTTGTGGAGAGAATAGTATGAATAAGTATCTAAGTTTTGTTATTACTTTAGCATTATCCTTTTGTTTGGCAGGTTGTAGTCAGGATAAAGCGGTTGAAACGAGTTCAACAAATTGGGGAAATAGTGTTATAACTGAAAATGTTGAAGAAAGTGCAGAAGAAATCGCAGAAGGAACATCTAAATGGGTAACGGAAGAAATTAATGTAGAAAAAAGGGATATAACTCATGATGGAGTGGTTGACTACATTGTGACATCTATGCAATATGATTCAGCAGATGTAAACGTTAATGCCACGCAGAAGGAAAGAATAGCACAGCAAATTATGTATAATGTTGTTGAGGTTAAGGTATATGAGGGGAAAGAAAATTCTGCTACATATAGCGAAGATGATTTCCTTTGGGGCAATGAATATTCAAGAGTACATGCGGGAAATGGACAGTTAAGTATTGTGCAGATAGATGGTAATGATTATTTACTTACAAGCAGCTTTTACGGAGGTCAGGGATTTGCCACATGGAATTATGAAGTTTTCTCGCTGAAACAAAATGGAGAAACAAGTGTTTTTGATAAGCAATCTATAGAGTTTGAAATGGGAGCAGAAGATTCTTCTGAATGTTATAAAGAATATCAGTTGTCTCTAAATAAGTATACAAATAATGGCATTTTGATTGTGGCATGCGATATTGATTTTGAGGAACAGCTTATCCGCACACAGGAAAGTTTATATATTCCTCAGAACTATTACGATAAAGCATTTACCAAATGGGAAATTTGATTGCAGCACTTTTGTATGATAGAAAATTAGACGAAGGTATCGTTTCGTAAGAGAACGGTACCTTTTTTTGAATAAAATAAGCAACTGAAATGGGCAGATAGGGAACCTGTTATTGAGAATTACTCCCAATTAGAAGTATGTCAAATAGACTCGGAAATTAAGTGTTGACAAAAAGTCATGTCCGGTGTAACATAACAGTGTTATTAGATAACGGTGTTATGCAGAGGTGAACAGGTTGAAACAGGATAAAGAAACGAGAGCAAAGCTTTTGCAAAGTGCCAAAGAGGAGTTTCTGGAAAAAGGATATATGAAGGCGTCTCTTCGCAATATCTGTAAGAATGCGGGCGTTACTACCGGAGCCTTGTATTTCTTCTTTCAGGATAAAGAGGACTTGTTTGAAGCCCTGACCAAAGAAGCGGTGGAAGGCATTTTTCAGTTAATGCAAGAGCATTATGCGGAGGAAAGTGCTCTGATGGGGAGTGGAGTATTGCACTCACCGGAAATGGCGGAGCATGAGGATGATTTTGAACTTGCCCGGGCTGTCATTCATCAAATGTATCTTCACAGAGAAATGATTCTTCTGGTGCTGACCAAGGCACAAGGGACGAAGTATGAGAATATTGCAGATGTGTTTGTAGAGACATCGGAAAAGCATTATTGGAAAATGGCTCAGGGTATGCAGGCGGCTTATCCCGATGCAGTGGTGGATGAGAAGTTTATTCATTGGCTTGCTCATGAGCAGATAGATGCATTTATCTATACCATCACTCATATTGAGGATGAAGAAGAGGCAATGCGTTTTATCAGTCAGACCGCTACCTATATGATGGCAGGATGGTACGGACTGTTTATGAATAAGAATAGATAAACCTAAAGGGGACTGAATAGGCGGTTTAAGGACCGGGCAGTCCCCATAAACATAACACTTGCATAACGGTGTTATGTGAACGGTGATTCATATATGGAGGTAAAAACATGTATTTGGAAGTAAAGGATGTCAAGAAAAGTTATGGTGAGGGCGGCAGTTATATGCAGGTTTTAAAGGGTGTGACTACGGGAGTGAATCAGGGAGAAATGTGCGTGATTCAGGGAACTAGCGGCTCCGGTAAGTCCACGCTGCTGAATTGTATCGGAGGTCTGGACACCATGGATTCCGGCTCCATCCGGGTGGATGGCAAGGAAATCAGAGGACTGAGCAGCGAGGCTTTGTCTGATTATCGCCGAGACAATCTGGGATATATTTTTCAGTTCTATAATCTGATTCCCAATCTTACGGTGCGGGAGAATATTCAGGTATGCGAACATCTGACAAAGAATCCTTTGAATATGGAGGAGCTGTTAGAGGCATTGGGACTTACGGAGCATCAAAATAAATTTCCCTCACAGCTTTCCGGTGGTCAGCAGCAGAGATGTGCCATTGCAAGAGCACTTATCAAAAATCCCAAGCTGCTTTTGTGTGATGAGCCTACGGGTGCACTGGATTCCAATACTTCCAGAGATATTCTGGTGCTTTTGGAGCAGATTAATGCAAAATATGGAACGACTATGTTGATTGTGACTCATAATAACGCCATTAAGAATATGGTACATCGGGTCATTTATTTGAAGGATGGTCAGATTCGCAAGGATTATCTGAATGAGACAAGAGTGCCCGCAGCGGAGTTGGAGGATTTGTAAATCATGCAGAAAATATTGAGCAGAAGAGTCTGGCGGGAATTAAAGGAAAACGTTTTTCGCTATCTGGCTTTGTTTTTGTTGATTGTCATGGGGATGTATATTATTGTGGCAATGGTTGGCGGAGCGGAAATAGTCATTCAAACCGTGGAGCAGGGGCATGTGGACAATTGTCTGGAGGATGGTCAGTTTAGCGTGTTTGTCCCTTTGAATAAAGCAGAGATTGCACAGATAGAAAATGCGGGTGTGACCTTGGAGAAAGCGTTTTTTATGGATTATTATGTGAATGACTCCACAGTGCGAATCTTTGCCAATCGGGAGCAAATCAATAGGTTTTCTTTGGCGGAGGGCAATATGCTGTCAGCAGAGGGCGAGATCATGTTGGAACAGCATTATGCAAGAGCGAATGGATTGGAAGTGGGAAGCGTTGTCACGGTGGGCGGACGAGATTTTACGGTAGTTGGCTTGGGAAGTACGCCTGATTATGATGCAGTTTATGCCAATATGTCGGATAGTAGCGTGGACAGTGCCCAGTTTGGAACAGGCTTTGTGATGAAGTTGGAATATGAGAGGATGCGTCAGGAGGGTAAGAGCTATAAAACAGAAGAATATTGCTATAGTTATCTGTTAAATGATATGCTTACAAACGATGAGTTAAAGGAGCTGATTCAGTCCTTTGAACTGGATAGAAGTCAGGTGACGGATACTTATTTCTTGGATATGTTGGAGGAACTTGAAGAAACCAAGACCGATATGGAAGAGGGGATTGAGGATTTGGTGGAAGGAAGCGAGGAACTGTCTGACGGATTGTTTGAGATTGCAGGGAATAATGAGGATTTGCGGGAGGCTGTAGACAGTCTGTTTGATGCCATGTTGGAGGAGGCCAATAAGGGCTTTGAGGATGCGGGTATTTCTGTGGTTTTGACGGAGGGAGAATTTGAGACTCAGATAGATGCCATGCTCAAAAATCCCGGTGCCTATAGTGAGAAGACCAAGCAGGATTTGCGTGACACCAAGGAGAGCTTACAGGGGATTCGAGATTTTAAGGATGGTATTGTGGAATATACGGATGGTGTCCATGAGGCTTCCTGCGGAAGCGCGGACCTTTGCAGTGGGCTCACGGAAATTGTCAAGAATAACAAGACCCTAAACAGTGGGGCGGAAGCTCTGTTTAACGGAACCCTTGCGCAAGTAAATGGGCAGCTTGGGGCAGCAGGGATTTCGGTGGTTTTGACGGCAGAGGATTTTGAGAAGCAGTTGGAGGAATTGATTGCCACCTATGGTGCCTACGACGAGCAGTTAAAGCAGACCCTGTTGGCGGCTAAGGAGCAGCTTACAAGCCTTGCTTCCTTTCGGGATGGTTTGAAGGCATATACCCAGGGCGTATCTTCGGCGTCCTTGGGAAGTCAACAGCTCACCCACGGCATGAGTGTTCTTTATACAGCAAGTGAGCCCTTAAAAGAGGGAACAGATGAGTTGTTTGACGGCATGATAGAAATGGTGAACGAACAGCTTAAGGAGAGTGATATTGCAGCCAATATTACATCGGAGAATTTTGAAAGTGAACTGGATCGTCTCACCGGAGCAAACTCTCCCATAGATACCAAGTTGAAGGAGAGTCTGACAGATACCAAGGAGATGCTTTTGGATTTGGAGGATTTCAAGGAGGGAATTGAGGAATATACTGATGGTGTGCAGGAGGCGGCAGACGGAAGTCTGGAGCTTTTGGATGGTGTGAAGGAGCTTCAAGAGGAAGCGGATGAGATGTTGGAGGAGTATTTTACGGTAGATATTGACAATCTCACCTCCTTTGTTCCCCAAGAGGATAATCCTCGCGTGGGCGCATCCGTGAATGATGTAATGATTAACAAACTGGCAGGTATGGTGGCAGGTGTCATTATCATGATTTTGTTTACTTATGTGATTTCCGTGTTTGTGGTACATAGTATTGAGCAGGAGAGCAGTGTTATCGGGGCATTGTATGCCTTGGGTGTAAAGAGGAGACAGCTTTTGCTGCATTATCTGGTGCTTCCGGTGATTATTACCTTTTTGGGCGGTATAGCAGGGTGTATTGTAGGATTTTCTCCCATGGGTGTGGATAGTCAGACTCAGGATGCAGTCTTGTATTTCTCCATGCCAGTGTTAAAACGCGTGTATCCTGTTTATCTGTTGGTATATGGTCTGGTGATGCCTCCATTGGCAGCAGTTGTTGTGAATGTGCTTGTCATCAGTAAGAAACTAAAGCGCACGGCACTCTCGCTGATGAGAGGTGAGGAAAAGGCTAAGAAGATTAAGGAAATGAATTTGGGCAGGATGAGTTTCGTCAGACGTTTTCAAATCAGACAGATTCTTCGGGAGCTGCGTTCGGCAGCAGCCATCGTGGGCGGTATGTTTATCTGCTTGTTGGTGCTGATGATAGGTGTTAACTGTTATGTGCTTTGTGAGAACTTCCGGGCGGCAAGTGTCAGGGAAACCACTTATGAATATATGTATTCCTATAAGTATCCTACGGAGGAGGTGCCGGAGGGCGGTACAGAGGGCTATGTGGAAGGCTTGAAAAAGGAAGCCTTTGGTTATAATCTGGAGGTTGCAGTTCTGGGGCTTACGGAGGAGAATCCCTATTTTGATGTGCAGGTCAGCACGAAGCAAAATGAGATTGTAATTTCCAGTGCCGTGGCAACCAAGTTTGGTGTGAATGTGGGAGAAAAAATTGTTCTTACCGATGAGGTAAATGACAGGGATTATGCCTTTACCATTGTGGATGTAGTACCTCTTAATTCGTCCTTGTATGCGTTTATGGATATCGATGCTATGAGGGAGTTGTTTGAGCAGGAGGAAGATTACTACAATGTGGTGTTTGCTGATGAGGCGTTAGATATCGAAAACGGCAGACTTTATGCAACCACTTCACGACAAAAGGTTGCGGAGGCATCGGAGATTTTTGTGGAAATGATGTGGCCCATGATAATTATGATGAGTTCTATGTCCGCCATTATCTTTATGGTAGTAATGTATCTTATGATGAAGGTAATGATTGACCGTGCATCTTTCCCCATTGCACTGATGAAGGTTTTCGGATATCGAAAGGGAGAGGTTAAAAAGCTTTATCTGGATGGCAATTTTTTGGTGGTAGCTGTGGGGGCCTTGATATGCCTGCCATTGTCTAAGATTATTATGGATGGAATTTATCCGTATTTTATTTCCAATGTAGCTATTGGAATGGACCTCGCTTTTGATTGGAAATTGTATGCAGGAATCTATGCAGCGATTATTGTTCTGTATCTGGTAATCAATCAGTTGCTGGTGGGAAGGTTGAAGAAGGTCAACTTGGCAGAAGTATTAAAAAATAGAGAATAATGGATAGTGGTCATGCGCCCCGGAATGCTCCGGGGCGTTTTGTAGATTGGGGAGTATTGATAATCAGGCGGTTGTACTTAAACTTCAAATTTGATAAGATTTGATAAGATATAAAAAACTTGTAAATTTTTGTAACGAAAAGAATATTCATCGGACATATCTATTGTAAAAGCATAAAACACAAGAAAAATGTACCGTAAAATACGAGGTGAGGGAGGTGAAACCATGGATATGAAACGTGTCTGCGAAGAGTATTATCAGACCGTGTATGGATATCTGATAACCATTACGGGGGGGAATTATGATTTGGCGGAGGAGCTGACGCAGGAAACCTTTTATCGCGCCATAAAGAATGCCAAGCAGTTTCGCGAGGAATGTAAGATGTCCACGTGGCTGTGTCAGATTGCCAAGTACACTTTTTATCAGTATCTGGATAAGAAGAATCGCAGAAAAGAAGTATCCATGGACGCCGCCATCGAGGTTGCCATGGAGCAGCAGATTGAGCGAGAGTATATTTCCAACGAGCAGAAGCTTTTGATTTACAAAAAGATTCAAGGGATGGAAAGCCCCACAAAGGATGTGTTGATGCTCAGACTTTCGGGTGAACTGAGTTTTAAGGAGATTGGAGAAATTCTGGGAAAGACGGAAAACTGGGCCCGGGTAACCTTTTATCGGGGCAAACAAGTATTGGGAAAGGAGCTTGGCAAAGATGAATAGAAAAGTAAGTGCTTGCGATATCGTCCTTGAACTGCTCCCCCTGTATATTGAGAAGAGGACCGGAGCGGAAAGCAATGGGTTTGTGGAAAAGCATCTGGCAGACTGTGCGGAGTGCAGGGAGGTCTTTGAACTGATGAGCGCGGACTGGCTGACGGAGAATGGAAAGGGCAGCTTAGGTGAAGCCGATGCGGTGCCTATTTTTGCAAAAAAGGCTGAGGACGCTCAGAGGAGTGTTTGGTCAAATAAGAAGATTTTTCTTCTGGTGGCAGGACTGCTTGCCTATGCCGGTTTGATGGTGGGACTTGTGATTTATACTTTTATGTACTTGACGGGAGTGTAAAGGAGGAAATGACGATGGACAAGGTTAGTGCTGAAATCAGTTGTGGCATTATGCAGGATTTGCTCGTTTCCTACTGTGATGGTCTGACGGCGGAGCATGTGGGAGAAATGATACAGGAGCATCTGGCGGAATGTCCGGGATGTCAAAGCCGCTACGAAGAATTGATTAGGCAGCAGGAATGGGAGGAACAGCAGGAGCTTTCCAGAGGCAGAAGCTTTGGACGGAAGCTGAAAAGTCTGCGATATTATATGTTGGGTGGTATGATAGGTGTGGTTGCACCGGTGGTGTTGTTGGTGCTGTGGTATCTGATTGCATCGGTGCGCAGTTATTTCGAGATAATGTTTTACAGCTATTTTCTGTAAGGGAGGAAGACCATGAGTGGCAAAATGAGTAAAAGTACCAAAAAGAAGATATGGATTGGAATCGGCATAGGTGCTGTTGTGGGGGTAATGAGTCTGTGTGCGTTCTTTGCGATATTTATGATGCTTTTCTTGTATGGAGGTCCTACAGAGGTAGAGACGGATATTCATAAATATCAGGAGACCCTTGCCAAATATGAGTCTGCCAAGACTGCTTATCTGGTGTTCCCGGAGGAGATACCGGAGAGTGCAACGGATACGGATTTTTATTTTTCCTATCAGGATACATGGAATGTGCCTACACAGGAGGTGTATCTGCAATGTACCTATAATGATGCGGATTATCAGGCGGAAATTGAGCGATTGGAGAATGTGCAGAAGCAGTATGGTTCCACGACTCGTGTGTTGTTGAGGGATGAGGAAGGTCGTTACCCCAATCCGGTGTACATCGCGCAGGATGGGTACTGGGACAATTTTGAATACGCTATGCTTACCGGAGAGAATCAGATTACTTACGTGTATACGGCTATGATGTGGGCAGACGAGTTGCGGAAGGTAGATAAGAAACTGTTGCCCACGGATTTTGACCAAAGGCAGAAGGAGTATACCGGTATTGAGGGGTATACCATTTATCTACAGAAAGTGGTAATGAGCAGTGACGGAACGGTAGACTACTGGAACTGTGATTACACAAGGGATGAGGTGTCGGAGGTTACCAAGAATCATTGGGTGGAGATTGGATATAACACATTTTATGTGACTACTTATTTGGACATGCAGGATAGGGAGATTATTAAGGAATGTTCATTTACATATTATGAAAGTCAGCATGATTCCGTTTTTGGCTTACCGGAGGAGATTGTAGAGGATAATTTGGAAGGGTATTTCTATAAGTCAGTGGAGTTAAGTTCGGACAAGAC
The DNA here is from genome assembly GCA_045543175.1 of Acetatifactor sp. GTDB lineage: Bacteria > Bacillota > Clostridia > Lachnospirales > Lachnospiraceae > Acetatifactor. The sequence goes on along the minus strand of JAZQMG010000046.1, from coordinate 30,319 downwards.
CAAAGCAATCGTTACCTATTATGACGGTGGGGAAGAAAAACAGATGGAGTATATGGTGCCGGAAGTAGTTTTGATACAATAAGATACTTAATATAATAGAAGAATTGATAGGATAAGAAAAGGGGCTTCGCATTTAATGCGGAGTCCCTTTTCCAGCTTTACTTTTGGAAAGCTGTGCGGTAATTACCAGAGTGGCAATCAAAATGACCAGGCCTGCAATCAGTCCAACCCAACCGTTTCCTGACAATCCCGCAATCATGTAAGCCACAAAGGAAATAGCTGCCACCAACAGTGCATAGGGAAGCTGAGTGGAAACGTGGTTTACATGGTGACATCTTGCACCTGCGGAGGCAAGGATGGTGGTGTCGGAAATAGGAGAGCAGTGGTCACCGCATACCGCACCTGCAAGGCAGGCTGCAATGGAAATAACCATCATGTTGCCCTCGGGGAAAACACCCATTACAATGGGAATCAATATACCAAAAGTTCCCCATGAGGTGCCTGTTGCAAAGGCAAGACCTACAGCTACCAAGAAGATAATTGCAGGCAGCAGGCTTTGTAGAAGCTTTGCAGAGCCGCTTACCAAGCCTGCTACAAATACATCCGCACCCAAAAGTCCTGTGACACCGGACAGAGTCCATGCAAAGGTCAGTATCAAGATGGGAGATACCATGGATTTAAAGCCCTCGGGGATGCAAGTCATAAACTCGTCAAAGGTCAATACTTCTCTAAACATGTAAAAGAAGAATGTAAACAGCAGTGCAATAACGGAGCCGATTACCAGACCTACAGAGGCATCGGAATTGGCAAAGGCGTCAATAAAGTTTGTGCCGCTCATAAAGCCACCGGTATAGAGCATGGCGAAGATACATGCAATGATTAGGACTGCTACAGGCAGCACCAAATCGACAATCTTGCCCTTGGTGTTAGTCTGTGCTTCGGTGGTCTCATCAAATGGACGTTCCGGGGTGGTAAAGAGGTCGCCCCACATGGCGTTTTGCTCGTGCTTTTTCATAGGACCAAAGTCTACTCTGGCGATGACCATAAAGAGCATGGCAACTATAGTAAAGAGTGCATAGTAGTTGCAGGGAATAGTTTGCAGGAAGGTGGTAAAGCCGTTGATGCCGGAATCCTCCGGAACAGAGGAGGTAACTGCTGCTGCCCAAGAGCTGATAGGGGCTATGATGCAGACAGGAGCCGCTGTGGCATCGATAATGTATGCAAGCTTGGCTCTGGATACCCTGTGCTTGTCTGTCACAGGGCGCATAACACTTCCGACTGTCAGACAGTTAAAGTAATCATCCACGAAAATAAGGGCACCAAGAGCTACGGTGGCAAGTTGTGCACCTACGCGGTTCTTGATTTTAGAGGAAGCCCATTTGCCGAAGGCAGCGGAGCCGCCTGCTTTGTTCATCAAGGCTACCAATGCGCCCAAAACCACAAGGAAAATCAAAATACCAACATTCCAACTGTCCGCCAGTTTGTAAACCATACCACCGCCTTCGTGAAAGAAGATGGTATTCATCATCAGTTCTAGATTAAAATTGGCGTATAAAAGACCGCCGGCCAGAATCCCCACGAACAGGGAAGAATACACTTCCTTGGTAATCAGAGCCAGAACAATTGCAATGACAGGGGGCAGAAGTGCCCATGGTGTGGAATACACATGAGGCTTATAATTTTCCGGGTCAGTAAGGGTTCCTGTGGTACTGAGGGTAACTGCTATGAGTACCAGAACAATCAGTGTCAGAAAACACATTAGAATCTTTTGGGTGCTAAGTTTTTTCATCCTTTGTACCTCGCTTATGCTTTATTCTACATTCTATTCTAAAGAGTACAGGAGGCTTTGTAAAGCCTTATTTTACGCAGATTCCAGTGTTTTCCCCCCTTTACTTTACAAGATTACTATGGTAAAATTCCTAGGTGGTAAAAAATACATAACTATTTTGGAGGAAATTATGAAAAAGAAAATTGCAATGCTTTTGAGTGCAACCATGTTGATGGGAGCGGTTTTGACAGGATGCGGAAGTGAGGCTGCAAGTGGCAATAAGACCGTTGTCTATGCAGTAGAGGCAGGTTCTGCAGGCGAGGCTGTAGCACAGGAGAAGGGCTATGAGTACAATTCTGTGGCAGCACAGGCGGATGCTTTGATGGAGGTTGCTTCCGGTACTTCTGATGCGGCGATTATTGACCTTTTGATGGCAGGTGCTATGATTGGTGAGGGAACCAGTTATCCTGACTTGACTTTGGGTGAAGAGCTTACCAAGGAGGAGTATGGTGTAGGTTGTAGAAAGGGTTCCGATTTGGTTTCTTATATTAATGCAGTATTTGCAGAGTCCTATGCAGATGGTTCCATGATGGAAACTGCTAAGAAGTATGGCGTACATGAGTCTTTGTTGGAGCAGCCTGCAAGTGAGTATGTAGCTGCGGCAGAGAGTGATGTGGCTTATATTCAGGACAAGGGTACTTTGATTGTAGGTATTACGGAGTTCAAGCCTATGGATTATCCAGATGAGAACGGAGAGTGGATTGGTTTTGATGCAGATATGTCCCGTAAGGTTGCAGAGAAGCTTGGCGTAGAGGTTGAGTTTATTGTAATCGATTGGGACAACAAGGCTATGGAGCTTGATTCTAAGAATATTGACGTGGTATGGAACGGTATGACCCTGACCGATGAGGTTAAGGGTGCCATGGATTGTACCAATGCATACTGCAATAATGCACAGGTAGTAGTTGTACCTGCTGAATAAAATTTCTATATGATGTGTTTTGCAAAAGAAGAATTCCTGTAAGGAGACTGGTTTATGTTTTGGACTGTTACCCAATCGTTGTTGGATGGTCTGTTGTCCACATTTCAGATATTCATATTGACACTAGTGTTTGCGTTGCCGTTGGGATTGATATTGGCATTTGCATCCATGAGTAAATTTAAGCCTTTGAAGGGACTGATGCAGTTTCTTGTATGGGTAGTGCGCGGTACGCCATTGATGCTGCAACTTATCATTATCTTCTATGGTCCCGGCCTGTGGCTTGGCAATAATATCTGGGGTGGAAGTGAGGCAGGAAGAATGACTGCAACGGTGGTAGCGTTCTCCTTGAACTATGCCTGTTATTTCTCCGTTATTTTCAGGGGCGGTATCGAAAGTGTTCCCGCAGGACAGCGGGAGGCAGGAGAAGTTCTGGGTATGACTAAGAGCCAGATTTTCTTTAAGATTACTTTGCTGCAAATGATTAAGCGTGTGGTTCCGCCCATGTCCAACGAGATTATTACGTTGGTAAAGGATACCTCTCTGGCTCGTATTATTGCAGCCTATGAGCTTACTCATGCAGGCTATGCTTTCATGAAGTCCGATGGTATCACATGGCCTCTGTTCTACACAGGCGTGTTCTATCTGCTGTTTGTAGGAATTTTGACCCTGTTGTTTAATTTCATTGAGCGCAAGCTTGATTATTTTAAGTAGGGAGGGGCAGACATGGCGATTTTGGAAGTAAAAAACATAGAAAAACATTTTGGTAATACAAAGGTGCTGCAGGATGTGAGCTTCTCTTTGGAGGAGGGCAAGGCACTGGCGATTATCGGTTCCTCCGGTTCCGGTAAGACCACTTTGCTTCGTTGTCTGAATTTCCTTGAGACACCGGACGGAGGCAGCATCAGTGTTAAGGGAAATACTTTGTTTGACGCTTCGGCACCTGCGGAGTGGGAGAAGGATTTGCGCAAGAAACGTCTGCATTTTGGCATGGTGTTTCAGTCCTTTAATCTTTTTCCCCAGTATACGGCCTTGGAGAATGTGACCTTGGCAGAGAAGCTGTTGGCGCAGGAACGCAAGGATTTCAAAGCCAACAAAAAGGAAATTTATCAGGAGATAGATAAGCATGGTCTGGAGCTTCTGGCTCAGATGGGACTGGCTGAGAGAGTGGGGCATTATCCCCATCAGCTTTCCGGCGGACAGCAGCAGCGTGTAGCCATTGCAAGAGCACTGGCGTTAAAGCCGGATATTCTTTGTTTTGATGAACCCACCTCCGCACTGGACCCGGAGCTTACCGGAGAGGTGTTAAAGGTGATTCGTGGTCTTGCAGAGCAGAAGACCACTATGATTATCGTAACCCATGAAATGGCCTTTGCAAGAGATGTGGCAGATCAGGTTATCTTTATGGATGGCGGTGTGATTGTAGAGCAGGGCGACCCCAAAGAGGTGATTAATAATCCCAAGGAGGAGCGCACCAAACAGTTTTTGAGTCGGTATACGGAAGGGTAAGAAGTGTGTTTAAGGGCTTCCCGCATGGCGGAGGGCCTTTTTTTGCGTGGAAGTGGGGATGTGTTTGCCGGGAGGGCGTAGGGTTTAAGGTTTCTATAACGAACTTCAAACTTAAGAATCTCTAATATTCTGTAGGAGGGGTGTGCAAAAGTGACGCGCACGGGTCTAACGCGCATCCGTGCGCGGTAGACCCTAAATGAGCCATCCGTGGCTCATTTGCGCTGTATGTGAATACAGAATATAAGAGATTCTAAAGTTTTCCGTAATGTTATAGAAACTTTAAACCCTACGCCCTCCCGGCAAGCATATCTCCAATTTTTACATGAAATGGGGTTGACAAAAGTCGGGTTTGAGACGGGTGAAAAACCCGACTAACGAAGGAAAAATGCGGAATAGTCGGGGTTGAAAAGGCGAAAAAACCGACTGGAGAAGGGAAAACGAGGAATAGTCGGGTTTGAAAAGGCGAAAAAAACCGACTAGAGAAGGAAAAGTAAGGAATAGTCGGGTTCGAAAAGGTGAAAAATCCCGACTAGACAAGAAAAAGTAAAGAATAGTCGGATTCAAAGTGGCAAAAAATCCCGACTAGGCAAGAAAAAGTAATGATTAGTCGGGTTCGATACAGCAAATAGTCCAGACTAAATCAGAAAAAACGTGGGAAAATCGGGATATTGAACTGTACTGACAGGTTCGCAAACAAGCTTGCGACAAACAAAATCGTAACTAAATGAAATGGATGTGTAGGCAGTTTTTTTAGGTATACAAATAAAGATTAGAGATATTAGAAAATAAGGTTGACAAGAAGTTAAATATATGATTATATGTTCACATAAACAAACATATGAAAAGATGCTCAGATGTGAATACAAAGCATTTTGAGAAAGAGGTACAGGATGGTTTATCGGGAAATTGGATTTATAATTTTTGCAGCTTTCTATGCATTCTATCTTGCGAAATTGGTGATACAAAAGAAGCAGTCTATCAAGACCAATCAGATGGGCATAGGGAATAAGCCGCAGAAGGTGTTGGTGATTGAGAGGATTATGAGTGTTGCAACTATGCTGAATGTAGTGGTGAGCTTGGGAAGTGTTTTCATGGCGCAGGTGGTTGCGGTGGCATGGATTCGGAGTGCAGGAATTGTTGCAGGAGTGTTGGCAGTAGTTATTTTTGCCATGGCTACAATTACGATGAAGAATAGTTGGAGGGTTGGCATCCCGGAGGAGAGAACTTCGTTGGTAACCAATGGAATATATGCGTGGAGCAGGAATCCGGCCTTTGTGGGTTTTGATCTGTTGTATCTGGCTATGTGTCTGATGTTCTTTAACATTCCGCTGGCAGTGGTATCAGTTTGGTCGGCAGTGATGCTACATTTGCAGATATTGCAGGAAGAGAATCATATGGGCAGGATGTTTGGCAGGGAGTATGAGGAGTACAAGAAACATACCTTGAGATATTGGGGAAGAAGATAAGGGAGGATGAAAACATGAAGAAGAAAGAGCATTTACCATTAATCGGAATTGGACCGATATACGTCATCATTATTATAGTATGTACTATCGTAGGAATCGCAGCATCTGGCACAGAGTTATTGCAATCCGGCAGAATTGAGATGTTACAAATTCCTTTTTGTGTACTGGGGGTTCTCAGCATTGTCTTAGGTATATTTCTTTGGGGAAGTGCAGTTTTTCAGGCAAAACTGGGTGAAAATATTAAGAGTAATACCTTGGTTACCGCAGGCGTGTATGGATGGGTGCGGAATCCGATTTATTCAGCATTTATGATGATGTGTACAGGTGCGTTGCTGATTGCTGATAATTTATGGCTGTTAATACTGCCTGTGGTGTATTGGGGATTTATGACCGTGTTGATGAAGAATACGGAGGAGAAGTGGTTAAAGGATTTGTATGGAGAGGAGTATGTGGAGTATTGTAGAAGAGTGAATAGGTGTATTCCTTGGAAACGGTAGGAAGCGAAAAGAATTGTTTGAGAATGGGTAATAAAAAAGCTGCATGTTTGTGCAGCTTTTTTATTATGAAGATATTGCTTTGATTTAAATGGTAAAATTCATTCGTTTACTCTATTTACAAGGAAGATTCCTCCACATACCAATCCCAGTGCAAGCACCAGCTCCAACCCAAAGGAAGAAGTCTCGTGCAGGAACACGAAGGACAGCAGTACACTAAAAATAGGATTGGTAAAGGAATATACCGCAACCTTTCCCACGGGGTTGTGCTTTAACAAAATTCCCCAGACGGAGTATGCCACGGAGGATACCAATGCCAGATAAATCAAAAGGGTAATGGATTTTGCAGACCATCCGCTTAAATGACCGCCCATGAGTAGACCGCAAATGGTCATGATGATGCCGCCGAAGATAAACTGGTAGCCGCTTAAAACTACAGGACTTTCCTTCTGGGAATATTTTTTGACCAAAGCGGAGGAAAGTGCGTAAGCAATGGCAGCAACTAAGATGGCACCTTCACCCTTAAGGGTAAAACCACCGGTAAGTCCGGTGGGGTCATAGTTGATTACAATGACACCTGCAAAACCAATCAGGCATCCCAAGAATTTCTGGGTGGTCAGTTTCTCATAGCGGAACACAAGGCAGGCAAGAAGGATGGCGATAAAGGTTTGGGAGCCGTTGATGATGGCGGATTTTACGCCGGTGGTGTATGCCAGCCCCATGTAGAAGAATATGTACTGGAATACGGTTTGAACCATACCCAGTTTGCAAACCATGCCCCATGAACTTTTCTGAGGGAACAAAGGCTTGCCTGCGATGATGCTGCCAAAGATAGCGGTAAGCACACCTGCAAGAATAAAGCGCACTCCGGCAAACAGGATGCGGGAGGCCACGTCTCCGGCTGTGATGCCGAACCATTCATAGCCGATTTTGATGGCAGGAGTGGCACTGCCCCAGAGGAGGCAACAGAGACATGCCAACAGCAGGATACCTAAAGTGCTTGTCACAAACGTTTTTTTGGCAGAGTCATTCGTAGTTTTAAGTGTTTTCTTGTTCATTTGATAGTAAATCTCCTTTGTACAGTAATTCGTATTTGATTTAATGGTGTTCTTCCAACCAACGTATGGCGGTATAAGCATAAATGGCAGCTCCAACAGGCAGTGCATCCTCGTCAAATCGGATTTGAGGATGGTGTAGTGGAAGGGTAAAACCTTGGTCAGAATGTCCGGCAGCCAAAGCAAGCATAATGGTTGGAATCTTGTGACTTATATAGGCAAAATCTTCGCTGCCTACATTTTTGGCAACCCTGCCGCCTTCCGATAGGGAAGCTAGTTCTTCGGTGGAAAAGGCTTTGTCAGGACCTGTTAATTCCCTGATATATCGCAGGGTGCATTGGGACAGGTCTGCATCATTTAGCAAGGTGGGACAGCCGTTTCCGAAGGTCACTGAGGCTGTAGCGTGAAATGCTTTAGCAGTATGTGCTGCAATTTCTGACATTCTGGTTTTGAGTAAATCTCTGATGTCGTCATCGTAGGCTCGCAGGGTTCCCTGAAGCTTGGCGGTATCCGGGATGGCATTGCCTGCAATACCGGCCTGAATGGAACCGATGGTCAGTACCGCATCGTCTGCCGGAGATAGTTCTCGGGCGTGAATCTCCTGTAGAGCCAGAATGATGTGGGCAGCTACGGTAATGGGGTCTACGCCTAGATTGGGCATGGCACCGTGACAGCCTTCCCCTTGAATCTCAATGGTAAAATAATCAGCAGCGGGGGCACTGACACCGCCGGAGGAAACAATGGCAGTTCCGGCCTCGAAGGGCATGTTTACCAACACATGAATCATCAGTCCGGCATCGACCTGGGGATTGTCCAAAATGCCGGCATCAATCATGTCAGCCGCACCTTGTAAAATCTCTTCCGCAGGCTGAAACATTAGTTTAACAGTGCCTTGAATCGTATTTTCCTGTTGTTTTAGCAACCGTGCTGCCTCTAAAAGCATGGAGGTGTGCAGGTCATGTCCGCAGGCGTGCATCCTGCCGTTATCAGAGGCGTACTCCACCGCTGCCTCCTCTTGAATGGGGAGGGCATCCATGTCTGCCCGAAGCAAAAATACTTTGCCGGGGTTCTTGTCACCCACAAGTCCTACAATTCCTGCTTTGCCACAGGGGAGTGGTTCTATTCCTATTTCTTTTAGCTTTTGTGCAACATATTCTTTGGTATCCTGTAGGTCGAAGCCTACACCCGGATGGGTGTGAAGATACCGTCTGTCCGAAATAATTGTCGGTTTATCCTGAAGTGCCTTTTGTAAAAGGGATGTTCCTTCCATAAAAGTACCTCCTATGCACACATTTTTCTATACTACCCTAAATTTGAGGTGTTGTAAAGAAGTATTCCAAGAAGTGGCGAAAGATATTTATGTCTCAATTTATTTGTTTGGGGGGCGAACGAATACTTAAACAGTGTAATTGAGTATGAGGTGTTGCAGTATTATTTGCAGCAGACAGGTAAGGAGTCTTTGGATGAGTTCAGGGACAAGCTTCATGGCTCTTTTGCTTGCCAACAAATAGAATAGCAAAAAGAAATCACAATCTTGCGGCAAATACTTTGCAAAGAGAGTTTAGATATGCTAAAATATAGTAAAATTACAGATACAAGGGAGAAAGAGCTATGGGGTTACAATTCGGATTTGATATTGGTGTTGCGTCAGTAGGTTGGTGCGTAGTTTCTTCGGGTCAAGAGTTGAGGGTTTTGGAATCCGGAGTGAACATTTTCCCGTGTGCCGATGCCAATAATAATGTGGAGCGGCGTTTAGCCAGACAATCAAAGAGAATGATTCGTCGGGAGAAAACACGAATATCCGACTTTCAGAAAATGTGGTCAGATTTTGGTTTGGATGTTCCTGACAGTCCATGCAATAATCAGTTGGAACTTCGGATAAATGGTTTGCAGGAAGCACTGTCTATGGACGAAATATACCATGTGTTACTTACAATGCTGAAACATAGAGGTATTTCCTACCTTGAGGATGCGGATGATGATCAGGCAGGCAAGGGAAGCGATTATCAAAAAGGGCTCAAGGCTAACAAGAAGAAACTTGACGAAGGCAAATTTCCTTGTCATATTCAGTTAGAGCGTTTGATGTGTTATGGAAAATATAGAGGACGAATCAATGCAATCATTGATGGGGAAAATGTTGTATATAGTAATGTTTTTACAACCGGTGGATACAGAAATGAGGTGCTTGCGTTTATCGCTAAGCAACAGGAGTATCATGCTGAGTTGACGGATGCGTTTGTAGAAGCTTATTTGAGCGTATTTAACAGAAAAAGAAAGTATTATGAGGGGCCGGGAAATGAGGCATCGAGAACGGATTATGGAAAATATACAACAGCTATCGACGCATCAACAGGAGAATATATAACAGAACCCAATATTTTTAATCGTTTGATTGGTAGATGTTCCGTGCGACCTGATGAATATAGGGCAGCAGGTGCTTCTTATACAGCACAGGAATTTAATCTGTTAAATGACTTGTGCAATCTCAAAGTGGATGGTGAAAAGCTGACAGAGGAGCAGAAGAGAACCATTGTCGGCATGGTAAAGGAAAGTGGAGTAGTCAAGATGCGTTCTATTATAGAGAAGGCATTGGGACAAGGTAAGAAAATCAAAACCTTAGAAGGGGCTCGTATTGACAAGAATGGTAAAGAAATCTTCCATTCCTTTGAACAATATCGCAAAATGAAGAAAATCCTGGCAGAAATAGGAGTAGATATTGAAACTTGGGACGGTAAGGTTTTGGACGAAGTAGGTCGTATATTGACATTAAATACGGATAGAGAGTCTATTTTACTGGGCTTTGAGGAAGCCTTGGGAAAAGAAGGCTTGTATTTTGATGCCGATAAGGAAAGAGACCAAGAAATAAAATTGAAGCTTGTTGACTTGCGGAAAGAGTATGGTGCTCTTTTTAGTAAATGGCAGTCTTTGGGGTTAACGATTATGCAGGAGTTAATTCCTGCAATGTATGAGCAACCCAAGAATCAGATGCAGTTACTTACTGAAATGGGTGTGTTCAAGACAAAGGTTGACAAGTTCAAGGAATGTGTGTATCTTCCGGCGGAAGAGGTGGTTTCCGATATTTATAATCCGGTCGTTGTAAGGGCTGTCCGTATTGCAATCAAAGTATTGAATGCTTTGATTAAGAAGTATGGTTATCCGGAAGAAATTGTAGTGGAAATGCCTCGAGACAGAAATGAGGATGAGGAGAAAAAACGCATTGCCGATACACAAAAAGCAAATGAAAAAGAATTAGATGATATTATTAAACGTGTATGGAATGAATATGGTGTAAAAATAGAGTCTAAACATTTCAAAATGCAGAATAATTTGGCTATGAAGTTAAAACTTTGGAATGAACAGGAGCAGAAATGTCTTTACTCCGGCAGGGAAATTGACATTGAAGATTTGTTAGACCATTGGGATAAATTTGAGATAGACCATATTATTCCCAAATCAATCTCTTTTGATGATAGTCGAACCAATAAGGTGCTTGTATATGCAACGGAAAATCAACAAAAGGGAAATAGAACACCCTATATGTACTTAAACGGCATAGCCAGACAATATGATTATCATGAGTTTATGGATATGGTACTTAAGCTGAAAGGAAAGAAGAAGCTTAGTGAGAAAAAGGTAAATAATCTTTTATTTATGGAAGATATTACGAAGATAGAGGTGTTGCAGGGATTTATCAATCGTAATATAAATGATACACGATACGCTTCTCGGGTAATCCTCAACGCGTTTCAGGATTTTTGTAAGGCGAAGGGATGCGGTACTAAGGTAAAGGTTGTGAGAGGTGCGTTTACTTCTCAGATGCGAAAATATTTACGTCTGGATAAGAATAGAGAAGAGTCCTATGCACATCACGCTGTTGATGCCATGATTATTTGTTTCGCTCGACTTGGCTATCGAGATTACAAGGCAGAGTTGGCCAAGACGGTAGATTTTGAGAATGATGAGATTGTGGATAAAACTGCGTGGAAAGAGAGGATGGAAAGTGACTACTATGAAGAAGCGTATGAGAAGCTGATGTATGAAAGTCGAATTGCCATTATTAGAAAGTTGATAACTGAGGCAGAGGGGAAGGTTAAGTATTGGCATAAGGTAGATAGAAAGCCCAATAGAAAATTAAGCGATGCAACGATTTATGGTACACGTGAAATTGAGGGTAAGAAGTGTAAGATTAACTTCCTTAATATTTATGACAGAGCGGGATATGCTACATTTAAGAAAATGATTGAGAAGGGGGAGCAGGAGAAGTTTTTAATGTACAAACATGATCCCAGAACTTTTGAGGATTTGATGAAGATTTACAGACAGTATCAGGATGCTCCCAACGCATTTGCTGAATATGAACGTGAGACCGGAGATTTTGCCCGGAAGTATAGTAAAAAGCATGATGGCCCGAGGGTTGAAAAACTGAAGTATGTGGATTCGGAAGTGAATAGTTGTATTGATATTTCTCATAAATATGGTTTTGAAAAGGGAAGTAAACAAGTGGTACTGACTAGCTTGAATCCTTTTTGTATGGAGGTATGGAGAAATAAGAATACAGGTCGATACTATTTTGTGGGAATTAAGTATGCGGACTTGCAGTTTGATGGAGAAATCAATAGGGAGGCGCATGAAAGGTGCCTGCGTGCGGAATGGGTTTTGGAAGACGGACAGGCGTATGAGGATCTTGAAAAATTAGGTTTTGAATTGGTGGACACTTTCTATAAAAATGATATAATAAGGTATGAGAAAGGTGGAAAGTATTATATGGAACGCTTTTTGTCTCGAAGTATGCCTCAAAAGAAAAATTGTATTGAAACAAAACCAGTCGAAAAATCAAAATATGAAAAACAAAATTTTGCAATTCTTGGCAAAACGACATGTGTAGAAAAGATACATACAGATATTTTAGGAAACCTCTATTCAAAAAGTATACAATAAGTATTCTGATTTAGTGTTTATAGGAATTAAGGGAATGTAAAAGCGTAGTGTATCTATCTGTAATAACATCTGAGTTTTAGTACCTGTAGGAATTAAGTGAATGTAAAAGGGACACAAGCACAAGGTCGGAGAACTCTCGTTTTAGTACCTGTAGGAATTAAGTGAATGTAAAAGTTCCGGCTGATATGTAAGCACCGCCTATAGGTTTTAGTACCTGTAGGAATTAAGTGAATGTAAAAGATGCGCTACGAATGTATTGTGGGTGAGCGGTTTTAGTACCTGTAGGAATTAAGTGAATGTAAAAGGAACGAAGACGGCGTGGAAGTCGAATTCAAGTTTTAGTACCTGTAGGAATTAAGTGAATGTAAAAGCAGATTGCAGGCGACCGCCCCGGGAGCCTGTTTTAGTACCTGTAGGAATTAAGTGAATGTAAAAGTTTATGCCTTATATCCTATTGCCACCCACAGTTTTAGTACCTGTAGGAATTAAGTGAATGTAAAAGTATGGTGAATTGCGGCATACAGGATTACATGTTTTAGTACCTGTAGGAATTAAGTGAATGTAAAAGAGCACAGGTGTTGTCGAGGTAGAGAGTTATGTTTTAGTACCTGTAGGAATTAAGTGAATGTAAAAGAAATCCTTGCAATTCATTTTTTGCCATTTTGTTTTAGTACCTGTAGGAATTAAGTGAATGTAAAAGTGACTGAGCAACCAACTGCTTTGTGATTTGTTTTAGTACCTGTAGGAATTAAGTGAATGTAAAAGAAAAGTAGAACGCAAAAAATGCTCATCAAGTTTTAGTACCTGTAGGAATTAAGTGAATGTAAAAGTAGGCATTGGAGATAGATTAGATAGGTTGAGTTTTAGTACCTGTAGGAATTAAGTGAATGTAAAAGAGATTATCGACAAACGTGAATCCGGCTGTGGTTTTAGTACCTGTAGGAATTAAGTGAATGTAAAAGCTACGCGGACGCAACAAATGCTTTCTACCAGTTTTAGTACCTGTAGGAATTAAGTGAATGTAAAAGAAAAAAGAGATAGACAGCGTAGCAGTAGGGTTTTAGTACCTGTAGGAATTAAGTGAATGTAAAAGATATCCCCCATGAACTAATTTTTGTGCAATATACACAAAAGCTTGACAAAGGAAAAGGGGTATGTTAGAATCATAATTAGCAGATGTGTTTCGATTTTACATTCACTTAATTCCTACAGACCTGCTAAAAAAAGGCTTTATGCCGAAATCAGAACACCGAGAGGTGTTCTTTTTTTATACAATTTTAGCACAAAGGAGAAAAGGATATGGCGTTTAGAATTGTATTTTTGGAAAATGAGCATACGATGCGAATTAAGTTGGATAATTTGGTAATTGAACGATTAGAGGGTGATGTTTGGATTCCGCTTAGTGATATTTCTATGTTGGTGGTTGATAATATGGCGACAACGCTTACAACAAGAATGTTATGTGCGTTGGCAGAGAATAATATTGGCTTAGTGATTTGTGATGCAAAACATCATCCCATAGGTTTTTACAGTTCATATGATACGCATAGTAGGGTATCAAAGCATATTGGCGCACAGATAGCAGGTAGTTCTGAATTTTATAATGGTTTGTGGAAGCAAATTGTATGCAGCAAGTTAGAGAATCAGGCACAGACATTAGAAATGTATGATAAAGAACCGGAATATATAGAACGTATTCGTATGTTAAAGGATGCGGTAGAGGATGGGGATGAGACTAACAGAGAAGCTGTTGGCGCAAAATTGTATTTTGAAGGACTGATGGGTAAAGGGTTTTCACGAAGTGATGACAATGCTCTGATGAACTCGGGACTGGATTATGGAAATGCCATTGTTAGGGCATATTTTGCGAGATTGTGTGTGGGATATGGATTGAACACCCAGTTGGGAATTCATCATAGAAGCGAGTATAATCGATTTAATCTTGTGGACGATTTGATGGAGCCCTTCCGCCCCATTTTGGATACCTATGTCTATATTTTGTTATATGCCGAAGATTATTTTAGGGTTGAGCATAGACATTTGTTAGTTAATTTTCTGAATCATTACATTAATTACAAAGGGAAAAAGATGTATATCTGTAATGCAATGGAGGAGTATGTATCTCAAGTTGCTGCAATGATTCAAGGTAGGAGAGAGAACCTTGTTTTTCCGGAGGTCCGCAATTATTTAGGTGAAAGTGATGAAGTATAAAATTATGAAGTTAATTTGTATGTTTGATTTGCCTGTTGAGACGGATGAGCAAAAACGAATATATCGACATTTCAGAAAAAATCTTATCAAAGAAGGATTTGTTATGGTGCAATATTCCGTGTATGTTCGGACTTGCCAAAACAATGAACATAGTGAGCGTATAATTTCAAGAATACAAAAGATTGTGCCTCAGAATGGGAATGTCCGATTGTTAGGTGTTACGGAAAAACAATATAATGATATGAAAATTTTTGTTGGTAGTAAGACAGCCACAGAGAAGGCATATCAAACAGAAAGGTTTATTGTGTTATGAGATTGGAAATTAAAGAAAAAAGTAAAACAATAGAGATGGAGTTAGAACCGATAACGCAGTTGTGTGGTGTTAATTTTAGAACCAAGAGCCTGATAATACAGTCACTTGTTAAGCATTTTTCAGGTTATAAATATAAAGATTATGAGGAAGCTTTGATTAATAATGTATTGTGGAATGGAGAGGTAATTGGGAGAAAATATTTTTCGGTAATACATATAACAAATCGGGAAAGTTTGATTAAAGCATTATCTGTAGCAAAGCTGAGTGTTGTTTTTGACTATTTGGTATTTACTATTGCTAAGCTTGACTGTCAGGAATCATTGGAGCAGTTAGAGGGTGTTTTGGAAAATGTGGTGGGAAAGCTTAATGCAGCCATGCATGAAGATGGGATAGGTTTAGAACTGAGTTTTGAAGAGAAATCAATAATTGAAATAGTGCAAAACAGTGTTTTGCGAGGGCAATCGGGAAAAGTATTGGAGGAACTTGACAGTGAGGAACTGTTAGATAATTTTTTGCATGTGTTGGAGGCGGTGCAACAGGCTAGTCCGAAAAAGCAGTTGATTATTATTGAGAATATTGACCATATGGTGGGGATGGATTATTATGAAAAATTTTGTGAAAGGGCAAGTGGTATAGGGGAGCAACAAGATATTAACTTTTTGGTAACCACCAGTATAAAGAATTATGTTGTTGTGAACAGAAAATTCTTATCCGGCATAATGGTTGTCAACGATGAGATATTTTCATTTCCTGAGTGGGAACATTTGCAGGATTTCTTGGAGCGAAATTACCCTTGTCAATTTAAGCTGTCGGAAGAAGAATGTTTCGATGATTTGAGAGTTGTTGCGCAAGAAATAGGGCGTAAGGCTTGTGAAGTAAATATTCGCTCTGCGGTTGTTTTGAAGTTAATAAATCGGGTTATGGGAATGGATGTGGAGAAGGTTCATTTTGTGAATGATTTGGAGAGAAACTATATTTTGAATATATGAAACAGCAGCCTGCAGTGGAGTCATATTAATCCATCTTGCAGGCTGCTTTTATGCTTTTAAGCGGTAGATTGTCCGGTCGGGAGCGTCCTTGATTTCGATAATTCCGGTCAATATCAAATCGTCGAACAGGACTTGGGCGATTTGGGGGTCAAGTCCCATAAAGTCAGTCAGTTCTTCTGTGCCGGCGCAGGCGTGGTCGGTAAGATAATTGATGATAAGTCTGCGGTTCGACTGGCTTGTGGAGGGAGCTGTGTCAGTGTGTTGTATACTCGACGTATGGTCGCTTGATTTGCACATTTTTAAAATATGTTCTGTGGATTCCGGTGCATAGAGTTCTCTGATTTCGGGATAGTTCCATCCCATTTTCTGCCATATGGCATAAATTTGTGAAAGGCCGTTGCCGGAGCTGTCTCCGATATCTAACAGGTTAAACATTTTGACCAAAGCAGCATTTCGCGGGTCAGAGATACCACCGCATTTGGCAGCTTCCACATCCACGCGGAAGGCACCAGGATTTACAAAGGTGCAGCAGTCATCCTGTAGAGTAATCTGGATGCCGCAGTTTCCGTAGTAATCAGCATTTATCAGGCAGTTGGCAAGGGCTTCCCGAAGGGCCTCATGTATAAAAGGGGTCATTCGCTGCCTGTCATTGGCAGGTAAGGCGGTAAGGTATCTGGCGAAACAGTCGCAGACCCGGAAATAGAAGTCGCACAGATTGTCGCTTAGGTTATCTGAATCGGAGGAAAAATGCTCCTCTGTCCATTGGAAATCCAAACGGTAATTGGGAAATTCCTGTTTGATGACAGGTTCCAAGCCAAACATCAAAAGGCCTGCTGCGGTGGGGCGCATCCGCCCTTCGGCATCCAGTTCCACTGCGTCTAATTCGCACAGAAAATCATGGTCCGCAAGACCTTCCCACGGATGACCGGGGGAGTAGGATTTTAAACGGTTGCGGTAGCGGTGGATGCTTTCATAATGAAAAACATCCAGTTCCATGTGAGGAAGAAGTTTCATGTCCGGGGTCATAATCAGTGCGTCGCGCTGCATGCTGAGCACTTCCTCGCGCGTACATTTATAATCACCCTCACCGTTTCTCCGATAGGAGCCGTTTAAAGGACTTTTGTTGATGAAGACAGGTTTTTCCTGTCGGGTAGCCCGGGGAACGGTGATGACAATGATATCATTGCCGTTTATGGTGCGGATTTGTATATTTTTGGGTGTCAAAATATTGATGTTGGTAATTGTGGGATTATTGACTTTGTCCCAAAACTCCCGCACCAGTCGTTCCGGGTCGGGAAGATTTACCGGATGGAGAGTACGATCCTTATGCTCCTCCACGCCCAGTAAAATTACACCGCCCATGGTATTGGCGAAGGCGGAGTAGGTCTCCCAGATACTTTTGGGAAGGCCGCCCAATGCTTTTTTGGCTTCTATGCGGTTGTTCTCGCGGTATTGTTCCAAGTGAGTAAAGTCAAGCATGGCGCACCTCCTTTTTAATGTATGTCAGGTCATATATATTTTTATGGTAGCACGAAAAGCAGGGATGGGCAATCGAAAATTGAGGTATGAATATTTGTATAAGAATTTCTTGTAATAAAAAGTTTTTTTGAGTATACTAGGCTTTAACAAACAAATAAGGAGTAAAGATATTTATGAAAAAAGCACGTCTTATGTTAATCATATCTATGGTGATATTCGGAACCATTGGACTATTTGTGCGGTATATTCCGTTGTCTTCGGGAGAAATTGCATTATATCGGGCAGTTTTGGCTACCATTTTAATTGGTGGATATATGTTGGTAAGCAGGCAGAAAATTCCATTTGCGAGTATTAAGAAGGAGTTGCCATTGCTTTTGCTTTCCGGGATGGCTATGGGAATTAACTGGATATTGTTGTTTGAGGCGTATCGATATACGACGGTTTCCGTAGCTACCCTGAGTTATTATTTTGCTCCGGTGATTGTCACGGTGGTGTGTCCTTTTTTGTTTAAAGAGAAACTGACAGTGAAACAGATTTTTTGTTTTGTGATGTCCACACTTGGTCTGGTGCTGATTGTAGGTGTGGGGGATTTGGGCCAGGGAAGCTCTGATTTGACGGGTATTCTGTTTGGTTTGGGAGCAGCGGTCTTTTATGCCACGGTCATTCTTCTGAATAAGTTTATCAAGGGTGTGGCAGGTATTCCCCGTACACTTTTACAGTTTGTGGCAGCGATTATAATTCTGGTGCCTTATGTGGCGGTGACCTCCGGTTTTCATGTGGGAGAGCTTACCGGAATCGGACTGGGAAGCCTTTTGTTTGTAGGCTTGGTACATACAGGTGTTACCTATTGTCTGTATTTTTCTTCGCTTAAGGAACTGCCCGGGCAGAAGGCTGCGGTTCTAAGTTATATTGACCCGTTGGTATCTGTGTTGGTGTCAGTGTTGATTTTGCGTGAGACAATGACACCGTGGCAGGGGCTTGGCGGTTTGTTGATTCTTGGTTTTACACTGTGGAATGAACTGTCTGTTGTCAAAAAAGCGAAATAGAGGGCAGAATGTATTGTAGAAATTTAGCGAAAAATAGCGAAAAAAAATTTTCGGATTGGCACATTTTTTAGTTGAGGTGTGAAAAAGGATGTGTTATAATAGGTCAGATAATGTCTTGGACAAGGTTTGTTCAAGACTTCTATATGGATTAAGGAGGAAACAACATGCCACAGAGAACTGATATTCACAAAGTTTTAATCATAGGCTCCGGCCCTATCATTATCGGTCAGGCTTGTGAATTTGACTATTCCGGCACGCAGGCTTGTAAGGCACTGCGCAATCTGGGATATGAGATTGTACTGGTAAACTCCAACCCTGCTACAATTATGACAGACCCTGAAATTGCGGATGTCACCTACATTGAGCCCTTGAATGTAGAACGTTTGGAGCAGATTATTGCAAAGGAGAGACCTGATGCGCTGCTTCCCAATCTGGGTGGACAGTCCGGTCTGAACCTTTGTTCCGAGCTTGCTAATGCAGGCATTTTGGACAAGTATGATGTGAAGGTTATCGGTGTGCAGGTAGATGCCATTGAGCGTGGCGAGGATAGAATTGAGTTCAAGAAGGCAATGAACGAGCTTGGCATTGAGATGGCGCGCAGTGAGGTTGCTTACAGTGTAGAGGAAGCACTTCAGATTGCTGATGAACTTGGTTATCCTGTTGTTTTGCGTCCCGCATACACCATGGGTGGTGCCGGCGGCGGTCTTGTATATAATAAGGATGAGTTGCGTACTGTCTGTGCAAGAGGTTTGCAGGCAAGCCTTGTAGGTCAGGTTTTGGTTGAGGAGTCCATCCTTGGCTGGGAGGAGCTTGAGCTTGAGGTAGTACGTGATGCAGAGGGTAACATGATTACCGTTTGCTTCATCGAGAATATTGACCCTCTGGGTGTTCATACAGGTGACTCTTTCTGTGCAGCACCTATGTTGACTATCTCAGAGGATTTGCAGAAGCGTCTGCAGAAGCAGGCATATGCGATTGTTGAGTCCGTAGAGGTTATCGGTGGTACCAATGTACAGTTTGCTCATGACCCTGTAAGTGACAGAATTATCGTAATTGAGATTAATCCCAGAACTTCCCGTTCTTCCGCACTGGCTTCCAAGGCTACCGGTTTCCCTATCGCATTGGTAAGTGCAATGTTGGCATCCGGTCTTACCCTGAAGGATATTCCTTGTGGCAAGTACGGCACTCTGGATAAGTATGTTCCCGGCGGTGACTACGTGGTAATCAAGTTCGCTCGTTGGGCATTTGAGAAGTTCAAAGGTGTAGAAGATAAGCTTGGTACTCAGATGCGCGCTGTAGGTGAGGTTATGAGTATCGGTAAGAATTATAAGGAGGCTTTCCAGAAGGCAATCCGTTCTCTGGAAATCGGCCGCTACGGACTTGGTCAGGTGGCTAAGCTTGAGGAGAAGTCCAAGGAGCAGCTTCTCAAGATGCTGATTACTCCTTCCAGTGAGCGTCATTTCATCATGTATGAGGCTTTGAAGAAGGGTGCAGAGGTTGATGAGATTCATCAGATTACCAAGGTGAAGAAGTGGTTCATCGAGCAGATGAAAGAGTTGGTTGATGAAGAACTTGCATTGCTTGAATGCAAGGGTTCCATTCCTTCTGATGAGGTTCTCACCAAGGCCAAGAAGGATGGTTTCTCTGATAAGTATTTGAGCATTCTCTTGGGTGTTTCCGAGCAGGAAATTCGTGAGAAGCGTATTGCAATCGGCGTTGAAGAAGCTTGGGAGGGTGTACATGTAAGCGGTACTCCTGACAGTGCTTATTATTACTCCACCTACAATGCGGAGGACAAGAACCCTGTAAACACTGACAAGCAGAAGGTAATGATTCTGGGCGGCGGTCCTAACCGTATCGGTCAGGGTATCGAGTTTGACTATTGTTGTGTACATGCGTCTTTGGCACTTAAGAAGCTTGGATTCGA
Source organism: Acetatifactor sp. (assembly GCA_045543175.1). GTDB lineage: Bacteria > Bacillota > Clostridia > Lachnospirales > Lachnospiraceae > Acetatifactor. The sequence goes on along the minus strand of JAZQMG010000046.1, from coordinate 10,145 downwards.
GACCATTATTGTAAACTGTAATCCCGAGACCGTAAGTACAGACTATGATACTTCTGACAAGCTGTACTTCGAGCCTCTTACTTTGGAAGATGTACTTAGCATTTACAAGAAGGAGAAGCCTGTGGGTGTTATCGCTCAGTTTGGTGGACAGACTCCTTTGAATCTGGCTGCTGATTTGGAGAAGAACGGTGTTCGTATCCTGGGTACCGCTCCTTCCGTAATTGACTTGGCAGAGGACCGTGACCTGTTCCGTGCTATGATGGACAAGTTGGAGATTCCCATGCCTGAGTCCGGAATGGCTGTAAATGTTGAGGAAGCGTTGGAAATCGCACACAAGATTGGATATCCTGTAATGGTTCGTCCTTCCTATGTATTGGGCGGACGTGGTATGGAAGTTGTTTACGATGACGAGAATTTGACCGCATATATGAATGCTGCTGTAGGTGTAACACCGGACAGACCTATTCTGATTGACAGATTCTTAAATCATGCACTTGAGTGTGAGGCAGATGCAATCAGTGACGGTACTCATGCATTTGTGCCTGCTGTAATGGAGCATATCGAGCTTGCCGGTGTACATTCCGGTGACTCTGCATGTATCATTCCTTCCAAGTCCATCTCCGAGGAGAATGTGGCTACTATTAAGGAATACACCAGACGTATTGCAGAAGAGATGCATGTAAAGGGTCTGATGAACATGCAGTATGCGATTGAGAATGACAAGGTGTATGTACTGGAGGCCAATCCCAGAGCATCCCGTACCGTTCCTCTGGTATCTAAGGTATGTAACATCCGCATGGTACCTCTTGCGATTGACATTGTTACTGCTGAACTTACCGGCAATCCTTCACCCGTTCCTGAATTGAAGGAACAGGCAATTCCTTACTATGGTGTGAAGGAAGCGGTATTCCCCTTCAATATGTTCCAGGAGGTTGATCCTGTTCTCGGACCTGAGATGCGTTCCACCGGTGAGGTATTGGGACTTGCACCCACTGTAGGAGAGGCGTTCTTCAGGGCACAGGAGGCAACCAAGACAGAGCTTCCTACCGGCGGTACAGTTCTTATCAGCGTAAACCGCAAGGATAAGGCTGAGGTTGTAGAGGTTGCTAAGCTCTTTGCAGAGGCAGGATTTAAGATTCTTGCTACCGGCAATACCTGCAAGTTGATTCAGGAAGCAGGCGTAGAGGCAGAGCTTGTGAAGAAGCTTTCTGAGGGAAGACCTAATGTACTGGATCTGATTACCAATGGCAAGATTGATTTGATTATCAACTCTCCTGTAGGTAATGACAGTGTAAACGATGACAGTTACTTGAGAAAGGCAGCAGTTAAGGGTAAGGTTCCTTACATGACAACCATAGCTGCAGCAAGAGCAACTGCAGAGGGTATTCTCTGTGTGCAGAAGGCGGGCAAGGGTGAGGTTAACTCCATCCAGAGTCTCCATGCACAGATTCAGAATAAGTAATTTGTAAAGTATAAATATTAAAAAATCGCACATCCTATTTGAAAAAGAGTAACCGCATATGCATGGTTACAGATTGGAGAGTAGGGTATGGATGCGAATACAATTGAACTGTTAAGAGAATGCAGCTCAGGGTGTCAGATGGCTATGGACAGCGTCAAAAAGATGCGTGAATATGCCGAGGACCCTGAGCTGAATCAGTTGTTGGAGGCTTATGGTGAGAAACATCGCAAGCTTGAGGCGAAGATTGCAGAGGCATTGGAAAAGTGCGGAGAGAGAGAAAGTCCTCCCAGTAAGATGGCAGAGATGATGGCGCGCATGGAGATGCACATGAAGATGTTTATGCACCCTGACGACAAGCAGGTGGCCAAGATTATGATGGATGGCTGCAACATGGGTATTCAGTCTGTCAGCGAGTATGTGAACAAGTATCCCGATGCGTCCAAGGAGAGTCAGGAGTTTGCTAAGGAACTGATTCGTATTGAAGAGGATTTCATGCAGGAGATGAAAGGGTTTGTATAAGATTTTGGAATAGAAGAAACTTCGAGAGTTTTGTATTTTATGCATAAGTGTTGCATATAATGAAACAACAAAATTCTCGGAGTTTTTTATGAATAACAAAATAGAGTGGAAACCTCTTATTATTAGTGTGGCAATCAGTCTGGGAGCAGGAATTTTGGGGAGTATTCTTGCGCCGGGCATTGGGGAAACCTATGGTGCGATGGAAAGACCGCCCCTATCACCGCCGGGATGGGTATTTCCGGTTGTATGGACTATCCTTTATGTGCTTATGGGAATTGCAGCTTATCGGATTTGGCTTAATCCTACAGGTACGGATAGGCGAACGGCATTAATTTATTACGGTGCGCAGCTTGTGGTAAACATACTCTGGCCATTAATCTTTTTTGAATGGGAAGCTTATTGGCTGGCATTTTTTTGGCTGTTACTTTTGTGGTATCTGGTGTTTGTTACATGGCGGAAATTCAGGGAACTTGACAGGCGGGCGGGAGCACTTCTTATACCCTATCTGGCGTGGCTTACTTTTGCAGCTTATCTGAATCTGGCAACTGCTATTATCCAGTAATAAAATATGTATAAAGGTTCTCTAAAATAAGCATGGTCAGGGTTGGAAAAAAATATCTTTTTAGGTATAATATTTTCAGATGTTGAAAATAATTTTCAACGAGAAGGAGGATATTATATGGCAGATTTGAAGGGAACAAGAACTGAGGCGAATCTTATGTCTGCATTTGCAGGAGAGTCTATGGCGCGTAACAAGTACACTTATTTTGCGTCTAAGGCAAAAAAAGATGGCTATGTGCAGATTGCGGCAATTTTTGAGGAAACTGCAGCAAACGAGAAAGAGCATGCTAAGATGTGGTATAAGCTTTTGAATGGTGGTATTGGCAGCACTGCTGAGAATTTGAAGCATGCAGCAGAGGGTGAGAACTACGAGTGGACAGATATGTATGCAAAGTTTGCCGAGGAGGCAAGAGAAGAAGGCTTTGAGGAGATTGCGAAGCTTTTTGAAGGTGTGGCTGCTATTGAAAAGGAGCATGAGGAGCGTTACAGAAAGCTTCTGGAGAATGTGGAGAATGGTTTGGTATTCTCTAAGGACGGTGATATGATTTGGCAGTGTGCAAACTGTGGTCATATCTGTGTAGGTAAGCAGGCTCCCGAGGTATGTCCTGTATGTGCACATCCTCAGGCATACTTCCAGATTAAGGCTGAGAATTACTGATAATTTAATAAAAAGACATGCGAATAAAAGGGGTGGGCAAGGAATTGTCTGCCTCTTTATGATTATTTGTGATATTGATTGACAAAATGCGCGGTATATAATATAATTCCATATATGAGAAAGAGGTGCTTTTGAAGATGAAAAAGTACTGGACTTATTATATTAAACAGATACATGATTATGTAGAAAAACGTGCTAATAATGAGTTTCGTAAGTATGATCTCACACATGCGCAAATGACAGTTCTTTTGATGTTGTCTTCCGATTTGAAAGGTCGATTGTCGTTAAAGACGATTGAACATGAATTAGGTGTAGCACAATCGACAACCGTAGGGATTATTGATCGTTTAGAACAAAAGGGATTTGTCAGGAAGTTAGATTCGCCGGATGATAAACGGGTTAAGATTGTGCAGATTACACCGGCAGGAATGGCAACTTGTAGCAATACCGTGGTTGATATGGATGCAGGAGTGGAATTCCTTTTACGAGGATTGACAGAAGAGGAACGAACCATTTTTGATCAGTTACTCCAAAGAATATGCAAAAACATTAAATAGAAGCCCGCTTTGAGCGGGTTTTTATATAACAAAATCAATAGCATGCTATTGAAATGGACAAAGGGGGTCTTACCATGAAGAATCGAAAGATGAGAACTACAATTACACTAGCTATATTATCGGTAACGAGTATCTGTATTTTTTTGTTGTATGTGATAGCTAACAGCAACATGACCAAAATGATGAAACAATCGGAATTGGATCATCTTCACGCTTCGCTGAATGCGCAGACAAGTCTTATTGAGGAATATATAACGCATCAGGAGGATTTGCTGATTGCATATAGCAAGGATCCGGTTGTAGCAGAGTTCTTGAAAAATCCGGAGGATGAGTTGTTGAGAAAATCTGCGCAGGAATATACAGAGGATTATTATGCTGGTTTGGATAATTGGGAAGGCCTGTATATTGGCGAGTGGAACACCCATGTTATAGCGCATTCCAATCCGGCGGTGGTGGGAATCACCACCAGAGAAGGAGAGGGGCTTAAAACTCTTCAGGATGCGATGATTGCAGCGGATGGTTTGTACAATGTAGGTATTATTGTTTCACCCGCATCACAAAAGTTGACTTTGTCCATGTATTGTCCTGTTTTGGATGAAGATGGTACTACGATTCTGGGATATGTGGGAGGAGGACCATTTGCGGATGATTTGAAGCACTTGCTAGACTCTATGGTAACCCAGGGGGAACATTTCTCCATGTTAAACATGGATTCCCAAACATATATTTTTGACAGAGAAGAAAGTTTGGTGGGGACAGAGGTTCGGGATGAAAGCTTGCAGTTCATTATTTCCGATTATAAAAGCGGAGGAGATGGTGTCGGCGGTGAATTGGAATATGTGGATGAAAAGGAAGGAAAGTCCCTGATTGCTTATCAATATATTCCTGAGCATAGTTGGGCTCTTGTCTCTTATAACAGTGAGGCAAATATCTATGAGGATGTAAACAAGAATATGCGCATCTTAGGCGTAATTTGTGTTGTGTTTGAAGTTCTGATAGGAGTGCTTTCATGGATATTTATCAGATTAATTACTAAGCCTTTAAGATATGTTGAGTCTGCTATTATTCGGTTGAAGAACCTTAATTTGAATAAGCAGAACAAGCTGGACAAGTATATTAATCGCAGAAGTGAAATTGGCCAGATTGCAACAGCGATAGATTCATTGTATGATTCCTTTAATGATATTGTTTCGACGATGAACAAGTGCTCGGATTCCTTGAATTATTCTGCAACCAAAATGTCTGCTTCTTCGGAGGTATTGTTGCATACTGTGGAAGATAATTCGCAGACTACAGAGCGTTTTGCACAGTATACGGAATCTATATCTCATGCCATTGGTTGCGTGGATGATGAGGTCGGAGATATTGCCGATGTTGTGAATCGTGTGGAAGAGAAAATACAGGCCGGAACAGAGCGAAGTGATGATTTGAATGAAAAGGTTTCCGAAATGAGAGAGACAGTAGGTTCGTCATTGTTGGAAACCAGTGCGCGAATTGATGAGAATAAAAAAGAGATTGCAGAAGCGATGCTGAGCTTACAGTCTCTGACAAGAATTGATGAGATGGCTAAGCAGATTTTGGATATTACAAGTCAGACCAATTTGTTGTCCTTGAATGCGTCTATTGAGGCGGCAAGAGCTGGTGAGGCGGGCAGAGGATTTGCAGTTGTGGCAGGTGAAATTGGAAATCTTGCAAATAGTTCCTCGGCTACTGCATCAGAGATTCAAAATATTTGTAATGAAACAAGAGTCAATATTTCTAAGATTCAGAACTGCTTTGACAATATTGTAGATTTCCTGCAAAATGATGTGCAGACTCAGTTTGAAGATTTTGTTCAGGCAACAAATGAATATCATTTGTCTATTGGAGAAATCAGAGATATCATAAAGGAAATTGATGATTCGGCAAGGGTATTTACGGAAGCTGTTACAAATATCAGAAGACAGATTGATAAGGTGCAGAATATGCCGGATGCAACTGTTATCAGCACGGATGAAATTATGGATAAGGTTGGACAGATTGAAGCAACGATGTCGGAGCTTCTGGTTGTGGTAAATACCAACAAAGAGAATACGGTATTCATGCAGGATATTGTAGGACGTTTTTCTACAAATTAAATTATGTTGGGCCGATAAGACGGTGTGTAAGAGAGGGAGCGGATGTTTGAGTCTGCTCCCTTTTTGTGGGATGATTTTAGGTGGACTGATAGTTGAGAGATGGGGAAAAATGTGATACGATGATTTTGGATTTGGATAAGGAGAACTTTTCAAGATAAAAGGCGTCCTATATAGTAGGGACGATTGAGGTTAAGAGGAGTACATATGAGGGATACGGAAATACTGGATTTATATTGGGAGCGTGACGAGCGCGCCATAGAAGAGTCTCAGAAAAGTTATGGCAATTACTGCTACAGTATTGCATTTCATATTTTGCATACAAGGGAGGATTCGGAGGAATGTGTCAATGATACATGGCTTAGAGCGTGGAAGGCCATTCCACCCAATCGCCCAGGGCGTTTGGAACTCTTTCTGGGCACTATCACCCGCAATCTGTCTTTTGACAGGTGGAAGCATAAGAACGCCATGAAACGGGGGAGAGGAGAGATGGAAGCCGCATTGGATGAGTTGGCAGAGTGTGTGCCTTCGGCTCACAGCACAGAGGAGGCAGTGGAGGAGGCGGAGCTTAAGCGGTGTATCAATCGTTTTCTGGAAACGCTTAAGGAACAGGAGCGCAATGTTTTCTTGCGCAGATACTGGTATGCAGAGGATATCGGTGAGATTGCCGAGCGGTATGATATGAAGATTAACACGGTAAAAACGACCCTTTTTAGAATTCGTGGTAAGCTCAAAATATATTTGGAACAGGAGGGTGTGGTCTTATGAGTGAAAAGCTGAATAATAAGCAAGACGGAGCCATTCGCCTGTTTGAGGCACTGTCGGGAGTGGATGAAAAGTATCTGGCGGCCTGTGAGGATTATAAGAAGGCGAAGTTTAATGGTTTGCTTATTTTTATACAAAAATATGGCAAAGGTATGGCAGCGGTGCTTTGTCTGGCTGTATTGGGAGCCGGGTATGTGAGTATGCAACAGTTTACGAGTTTGGATGGGCCCGCTGCAGCGGATTTTGCCATGAATGCAGTTACGGCAAGTCAGGAGTGCTGTGAGGCTCCTGCGGAGATGGAGATGGAGGAAAGTGTTCGGGAAGAGAATACGGTACCTGAAAGTGCGAAGACGGAAATGGATTTGCAATCCGACAGTGTCACAGAAGGTTTTTTAAAGCACGAGCAGGAGTGTGTGGATGCAGGTGCTTCTTTTGATGAGGAGCTGACATTGGAGGAGACCAAGGGGATTGCTGTGATAGGAGAGTATATTCCTGAATGTTGGCCGGAGGATGGAGCATTTGTGAAAATTATAGGAAGTCAGGAGAGTGGGGCAGAATATGTTAAACTGTTCTGGACATACAACAATATGCAGGATGAGTTTGCGGTAAAGGTGGAGAATTTGGGAGCTGCACTGCCTGACCGGGTGCAGGAAGGAATTGCACAGGAGCATATTGTTTATGAGGAGCAATTGAGCAAAGAGTTTATAGCGTTAAATTGCAAAGAATCCTCTGAAAACGACATTAATGCTGATGCGGTGGAAATTGATTTTGGTGTTCTGCATAAGGCGGAAAACCAATATGTGTTAGTGCAATTTGAAGGCAGAAGTACGGTGGATGAAATCTGGGAATTGTTACAATGAGGATAGATGTGCATTGAATGTGAATGGGGCTGCCGGAATCAAGCAGCCCCTGTTTTGGTTTTAGAATATTTACTTTTCCCAGCGACCGGAAGCACCGCAGGGAAGCACCAGGCCGCTTTCGGTAACCGGTAGTCCGATTTCGGCAGCGTCTACGTGTCCTCCAAAGCGTTTGACGATGGAGGTGTTAATCATATAGGAAAGTACCGCAGGCTGGAGGCCTGTGGTGTACGAGTTAATCAGGAAAAAGATTGCATTGTCGGAGAGTAGTTGGCTTGTCAGTTCAATAAAGGGCCAGATGCTATCTTCGATTTTCCAGATTTCTCCCTTGGGGCCTCTGCCGTAGGAGGGAGGGTCCATGATAATGCCATCGTATTTGTTGCCGCGCCGTATTTCGCGTTCTACGAATTTCACGCAGTCGTCTACAAGCCAACGGATGGGGGCTTCGCCCAGACCGGAAGCCTGTGCGTTTTCCTTGGCCCAACCCACCATGCCCTTGGAGGCATCCACATGGGTTACTGCCGCTCCTGCCGCTGCTGCGGAAAGGGTGGCACCTCCGGTGTAAGCAAAAAGGTTCAGTACCTTAATCTGACGATTGGGGTCTTGGGTTTTTGCTTCGTGTATCTTCTTGGAAAACCAGTCCCAGTTAGTGGCCTGCTCGGGGAAAAGGCCTGTATGTTTGAAACTAAAGGGTTTCAGGTTGAAGGTCAGTTGTCCGCCGGGAGTGTTGGCCGGGCGGATATTAGCGCAGGTAAAATGCTCACCTTCGTAATGAATGCTCCACTCATTGGGAAGATTAAAAAATTCCCATTCACCGCCCCCTTTGGTGCTGCGGTGGTAATGGCCGTTTTTGTTTTTCCATCCCTTATGGTCGTGAGGGGTATTCCATATGACCTGGGGGTCAGGGCGTACCAGAATATAATCACCCCAGCGTTCCAGTTTTTCTCCATTTGAGGTATCAAGCACTTCATAGTCTTTCCAATTGGATGCAATCCACATAATATCTGTTCATCCTTTCTGATGTTTCTTCCTATCTGAGAGTAAAATATCTATGGACAACTATACAGGATTTTCGGGTGGTTTGCAAGAGTGCAGTGAGGTTTGGGATCGGGTTTTGCATGGAAGGGTCTATTGACTTGCGCAAGAAGAAAAGGTAAACTCTAGGAGGAGGAAGGAACCATTCGGTTTAGAGATGCGAGATGGAAAACGGAAAAATGCAAAAGGTGGCCCCGTTTTTGGTTGCGGCAGCAGCGATTCTGTGGGGGATACTATTCATATTTGTAAGACAATTGAGCACGGCAGAGTTCTCGGCCATGGATGTGGTGTGTATCAGAGCCTATGGCAGTGTGTTGTTTTTGGTGCCCGGATTGTTGATGGTAAATCGAAAGCTTTTGCAGGTAAAGCTGAGGGACAGTTGGTGTTTTGTGGGAACGGGAGTGTTCAGTATTGTTTTTTTTAGCTATTGCTATTTTCGGAATGTACAGGTGTCCTCGGCGGCCTTTGCTTCTATATTAATGTACACCTCACCCATATGGGTGACTCTGTTGTCCATGATTTTCTTTAAGGAGAAAATGAATCGGGGGAAATGGGTGGCACTTGTCATGGCTCTTATGGGATGTGTACTGGTCAGTGGACTGGTAGGCGGTGCGGGAGAGGTGAGCGTTCAGGGGATTCTTTTGGGTCTGGGTTCCGGAATCGGATATGGGCTTTACAGTATCTTTGGAAGGTTTGCTTTGAATAAGGGGTATCATCCCATGACGGTGTCAACTTATACTTTTTTGTTTGCCTGTGTGGGTGTGCTGCCTTTTGTGAGAGTTTCTACTATTATAAATAAGTTTACACAGGAGCCGGTATTATTGGTGCCGGCGTTGAGCATGGCAGTGCTCAGCACAGCTATGTCCTTTTCCCTGTATACTCTGGGGCTTCGATACATGGAGCCGGGGCGGGCTGCAGTGCTTGCTACCTTGGAACCTATCGTGTCCACGGTGGCGGGAGTATTGTTTTATAGGGAAACCATGAGCGCAACCATGCTTGTGGGGATTGTGTTGGTGCTTATTTCTTCTATTATAATAAGTAAGAATTAGATTGTACTAAAAAAAATACAAAAAAAATACAATTCTTGAAAAAAAGTACTTGCAATGGGAGAAAACACCATGTATACTAGATTTTGCTGTGGCATGATAGCGAAGAAGCGTGAGGTTGCCGGTAATCAGTAATGAATATCGGGTTTTCCGTGGAGCGAATGTCAAGTTAGGAAACTGACGACAAGTCACTGTACCAAGAACTAAGTTCCGAAATGCTGCGGAACAAGGTTTACAAGTCTGCCCTCGGGCAGAAACGACGTGTAAGAACCGGGTCTAAAACGTTGCTAAAGATTCAGGACACACACGGGAGAGTGTACAGTCACCGCTTGTCGTACTAAAAGCAGAAATGCTTTGAACAAAAGTGCGAAAAGGAGGCGACTTTTTTTATGGCAAGTCAAGTAATGAGAATTACCCTTAAGGCTTATGGGCATCAGTTGGTTGATGCATCTGCTAAGAAAATCATCGAAACAGTAAAGAAGAACGGTTCCCAGGTGAGCGGACCGGTTCCCCTTCCTACTAAGAAGGAAGTTGTTACGATTCTGAGAGCAGTACACAAGTACAAAGACTC
>JAZQMG010000045.1:0-67521 GCA_045543175.1 Acetatifactor sp. | reverse complement strand
AGGTGGTACCGTTTCATCGTTACCATCATCCGGCCAGTAACCAAACAGCTCTGACATGGTCTGAGGGGGAAGTTTCAAGTATCTGGCAATAACCTGTGCTTTTAACAGAACCCAGTGCGCCCGACCGTACTCTTTACGGTCGAACAGACGATTGAACTCATTGGCCATCTTGGTAAGCTCATCCACGTGATGCTTCAGTTCCGCTTCGGTCATTCCCTGCATGCTCGCGTCCTCCCTCGTACCTTAATTTGATTACCTGCTCCTGTAATTTTCTTGCTCTTTCCTGCTTTTTTAGCCTATTTTCACGCTTTTCGTCGCAAAAAAAGCAAAAAAATAATAGGCATATGGCTAAAGTGAGCCATATCACCGCCTTGCTTGCGACGTCGCAAACCGCAAACCACGGGCACCGCAATGCGTAGCCTGCCGCCAATGCGGCTATGATTATATTCTTAATCACGAGGCACCTCCTTCTTTGCAGTAAGCACCTCTCGCACGTCCTCCTCCGTGATGCCCATGTCCCCTGCAATATCTTTGACCTTCCATCCGGCACGGTGCAGTGCCAGTACCTTGCCTTTGTCCAAAAATATCTTGGCAGAGCATCCGGCCTCATTCAAAACCTTGCCAACCGTGGATTTGCTGCATCCTACACTTTCAGCAATATTCTGATAGGATACTCCTTCTTGGTGCAGCTTAATAATTTGCTCACGATTTACTTGTTTTTTCATGGTTCCTCCTTTCTAACAATCTCCAATCCGTGCCCTCTATGCGGCGCACAGATTGAACGGTCTGTGCGCCATGAGCAAAAAGGGGATTGCGACTGTACGCCGCATACAGGACACGGTTGCTAATTACTTATTTAAATTGCCTCCTCTTCCTTTACCTCATCAATAAACTCCAGACTGACGAGCGTTCCGCCCATTTGGTCTGCTAATAATTCAGCAAGTAACCTGTAAACCTTTTCCTTATCTGGCATACTGCTCACCTCCTTGCAATTTCTTTTACCCTCTCCTATACTGTACTTACAAGGCACTGCCATGCCCGAATACGAAAGAAAGGAGACTGTACTATTGACTAAAGATGCTGATAAAATGCTCTGCTAGTTTCTGACAGGCTGCACCTCATATGTGCGGTCTGTTTTCTTTTCTCCGTTGTGCATTGCGTATGAAGCTAAATGCACTGTTGTGTCGATTTCCATTCGGATTTTATAACCATCAACAGCATCACATCTGATAGAAAAGGCTGTGCAGTTTTCCCCAAACGGCTTGCCATTCACATTAAAAATTCTCTTCTCAACATCCACCTCAATAGTTTTGAGTTCCATTGGTGGAATAAAATTATTGTTATTCACCCTTTTACTCCTCTCCTACAATATTTAGAATCTGCTCAAGACACTGATTCACTTGATGTAAGTGTTCCGACTCTTCCTCCAGATACTCAAGAAACATCTTTTGATTCCTTGAATGTTTCTTTCGATAATGTTAAAATCTCTATGTGTCCTCACACTGAAAGGCTTTCAGAGGAAAAACTCGCCTTTGGAAGGAGGTACACATATGAGTGAACTAGCAAAAGCTGTTCTTTGTTTTCTTCAAACAGAATCGAGCAATGGCAAAACTTCTTTTGCCATCCTTGATTTAGTAGGCATCGGGAAAATATCTACTAAACTTGCTCAACAGATTATTGATGAGCTCGAAGAAAACGGATACATAGAAGTTCATCACAACATAGCTAACACATTTAGCTTGATTTAACTTCTGTGTGCAGATAACCCTGAGTGTTCGCAGCACTTGGGGTTATTTTGTTTCATTCGGGATCCGGGGCTTAAGGAAGAAATCGGTATTCACCTTGAGGACACCGCAGATTAAGGAATACTCATCCAAGCTTAGTCTTCTATTACCATTAAGTGCCATATTCAGTTTGACTGGGTTGATATTAGTTTCTCTGCTGACATATGCCTGCGAAATTCCGTTATCCTCCAAATATTCTTTTATCATCACACCAACTTGCAAAACTTATCACCTCCAAACTTCACATTTTGTGATATCGGTTATATGATACATCGCATTTTATGATATGTCAATATATTTTTTCACGTTTTGCGATATTTTTATTTACAAAATCTTAATTTTGTGGTATTTTCGTTATACAAGGAGGTAGGCTTATGAATGAATTATTAATAGAACGATTAAGAGCTGCCAGATTGAATAAAAGTATGAAGCAACAAGAGGTTGCTGATATATTAGGAATTAAACCTAACACTCTCAGTAATTGGGAAAAAGGACGAACGGAACCTGACATAGATACGTTTGTCAAATTATGTGATATCTATGAAATAGATTGTGCTTCTCTATTAGAAGATGTATATGCCTTTAAAAGAGTTCGCTCTGATATTAGTTTAGAAGAGTATGAGTTCCTAAAAAAATACCGTGTCCTCGATGAGCACGGCAAAAAGAATGTAAACAATATATTAGATAATGAGCATGACCGATGTTCCACTCTCCAAGAGGGACAAATCTGTTTGTCATTCAGCAGTGACCATGAATTAGATTTTGTCCAAAATGGAAAACTCGTTCCCTATACTCCTGCAACAACATCCATCAAAGCCGCCCACAATGACCACGAATCCGAACCGGGACAACTGGAGAAGATGCAGGAAGATGCCGCCGGACTTAAGAGACCCGAATAATGGACTTGATATTTGTTATTTATAAGAAGGGTGATTTTATTGAAATACGAAGAATTATTGAATGAAGCTGATAACAGCAATGTATATGTAATAGAAAATGCCAACTTTAAGTCAAAAGCAGATGGCTTGATAAATGGAGATGTGATTGGCATAAATAAAAAAGTCCGCTCCACTAAGAAGCGTGCCTGTATACTGGCAGAGGAACTCGGACACTACCATACCACTACCGGTGATATTCTTGACCAATCTTCTGTTGCTAACCGTAAGCAGGAGCTTCATGCACGGTTCTGGGCATTTAACAAACTGATTGGTCTTAGCGGAATCGTCTCAGCCTACAAAACGGGATGCAGAAATACTCATGAGATGGCAGAGCATTTGGATGTGACTGAGGAGTTTTTGTTGGAAGCCCTTGACTGTTATCGGCAGAAATACGGCACACATACTTGTATTGATAATTATACTGTGTATTTTGAACCCACCATTGGTGTGTTTGAAGTGATATAGCTTCAGCAGGGAGGCTTTTTATGAAATACAAAGAATTAAAGGTTACTTTATATCGAATTTATTTACATTTCACCTATGGTATAAATTGCGTATTACTCCCCCCAGCAAAAGTAATGTTTGTTGTATGGACTCTTGCCTGTGTAACAGTGATTCCTTCATACAATGCCATTCTTTTGTATAAAATTCTTATCATTGTTTTTGGTTATTGTTTTTATTGTGGAGTAGCTGATGTTGTGTATGCCTCCAAAAAACCAAGATATGATAATTATAAAGTCAAAATATTAAAGAAAAAAATTCTCCTTCAAAAGAAAATATACATCATGGAGAAAATGCCATCGAAAACTCTTATTGAGAGACGTAGAGACGCAGCAGAAATATACGTCCTTTTACATCAACAAAAGATAAAACTTCCTATCCGTGACTATTACAAGGTCATCGAAGAGTTAATATATGCTATCGATGAAAAAACGACTATTGCAGAGCAGCACGCTAAGTCATCCAATGAAGCTACAGATGAAGATACCTATTGCTATCATATTAATAAGTGCATTGAAGCGTTAGAATGGATGGAGCAGTTTGAAAAATTTGGGGTATATTCAGAAGATGCACTACCTTCTGATAATATAAAAGAGCTTAAATATAATATGCCTTTTCGCATAGAACAATTGCGCAGCAAAGATTCTCTTAGTAATATTGATAATATGGAAGGACACGATTTCGAATACTTCTGTGCCGACCTTCTTAGAAAGAACGGTTTTGTTAATGTAGAAGTTACCCAAGGCAGCGGAGACCACGGAATTGATGTTCTGGCGGAAAAAGATGATATTACTTACGCAATCCAATGCAAATGCTACTCTTCCAACATTGGAAATGCCGCGGTTCAGCAGGCGCACACCGGCAAGTCTCTTTATCATCGAGATGTTGCTGTGGTTATGACGAACCAATACTTTACTCAACAGGCCAAAGAGGAAGCGGCTGCTCTTAGAGTGAAGTTGTGGGATAGAGATAAACTGAATGAGTTGATTGAAAAATCAATGCTATAAATCAAAACCGCCCTCTGCTACCAACAGAGAGCGGCTCTTGGAACCATACCGGGAGACCCGATACAATATCCACCTTCGACAAGTGATATTGTATCATTTCCCGGGCTGAATTGCAAGTTGCACCGGTGCAACTTCTGGCCGGGCCTTTTTGCGCCCTTTTTTAAGGAGGATGATACTATGATTAACTGCGGAATCTATCCAAGGAAATCCAAAAAAGCTGACAACTCTGACAGCATGGAGCTGCAAATTGATATGGGTATTCGTTATCTGAATGACAAATACGGAGAGGATAACTACCATCTAACCGTATACGATGGGGACTATGCTCTTACCGGACACAGCACGAAAAAGAGAAAAGACTTCCAACGAATGATGGACGATGTGCGCAATGGAAAAATCCAACTCGTTGTAATTATGCGTTACGACAGAATCGCTCGTAATATGCGTGACTTCTGTAACTTGTACCATGACATGGAAGAAGCAGGATGCAACCTTGTCTCCATCAGTCAGCAAATCGACACCTCTACGCCCTATGGCAAAAACTTTATGTACCAAATGGCTGCAATGGCAGAGTTAGAATGGGCCATTATCTCAGAGCGTTATAAAGATACCGCCAAATACAAACGTGAACATGGATATGCGTACACTGGCAGAGTTCCGTACGGATATAAGATAGAACTGCAAGCAGACGGTCACAAAAGAGTGGTAAAGGATCCTAAGCATGATGCCCGGATTGTATTCGATTACTATAAGACGCACAAAAACAAAACCGAAACAGTTCAATATATTCAGGAAAACATTGAGCCTTCTTTTACATATGACGTGCTGCGCAAAATGTTCTCATCCGAAATGTACATAGGAAAAGTGACTGGGAATAACCATTTCTGTGAACCTTATTTGACAGAGCAAGAATGGGACGAAATCCGCACCATTAAGATTTGTAAATTCACTCCCTCTGACAAGATATATTTATTCTCCGGTCTAGTAAACTGTCCATACTGTAACAACATGATGCAGGCCACAACCACAGGAAGCCGCCCGCTACAATATTACAGATGCGGATATGTGGCCCATCAGAAAGTGCATGAAGGATTGCTTGTTCGAGAAAGTGCGATTGAATTTATGCTCTTAACACGCATAGAGACGATTTTGGATAATCAAATGTCTAACGTGGGAATTTTATCAAACACCGAGATATTGTCCTCCAAGAAGCAAATCACAGCCTTGGAGAAGCAAAAAGAACGATTGAATTATCTATTTGAAAAAGGTAGAATGGAAATCAAAGAATACGAACGGAAATACTCGGACATAGAAAATCAAATTGAGGAACTAAAACCACGAAAGGAAGTATCCTACACTAAAGTCAAAGAAACGTTATCTGTTGGTTGGGTAGATATGTACCAGAAGCTTGATGCAAAGCACAAAAAAATATTCTGGCATAATCTTATAAGCAAAATCATCATTGATAAACGGAAAGAGATTGTCGATATTATTTTTTTATAGAAAATTTGTGTAACTTGGGTTTATCTGAGGAATTACCGCCGCAAATCAGCGTGGAACCCTGCCGGAACCGTTGCACTAAAAGTCTTGCCACCTCCTCACTCATCATTTGCCTCTGCACCAGTTCCCGCACCTGTGGAAAGAAGCGCGGCACCTTGCGCACACACAGATAAGGCTCACTATAGGTATTTACAATTGGCATGGAAAGGGTAAACCGAAGAATGAAATCCGGATGACTATCCGTATCGGTGAATCGCTGAATTGCGTTAAGATTTGAAATATTGACCTGATTTTTGGCAGCTACATAATCGATAAACTGCCTGTATTCTTTCTCGGAGGAAAAACAGATACCGGCATCCATCCTCTGCCCCTCCCGCTTAACGCGGATGTTGTCATATCCAATGACACGTATGTCAGAAATCGTCTTATCATCAATTAAAGGAGATAATCTGGAGTATCCAAAAATATATTGTTCGAATGCCTCCAAAATCTCTTCCGCCAAAGAATCCTCTACGTGATTGCGCCGCCTAAGATGCTCCCACGCCTCCTGCATAAACTGTTCTCTGCTAAGAGACCCGCGTCGCATCTGCATTAAAGAGGTCTGTTTCTGAGTGAGATAATCATCCACCAACTCACGTAACCCCTCCTCCACATAATCACTTCGTTGCATATTTTGTTGTACTGTATCCAGCATTGCGCCTCCTGTCCCGGCTGCAATGTGCAAGCGATTCTATAAACAACTACAATAAACTTCGCCCACCGCAAGCCGTATAAATAAATGTATGTTGTTAAAAATAATGGTAAGCTGACCGGATTCGGTCTACGAATGTTAAATAAAAGAATGATACCCGGCAGCCGGACGCTACCGGGTAAGACAAAATTTACACCTTTTGAATCGGAATGTCAATAGCCAATTTCAAATTTTAAAATTTATGTTTCAGTTGTCTTTGCCACCCCGATGTGCTATAATTTGAGAAAACTATTAAAGGAGCATTTACCCATGAGTATCATTTTATTTGGCGGTCTGTTAATCATCCTATTTGCTGTCGTTATTGCAGTTGTAGCATCCGTTGTATCCGCAGTGGCTGCATCTCAGGACGAAGTCGATTAATCCTCTGCTTTTATCCGACGGTAGAGCCTTTTTTCTACGATAAAATATGCCGGTATCAGGAATGCGTCAGCCAGAATCCACGCTGCCGGATTGCCCAGACACACCCCTGTAAATCCAAGCATGGGGACCAATACAATTCCCGCAATGGTACGTGCAATCATCTCCAGTACCCCTGCCAGAATGGCAAAGGTAGGGAATCCCATGCCCTGTATCAGGAAGCGGACAATATTTACAAGCGCAAGCAAAGAATAGGTTGCTGTATTAAACATCAGATACAGCTTTACATTATCGATGATTTCTATCTCAGTGCTTTCTACAAACAATCTTGCAAGTGCCCCTCCCCCTATGAGAACAACCACAAACGAAACAATGGAATATCCGATGCCCAAAAGTACACAGGACTTTAATCCTTTACGCAAACGCTCTAATTTTCCTGCGCCCACATTTTGGCCTCCGTAGGTTGCCATGGTTGAACCAAGGGCATCAAAGGGACATGCCAGAAAACCACCAACTCTTCCGCCTGCCGTCACCGCTGCCACGGCAGAAGACCCCAACAGATTCGTTGCGCTTTGCAACACCACACTTCCGATTGCCGTGATGGAATATTGCAACCCCATAGGAATTCCCATGCCACAAAGCACTCCCATCATATGTCTGTCTGCCACCCACTCATTTTTCCTGATGTGAAGAATTTCAAACTTCCAAATCATAAACAAAAGACAACCCACACCTGCAACCACCTGTGCAATCACCGTAGCAAGTGCAGCTCCCATCACACCCATTTTCAGATTGATGATGAACACCAAATCCAGTCCGATGTTGATAAAGGAAGACATCACCAGAAATACTACCGGAGTTTTGCTGTCGCCCAGCGCACGAATCACACCGGACACCATATTGTAGAGAAAGGTAGCAGGTATACCCAGAAAAATTACAAAAATATAAGTGTAGGCACTTTCAAGGATATCCTCCGGTGTCTTCATAAGTACCAGAATCTCTCTGCAAAATATTGCAGTAACTATGGTCAATACTGTTGCAAACACCATACAAAGCCAGGTGGCATTGGCTACATATCTTCGCACACCTTCCTGATCTCCTGCGCCGAATTTGTGCGAAATCGGAATAGAAAAGCCGCTACAGATTCCCATACAGAATCCGATAATCAGAAAATTAATGGAACCTGTTGCTCCCACTCCGGCCAAATCATTTACGCCCAGAAATCTGCCCACAATTAATGTGTCTACCAGATTATAAAACTGCTGAAACAAAAATCCAAAAAGTAAAGGAAAAGCAAACCCCACAATCAGCTTCATGGGGGAACCGTTTGTCATGTCCTTTGTCATTTTTCACATCTCCTCTTTACAAGAGGGCGCCCTGACGGACACCCTCTGATTAACTAAACATAACCTATGCAAAAGGATTCTCTGTAGGATACATCATGCCCTTGGGCTGATTGAAGTTCAAATCCTCAACAGGTACTCCAATATACTTAAATACCTCATACAAAGCCTTGCCGTAATGACCAAATGCAACCGCGCCATGATGAGGGTAATTCTTCTCAATCAATACATGACGGTAGAAACGTCCCATCTCAGGGATTGCAAATACACCGATGCCACCGAAGGACTTGGTAGCCACAGGAAGCACCTCACCCTGTGCAATATAGGCGCGAAGCTTGTTGTCCGCAGTGGACTGCAGGCGATAGAAGGTAATGTCACCGGGTATAATATCTCCTTCTAAAGTTCCCTGAGTTACCTCCTCCGGCAGATTTCTCGCCATAATCATCTGATATTTCATATTACAGAAGGCAAGCTTCTTAGAGTTGGTATTGCCACAGTGGAAGCCCATGAAAGTGTCCTTGTGAGTGTAATCAAATTTGCCCTGAATGGACTCCTGATACATGTCAGCAGGCACGGAGTTGTTGATGTCCAAAAGTGTTACCACATCCTCACTGACACAGACACCGATAAACTCACTTAAGCAACCGTAAATATCAACCTCACAGGATACAGGAATGCCCATACCGGTAAGACGGCTGTTGACATAGCAGGGCACAAAACCAAACTGAGTCTGGAATGCGGGCCAACACTTACCTGCAATGGCAACATACTTACGATATCCTCTGTGCTCCTCAATCCAGTCCAAAAGAGTCAGCTCGTACTGCGCCAGTTTCGGAAGTACCTCGGGCTTTAAGTTACCTGCGCCCAGTTCCTCCTCCATCTCCTTTACCTTGGCAGGAATACGCTCGTCACCGTCATGCTTCTTGAAGGCCTCAAACAAATCAAGCTCAGAATTTTCCTCGATTTCAACCCCCAGATTGTAAAGCTGCTTAATCGGTGCATTACATGCCAGGAAATTAAGAGGTCTGGGACCAAAGGAAATAATCTTCAAATCAGACAGACCGATAATCGCTCTCGCAATGGGCAAAAACTCGTGCAACATATCCGCACAGTCAGCCGCATCACCCACGGGATACTCGGGAATATATGCCTTTACATTGCGAAGCTTCAAATTGTAGCTTGCATTGAGCATACCGCAGTATGCGTCACCTCTTCCTCCAACCAAGTCATTCTGGCTCTCCTCGGCAGCCGCAATAAACATTGCAGGACCGTCAAAATGTTTTGCAAGCAGGGTCTCTGAAATCTCAGGACCGAAGTTTCCAAGATACACACACAAAGCATTACAGCCTGCCGCCTTGATATCCTCCAAAGCCTGCACCATATGTATCTCGCTCTCAACGATACAAACAGGGCACTCATAAACCCCTTCTGTTCCGTACTTTTCCGTGTAAGCTGCCATCAAAGCCTTACGGCGATTGACAGACAGACTCTCGGGGAAACAGTCACGGCTCACAGCCACAACGCCTACTTTTACCTGCGGTAAATTCATCATAAAAAACCCTCCTGTTAATTATATTTGATACCCTCTCGCACTACAGTTCATAATGCAGATATTTACCATAGCTTTTATTTATACAACTTCTCATATACCGCCTTGCATGCCGGATAAATCTCCTTAAACTGCTGATAGCGGGCTTCATATTTGGCCACCAGTTCCGGCTCCGGCTCCACCGTATCCACAACCTTCACCATCTTCTCCGCAATCTCTTCCACAGAAAGATATTCGCCACATGCCACAGCAGCCAACATGGCAGCTCCCAAGGCAGGGCCTTCCTCACTCTCGATAATGTCCAGTTTTAAATTCAGAACATTTGCAATAATCTTTTTCCACAAAGGACTCTTGGCTCCGCCACCGCAAATCTTCGTGCGGTCAGGACAGACTCCCAGACTTCTTGCAACCTCCAAAGAATCCCTCAGAGCAAAGGCCACACCCTCAAGCACTGCCTGAGTCATATCACTTCTGTCAGAATCCATGGTCATACCGATAAAGGTACCTCTTGCTTTCGGGTCATTGTGGGGTGAACGCTCTCCCATCAGATAGGGCAGAAAATACACATGATTCTCTCCCAGCTTCTCATCCGTAATTCCCTGCTGCTCTGTCCCAAAGTCTGTGGTACCCAGAATTTCCTCCATCCACCACTTATTGCAGGATGCTGCACTGAGCATGCAACCCATCAGGTGATAATTGCCATCTGCATGGGCAAAGGAATGAAGGGCATTGTATTTGTCCACCCCAAACTGCTTGGAGGAAATAAAAATGGTACCACTGGTTCCCAAGGAAATATTACAGCGGTTATCACCAACCGTTCCTGTGCCTACGGCTGCTGCCGCGTTATCTCCTGCGCCTGCTGCAACCACACAGCTCTCAGGGATTCCCAGATGGGCTGCAATCTCAGGAAGCACATGGCCAACCGCCTCATAGCTTTCATAACATTTAGCCAGCCAACTCTCCTGCACACTGCATATCTCACACATCTCTCTGGACCAACAGCGTTTTTTCACATCAAACAAGAGCATGCCCGAAGCATCGGAAACATCTGTACAATGAACCCCGGTAAGCTTATATGCAATATAGTCCTTGGGCAGCATGATTTTCGCAATTCTGGCGAAGTTCTCCGGCTCTTTATTTTTGACCCAGAGAATCTTGGGTGCGGTAAATCCGGTAAAGGAAATATTCGCCGTGTACGCAGACAACCGTTCCTTGCCGATTACCTCATTCAGATAATCACACTCCTCTCCGGTTCTGCCGTCATTCCACAGAATCGCAGGCCGAATCACCTCATCCGCCTCATCCAGAATCACCAAGCCATGCATCTGTCCGCCAAAACTGATGCCTGCCACCTTGGAACGATCCTCGCCCTGCAAAAGGGCATCGATTCCCTCCAAGGTACTTTCCCACCAGTCACCGGGATTTTGCTCGGACCAACCGGGATGAGGAAATGACAAAGGATATTCTCTTGACTCAATCCGTCTTATCTTGCCCTGAGAATCCATCAGCAGAAGCTTCACTGCGGAGGTTCCCAAATCCACACCGATATACAGCATCTTTCGCCTCTCTTTCCGCCGTTTACACACAGCCACACCTACATTTTGCATCTCGCTATCTCAATGTCTTCACTATCTTCATCATACGAATTTTTATCTTCCTATGCAAGAGGATTTGCGCCAGATATTGTGCTATTTCAGAAATGATTAGTGCCAAATATTGCTCTTGTTTTATTATCCTTTAAGTCTGCGGGCAACCCGCAAGCTTCTTCTAAGCTTCACAAGCTCCTCGCACAATTTTTCACAATCACAGTCAAGTTCGGGTGCAAAAAAGGCCTCATAGAGCATTTTTTCCTGTTCTTCACTGATTTCCAAACCATACAGGCTGCGCATACAGTCTATCTGCTGCGCCAGAGTACACAAGTCTGCATGGGCTTTATTTTTGCGTTTCAGACATTGCTGCAATCTGGTATATGCAAGGCATACCCTCTCTCTGCCGGACATGGCCCGCTCTCTCTTGCCTCTGACAATCCGAAGCACTAAAACTACAAGTATTGCCACACCTGCGGCAGCAAGGAACAAATAACTTGCACCGCTCAGAGCAGTCTCCAGATACTCACCCAAGTACCCTTCTTCGATTTGGGGAACCTCCCCTTCCTGCTCCATATTCATAAAGGCATCCCAGAAAGACCGGGTCTCCTCCTCCGTGGAAGCCGGGGTAGGGTCTACCACAATCCACCCTGCACCCTCCACATAGATTTCCACCCACGCATGGGCACTGGCATCAGGAATCTCCAATTCAATCAACGCAGTCTCACCCATAGGCGAGTAGCCGTCATAATAATCTCCGTAGGAAGCTCCCTCCACCAAAACACCGTCATCAAGCACACTCACATAGGAAACCGCATACCCCTCCACATATCTGGCCGGAATCCCCATTTGACGAAACAGCATGGTACCCGAAGATGCAAAGTGCGCACAGAAACCCTTTTTGCTCTCCGTCAAAAAATGTGTAATATAGTCAGGATTGCCCCAGTAATAGCCCGGTCTCATGGTATAAGAATAATTTTCATAAAAAAAGCTTACTATCTGGCGAGCAATCTCCTCTGTAGTTCCTGAAAAACCTTCCTCCTCACAAATTGTCTGTACTGCCGCAGCACAACTCTCCGGCACATACAGATAGCTCTCGTCCACCTCTCCCTGCACCGAGTAAGCTCCTCCTGCCGGATAGTAGGTATAAGTATACAGACGGCCTTTTTGCTCTGCCTGCTCATAGTCCGTGTAATAGGGAAGATACTCATATTGAGAGTCAGCCCCTACGTTTATGACCTCCATAACGGCCTTGCCCTGCAGCGCATTATTGGCTTCATAGGCTTGCTTGCGCCCCTCTACACTGGCCTCCATCTGCCCGTCTTCAACGCCTGTTTCTTCCGCTCTGGTCCAACAGTCTCCCACATAGTCCTTACCGGTAAACGCCTTAAGATAAAGGGCATTGATATTGTAGGGCGTATAGCGCACCACCAAATCGGTCTCATAATTGGGCATTACCGCTGACCCCTTGCTCAGCACACCACCACTCATGCCTGCACCCCTGCTTCCGCTTCTAAACAGGGCACTCATACCAAACTGGGCAAATTTGGACACACCCTCCCTGCTGGCTTCCTTTGCCGCACTCTCCGTCGTCACGCCCCTGTAAACCAATTCCGGCATAACAAAAGCCGTCAGGCGCACTGCCAACACCGTCACCAACACCACCAAAGGCAAAACATATCTCATCTGTCCCGACAACCGCTCCCGCACATTGCCGTTTTGCAAAACTGCCACCGTGCCATAGCCGGCAAACAAAAAAATAACATAAATCAACGAAGGGGAACATTCCAGATAAAAGGGTACAACATAAGGCGAAAAGGTCAGCAGCATAATTTTCAACAGACTACACTTACTCTGCATCTGGATATTCAAAAGAATCACACCCACCATGCCTATAAAAATCACAAGTAAGGTCACCGTGGAATACTCATCCTGAACCACAGTGGAATACTCCACACCACTGGAAATATCCAGATAGTCTCTCGCCTTGGTAAAAATGGTATTCATAATGGCATAGTAACCACTGTTAATCACCCAATAATTGGCATACGCCACATAAAGATACGCTGCAAAAATTACAAGACTCAAAGAATTAATCAGCAGCCTTTTTCCTGTCTCATAGGCCGCAGTAAGCATTAGAGCCAAAAGAAAGAGTACAAGCATGCACATCCCCTTGTTGTACTCTATCTCAAATGCAGACAAAAATCCTCCGAGAGCACCATACACAAGCAAGAAAAGAAGCAGCGCCTTGGCCAACGCCGCAAAGAAATCATAGCGTGCCTTCTCCTGCACCTGCACAAGACAAAGCTCTGCCGTATCCTTCTTTTTCCTCCTACTGAATATATGCACCCTTGTATGCTCCTGTCTGTATCATAATGTATTTCTCACCGGGATGCTCCATAGCCATAAGCTCTGTAGCATTCCCCTCCGATGCCGCACCGCTTAAAATTCGGCTGATGGCATTTTCAAGCTCACCGAGCTCCACAACAAAACATCCTTGCAACATTCCTTTGCCCGGCCAATAAAGCTGAACCGGATATTCCTTCTCCAAAAGCAATCTGCACAGGCCGTACAGTGCCTCCAACAATCCATCATTTTCCTCCCTGTCACCACCCAGGGGCAACAGCACATTCATCTTATCCCGCCCGGTAGCCAGACGCTCCCGCACCATCAGCCTGTCCTGCTTGGCTGTAAGCTTCCAATGAATGCTTTTTAACTCATCACCCGGTATGTACTCCCGCACCTCATAATCAGGATTGTACTCCGCTCCACGCTTTCTGCTTTCGTTTTCCTGCGGAAAGCCCTCCACACAGCTACAGACTGCCTCATCCTCACTTTCTGAAAAAGTGGGCCACACCAGTGCTGCAGAGGCCGTTGTCTCACAGCCATGCAGAGCAAAAATATGAAAAAGATCATACACAACAAATCTGCTAATCTCTGCCTCCACTCTCCCTGCATACCTGCTATTTAACTGCTGATGCACTTCACAGCCCTTCATTGGAGCCACCCAGAGGTGGGCTCTTTTCTCCTCAAAATAACCTGTAAAAACATTGCGGAAGCGATAATGCACATCCGTCGTAAAGCCCACAAAACGTCCCTCATTATGCACGCATATATCAAAGGCAAAATTGGTATTTTTGCCCACACGTCCTGCCGGGATAACCGCCTCTGCCCGAAGCCTGTTTCTGCATATCCATAATGCAGTCCCCGACAATATCACACAACAGGGAATCAATACCATGGCCAAAAAGAGCAGATAGCTTCTAAAAAACCACCACATGCCCCCCAATAGCAGGTACAATATGAGGAAGCGCACTACTCCCTTTATACTCAGTCGCAGTTTTCTATCCATCAGACTGCATGTATCCTTTCTGTAATCTCCTTAATCACAGCCGAAACATCCAAGCCCTCCGCCCGTGCCTTGGAACCAAGCTGAATACGATGTCTCCATACACAGTCAATCACGTTCAGCACATCCTCCGGAATCACATACTCACCGCCACGCATCAGTGCCGTAGCCTTGGACATCTTGAGCAGAGCAATGCTTCCGCGTGGGCTGATGCCCAGTGCAATTCTGGGATCATTTCTGGTAGCCTCCGTCATATTGGTAATATATTCATAAATATTGTCTGCCACATGAAGGTTGTCCGCCTGCCTGCGCAGTTCAAGCAGACGCTCCACACTGATAACACTCTGTACACAGTCAAGATTTCTGCCCGCACTGCCCTTCAAAATATCCAGTGCAGCCTCATGGGAGGGATAACCCATATTCAGACAAATCAAAAAACGGTCCAACTGGGACTCCGGCAAAAGCTGTGTGCCCGAGGAACCAAAGGGATTCTCCGTAGCGATTACCGTAAAAGGATTGGGCAGTGGATGAGACACGCCATCCACTGTCACCTTCGCCTCCTCCATTACCTCCAAAAGAGCAGATTGGGTCTTTGAGGAGGTTCTGTTTAACTCATCTGCCAGAAACAGATTACAAAATACCGCACCGGGTTTGAACTCAAACTCCTTTGTAGCCGTGTTGTACATGGTAAATCCAACGATATCACTGGGCAACACATCGGGCGTAAACTGCATTCTCTTATAATCAAGCTCCATGGATTTTCCAAGTGCCATAGCAAGAGTAGTTTTACCTACTCCGGGAATATCCTCCAAAAGCACATGTCCACCTGCCAGTACCGCAGCCAACACCTTCCGTATTACATCATCCTTACCCTTTACTACACGATTGACTTCTGTGACAATCTGTTCCAGCTCTGTATTCATCCCATCCATTCCTTTCCGCAGGTTTACATATGAAACTATTGATTTTATTTTAACATTTTCCGAGCTATTTTTCAATGACAGCTATATGCTGTAATCCAATGCTCCTGTCCGTTTTTTCTGCCGTTCCACCAAATCCGCCAGAGTGATTCCGTCTACTACAGCATTAATGGCTTCTTCAAGCTCCTGCCACACGCCAAGAGTATCGCAGATATCCCGCCTGTCGCAGTGTTCTGCCCCCTCCGCCAGACAGGCAACCGGAGCCAGACTTCCCTCCGTCACACGCAATATCATGCCCACCGTGTAATGTTCCGGAGATTTGCTCAGAAGATATCCCCCCTGAGCACCTCTGACACTCTTCACATAACCGGCACGACTAAGGAAAGCAATAATCTGCTCTAAATATTTTTCAGAAATCTCCTGTCTTGCTGCAATGTCCTTTACCTTGATACATGCGCCTGTGTCATTCAACGCCAAATCCAACATGACCCGCACTGCATATCTTCCTTTTGTAGAAATTTTCATACGATTATTAATCCTCCGTAAACATAGGTGTGGAAAGATATCTGTCACCGGAATCCGGCAACAATGCTACAATAGTCTTCCCTGCATTTTCCGGGCGTTTTGCCAATTCTACTGCCGCATACAATGCCGCACCGGAGGTAATTCCCACCAAAATTCCTTCCCGATGTGCAATAGCCCGACCTGCTGCAAAAGCTTCCTGTGTGGTCACGGTCATAATCTCATCATAAACTTCCGTATCCAAAATAGAGGGCACAAAGCCTGCGCCAATTCCCTGCAATTTGTGAGGTCCCGCAGCACCTCCTGAAAGCACAGGAGAGTCGGCAGGCTCTACTGCCACAATCTGAATCTCAGGCTTCTTGGACTTTAAATAAGAGCCGATTCCTGTAATCGTTCCACCGGTTCCCACACCTGCTACAAAAATGTCAACCTCTCCCTCGGTGTCCTCCCAAATCTCAGGACCGGTAGTTGCCTTATGGGCAGCAGGATTGGCAGGATTGTCAAACTGTCCCAGAATAATACCTCCGGGAATGGTCTGCTCCAGTTCATTTGCCTTTTCAATGGCTCCCTTCATTCCCTTAGCACCTTCCGTAAGCACAAGCTCTGCTCCGTATGCCTTCAAAAGCGTTCTTCTCTCCACACTCATAGTCTCCGGCAAGGTCAAAATCGTGCGATACCCCTTCGCTGCTGCCACCATAGCCAGACCAATTCCTGTGTTGCCGGAGGTGGGCTCAATAATCACAGACCCCTCCTTTAAAATCCCTTTTGACTCAGCATCCTCCACCATGGCAAGAGCCACTCTGTCCTTCACACTGCCCGCCGGATTCAAATACTCCAGTTTCGCCAACACTGTTGCCCCTTCCACTCCCTCAACCCTGCAATAATTCTCCATTTTCATAATCGGTGTATGTCCGATAAGCTCTGTTGCACTCTTATAAATTCTACTCATATCAAATAATTCCTCCTGTTTCACTTTTTCCTAGTATTCCCCTAGGATTATTATGTTTAAATATATACTCTTCTTATTATATTGTCAATGCCCTTTGTCAAATACAGTTTTGACATTCCACCTAAAATCCCTTATACTACTTGTGTTTATGACAGAATTACTATTTTGTGTACCTATAGGAGTAAAACATGAATCGCACAGCCAATTATGACTTACAAACCAATACCTATAAGGTTCCCTGCCTTGCCAAACAGTTGGGAAACTTTGACCTATCAGAGCCTTTAACGGTATCCGTTCCCGGCTCTAAAAGCATTACCAACAGGGCACTTCTTCTGGCAACTCTGGCACAGGGTACCTCCACCCTCCGTGGGGTGCTGTTTTCCGATGATTCCAGACATTTCTTGAAATGTGTGCAGGATTTAGGCTTTGAAACAACAGTAGATGAAGCTGCCCGGATTATCACAGTTACCGGACAGGGCGGCGCAGTCCCCATGAAAGAAGCCTCCCAGTACGTAGGAAGTGCCGGTACAGCCGCCCGCTTTCTCACAGCCTATCTGGGTATTTCTCAGGGCACTTATCACATGGACGCTTCTGAGCAGATGCGCAGACGCCCCATGGCTCCCCTACTCAATTCCCTAAAAGAATTGGGCTGCGAAATTTTATATGAAGACCATTCCAAGGAAGGATTTTTCCCCTTTACATTAAAAGGACACGGCTTTGGTCAAAACAAAATTACCGTCGACATTGAGCACAGCAGTCAGTTCTTAAGTGCCCTGCTCATTGCCTCCTGCCTTGCCGGGGAGGATTTTACCGTAAAGGTAGCGGGAACTCACGGCATGGCCTATATTGAAATGACCTGCAAAATGATGGAGCAGTTCGGCGTCTCTACCATGCACACTACACCTGACACCTTTGTCACTGCCAAAGGTCAGAAATACAATGCCTTAGACTATCAAATTGAACCCGATGTATCTGCTGCCTGCTATTTTTATGCCATCGGGGCATTGTTAAGAATCCCTGTACTGGTGGAACATGTACATTTCGACTCCCTGCAAGGCGATGTAGCATTCCTTAAGATTCTGGAACAGATGGGCTGCACCTTATCCGAACAACCTCAAGGTATCTTAGTTCTGCCACCCTCGGAAGCCTTGCACGGCATCACGGTGGACATGTCAGCCTGCTCCGATCAGGCAATTACACTGGCTGCCATCGCCCCTTTTGCAGACTCTCCCACCACGATTACAGGCATCGGCCACATCCGCTTTCAGGAGAGCGACCGCATCAATGCCATCGTCACGGAGCTTGGCAAAATGGGAATACGCTGCGAAGAGAATCTGTATGGTCCCGGCAGCATCACCATCTATCCGGGCATTCCACACGCATGTGCGGTAGATACCTACGACGACCATCGGATGGCCATGGGCTTTGCACTGATTGGTCTGCGCATACCCGGTATCATTATCAACGACCCCGGATGTTGTCGCAAAACCTTTGAAAACTATTTTCAGGTATTGGAAAATGTTGTAGAGAAGCTTACTTCCTGATTAGCAAGCATCATAACAAAAACGCATTACCACACAGCCTAAGACTGCGGGTAATGCGTTTTCTTATACTTGTTTACATGCCATAGATAACAAATTGTAAAAAAGATAATTCCATAGACAGAGGCCGCCGGCACCGCCAGCCCAATATCGCACAAATTGGCATCCGGCCTGCGGCTAAAAAGCCACGAGAGCGGAACCCTTACCAAAAAGGATGCTGTAATTCCCTGTAACATCACAGGCAACGAATTGCCATGTCCATTGAAAAAACCGATATAACTGAACACTACACAGGTCAGCACCGCCTCCGGCGCAAATCCCTTTAAATATTCTGCCGCCCGAAGAATATAAGCCTCATCCTGGGTGAACATTGCCGCAGGAATATCTCCTCTAAAATATGTCAAAATGCAGATAAAAATACCGATAAAGGCCCCAAGTCCCATGCCGGTAAACATTGCCTTTCGAGCCCTGTCCTCTCTTCCCGCACCCACATTTTGCCCCACAAAGGCTGACATGGACTGCATCAGCGCAGAGGGAATCAGCATGACAAAGGAAATCACCTTTTGAGCAATACCATAGCCCGATGAGGCCTCCAGACCCATTCCGTTTATGATAGAACACAAAATCAAAAAGGACAGATTGGTCAAAACCTCCTGCAAAGCTAAGGGAATGCCCAATCGCAGAAACCCGGGAACTTCCTGATTGAACCGAATATCTGATTTATGAAAGGTAAACGGCAATTTTTGCTTCCTAATAATAATGAGGGATAAGACCACACTCACCGCCTGAGCCAACACCGTAGCCAGTGCCGCCCCCGCCACATCCATATGTAATACCGCCACAAACAGCAAATCCCCTATAATGTTGACCACGCAGGCAATTCCTACAAATATAAGAGGCAACTTTGAATTTCCCAGACCTCTGAAAATACCGCTGATTACATTATACGCCACTACGAAAATCAGTCCCACACCGCAGATACGCACATAGGCATTGGTCAGTTCAAAGGCCTCCTCAGGCGCATTCAGCCAACGAGCAAAAGCCGGTGCTCCCACCAGTAAAAAAATCATTGCCCCCAGAGTGAATACCACAAAAAACCAGATGGCACCACCAATAACCGCCCCAATGCGGTCGTGTTTCTGTTCTCCCAGATAACGGCTGATTAGCACCGTCACACCCATAGTCAGCGAAGCAATAATAAAGGTTACCAAATTTACAATATTACTGCCTGTAGCCACCGCCGATATGCCGGCAGCAGTACCAAACTGCCCCACCACAAGCATGTCCACGGCTCCATACATGGCCTGAAGTATCAGTGCCCCCAGAACAGGCACCATGAATTTTACTAATTTTTGCAGAATACTACCCGATGTAAAATCATCGGAAACACTTGATTTTGCAGCCATTTCAACACCCTTTCCCACATCTTTTACGCCAATTGCATAATTTGACATACCTGTGTATTATAACTGTTTTACAGCTTACTGTAAACTAAATCAATTTTCACAAAAGTGATGAATATTTTTTATCAATTTTAAATAAATTTATGTATTTTGCACCGAATAAATATTTTTAAAAAAATTTAAATCGCAAAATGTAGCAATATTGCCTTTTGCGCGCCCACTAGATGTTGTAAAAACGCCTTGATTCTACAAATTTTGATACCAGAAGTGTCCTTCCTGTCTATTGACATCCATCGAGATTTTATTTATACTAATACTACAGTTAAATTATTTAGATACACTATGCCAACGGGATAGTATCTATTCCGCGGGCTTGTTTCATTGTTAATTATGTATCAATGGACATATAGAAGAAGAAAAAGAAGCGAGGCGAGGACATATGGCAGACGTTGTTTTTCAGTGTGACGTAAATAGAGGTTTCTTAAGAAAAATCGATGGCAACGAGAAATCGTTATATCTTGAGATTTCCGAAGACATGATCTCCGGCAAAGGCATTATATATCTGGAAAGCAGCCAGCGCGAATACAGCGGTGATATTAACTATGAGATTAAGACAATTAAAAAGGTTGAGAAGTCTGTATATGAGGGACTTGACGCCCTGATTATTTATGTCCGCGTAAATTCTCTTTATGGCGCACAGAAAATTCAGGTAAGACTGCCCGGTTTGCGTGATATGAATCAGGCAATGGATATGCTGACACAGCACATCGCTGATGCAGCTCCCAAGCCGGCTGTAGCAGCTTCTGCACCTGCGGCAGCTCCCGCTCCCGCAGCAGCTCCCGCTCCGGCTCCGGCATCTGCAGCAGCTGCGGCAGCTCCCAGTCCCCCTGCCGCAGCGGCCCCCGCTCCGGCAGCAGCTCCGGCTTCCAGTCCTTATGCTGCTCCCAGTCCCGCTCCGGCTCCCAGCCCTTATGCTGCTCCCAGTCCCGCTCCCGCAGCAACGCCTGCGGCAGCTCCGGCATCCGTAATCTCTGTTGAGGAGTACAAGAAGAAGCTCGAGAAACTGGAAGCAATCTACCAGACAG
Organism: Acetatifactor sp.; assembly: GCA_045543175.1. Classification (GTDB taxonomy): domain Bacteria; phylum Bacillota; class Clostridia; order Lachnospirales; family Lachnospiraceae; genus Acetatifactor. The sequence goes on along the minus strand of JAZQMG010000045.1, from coordinate 46,436 downwards.
GTATGATTACCGAGAAGGAATACAAGAGCAGCAAGGCAGAATATATCAGTGTATTGAACAATTTGGACGCATTCTTTAATAAGGTGAAGGTAAACTTACAGTACAATGAAGTTGGTTTCCTCTCTGCTGAAGAATTTGCAGATTTTAAGAAGACTACTATTGCAGAATGTTCCGATTTACATTCTGTCCCCAATGATGTTATGAGACAGAATTTGAAGAAGCTTCTGATTCTGTATCTGTTTGAGATTCTCTCCGAGGAAGAGTACGACAACATTTGTTCCGATATCACCCGTTCCGTACAGTATTCCTCCAGCGACACAGAGGAAATGACCATCGAGAAGATTACCAAATGGCCTATCCTTAAGGATTGTGAGATTATCTCCGAGGCTCAGTACGAGCAGTTCATTAAACTGGTTTCTGATGACACCAAAATTCGCATGAACGAAAGTCTGCCTGTATTGGAGCATAAGCTTCGCAGACTTACCACTCTCTCCAAGACCTTCCTCTTCACACCGGAAGAATTTGCTTCCAAGAAGCAGGAACTTGTTGCTGAGATGACCGCATTGGACTATAGCTCCGAAGCAAAGCTTAAGAGTCAGATTGCATGCATCGTTACCCTCAAAAAGTGCGAGTGGATTGACGACATGGAATTTCAGGTTAAGAAAAATGAGATTATATCTTCTGTTGAATCCAATGAAGATATTGTTGCAAGATTGCAGCTTCTGCGCATGCTGACCAATATTGAGTTCCTTACCGAGGAAGAATACAAGAGCTTTGAGAAGAAAGTTGTAGACGACATCTTCCAGCCTTACAGCGATATCAGCGAGCTCCAGAAAAAGGCTCAGAACCTGATGAAGTTGAAGGATGCTTCCATCATTACTGAAGAAGACTTCAACAATTATAAGAAGAAACTTTTATCCTTATCATAAACGGACACAGCACAGAACACAATAAAGAAACCGTAGCATTGCTAATATATCAGCTGCTACGGTTTCTTTTTGTTGCTATTAATCTACAATCATTTTAAAACTGCAATCCACGATACCGGGAGATGCATGCCAGAATCTCCTGCCTGCGGGGAAGTGCCAAGGATGCCGCTACCTCTCCGCGCCCGAATAAGCATTCTAATCCTTTCTCCTCCAACTCCTGCACTACCACATCCACAGCCTGTGCAAGGGAACGTCTGCCGTCGAATACTCTGGTCAAAAGCTCCTTTGAAATATACCCCAGTGCCCGGGTCTGTTCCTCGTCCTTCAACTGCTCCAATCCCCGAAGCTCCACATTGTTCTTGGCAATGGCTATCTCATCCATACCGAATGTTTTGATTTTAACGCGCTCCTCCTGAGCAAGACGCCTATCTGTCCTGGGTATTCTGCCATCCTTATACTCAGGAAATTTACTGCGTGATATCTCAAAAGCCGCAAACTCAGCCGCTGCCTTCTTTGCCTCAACCGTAATGTCTATGGGCATATATTCCTTCATCTGAATAATGGTATCTGCAACATGAAAATAAGAGCCGCAGCTTCCCGCTACCAGAATTGTGGAAATCCCCAATTCCTCGTACAGACTGTTAACCAGCTCGATAAAAGGAGTAATCGGCTCCTCACCGGAATTTACCACCTGCTGCATCAATCTGTCCCGAATCATGAAATTGGTTGCCGAGGTATCCTCATCCATAAGTATCAGCTTACTGCCACTCTCCACAGCCTCCATCAGCCCTGCAGCCTGAGAGGTACTGCCGCTGGCATCCTCTGTGACAAAATGAACAGTGTCCTTGCCATTGGGCAAATGGTTAATAAAAGGGGAAATATCCACATTCGCAATGCTTCTGCCATCCTCCGCACGCAGTTTCACAGCTCCTGCATCTGTGATAACCAGCTCTCGCCCATCGCCGCCGATATGATTGTAAACACCATCCTGAATCGCCTGTAAGACCGTTGATTTACCATGATAACCACCTCCTACAAGCAATGTAACGCCTTTTCGTATTCCCATACCGCTCACAGCTCCTCTGTGAGGCAAATTCAGCGTCACACGAACAGACTCCGGCGACTGAAATGCCACGGCCCCATCCATAGGTCTCTGCGACACACCACTCTGTCTTGGAAGCACAGAGCCATCTGCAATAAAGGCACACAGTCCAAGCTCCGGCAAAGCTTTTCTAACTGCCTCCTGATCCTCACACAGTTCAATAGCCGCCTGTAAGGCCTTCTGATTAATCTGACTGTAAAACAGACTCTTTCTGACACACTCCGGCACAATTCGAAACAAAATCTTAGCCAGTTCTCCGGCATTCACCGAACGTCCGTTAGCAGGAAAACCGACTTCAAAGCGCATGATAATCTCCTGTTCGCCAACCCGGCAAGCTGTGCGTTCCAACACCTCCTGCCCGCATTTAGACACCGAAAGCAACCCACTCTTACCGGACCCCTTAGCCTGAAAGCTGCCCTTTCTGACCTGCTCTCCAAAAATCCTCGTCAAATGATCCTGCATGGTAACCCGCTTACTTTTTTCATTATAAAAGTCCTCCGGAAATCCGGCCTTCTTCATAGGCACTCGCACAGACACCCTTGAGGGTGATGCAAAGGGGTCTCCCTGCACATGGTCTATGCCAAATACATAATCCCCGAAATCATACTGTCCCCGCAAATCCTTGTACGCAGGATAGCTTTTGCGGTCAATCGTTTTTAACTGTCTTTCCAATTCACTTGCTGTCTTCATACTACTCTCCGCTCTATCTGTTTTATCGTGCAAATATTCACATCTTATCCACTATTATACACTGGAAATAACGCCTTTACAAATATCGTTTTTTCAACTATTATTAATTTGTATATTACATAAACTAAGGAGGATTTACACAATGAATTATTCTATTGAAGGCGCACCCTTACCCGTAGTAATCTGCGATCTTGAGGCAGGTGAAACCATGGTTACCGAGAGCGGTGCTATGTCCTGGATGTCCCCTAACATGAAGATGGAAACCTCTTCCGGCGGCGGTATCGGCAAAATGCTTGGCCGTGCATTCTCCGGTGAGAGCCTTTTCTTGAACCGTTACACCGCACAGGGCGGTCCCGGTCATATTGCATTTGCATCCAGCTTCCCCGGCTCCATCCGTGCATTCCAGATTGCACCCGGACAGGAAATCGTTGCTCAGAAGTCTGCTTTTCTGGCTTCCACTCCCGGTGTAGAGCTCTCAACCTTCTTCCAGAAAAAGATTGCAGGCGGTCTTTTCGGCGGTGAAGGCTTCATCATGCAGAAGCTTTCCGGTAATGGTGTTGTATTCCTTGAGTTCGATGGTCATGTAAAGGAGTACGAGCTTGCGCCCGGTCAGCAGATGATTGTTGACACCGGATATCTGGCAGCTATGACTGCTACCTGTTCTGTGGATGTACAGACAGTACCCGGCATCAAAAATGCCCTGCTTGGCGGCGAAGGCCTCTTCAACACCGTTGTGACCGGCCCCGGTAAGATTTACATGCAGAGCATGCCTGTAGCACAGCTTGCAGGTGCAATTCGTCCCTACATTCCCACCGGCAACTAAAGTACATTGCCAACAAACGTTCCAAAATGTTTAACAACATTCCATAGAAATAATTCAATTATTTATATTACAAAAGCCCCGGTCAGTTTCATTACCGACCGGGGCTTTTGACATTTAACTTTCCCGACTCTTTTTATCCACCTGACGCAAAAACTGTCCACTCAAAAACAGACAGATAAAAAAAGCAATACATGTGGACAAGGGCTGTGCCTCCTGCACTCCCGCCATGCCTCTGATGCGGGGCAAAACCAATACCATAGGAATAAAGATAATACCACTTCTGAGTGCCGAAGAAACCGTAGCCCACATACGCTGTCCCGTACTCTGAAAGCCCATCTCCGTCACCATGGTGATGGGTACCAGAATCAGAGCCAGACAATGTAGCTGCAAGGCACGCACTGCATATTCCACCACCTGTGCATCATCACGGAAAATACGAATCAGAGGCTCTGCAAAAATAATTACCGGAATGGCAACTGCCACCAAAATAATCTCGGACAATCCAAAGGTAAACCAGTAAGCCTTCTTCACTCGGTCATACTTGCCCGCTCCATAATTAAAGCTGCTCACCGGCTGAAATCCCTGACCGATACCAATTGCCAGCGACATGACAAAGAAATTAATTCTGGCAACCACACTCATAGCTGCAACAGCCGCATCTCCGTAGACCGCAGCACTGCTGTTTAACAAAATAGTAGCCACACTGTTCAAGGCCTGACGAAGCATACTGGGAAATCCGGTTGCCACAATGTTACCTACCGTTTCGAATTTAAAATCCACTGCTGACAACTTAAGTCTTGTCTGTGTCTTACCGGACATAAACATAGCCACCAAAATAGCAAAGCTGACCAACTGGGAAACCGCCGTAGAAATTGCAGCCCCTGCAATCCCCATCTTGCAGCCAAATATCAAAATGGCATCGCCACCGATATTCAAAATCGCACCTGTCATCAACCCAATCATACCAAGCTTTGCACGTCCCTCATACCGAAGGAGATTGTTCATGGTCAGACTGGCTGTCTGGAAAGGCGCCGCCAGTATAATCCAGAAAATATACGTCTTAGCATAAGGCGCAATCGTCTCAGTACTCCCCAACAGATACACCAAAGGATCCAGAGTCAAAAGACTGATTAGCCCCACAACAGCCCCCAAAAGCATTGCCATAAAAAATCCGGTGGAGGTGTATCTGGTCGCTCTGTCCACATCCTTCGTACCCAGACTGCGGGACATGATACTGCCCGCCCCCTGACCACACATAAAGCCCATTGCCTGCAGGATAGCCATATAGCCGAACACCACACCCACTGCGCCACTGGCACTGTTTCCCAAAGTTCCCACAAAAGCCGTATCCACCAAATTGTAAATATTGGTTACCAACATACTGATAACCGTTGGCACCGCCAAAGTCGCCACCAGCTTCTGCACCGGAGTCTCCGTCATTTTTATGTACTGCTTATCCTGAAAACTTACTGCCTGCTCTGACATAAATTCCTCCTTGAGCCTTCACTTCAATCACTCTTACAATTATACATCATTTTGATTCCATTGAAAAGGAGATGTCGCCCTCGCAACATCTCCCATTCCTCTATCCACATTAACTATTTTTTACAACCTTTACCTTCTCAACACGCTTGTCATCCATCTCCATCACAGTAAACTGAATGTCCTCATAGGTAAATGTGTCATTGCATTCAGGCACCTTCTCCAACTGATTCATCAACCAACCGTTAAGAGTTGCCGCATTTGCCTCATCATCCTCTTTATACTCCAGATTCAGATACTCAAACACCTTCTCCAGATGAGCGTTGCCGGAGATAATACTCTCCGTCTCGGATTTTTCAATGATATCCTGACTCACCTCATCATGCTCGTCCCAGATTTCACCTACAAGCTCCTCCAAGATATCCTCCAGAGTGATAATACCTACCGTTCCGCCATACTCATCCAACACCACGGCAATATGAGACTTCTTTTGCTGTAATTCCTTTAAAAGCACACCAACCTTCTTGCCCTTGGGAACAAAAACGGCCGGTCTGATAATACTTGTAATTCCTTTATCCGTATTATAAACATGATTATGGAAATCCTTGTGGTAAATAACTCCCACAATGTGATCAATATTCTCTTCATATATGGGCAAACGGGAATACGCAGTCTCTGAAAAAACAGCAGCAACCTCATCCTTGGTAGCAGTCATGGGCACACCTGTAATATCAATTCTGGGAGTCAGAATATCCATTGCCACAAGCTCTGTAAACTCCATAGCATTCTGGATAATCATACTCTCCTGCTCATCAATACCACCATCCTGTTCAGCTTCCTCCACAATGGAAAGAAACTCTTCCTCGGTGATTCCACTGTCTTCTTCTGCTTTAAAAATCTTGGACAGCAGCTTCTTCCAAAGTCCGAACAGAAAATTAAAAGGGGTCAAAAGCACCACCAGGAACTTCAAAAAAGGTGCAGAGAACATTGCAAACTTCTCCGGAAACTCTTTCGCAATACTTTTTGGTGTAACCTCCGCAAATATTAAAACTACAACCGTTGTAACTGCGGTAGATACACTAGGGCCAATCTCATTTCCTAACAACTTAACAAACAATACAGTTGCCATGGAGGCACTAAGAATATTCACGATATTGTTACCAATCAAAATGGTAGACAAGAGACTGTCATAATCCTCCGAAAGTCTCATTACAAGAGCCGCCTTCTTGTTACCCTTCTCCGCCATATTCTTGATTCTGATTCTGTTCAGAGACGAAAAGGCGGTTTCCGTTGCTGAAAAATACGCTGACATTACGATACATACAATAATTATTATCAGCGAAATACTGTCACTTTCCATTTTTGTAATTTGTTTCCTTTCTTCTTATGTTTTTTATTTTTGCAAGCACTATTCTATCTTAAAATACAAAAGAAGTCAAATTTGTTTATAATATAATACAATTTCTATAGTATTTTCTCCAACATACTCACACGATTAAAAGGAAAAGAAAAATAATATCCGTCCACAAAATCCTCCGTGAGAGCCATCATTTCCCTGGCAAGTGCAATACCTACCTGCTCCCCTTCCTCTCTGGTCATGTCCTCACGGTAGCGCGAAAGCACCTCATCCGTCACATCAATTCCTGTCATCTCGTTTTTCATAAAGGTAGCGTTCTTTAAGCTGACAAAGGGCATGATGCCACACAGGATTCTGGCACCGGTCTCCTCCTTAATCCGCCTAAGCCGCTCCACGCCATCTCTGGTAGACACAGGCTGCGTCAGGAAAAAGCTCGCTCCTGCCTCCATTTTCTTCTTCACACGGCCAATCTCCACATCAAGATTTCTACGCCCCTGATTGATGGCACCACCGTAACTGATAGGAGTAGCCGCGAACTGGTCTTCATTCATGTCACTCATAATCCGCATCAGTCCCACAGAATCAAAATTGAACACGCTCTTTATACTGTTTCGCACCACAGAAGGAATGGGGTCTCCTGTGATTACCAGAAAATTCTTGATCTGATTAATATGGGCTCCCAAAAGCTGAGAACGCATGGCAATGGCATTCTTGTCACGACAACAGATATGAGGCATAACACATATGCCTGTCTCCCTTGCCACCTTCTCCGCCATAAGGATGGAATCCGCACGGGTTCTTCCTGATGGAGAATCCGGGAAAGTCAACACATCCACACCCGATTTTAAAAGCAAATGAGCCGCATCCATCAATTTCTCATCATCACTGCCAAGGGGAGGCGCAAGCTCCACAGCAATGAGCTTCTTACCTTCCTTGCCTGCCCAGAAGGCACCGTTTGACTTTGGTAAGGGTACCTGTGTGGGTACTTGAATTTTCACAGACTTTGTTGTCTTCACTGACACAAGCTTCTCACTGATTTTCTTTATGTACTCAGGAGTTGTGCCGCAGCAACCGCCCACAATTTCTGCGCCATCCGCTGCAATATCACAAACCTTCTCTGCAAAATAATCCATATTCTTGTTATCAAAAATCATGCGATTCTGGACAATTTGAGGATATCCTGCATTGGGCAATGCCGTCAGAAGCTTGGTACCGCTAAAATGTACCCCTCTGATAATCTGCTGCATATGTCCGGGACCCACTCCGCAGTTAAAGCCCACCGCATCTATCGCCTCAGATTGTTCCGCCTGAGAGATTAATTTGCGGGCACTGAGTCCTGACCTGCTATAACCAAACTGATTAACGGAAAACTGTACAATCACAAAGGCCTTGTCCCCGATAAACTCCAGTGCCTCACGAATATCCTCCAAGTCCGACATGGTTTCAAACACAAAGATATCCGCACCTTCTTCCATAAAAGTACGGCAGATTGCTACATATTCCTCTGCTACCCGCTCTTTGTCTGCCTGATTCTCACAGGGAATCTGACCGATATCGGCAGCAATATATATTTCTTTCTTCCGGGCATTTGCCTCTCCTGCTGCCCCGTCCAATCCCTTGACTGCATTTTGAAGAGCCTCTTTTGCAAGACCATATCCCTGACGAATATTCTCCTGTACCTCTTCCAGACTCTTCCGCAGAGTAAATGTATTACTTGCAAAGGTATTGGTGCGGATAACCCTTGCACCCGCACCAATATACTCCTCATGAATCCTGCGAACCCGCTCCGGATACCGGACATTAGCCAACTCCGGCAACTCCTTTGTATCATATAAATACGCATAATAGGTGCCAAATGCACCATCAAACAACAGCTTTTGCTCTTTTAAAACCTCTGCAATCGCTTTCTTCTGTACCATAGTATTTGAAGTCATAATCTACGCATTCTCCTGATTTCCCTTCAGAACATCCTCCAAGGATATTCCGTCCAGATATTCACTGATGACCTGATTTAAGCCTGCCCAGAGTGGCAAGGTCTTACAGCCCTCAGCCCGGTCACATTCTTTGGCATTCTCCTCCAGACACATAACCGGAGCCAAAGTCCCTTCTGTCAAACGCAAAATATCTCCGATTTTGTAATCTCCGGGGACACGGCTCAGCTTATACCCACCGCCCTTGCCGTGCATGGCCTCCACAAATCCGCTTTTAGACAGCATCACCATAATGCTCTCCAGATATTTCTGTGAAATATTCTGCCGCATGGTAATATCCTTCAAAGGAATGTACTGTCCCTCAGAATTCTCCGCAAGATCCAACAATACCCGCAATGCATATCTTCCTTTAGACGAAATAAGCATCTGACCGCCTCCATACCCTTTATTAACCTATAATACTACAGTGTTGATGTGCAAATCAAGCCTTTTGTACCTATTCAATAACTTCATCCAATGGATTCAAAGCCCTGCTCCAAATCTGCCAAAATATCATCAATATGCTCTGTGCCGATGGACAAGCGAATGGTGTTTGCCTTGATATTTTGCTCCTGCAACTCCTCTGCGCTAAGCTGAGAATGGGTGGTGGTAGCCGGATGAATTACCAGACTCTTCACATCTGCCACATTAGCTAAAAGAGAAAAAATCTCAAGCGCATCAATAAACTTGTGAGCCTCCTTTTGACCGCCCTTTATCTCAAAAGTGAAAATCGTAGCACCGCCATTGGGGAAATACTTCTGATACAACTCATGATTGGGATGATCCGCCAAAGAAGGGTGATTGACATGCTCCACCAAGGGATGGGCAGCCAGATACGCAACTACCTTCTTCGTATTCTCCACATGTCTGTCCAGTCTCAAGGACAGAGTCTCCACTCCCTGCAATAACAAAAACGCATTAAAGGGAGAAATGGTTGCCCCGGTATCCCGAAGCAGAATGGCACGAATATAGGTCACAAATGCCGCCGGTCCTGCCGCATCCACAAAGGATACACCATGATAACTGGGGTTAGGCTCCGTAATGGGTGCATATTTTCCGCTTGCCTTCCAGTCAAACCTGCCGGAATCAACAATAATTCCTCCAAGAGTAGTACCGTGACCGCCGATGAACTTAGTAGCCGAATGCACCACAATATCGGCACCATGCTCGATGGGGCGAATTAAGTAAGGTGTGCCGAAGGTATTGTCAATTACCAAGGGCAGTCCATGTCTGTGAGCCAGTTCTGCAATTGCATCGATATCAGGGATGTCCGCATTGGGATTGCCCAAGGTTTCCAGATAAATAGCCTTGGTATTAGGCTGAATTGCCGCCTCTATCTCCTGCAAATTATGTACATCTACAAAGGTAGTGGTGATGCCGTACAAAGGCAGAGTATTCGCCAACAGGTTATAACTGCCGCCGTAAATGGTCTTCTGGGCTACAATATGCTCTCCTGCCCGGGCCAGAGCCTGAATGGTGTAGCTGATTGCCGCTGCGCCGGACGCCAGGGCCAGAGCCGCCACACCGCCCTCCAAAGCTGCAATACGCTTCTCAAGCACATCCTGGGTGGAATTGGTCAGTCTGCCGTATATGTTACCGGCATCCGTAAGATTAAAGCGGGCCGCCGCATGCGCAGAATTGTCAAATACATAGGATGCGGTCTGATAAATAGGCACTGCTCTCGCGCCTGATGCGGGATCCGGGGCTTCCTGACCTACATGTAACTGAAGTGTCTCGAATCTATAATTTTTGTGGTTAATATTTTTACTCATAATTTTTCCCTCCGTTTGTTTACCTACCATTCCTGTATGTTAATATGGAATATACTACCATTTACCCATCTTGTCAATAGGTAAAAAGAAAATCAAAAAGAGATGCCTCACAGCACCTCTTTCCTACTTTTTTCTCGTTTCCATTTTAAACAACCTGCAGCACAGGCCTCCACACATTTACCACATCTGATACACTCTGCCGACACAGAAACCTGCTCCGGCCTTAAGTTCACAGGGCATGCCTTCTGACAGGCCATACAGGAAGTACAGCTCTCCTTCTGCCAGTGAATCTGCACCAGACTAAATCGGTTAAACCAACCATAAACCGCTCCCAAGGGACACAGATACTGGCAAAAAGGACGATAGATTTTGACTGATAGAATTACAATCGCCAATAATACCGCAAACTTCCAGTAAAACAAACCGCCAATCTGGGAGCGCAGTTGCTCACTGGCACTAAGCAGGGGAATTGCACCGAAGAATGTACCCGAAGGACACAGATACTTGCAAAAGGCCGGTACCTTGGCAAACCCAGTGAAAAGAAAAGTTGAACCTACAATCACCAGGCCGAACAGCACCACATATTTTCCATATTTTAGGATGCGGTGACCGGGCAATTGCTTTTTCTTTTTGAATAAAGGAATCTTATGAAGCAAGTCCTGCACCAACCCAAAGGGACACAGCCAACCGCACACAAACCTTCCCAACAAACTACCGAATACAAAGAAAAATCCCAACACCGCAAAGGGTATCTCCAGATTCCGGGCATTCAAAGCCGCCTGCAAGGCACCCATGGGGCAAGAGCCCACCGCCCCAGGGCAGGAGTAGCAATTCAAGCCCGGAACACAGACATATTTCAAATTGCCTTTATAAATCTTACCGGACAAATATCCGTAAACATAGCCATTGGTAAGAACCGTATATATTATTTGAACAAACAGCCGGACACGTGCCGGACTGAATTTAGACATAGAACATCCCTTCCTTTATCCGATACCGATACACTCCAGACAAATCATAACTGCCTTGCGGTAAATATCCGTAAACTGATTCTGCCACAGACCTGCTACCAGAAGCATTGTGCCGATGAACAGACCGATACTCCATGGTGGAATTCTCCGTGACCGGTTTTTCTTCATAAGAGTTGTCTCCATATAACACGCCCCTATATTATTCTGTCTCAGCCAACAACTGCTCTATCAACTCCACCCACGCCTCTTTGGAATTGGCTCCTACAATATAGCCTAGAACCTCTCCCTTCTGATTAATGAAGAACGTGGTGGGAACAGCATCTGTTGCTCCTACAAGATTCGTATAAAGAGACTCACTCAAAAGAAGGTGAGGATAATTGGCTCCTGTCTCCTCGATAAGTGCTTTGGCATTTTCAACATCCGCAGCCTCCGACCCCTCCGGCACATCACAGACAATACCCATCAATTGGAAATCTGCCTTGTCATAGGAAGCCGCAATCTCCCCCAAATCAGGCATCTCCATAAGACAGGGATTGCAGTAAGTTCCCCAGATGTTTAACATTGTCAGCTTTGAATCCGCGAAACAGTCACTGGTTACTGTCTCGCCATCAACAGTTGTAGCCTCAAAGGTAAGGACATAGGGAGCTTCCTCCGATTCGGAATTTGCACCAGCTTCCGTGCTTTCTGTGGAAGCATTATTTTCCGCTGACGCCCCCTGCGACTCCACAGACTGCAATCCATTCTGTTCTACATTTTGCTCCTTGGGCTGCTGCCCGCAACCCACAAGCATGCAAGCCGCCAATACCAGTAACCACTTCTTATATCTCATATCTCTTATTTCACTCCTTAATTCTCATCACTTACCCGAATAGCCATCTCCTCTGCTCTGCGCAGATACCCTTCGGAAACCTTCTGGCTCGCCACCAATTCTTTTCTCACATATTTACCGCCAAATCTCGTGGCAACCGTGTGCAGTTCATATAATGCCATCTGGTCTACTTTGCCGTTCTTACAGGAGATAAATACCGGAATATTGCCCTCCAAAAGCATCACGTCAATTTCATTTTCAACATCCTGACCACCGCCCTCAAACACGCCGTCCCAGTCAATATGCACACCAACTCTACAATCCGTATATTTACCGCTATCCTTGCGGTTGTAATAGGTGCGAAGCTCCAGAAGACACCCTGCGTCCAACAGACATTCCCGCAACGTCTCAGAGGGATAACAGTAACTTATTCCATCCTTTTTAATCTGTAAATTCGTCAGAATACCACCCTGCTGCAAACGCTCCAGACATCGGGACAATTCCTTCAGGGAACCCAAATCCCTGCGTCGCATAACCATGTTCAGTACATTTTTCATATCCACGGAAACCTTCAAGGTCTCGCTCTCATACTTGGTGCAGTCCTTAAACACCGAGGACAGCGCATTCCACTTCTCCGGTGCATCCTTGGCAATTTCCCACATGCGCTCCACCAGTTCTCTGAAACTCGCATCATCTAGATTGCTCTTGGACATCTTCTGATGCTTGTAACTGATACGTCCGCCACGGAAGCCAATAATATCATCAAGCGTCAGCGCAATCTTTCTGCCCTCTACCATCTCCTCAATGCCGGGCAGTTCTCTCTTGTTTAACATGTGCAGTTTACCCGACTCTACATCAAACAAATGCATGGGAATCCGATATTCCTTGGATAAAATCCCAATTGCCACTGCAATTAATTCCTCGCCTCCGGTCAAATCAAAGAAACAGTTATGCTTACGTTCACGTTCAAGGACCTCCGTCATCCGCTCCACCACACTATAGAGATTCCGCTGACTTACCACATGAAATTCCACCTGCGTAACACCGCACAACTCCCGAAGAATCCGCTCTGTATTTTGCTGCCGCTTGGGCGTCATCACGTCACTATACCCGAAATAAATTACCTTGTCTATTTCAAAGTTCAGACAGGTAATCAAATTCTCTATAGTTTCTCTGCCGAAAAGTTCCATAATAACGTTCATGGGAGTCCTCCTATGGATGAATATATTATATTGATTATAGCATAGGGGACGGAAATTTTATACAAGAATATGGTATACCAGATGGGGGAAAAAGAAAATACCGAAATGTTTACCAATTGAGTAAAACGTAGGTTTCGTATTCCTTCATGCAATTTGCACAATTTAATCTTTCGTTTTTGTGGCAATCAACCATTGTTTGCTTTTTGTTTTTGCGATAAGCTATTGCATATAATCAAAAAGTTTCATTGCATCGATAAATTGTTTTTAAGGAGGACATATGATAACAAACATAAAAATGTGCAACTGTGCAACATATGATAGTACTGGCATTGAATTATCCGAATGCACTAAAGTTAATTTTATTTATGGTCCGAATGGTAGCGGAAAATCCACAATCAGCAACTATCTAAGTAATCCTACAGCCCCCAAGTATTCAAATTGTAGCATCACATTTGACACTATTTCCTCACCCGAAATCGTTGTCTATAATCGAGATTTTAGAGAAAAAAACTTCTCAACCAACAACTCCGATATTGCTGGCATTTTTACATTAGGTGAATCCACAATTGAAGACCTTAATAACCTCAAAGAACTTAAGCAACTATTAAGTAGTAAAGAAAATTGTCAGGAAAGTTTTACCAAAACATTAAAAGCCAAAGAACTAGAACTGAAATTATGTCAAGATACCTTTCGTGATAATGTATGGGAATCCATCTATAAAAAATATAGCAATGACTTCAAAGAAGCTTTCCTAGGTTCTCAAAAAAGCAAGGAACGCTTTAAAGATGTCGCTTTGCAAAAGTATTCTTCACGAATTCCACCCACCTCCACTCTCAATGAACTACAGTTGCGCGCGCAAACATTATATAATACTAAACCCGAATCCTACCCTATACCAACATTTGATTTTTCACGCTATGAACAATCTTTCAGTTCAATTGAAAACAATGGTATTTGGAGCAAAGTAATATTCGGTAATGAGGACGTTCCTATCCACAAACTAATTAAGGTTCTTAACAACTCAGATTGGGTAAATAAAGGTCGTGATTATCTCTCCGAAGATAATATCTGTCCTTTTTGTCAACAAAAAACCATTACCGAAGAGTTTGAATTGCAACTCTCACATTTCTTTAGCGGAGAATACAAAGAAGACATTTCTTCAATTCAACGCTTGAAAAATATTTATACTGATACAATAATAGAATTTGAAGAATTATATAAGGAAATAGAATCCTGCGATACTATTTTTCTAATTGGGAAACTAGACAAGTCTATTTTTAAAAATCAGTATGATTTAACAATAGCATTACTCAATTCTAACCGCACTGCTATGAGTGAAAAGGAGAAAGAGCCTAGTCGTACTCTACCACTTACAGCAACAAATAATGCAATTGGTGCGTTAATGCAAGCACTTACCATAGCAATCAACGAAATAAAAGAGCACAACAATCTTGCTGCCAACTATTCAAAAGAATTGAATCGCCTGACCGATGATGTATGGTACTACATCCTTGAAGAACAACATAATCTTATTGATAATTACCTTCGAGTTTGTAACAGCATTAATTCCGCCATCAATGCATTGCGCACCAAAATATCAGATATTACTACGGATATTCACAATTTAAAAAATGAAATTATCAATGCAGAAAAGAAAATTACAAGCGTTCAGCCAACCGTTGATGAAATTAATCGTTCATTAAAAGCATATGGGTTTCAAAATTTTGAAATTGTACCATCCCCCATACAGGCTAATTGTTACCAAATCCAACGCCCGGATGGCACCATTGTTGCTAACACTTTAAGTGAGGGCGAAGAAACATTCATTTCCTTTTTATATTTTATGCAATTAGCTAAAGGCTCAATTGATGAGACAAAAATCTCAAACAAAAGAATCTTAGTGCTTGACGACCCTATATGTAGTTTAGATAGTACAGTCCTCTATATTGTAAGTGCTATGATTAAAGAATTGTCTATAGATGTAAAAAACCAAACTTGTGATGTCGAGCAATTATTTATTCTCACTCATAACGTGTTTTTTCATAAAGAAGCTTCCTTTATTAGTGGCCGCATGCCAGAAGATAAAAATGTACACTATTGGATAATAAATAAGGACAACAATATTTCTCACATTACACCTTATAAGGCAAAAAATCCAATAAACACCTCTTATGAACTGTTGTGGACTGAATTAAAAGATAATCCCTCCGCCTCACTTGTCAGCATCCAAAACACGATGCGGCGGATTATTGAAAACTACTTCAATTTACTTGGCAGCAAAAAAGATGAAGTAATTGTAAACTCTTTTCATACTGTCGAAGAGCAGCTTATATGCAAATCACTTTTACATTGGATTAATGATGGGTCTCACTCCATTCCTGATGACATATTTATTAATAGCTATACGGATTCCATTGCTAAATATAAAGATGTTTTCAGAAAAATATTTATAAACACTCAAAACGAAGCTCATTACAATATGATGATGGGAATTGAAGAAACCAAATAAACTGCGCTTTTAGGGTTGCAATGTTTCATAAAATTCAACACGAAGGAAATGCACTGCAACACGACTCTCTGTTACAGTGCATTTCCCATTATCAACCTTAATCAGCGCAAGCCATTTTTGTACTTAACTTAATCCAGACAATGAACGCATTACCAAATCTACATCCCTATTCTCCAACTCCTGTATTATATGCAGATATGTTTTTTGAGTTGTTGTCATACTTGCATGTCCCAATCTTCTTGCCACACTTGCAATTGATACACCTGCAAACAGTAATATCGATGCATGCGTATGTCGCAATCCATGAATAGAAATTACAGGGATATTTGCTTCCTTACAATATCTACATAAAATATCATTTACAGTTGAATTATAGACCTTTTTATGAACAAAAATCGGTTCATCTTCCGGCAACCCCTTTACCAACTCAGAAAACTGCATAACAAGACGCCAATCTATTTGTATTTTACGTACAGACGATCTGTTTTTAGTTGGCATAAAGCCTCCATCACCCTTGTAATCCCATGTTTTGTTTACAGACAACGACTGATTACCGAAATCAAAATCTTTGGGCGTTAATGCTAAAGCTTCTGAAAATCTTAATCCCGTTTTTGCCACCAAAAGAATAAACCAATCCCAGTTTATTTCACTCCCCAAATCCAACCTGTTTATGAGAGTATGCAATTCAAACTGATTGAGATACTTTATCTTTTTTTCAGAAGGTGCTTTACCCTTAATAATTGCTTTTCGAGTAGGGTCTCTATCAATCAGCCCTTCATCTACTGCATCAAGTATTGCCCCCTTTAACTGATGGTGAAAATCCATTGTTGTCTGTCTTTCATGGTAAAGTGCATAATCATTAATGATTTGCTGATACGCAATTCGATTCAACTCACATAATCTGAGTTCAGGTGCCAGTTTCTTTAGCCATGCCTGTGTCATGAGATATTTGTCTAACGTTACTTTCCTTATCGCCCCTTTCTTGTATACCATGATCCATTTTGCATAATATTCATAAAACAGGTCTGTTGTATGTATTTCCTTTAGCATAAGTATCTACCTCTCTTTCTCTGCAAAATGGCTTACGCTGATGAAGGGTGATAAGGTGGTCTAAGTTTGCAAAAAAGTCCGAAAGTTTTATTTGCTCTTCTCTATTTGGGAAACATACTTCGCCTTTTAGAGCATTTTCATCTGATACTTTCATATCATTTTTGGCACCCTTATTTACAAGTGGATGCATATAATTATTCATCCTTGCATCTTGCTCGAAATAAATCTGAACAAACTCAGAATACACATTATCTCTGGGCTTATAAACAGCATACAAGGTCGATACAATGCCTGCTTTTCCTTTGTTTGTCTTAATTATTCCATATGGATTCGATTTAAGCGGAGACTTTGTATAAACCACATCCCCCATGTCAACAACACCATAATTTGCAACCGACACTCCAGCAAAAGAGCGTCCTTGAAACTCTATCTGATTTACTATTCCATAATCACCTGAAACGGATAGTACATCCTCTTTATCGAATACTTCATCTTTGTTTTTATCCTTAGATACATCCAGATAATCCATTAGCTTACGCTGTTCCCAAGCATTAACATTTTTCTCTTTTTTCCTCATTTCCAATTTAATTAGTTTATGCATAAATTTTGCATACTTACGCTGATGAAGGGTGATAAGATTATCAAGTTTCTGGAAATATGCTCCTATTTTTATTTGTTCATCATATTTTGGAAGCAATAAATCAAAATCTGAAAGAGCCTCTTTTGTAATTGTCTTTATCGTACCACCTGGTGCTCTTTGCGCTTCATACTCAAATTTATTTTTTATAATGTAACTCCAAAACACTTTATCTATTGCCTGTGTATATTTCTCAAAATATAAAACTGTTCTATCGAGAAAAGCCTCATATTGCGTGATTGCAACACGTCCGATACTTCCTTGAAGTGTTACAACAACAGCGCCCTTAGGAATAAAAACACTCATAGGCTGAGCCAGTTTGCTTATTGTTTGCTTAGTAGTTTCAACAAGCTTCATATCGTCCCCCACATCGGCAACTTGTACAAACGGCATGTCTCCATCTCCTCCATACCATTCTGGCTTTCCATATGGTTGCGGGAATGAACCACGTCTATAAGAAGCACACTCTCCCAACTTACGCTGTTCCCAAGTTTATTGCAAAAAGAGCCATGACAATGCCATGACTCTCTTTATTATTGTATATTTATTCATTTTTTAATAATGCTATCTTCGTTGAAGCGGTATAATCTCTGTTATTATTATTTCTTCTAACTCTGCAATCATTACGCTTCGACACTTAAACTTAGGCAAAGGCTCTTTAACTGATTCCTTGTATTCAGCATAGTTTATAGAATCCTTCAGCACATTTGCATTTGGAATTTCTCCATTTCGATGAAATTCAACTGCATACCGAACAGCATCTTCATCTACAAACCATTTTCGAGCAAATGCAGACACCACCACAGAGATTGCCTCATGTCGCAGATTCTCTAGGATAACAGAAATATTCTGCCCTTTATATGCATCCTTATCGTCAGAAATTGTATCTAAGATTTGCATCATTAAATTGCCCAACTTTTCATTATCCTTACTAAGTTCTTGAATATATTCTCTTATCTCTTCAATTTTCTTTTGTCTGACCTCCTCATCGTCTTCCTCATCATCCATTGAAGAAACAATGTTTTGAATGAGACTTATAATATAGTCATAATCAATTTTCACATGACTATATGCAAGCAGTTCGTAATCCGTGTCAACCACATCAGTACTATCAGTTCCATCTCCGTCGCCTTCTGAATTATCCTCACCGCCTCTTAATTCTTCAATAACATTTTTATAGTGAGCCGCATATTCCTCATATTCATGTTCCGTTATACCATAATCCTCTAAGCATTTTCCTTCAAAATTAGTAAAGGATCTTAATTGTGCTAACAAACTATCAAACCTCTGAAACTTTATTGCAAAGTTCTTTTTTTGCTTTTTAGTCAGCGACGGAATAATTTGAGGATATTCCGCAACATACCTTAAATCTGCCAAAGCAACAATAAATGCTGATTCTACCTCGTCCCAGTCCTTGGCAAGTGCCTCTCCTGTACCACCGGCCGAGAAAAGTTTTATCGCATCATCTACAGCTTTTTTAAACTTCTTTGGTGACTGGAAAGTGACTATCTGACCATATTTCTTATTCTTATCAAAAATACGATTTGAGCGAGAAAACGCTTGTACAATATCGTGCGAACTCATGGGCTGCCTATCTATGAACAATGTTGATAAGCAAGGTGCATCAAACCCCGTTAGCAATCTATCAACCACTATTACTAAATCAAGCTGTTGCTCTCGGCTCTTATATTTATCCATCTTTCTAGCAAGTCTATCGTTTAAATTACGATTATATGCAGCAATCTGAGACATATCATAATGCGTACCAAACATCTCATTATATTCATCAATTGACTGTTGCATTTTATCTTGATTAACAGTAGACCCTTCCTCATTTTCCGACACAGAATAGGTTATTGCAAATTTAGGGAAATCTGGTAATACCTTCGTAACATCTTCACTTATTCTTAATTCCGTATCGCCATTCTTCACCTTTGTTAGCAATTCATAGTATTTCTGCGCTCTTTCTATGGATTTAACTGTTAATATAGCCTCATACGTCTTACCTTTACCATTTTGTAATCCCAACTTGGAATAGGATTGATTCAACACCGTATTAAGCACACTCATCATATGTGATTCTTGGTCGTAAATAGTATAATCCTCTACATCCGCATTAACATCAACGCCCTTATCTACAAGATATTCTGTCATAAACCCCAATACAGCTTCGTCATGAATTGCTTCCTTAATCGTATACGAATGCAAATTTCGACCATATAACTGTTCCGTAGTTCTCGGCAAATCTCCCATTTCAGGATATGCATTTTCTGGAAACCTTGGTGTACCGGTAAACCCATACCATAAGGAATTATTAAAAAATCTTTCAAATTCTCTCTTCGTAGCAGGTGTAACCGCCCGATGACATTCATCTACAACAAACGCAACTCTTAGACCTTTAATTTTGGCATGCTTTGGATGCGTTTCTGTTAATCGTTTATGCATCATTGATTGCATTTTCTGTATGGTTGTAACTATCATCTGTCTGTTATCATTTGACAACTTATTTATCAGATCCGTTACATTATCTGTTTCATCAACATCAATCAAGTCATTGTCCGCGTAAGACTGAAAAGCCATCTTTGTCTGTGTATCAAGGTCTTTTCGATCAATCAAAAAAATAGTCTTTTCAATTGAAGGAATATCCATCAATAGATTGCGCGTTGCTTTATATGATGTCATTGTTTTACCAGACCCTGTCGTATGCCAAACAAAACCAGATTCTCCCTTTTTAGATGCCTTTCTGATAGCCTCAATTGCATGAATCTGATATGGTCTTAACAACAATAATTTCTTTGCATCGTTATCTAAAACAGTATACTTACATATCATTTCATGCGCTTCTGGAATTCTTAGAACATTTCTGGCAAAATCAAGATAATTGGAAACCGGGTTATTTTCTTCATCCAACCAACAATTCATAAATTTAGAATTCAATTCCGTATCACGTGCAGCACTAAAATATCTGGTATCTACCGCATTACTAACCACAAACATCTGAACTGCCGAAAAAATCCCCCTAAACTTACCTTCACTAATATACTTTTTTATTTGACGAAATCCATCCATATATGAATGCTCACGGTTTTTAAGTTCAATGTGAATCAAAGGAATTCCGTTAATTAGTAAAGAAACATCAAATCGTCTATCACGCTCTGCAACATCACCTTCATTAGACTCTTTTAAAGCTTGATATTGATTAATAACTTCATATACACTTGAACCACCCGAAACATGTTCCTGATTTATAACCATTAAGTGCAACGTCTCATTTCCCCGCTGTACATGAACATATACAATTCCATTTTCGCCAATCAACCATTTGCCTGCATCATAAAAACTAGAAAATTGCAGTTGGTTTTTAATCTGCTCAAACTCAGACTCAGACAATGGTGTATCATTCAGTTTCGCTTTGTTATTTTGTTCTAAAATATACTTAAAATTATCCCATAACTGCTTCTCTGTCCTTAAATCTGGGCGATACGTCCACTGCGAATCGCCATAACAGAGCTGTTCAATTAATTTCTTTTCTATACTAGCTTCTAATTCTGGCATATGTACCTCCTTTACACAAACATGTTTTGTAACATAAATTTCTTCATTTTTTTCAGTTCTTCACACTTACGTTGATGAAGGGTGATAAGGGTATCAAGCCTATCAAAGTAGTCTCCAATTTTAACCTGCTCTGCCAATTCAGGATATGGTACAGGCATCTCCATAAACAATGATGTCGCAATAGAAAATCTGTCAAATCTTGCTCCTGAATCACCATTCAGTTTCATGAACAAATGCCAACATTTCGTCTTGAAGTAATGTTCAAGATAAGTGGTATTTACATCATGTGTTCTAAACACAGTGTAAAGCGGCGACATTACGCCATTTCTGCCTAATTTATTACGGTTAATCGGTCCTACTGGAGCACTTACGGATACTCTCGGATTATATACAAAATCATCATCTCTAACGACATAATATCCGTCTAAATTTTCTTCATTGACTACCTCTCTATCAAAATAGTCTTTCTGGCTTATAATCCCTTGCTCAGCAGAATTTGTAAAAGGTTCATCATACAGATTATTTCTATTCTTTTCTGTTACCTTTTCTGCAATTTCATTCAGCTTACGCTGTTCCCAATCGTCAGTAAATCCCGCAAATCTTATTTCTGGTTTTGACTCTTCTTTTTTCGGAAACATTTTTTGTAACATATATTTTTTTATCTTAATTAACAGGTCACACTTACGCTGATGAAGGGTGATAAGGTGGTCAAAGTTTTGAAAATACTCTGCAATCTTCGATTGTTCTTCATAAAAAGTAACATCAACAACAAATTCTTGCATATCTGACGCAAGGATATGTTTGATTGTATTACCTGTCGTGATATTCTCTATTTTCTTTTCTGCTTTAAGAGTCTGATACTGATAATTCAAAAAATATGGTTCAATTTTCATCTTTGGATTCTTAAACATAATAAGCGCATGAGCCGCTGTATTGTCCAATTCTTCAGGGATTACAGCCGCATGCCCTACATGTCCAGACTGAACCATGACCATATCACCAGTATGTAACCACTTATCTTTTTGCTTTTCATAAAAATCATCATTAATAAAGATTTCTGTATTATGATTTATCTGTCCATCTTTAACATTATTGGATTCGAGATAAAAATGTCCACTCTCAACATAGTACGGTGTAGCTGTTCCGACAAAGGCATTGCCAATATTCTGATATATATTCGACAACTTACGCTGTTCCCAATCATCCGTAAATCCTGCAAATCTAATCTTTGGAGTTCTTCCCATATTACATAACCTCCATCATTTTGATAAACTCTGCTAAGGATTCCTTAACTTCTACATCTTCTACACACAGATTATTTAGCAAGGAAATAATTTCACTCTGTACATTATTAATTTCTGTACTTGTTACCTTCATCTCCACAATCAAATCGCCAAGATTAATCTCCTCCTCTTCTTCAGATGAATCAACATATCTCGGAATATTCAAATTAAAATCATTTTTTTCAACATCAGAGTAGGATGCCAAATATGCTTCTTTATCAACGGTTTCTCTATTTGTATACAACTCAAGCACATGTTTTATATGTTCTTCTGTCATAACATTTTGTTTCTTATCTTTAACAAACTGCTTCGAAGCATCAATAAACAGTACATCCCTACCCTCTCTATGTTTCTTTAATACTACAATGCATGTAGGAATCGATGTATTATAAAACATATTTGCAGGAAGCCCAATAACTGCATATATCGAGCCGTTTTCTAATAATTTCTGTCTTATAGTTCCCTCTGACGCACCACGAAACAAAACACCATGCGGTAAAACAATCGCCATTGTTCCTGTTGATTTCAAGTGATAAAATCCATGCAGCAAGAATGCATAGTCTGCTTTTGACTTTGGTGCCAACACGCCATAATCACTGAATCTCTCATCTGACAAAAATCCCTGCGCTGCAGACCATTTTGCAGAATATGGCGGATTCATAACAACCATATCAAATTCTGTTTCCTGATCGGTTGGCCAATCTGCATCCAATGTATCACCATTATTCAAATACTGATTTTCCGGTGCTATGTTATGCAAGAACATATTCATTCTTGCCAAATTATAAGTAGATGTCATCAGCTCTTGTCCATAATATCTAATATACGACGGTTCTGTTGAGAACTTCATCGCATCTAACAGCAACGAACCTGAACCCATGCAAGGGTCATATATAAGCAAACCCTTTTTACTTTCTTGACCCGCGATTGCAATTCTTGTCAGAATCTCTGCCGGACCAGATGGTGTATAAAACTCCCCTGCTTTCTTCCCAGTTTCAGAAGCAAACTGACCAATCAAGTATTCATACGCAGCACCTAACACATCTCCACTTACATGTAACAAATCAGCTTTATCAATCTCTTTCATCAATTCTGAAACAGTATTTCCTTGCTTTGTATCCCCTGTTCCTAAGCGATTTGAATACAAATCGACATCATCAAACAAGTTTGCAAACAATGGATCAGAGTCCTCAATATTATTAAAAGCTCTTTGCAATTCTTCTCTTTGAAATTCATTGTTTCTAGCCTTCTTCGCAAGATTATAAAAAGTTAATGATGGTTCAATCACATAATGACAAGTTGACTTCAAATCTTTCAATAAATCTTCGATACTATCATCGTGATATGCTTCCTCATAGGCTAATTGCGCCTCCTCAATAGTTTCTGGTTCACAATCATTCAACAAATCATAAACCTTTACCAGAAAACTGTCTGACAAGTATTTATAGAACACAAAACTCAACAAGTAATCTTTATACTCATTTGCATCCATTTTAGAACGAAGTACATCTGCACCATTCCACAATACGGAAATTAATTCTTTTTTGCTTTCTTCTCTGTTCATCTTGACCTCCATTAGTTGTTATCTACTTTTCTTATTATTTCCAGCATATACTTTCTCATATCTTCCATTTGTTTTATTACTAACCGCTCTCTCACAAGCAAATTCCGATATAAGTCCCCTATCATTTTTTGTTGCGACAGGTCTTCTAATCTAAATTCCAAAGAGCCTATCATGCTTATCGTAAGTCTATTAATACACCCTATCGTTCCCTGCTGCATCTTTTTTATTTGCTGACTAATTGTGGGGGATTCATTCAACAAATAACAAAAATACCAAGGATATAATTCTTTAGTATCAAATTCACATTTTACAAAATTCGAATTTAAATACTTTCCGCTATTCTTAGCTGAGACTATCCCCGCTTGATTTCT
The DNA here is from genome assembly GCA_045543175.1 of Acetatifactor sp. Lineage (GTDB taxonomy): Bacteria > Bacillota > Clostridia > Lachnospirales > Lachnospiraceae > Acetatifactor. The sequence goes on along the minus strand of JAZQMG010000045.1, from coordinate 22,361 downwards.
CGTCATACTAATTACCACATCTCCCGCATTTGAAACAATGCTCTTGCTTTTTGTAACATTTGCGTTAGGCTCATCACTCATTTCATTTAACGAACATAAATCACTATCAAAATTTTCTAGCGTATAAATATCATCTTCTGATATATCTCCGCTTAATCTTGTCAAATTCGTCCCTGCTGAGAATGTAATTAAATCTCCAAACTTTAATACCTCACCCATTCCTACTCCTTTCCTCTAATGTGCCTGCCATGTAATTTAGCTAAATTACTTTATATGTATAGTACCTCATATATATTTTTTTGTCAACACCTTTATTGTAATTTAATTAAATTACACCTTGTTGGGTGTACAAAATTTGAGCACTGTGTTTCAAAAGAAACGACGAAGTCAGAATTTATCCGCCTCGCTCCCGTGCTTTTTAATCAACATTTCAACTTCTACAAGCACATCTTTCCTCCTCAAGCATATTTTAAGAAGAAGATAATGGAGATGATGTTATGAAGAAGTTTGATTTTGCAATCATAGGTGGAGACAAACGGACTGCACGCGTGGCGACTGTACTTGCTCAAAGAGGATACAATGTAATCTGCTTTGGCACCGTGGAAATCCCCATTAACAATAAAATATATACCGCTCACACCTTGCAGGAAGCAATCAAAAATGCCCCTGTTATTGTTTGCGGTATTCCCTTTCAAAAAGATGGCTATCTCTATTTTGAAAAAAAGCTATCCCCCATCCCCCTTGCTGAATTACAGCGAATGCTCAGAAAACACCATAAGGTATTTGGTGGTGTGATACCGGAAGATTTTAGAAATGTGTGTGAAACCCGTAAGATTGGCTGTTATGATTTTATGCAGGAAGAACCCCTGACAATTATGAATGCTGTCGCTACTGCGGAGGGAGCAATTTTGGAAGCCTTACTGCACCAAGACACCCAGCTTCATCTCAGCAAAACCCTCGTTCTCGGCTACGGCAGATGTGCCAAGGTTTTGGCAGACAAACTAAAAGGGCTTTCCGCTCAGGTCACCGTCTGCTCAGAACATTCACAAGAACTTGCATATGCCTGTGCCTTGGGCTTTCGTACCCTTCCTTTATCCGAATTACCGCACAAAATCGACTGCTTTGAGTATATATTTAACACCATTCCCGCAATGGTACTTACAAGACCCTGTTTGGAAAAAATGCAAAAAGACAGTTTGATCATCGACATCGCATCCAATCGAGTCGGTGTAGACTATGAAGCTGCTGATTTGCTACAAAGAGCCGCCCTTTTCTGCCCCGGTCTGCCCGGCAAATACGCCAGCCTCAGTTGTGCCGAACAACTGGTAGAATTTGTTTTTCAAAAATGCAACTACTCTTAATAGAAGGGAATCCTATTATGAATCTGAAAGGAAAAAAAATCGGAATTGCCTTGACCGGCTCATTTTGTACCTTTGAGAAAATGTTTGTGGAACTGCAAAAGCTAAAAGATGCAGGGGCAGAAATTTATCCTATTTTGTCCAATGCAACCCAAACCATAACCAGTCGTTTTGGAACCCCGGAGCTTTATATCGATAAAATGAAGGAAATCACCGATAAAGCTCCCATTCTTTGCATTGAAGGAGCTGAGCCTATCGGCCCTAAGGGATATCTGGATGTCCTCACTATTTTTCCCTGCACCGGGAACACTGCTGCCAAACTGGCAAACGGTATCACCGACACTCCGGTTCTAATGGCTGCCAAAGCACATCTGCGCAACAACAAACCTCTTGTCATTTCAATTTCCACCAACGACGGCCTCGGTATGAACATGAAGAATATCGGCCTTCTGCTGAACGCCAAAAACATCTATTTCGTGCCCTTCGGACAGGATGATTATAAAAAGAAACCCAACTCCTTAGTTGCCCATACCGAACTCCTAATTCCCACGTTGGAGGCAGCTTTGGAGCATAAACAATATCAGCCTTTACTGCAATCCTATGAGTAAAAGCTTGTAAAATCATTCTATCAGAAAGGACTTTGAGAATTCATTATGTGTGGAATCGCAGGCTTTAGCAATTTTACTATGAACTATAAGGAGGATGCCGGAAAATGGTACTCCATTCTTCAACAGATGAATCTGCTTCAACGCCACAGAGGACCGGATGAGGAGAACATCTACCTAAACAGGCATTGTGGTCTTGCTCATGTACGTCTGTCCATTTTGGATTTATCCTGTGGCCAACAGCCCATGACCCGACAAACAGGCGGACATCGTGCCACCATCGTCTATAACGGCGAAATCTACAATATGCCAAAGCTTCGTAGTGACCTTATAGCAGAAGGTGCCCACTTTGAAACCAACTGTGACACGGAGGTCATTTTGTTGGGATATTTATATCACGGAATTGATTATCTACAGGAACTAAACGGAATTTTCTCCTTCTGCATTTGGGATGAAACGATGGAGAAATTGTATCTTTGCCGGGACCGTCAGGGAGTAAAACCTCTATTTTATACCATAAAACAAAATACTCTGATTTTTTCTTCGGAATTAAAAGGTCTTCTCTCCTTCCCCGGTGTGGAAGCCGTCATCGACCGGGAAGGCCTGTGCGAAGTCTTTGGACTGGGACCTGCCAAAACCTACGGCAAAGGCGTCTTTCAAAATATTCAGGAACTTTTACCGGGACATTTCTTGGAATTCCATGACGGAATCCTGCACACAGAATGTTATTGGCATCTGGAAAGTCACCCCCATGAGGATTCCTGGGAACAAACGGTAGAAAAAACTCGCTACCTTGTAACAGATGCCATTAAGCTCCAGATGCTTTCCGATGTGCCCATCTGCACCTTCCTTTCCGGCGGCGTGGATAGCAGCCTTGTGACCTCGGTTTGCAGCAAAGAACTTCAAAAACAAAACAAACAGCTTGACACCTATTCCTTTGATTTCAAGGATAACCATATTAATTTTCAGGCCAATGCATTTCAACCCTCCGAAGACCGCCCTTGGGTAGACAAAATGGTGGAATATGCCAATACCAACCACCACTATCTGGAATGTTGCAATACAGACCTCTATCAATATTTGTTTAAAGCGGTGGATGCCAGAGATTTACCCTGTATGGCAGATGTGGAAGCTTCCATGCTCTATTTCTGTGAGAAAGTGTCCCATCACAACAAAGTGACCCTGACAGGAGAATGTGCCGACGAAATTTTCGGCGGCTATCCCTGGTTTCACAAGAAAGAATGCTTTGAAGCAGACTCATTTCCATGGTCCATGGATTTCACTCCTCGAACCATGCTTTTAAAGGATGAAATCGCCACCCTTTTGCCTTTGGAGGAATATGCAAGAGCCGCTTATCACAAAACCATCTCGGAAACACCGGTATTAGAAGGCGAATCTCCGACGGAAAAACGACGAAGGGAAATTTCTTATCTGAATCTGAAATGGTTTATGCAAACATTATTGGACCGCATGGACAGAACCAGTATGCATGCAGGTCTGGAAGCCCGTGTCCCCCTGGCTGACCACCGCATTGTAGAATATGTCTGGAATGTTCCATGGGATATGAAATGTAAAGATGGCGTAGTCAAGGGATTGCTGCGGGAAGCTGCCAAAGACTATCTTCCTGATGAAGTGCTGTATCGCCGAAAGAGCCCTTATCCCAAAACCTATGACCCTGCCTATGAAATCCTGCTGCGCAAGGAGCTGCTTAAGGTGCTATCCAACAGTGCTTCACCTTTAAATGAATTGATTGATGCCCAAAAGGTAAAAGCCTTTATGAAATGTCCTTCCGACTACGGAAAACCCTTTTACGGTCAACTTATGGCAGGCCCACAACTATTGGCCTATTTGTTACAAATTAATTATTGGTTGGAAAAATATAAAATCAGGATATCTATTTGATAATTCATCCTGTTCATCATGAAGCAAATGGTGAACAGGATGAACCATAAATCTATTTATCCAGATATATCTTTTTCTGTTCCATGTCTACTTTTGCAACGACACCATACTGCAATGCACATCGTGGTGTTGCATGCCCGAAATTTACATTATAAACAATCGGAAGTTCCTCATTATCTATTACTTTTATTAGAATATCTTTATATTCTTGATAAAAGGCTTCGTCTTGTGGTTTTCCCACCAACACTCCATTTACCACATCGAATACACCTTTTTCTTTCAGTAACATAATTTCCTTTTCAAACAATTCAGGAATCGGCTTTTCTTCGCACGTTTCTATAAACAGAATTTTGCCAATCCACTCATCTTTATCCGGAAATAATCCATATTTTTCGCAAACTTCCTTTTCATCTTTATATCGACTATTGGTCAATATATCATAAAAGCTTTCCAGACATCCTCCCAACAGTTCTCCTTGAAAAACTTCACTTCCCTGCAGAAGTTCAAATCCACGATCTTCCTTATGTGCTATTCTATCTGTTCCCATTGCTGCTCTTGAAAAATCTTCTCTTTCTTCATACCAATTTTCACTAGATACAATTTCACCAGATTCATTTCCTTCCAAATATCCCTCGAATGCCTCTTTCGTATATGGCAACATCTCACCTGCAATTTCGCCCAAATCACAAATAAAGTTTGGCCCATAATAAGTAGACAATCCCAGCTTGTAAAACATTAAATGATTAACTGTAGTATCTGAGAATCCTGTAAATAATTTTGGATGTTTCTCTACCGATTCTATGAATTCCTCATCTTCCATCAAATAGGGCAAGAGTCTGTATGTATCATCACCACCGATGGCACAAATAATTCCTGCAATAGAATCATCCAAAAATGCATCTTTTAAGTCTTTCGCTCTTGCCTCGGGATGAGCCTGCAAATATTTAATTCCCTTCAAAGCATTGGGCATAAATATGGGTTCCAGTCCATATTCTTTTAATCTCTTTACACCGATTTCTATATTATGACTACAGAAGTCTTCGCCTAACATGCCACTTGATAAGCTGACGATTGCTACCCTGTCACCTTTTCTTAGTTTTCTTGCGTATTGCATATCTATAATCCTTCCATTTTCAAAGCAGTACTATTTCTTATCCGCACGCTGATTGCCCTTAAATTCCTTCTCTACATGACAATGCTCTTGCCTGCCAACCAACTTATTACTTTCAAAATCCAGTTCAATAATATATGGCATCCAATCTATAATTCGTAGAAAATCCTCACAACCAAAACTATTATTAAAAAAATTTAATATCGTGCTAAGAGCGGTACCATGGGTTCCTACAACAATCTCTTTATCCGTATTATCTGATATAATTTCGTTTAAGACTTCCATGTTACGTTTCTGAACCATAGCAATGGATTCTCCACCCTCTTCATGATAATTATGATCAGCCCAGCGTTTCTGGAACATTCCATGGTTGTTGCCATCCGGTCCTTTTTCACGCTCCCTTAATCTCTCATCTGTTATAATTTCTTTTCCAAAAAAGGCTGCCGCATCTGCAATAGTATCCATGCTACGCTTGTACGGACTGCAATAAAACGCATCTATTTTCTTATCCTTCAAAAATTCCAATACAATTGCAGAATCTTTCTTACCTTCTTCCGTCAAAGGTCTTGTTCTGTCTTCTTTCCAATCATGTTCCGGCTGTGCATGGCGCACGAAATACACTCTCGTCATACTGTGTCTCTCCTATCTCTTTTCAATTATCAAATAATGAAAAATGCAATATCCCATTCAACTCCATTTCATCTTCCATTTTTACAAATCCGTATCTCTCATACAATGGTCGTCCCATCTTTGTTGCTTCTAATGCAATCTGTGACACGCCCTGTTTCTTCGCATCCTTTACCAGTAAATCCAATGTGTGAAATGCAATTCCCTGTCTGCGATATTCCGGGGCAGTGTACATGTTCATAATATACGCTTTCTTACCTGTGGGATTATGATAAGTTGGCATCACCTGATAAAAACTGACACCGCCTGCACCAATAAAGGTTTCGTTGTCATACACCAGATAGGCAATATGCTCACCGTTTTCCAATGCACGCTTGTAATATGCACGAGATTCCCTCTCCACCACAGACATATCCACATCATCAGACAATTTGTTAGCGGCACGAAGAACCTTAATCCTTGTTCTTACCAGTTCGTCTATATCTTCTATAGATGCTTTTTTGTATTCGAAAATGTTATCCGCAAACTTATGAAGTTCTTTTTCCATAACTTCATACGCAAGTATCACTCCATTTTCTACCGGATAACGCTCATGCTTTATAGTTGAAAAGCCCAGTTTCTCATAAAGTGCTGCTGCCGGCAATGAAGCATCCAGATATGCCTTATCGTATTTTTCACTAACCTGAGCTTCGATATTTTTCATAATGAATGTGCCATAACCCTTTTTCTGGTATTCCGGCAATACATAAACTCTTGTGATGTGATTATCCACAAAACAGCCTGTCGCTACAATATTTCCATCTATCTTAAGTACGCTTACATAACCGTTTTCAATATCCTTTGCTATAGCCTCCTCGCTGTGATGCTCGCAGAAAAAATCCACTACTTCCATTGGATAATACTTCGGATAGATTGTTTTTATGGTATGCTGTACTACATCGTATACAGTATGCAAATCCTCTATCTTTGCCAATTCATATATCATAATCTTTCTCCATACTTTATATATCAATCCACTGGATAAAAGCCGTCTTATCCGAACTGTTATACCCGGCATTTTGATAGAAGTTTAATGTACTTTCTTTCGATAATCTCCATGCGTCACCACATTTTCCACAAACGCATATGGCCGAACGTTTCTTGTGAGATTTGGTATAATCACACATACGCAGGATGCCACAAGCTTCCCCATCTGGTTTAATGTTTTCGCCACTCTTCTGCACTCCGCAAAACACTTTCGATTAATTCACTTTTTCTCGTTGTATATGACTGTCTGTCCTCTGGATACTCGTTTGCCAATCTCTTTTTTAAATCAGAATATTCTTTTGCTTTTTCTTCATGGGCATTCAAATAATCACGCATATTTACATAGTCATTCCATGCTTTTTGTCCCCATATTACTACATGAATAAAATGAGTTTGGATATCATTGTCTATATCGCCACATACATATAAATGCTGCCCTGGATGATCTTGTCTTCGATACACAACGCCATTGGCCATTAGTTCTTCGTTATGAACTATCATTTTATCAAAACTGTTTACACCAACAACAATATCAATGATAGGCTTAGCACAAATACTTTTTATTGAAGTACTTCCAATATGCTGTACATCTACAACATCATCCTTTAATATATTCTTTAGTTTGCTAATAATCTCTTGCGCAGCTATATCCCATTCCATTGTGTGTGGCTGAACTGTAACCATTCCTCGTTTTAAGCCAATTGACACTCTTGCACCTCCGGTTTAGTTTTGCATCTCCCTTTGCACTTTCTTGAAGTTTTCCTCCAAATCATCTGCACCATTCAAAACAATCTGCTTACATAACTGATTGCTAATGTAAACAACGGAATCAATTCATCGCCCCAGTCTACCAATGAACCGGAAATCACTACATTTTCATTTTCTGAAATGTCTTTTTTCATTAAGGCAAGGCGTTCTTCTTTACTTCTTTTCGTAGTATATTGAGGATTGGTCGGCAACCAAAAATAATCATCGGTGTCCATAAATTTGTAACCTAATTCTTCACTGATTTTTCTGCCCAATGTAGAAGTTCCTGAACCGGATGCTCCATAAATATGTATTACATTCTTCATTTTCGTCACCTATGCCTCTTCCAAAATCTGTTTCTGCACCTTTTTACTAAAGCTGTTAAATACCGTTTCATACGCATGGTCAATCATATTAAGCAGCTCCTCATCCGGAAAATCATCCAAATAAATGGTGTTCCAATATGGCTGCTGCACAGGCGGACAGTGATACCCTCTTACCACCTTGCCCGGGTACACCATACGATAAAACTGCCCTGCATCTACCGTACATTTCAACGTAATTTTATAATCCTCCGGATAGGGATAAATTTGCGCAAATACTTTACCATTTAATTTATAACATATAGGAACATCACCAAATGGATATTCTTCACATGCCTTATGCTTGCTCATGCAATATTTTTTGATATCTTCTACTAACATAATCCACCTTTGTTCCAATGTCGTTTTTCGCCATTAACATCTCTAAAACAATAAACTCCACCCCTTCTAGGACTAAATTTATCTCATATTTACAGATAGCTCTTAATCCTCAACACCGTCTGTTCTCCCTGTGCCTCGCTCACAAGCTCAAACAAATTTTCTTTTGTAGCGAAAAGATTCTTAGGGTTTCTTCCAATTATCAAGTACTGGTTCTTATCATCAAGCGCAATATACTTTCTGACATCGTCATTCAAGAGCACATCTGCATTATCAATCACAATCAATTTTCCACTTGCATTTTTTATAATACCTGCAATATCCTTCTGATAATCCAAATAATTTAAACACAAAATATTCGGATTCAATGCCATACACTCTTTTATGAATGAAAAGGACGCTGTTTTTCCGACTCCGGAATCTCCAGTCAATATAGAGATATTATTCGTAAATTCAAAATCTAAAACAAATGAAGTATGGACTGTAGAAAAATGCTCCATTACTATTGGCTTACTCTTCATAACTCCACCACTCCTTTAAATCTTCGTAATCATTAATTTCCTTCTTCCCAGAAGAAGTCTGCACATTGACTGTGTCCATTTCAAATGGTATTAGTGCGTAGTCGCTATAAACATTTCCATCTACCAAACCATATAATACCTCTAAGGCATTGCTTCCACATTCCTTCAAGCAAAACACCTTATCCGGATTATAAAGCACATTCAACACAGTCTTGCAACCAGCAGACAACTTATCTACATCCAATACAATATCATTGAATTTTGAACGTATCTTGAACTTACTAATTAATTTTGCTTCGTCTATTGTCTCTATTATCTTTTCTGCCCTTTCATCAAGCTTGAGTGCAGTATTTTGATTGAAATAAATATCATTTAATTCTACATATTCCATATTCTGCGGAATATCATTTTTATTCTTAAAAATTGTTATCAAAACACCACCTCCAAACCTACATTCTGAAATTGCTCCATAAGACTTGTTCCCTCGCAAATACGTTTCATCTTTTCCTTTAGCTGTAACCTGCTTGCATCAAGACCACAAACATCATCAGGCATTCGTTCTTCCCATTCGCAACATGATTTAATCCAGCATTTACCAATACTTCCTTTTGATACTTCAAATCCTGTATTTCTCGTTAAATCAAATAAGATTCTCGCTGATAGCTGCTCTACGTTATAGTTGTCGATATTCTCACTATATTCTATAATTTCACGAATATCCTTATAATTAACTTCACCATTTTGAATTGTTTTGACAAGCTTCTCTCTTGCAGTAATTGCTTTTTCACGCTTCAACAAAAACTCATCATCGGATGTATAAATCCATTCTATCAAATCCTTAAACTCAAGCAGTAAATACTCAAAACAAATAATATCCATCAGAACAACATTGGTTTTATCGCTGACATATTTTCTTAATCGCTTCTGTTCCATAGCTATCTGCAGATTATCAAAAGAATTATCAAACACCACAATATATCTGTTCTCTGTATCCTCCAATGCCTTTACTGCTTTTACCAGTTCACTATTATTCTTCTTGCTTTCCACTACTATTTCCGGACACAACTGTCCCATAAGTGTCTGCCAAAATATGTAGCCGGATTTATCCTTTCTGTCCTCAATCCATAAGTATGTTTTCATCAGTACACTTCCTTCAATTTTATAGCAGAGCAAAAGAAAAAGCCCGGGAACGCCCTGTTTATAAGGATTCCCAGACTTTACGCTATTATTCGAATTCTATCGTCGCTACGGGCTTTTTCGTGAGCTCATAGCACACTCTGTTCACACTGGGAACCTCTGTCGTAATCCTATCCACGATTCTTTCCAGAATATCATAATCAATTCTTTCAATCGTTGCGGTCATTGCATCTACGGTATTCACCGCACGAATAACTACCATGTATCCCATGCTTCTAGCGTTATCTCTTACGCCTACAGCCTTGAAGTCAGGCACCACGGTGAAGTACTGCCATACCTTCTTATCGAGGCCTGCCTTTGCAAACTCCTCACGAAGAATTGCGTCAGCCTCGCGGAGTGCTTCGAGACGGTCGCGGGTGATTGCACCAAGGCAACGAACACCAAGTCCGGGGCCGGGGAAGGGCTGACGATATACCATTTCTGCGGGGAGACCGAGCTCTACACCACAGGCACGTACTTCGTCCTTGAAGAGCTGTGCAAGAGGCTCAACAAGCTCGAACTGGAGATCCTCAGGAAGACCGCCTACGTTGTGGTGAGACTTCACGCACTTCGCAGTCTTGGTACCGCTCTCGATGATGTCGGGGTAGATGGTACCCTGACCAAGGAAGTCGATGCCTTCCAGTTTTCTGGCTTCTTCTTCAAATACGCGAATGAACTCGCCACCGATGATTTTTCTCTTCTGCTCAGGGTCTGCCACACCTGCCAGCTTATCCAAGAATCTGTCAGTAGCGTCTACATATACAAGGTTTGCCTTGAGCTGATTGCGGAATACTTCTACAACGCTCTCAGATTCATTTTTACGCATCAGGCCATGATTTACATGAACACAGGTAAGCTGGTCGCCAATTGCTTTGATAAGCAGTGCAGCCACTACGGAGGAGTCAACACCGCCGGACAGTGCCAACAGAACCTTCTTGTCACCAACCTGTTTGCGGACAAGCTCTACCTGGTCCTCAATGAAATTCTTCATATTCCAGTTCGCTTCGCACTTGCAGGTATCGAAAAGGAATGCCTTAACAGTTGCATCGTCAGGAAGCTCTTTGTACTGCTGTGCACACTTTGCAGTGGGATGGTCAACAGCGATTACGGGGATGCCGCACTCATAAATATCTGCGTTTACATCAATCTCTACGCCATCAACTACGCGGTTCTCACCGCCGTTTAAAATAATACCCTTTACATTGGGCAGTGCCTTCAGCTCGTCCACAGTGATATCATGGGGATGAATCTCGCTGTAAACGCCCATGTCACGAATCTGTCTGGCAATTACTGTGTTCTCGGTGCTACCTAAGTCCAGAATTACAATCATGTCCTGTTTCATTGTTTATCTCCTTTGGATGAAATCAATGTACTGATTCGCTTATTGGTGTTGAGCCACATATACAGAAATCGATTGAGGCGTTTTATATCCTACACAGGAACGCTTCCACTCCATGAAAAAGCGTAGCGGCACATAAGGCTGCAAAGCACGCAGCCTAAGTGCCGACGTTTTTCAAGGTCCTGTGTAGGACACAAAGCGTCTAATCGATATATACACATTCCCCAACACCAATAAGCGAATCAGAACAACTCAAATTTAGAAACATGGAGTAATTATATTACAAATTTTCCCCATAGAAAAGAGGTTTTTTCAATTTTTTTCATTTTTTTACCAGGAATGCCTTTTTCCTGTTGGAATGCCTTTTTCCTGTTGGAACATCCTCCTTCCTGCTATTCGCCCATAGCAATGACTCTGTCTGCGCGGGCGATAGTAGAGGCTCTGTGTGCAATCATAATGGTGGTGCGCTCCTTACAGAGCCTTTCAATTGCTTCATTTACCAGTCGCTCGGACTCGTTGTCCAGTGCGGAGGTTGCCTCGTCCAAAAGAAGTACGGGTGCATTTTTCAGCACGGCTCTTGCAATAGCAATGCGCTGTTTCTCGCCGCCGGAGAGGGTGTTACCGCGCTCACCGGGAATGGTATCGTAGCCGTCGGGAAGTTTCATAATAAAATCATGGGCATTGGCGGCTTTGGCTGCATTGATAATATCCTCCATGGGTACATCCTCAGGAGCTGCATCGGTTCCGTATTGTCTTCTGCCATATGCAATGTTTTCTGCAATGGAAGCCTCAAATAAATAAGGTTCCTGTGGCACATAGCCAATCAAATCACGGACTTCCCTGAGGCTCATATCACTGTAGGATTTGCCGGCAATGGTAAGTTCGCCCTGCTCCGGCCTATAGAAGCCCAGAAGTAGCTTTGCGAAGGTACTTTTACCACAGCCGGACTGTCCTGTAATAGCCACAAATTCCCCTTTTCGGATATCCAGAGAGAAGTTCTTGAGAATCTGTCTGTCCTCATTGTAGGAATAGGCAATATTTCTGGCAGTAACAATATAATCCGAATCCTCCTCGTTTTTATTTGCAACCGCTTCCTTCATCTCGTAGGTCTCAGGTTCCTCCTCCAGACTTAAGAAATCATAGATGCGCTCCGCATTGGCTACGCAGTTCATCATCTGAGGGATATACTTGCCAATTTCCATCACCACAAAACGGAAGTTACCGTAAATGGAGTAAATGGCGGAAAGCTCACCCAGGGTGGTCAGGTTCTTTGACACAAACCACACGCCCACACCTAGGAATGCAAGACTGCTCAGAAGGTCAAATAAGTTATTTAAGCCCTCCAGTGCCGCACTCATAGTATTGGTCTTCTTCTGAATCTTGTAGCAATCACTGTTTGCCACATCATAGTCATTCAACAACTGTCTTCCGGTGGGGAAAATCTTGGTAGTCTCCATACCTGCCAAAATATTGGTAATCTTCTCGGTCATCACTGCATTTTTGCCGGAAAGCTTACCGCCCATCTTTTTCATAGGCTTCAGAAAGAGGCTGTTTATCGTAAGAGACAATGCACTTACACTCAAAAGGCACAGGGTAAGCTGCCAGTTCAACCAAAGCATGGGTATCATATAAATAATGGTAGTCAGGATGCCATCCAACAGTCTGCGCAGTCTGGATCCATAGATATCTCCCGCCCTCTCCATATCAAACACAAGCTTGGACATAAAATCTCCGCTGTGTTTATTTTCATAATAGGACATGGGTAGGCGCAGTACTTTGGCAAAAACCTGTTTTTCCACCCGGGCAATCCCGCGCTTGGCCTCGATGTTGTAACGGACAATGCCAAAACGCCACGTGAACATGGCTGCCACAATCACAACAAAATTAATAACCACCGTTACAAGAAGCCCCTCCGTCTGTCTGGTCTGAGCCGCCTCCATGATATTTTTTACAAGCCATGCATTGGCTATCCTGCTGCCCGCAAGCCCCACGATGGACACCACAATGGCAACGAGATAAATAGGGAGCCTTTTACCCATAAGTCCCATAAACCAGAAGAAGATATTTGGCTTTTTATTTTTCTTATGCTGCTTACTCATTTCCCGCTACCTCCTTTCCGTGCATGCTTGCATAAATTCCATTCTTGGCAAGAAGCTCTGTATGGGTACCGACCTCCGCAATACGTCCGCCCTCCACTACATAAATCTTATCCGCATCCATAATAGTGGACAGTCGATGGGCAATAATAATCACGGTCTTGCCCTCCGAAATGCGGCTGATAGCCTCCTGTAGCAAGCCCTCTGTCCCGGCATCCACTGCCGCCGTAGGCTCATCCAACAAAAGAATGGGCGCATTTTTAAGAAAGGCTCTGGCAATGGAGATTCGCTGACGCTCTCCACCGGAAAGACGAACGCCCCGCTCGCCCACCAATGTATCGTACCCATCCGGAAGATTCATGATAAAATCATGGATGTTGGCATTTTTACAAGCCTCGATGACCTCTTCCTTGGTGGCATTTTCCTTGCCGTAGGCCACATTGCGCCAGATGCTTTCCGGGAAAAGGAACACATTCTGCGACACATAGGAAAAGCAGTTTCTTGCCGCCTGCAAATCCCAGTCTGCAAACTCGTGTCCGAAAAGCTGATAGCTTCCGCCATTTAAGCGATAAAATCCACACAGGATTCTGAAAATCGTACTCTTACCCTCACCGGAGCCTCCTGCAAAGGCCACAGTCTGCCCCTGTCCTATGGTGAGATTCATCCCCTTTAGTACCTGTCTGGTGCCGTCATAGGAGAAGGTAGCATCCTGCCACTCCACCACAGTTCCCTTGGGATTGGTCATGTCAAACTTCTGCTCTCCGCTCTCCTCCGGCTCCTGATCGTAAATCTCTTGCACACGCTTTAAGGACACATTGACCTCACGGATATCATTTACACAAAATACAATATTGCCGAGGGGCCAGAGAATACGGCTTAACAGCACACTAAAGGCCAACATATCTCCGGTGGTAATTTTGCCCGTCATAACCTCGTGGAGCGCAAACATATAGCAAAGCACCACAGGAATGGTATTGATGGATTGTCTCAACACATAGCCCATGGAAGTAATCTTCGTACTCTTGCAGCCCTGATCTGCCACATCGTCTATGTAGTAATCAATTTTTTTCTGCATGACACTTTCCAGATTGTAACTGCGCACTACCTCCATGCCCTGAATCGCATCATAGGCTGCCTGCGTTCTGGCATCAAGGCTTCCCCGGCGTTTCTTTACCACTGCAGTCAGATGTCTGGAAAGTTTATCTGCCACCACCAAAAGCACCGGATAGGTCACAAATAATACAACGATTAACATAATATCCATTTGGAGCAGGTAAATGGTAACTGTTGCCACCATAATAAAATCTACAATCAAATTGGGCATAATTTCCGAGAAAAACCGTCCCACCTCACTGATGTCGGACACCAGCTTGGTCATGATACTGCCGGTGCCCTTTTCATCATAATAAGAGTAAGGGAGGGTCAAAAGATGCTTACCTAGTCTGCCTCTCACATCCCGTTGTACCTTGGCACTATAGTTGTTACCGCTAAGGCTCTGCACATAGGACATGACTGTTCCTACTACAATCATCACCGTCAATGGCAGGAAAAATTCTTTAAAATGCACTTCTTCTCCCACCAGAAGGGAATCCGTTGCCCTTGCCAGATATTCATTACCTGCTATGACAACACCATTTAATATCACAGCCGCCACAATATAAATCAACAGCAACAGTCCATGCTTTACCCCTATATCTACATAAAGATTTTTCTTCTTGTTTTTTACCATTTTACTTTTCCTTCCGTCCAAACCTTTTCACCATGGTTGTTCTCTATTTTCTGTATTTTACCTACAATATGAGCTTCATGATACCTGTTGATAATTCCCATGGCTCGTTTTACCTCCTTGTGGGGCACAATCGCCAACATCCCTACACCCATACTGAATCGAAAAGGGAAAAAATTCTTGCCCACCATATCAAGATCCAACATAAACTTGTACAGCGGCGTTAATGGGAGCAAGGACATGTCTATCCAGACCCCCAACCCTTCCGGCACGGTTCCCACGTAGGGGCCTTCATAGAGAAAAGAATTTTCTATTCTACAGGCTCCATGCAACAGTCCTTCCCTCTGCAATTCCAAAATCGCATGGGTAAATGCTTTATTAGGCCGCAAGATTTCCTCCACAAAGTAGTGTTCATCATCCAACTTCTCATAAGCAAGTTCCGGCTTTCTATCAAGCATCACTCGTACAAAAGGGTAACTGTTGGCCTCGATTCCCGGTGTCATAAGTCCGATAAGTACGTCCCCTTCTTCAATAGCCTCCCCGGTAACTACCTGACTTTTGTCTGCTACCGCTACCAAAGACACGCTGACCTCATACTCATTGTTGCGGTAGTTAATGGGCTGACCTGATATCTCCATGCCGGTAAACGCGACTCCGTTTTCCTCACAGGTCTCCTTAAATCCTAAAGCCATCTCCTCCAACTGTCCCACGTCCTTATTACCGCAGACCACATGAGCCCGCAACACCTTAGGCACAAATCCGTAACGAATCACATTGTTGATGGCACGCGCTGTCACGTCCATGCAAATTTCCTTATCACAGCCTCGTTCTCTGGCAAGTCTTGCCTTAGACCCCGGTACGTTAATGGTCATGGCAAACACAGGCTCCTCCATCCCCGTGGTATCTACCTGAAACATCACAGGGTCTATGTAGTGCGCATGCAGAACATTTTCATCCTCCGTTACCATGGTATTTATCTTGGCCTTCAAACCATACAACGTACGGATGTCAAGACCGGTATCCTCATAACAAATATCTCTATTATCCGCCGCCTTATCGCTCAACAAGGAATCCACACTGACACCCAACACCTGCGCCACATCATATATCATATCCACCGTGGGAAGACTCAAGCCCGCCTCCCATTTGGATACGCTCTGTGCCGTAATGTTTAAAAGATTAGCAAGCTCCTTCTGGGTGATATCCTTTCGCTTGCGGTAATTCGCTATGTTTTTTCCTACAATTTCTTTATCTAACATATGGTACTCCTTTGTGTGGGGCTTGGAATTCGTTGCCTAATTTCAAACATGTCGACATACTCTCACCGTTTCCCGCTGCCTCATACCCGACTATTCTGCAATTTTTCTTCCCCAGTCGGGATTTTCTGCTGCCCCAAACCCGACTAAACTACACATTCTCTTCTCTAGTCGGGATTTTCCGCCGCCCCAAACCCGACTAAACTACAATTTTTCTTCCCTAGTCGGGGGTTTGCGCTACTCCGAACCCAACTTTTCTACAATTTTTCTTCTCTAGTCGGGATTTCCCGCCGCCTCGAACCCGACTACTCTGCAATCTTTCTTCCCCAGTCGGGGTTTTCCACTACTTCGCACCCCCACTATTCTGCAATCTTTCTTCCCTAGTCGGAACCAGCCTACTTGCTCTCCAACATCTATGCCAATTCCTCAAAGGAATTCACAATCCGCCCAACATACTCTTCCCCGTCACGATTGAACAACACAGGGAAAATTCCCAAATTTTCAGCAACCTCAAGATTCTTCACACTATTATCCACAAAGGCGCACTCCGAAGGCTTCCTGCCAATCTACGCAAGGGTCAACTCATAAATCTTCTTGTCAGGCTTACGGCACTTTACATCTCCACTGACAATCTTGTGCTTAAAAAACGGATTCAACTGATAATATTCTGTAATATATGCGCTCCACTCGGACACATCATTTGACAAAAGCACAAACTCATACTCCCCTGAATAAATGTATAGGGTACAAACTTCCCCTTGCTCTCCTCCAAAATAACACCATACATATCAAGTATAATTGTTGTAATATTTGTCATATTCTATTTCCCCTCTAAAGCTGCACCGGGGCTCCACGGTGCAGGACAAAGCAAGGTTGTCCTCCCAATATCCGGCAAAACATCATATATAGAGCATCCCATTTTCTCTTCGAAGTACTCCTTCGCTGCAAAAGTAGCATTCCAACGCTCTACAGAATTTTCCCATATACCATATCTTCGTGCTACATCTACAAAACGTTTTTCTAAAATACAAAATCCATAATCCACTGCCAGACTATCACACAACTGAATCAGTAGATCATAATCATCACACTTGCATTCTAAAATATATTTTCTAATTTCCTGTTCCTCTATAGTATTCGGTTCATATGTAAATTCTTTTTCCATCAAAGGGTAGGAATGCGTCATACATACTTTGGCAACTTCCTCCCACCCCTTTTCCATACAATATAAATACCCTTCATATACATGCTTGGGAATGTTCACAATTCCCACCCTTCTGCCTATATCATGCAACAAACCAACTACATACGCCTTATTCTCATCCATTCCTGAAATCTTCTGTGCTATATTTCTCGCAGCAATTCCCACATTTTGAGAATGCTTAGTCCACGGTCCGGGATTAAGTTCTCCTGCAATTTTCAATTCCTCTAAAGCTTCTTCAACACTTGGATACATCATACCATCCTACGCCCTTCCAATCTCCAACTCAATACATTTCCAGTCCTGCCCCATTATTTCATAAGTCTTGTTAAACTCCTCGCCCATCTCCACAAAACCGACATTCTTGTAGCAATGATAAGCTCCGGGGTTATTGTCAAACACACCGATGGTTACCTTCTCCACCATCATAATTTCAAAGGCAAATTTCAGTGCAAGTGAAATCATTTCCTTGCCGTAACCTTTACCGCGCTTAGAAGAGTCTACGATAACGAAGCCAAAACGCAGGGTCTTCTTTTCCTCATCCAGAAAACGCATGATAAGCTGTCCCACTGCCCCTGTCTCATCAAAGGCTGTCATAGTATAATAGCTATCCGAATCTGCCATCTTGTCATAATGGGCATTCAAATCCTCTGCCGCGATGGGATAATCCCCCATGACACCGGCACTCCACTTATAAAAGGACTCTTCATTCTGAATCCAACCTACAATCTTTTCCGCATCGCATCTCTTATAAGGTCTTAATCTCAACATACACGCTCCAGCCTTTCACTCACTACTTCCTTCAATTCACCTAACATCAACCAGTGTTTGACCTTAATCAAACAAAAATCAGCTTAAGCTTTTTATCCGCCCCTCACGCATTTCCCCTTAAAACATCGACCAAATCCGCTTATATTAATACTACCATGCACCACACAAAACACAAGCACTTTTCCCCTTATAATCCTCAAAAATATCAACTGTCGGTTGATTTTTGCTTTAAATTCATCCTCAAATCATCCTTTCCTGCTATTTTTCTCAAAAATTTTTTCAAAATATTAAAAAAAATATTTTACATCTGAGAAAAATGGTGTTAAAGTATTTTTGTTAGAAATCTAATACTCATCTATACTTCAAGAAGGAGATTATCACGATGAAGAAAATTTATGAAGGTAAGACCAAAGACGTATTCAGCCTTGACAACGGCAATGTAATGCTCAAGTTTAAGGACGACTGCACCGGCAAGGACGGCGTATTCGATCCCGGTGAGAACAGCGTAGGATTGACTATCGAAGGTATCGGTAAGGCAAACCTTGAGACCTCTATTCACTACTTCGAGCTTTTGAAGAATGCAGGAATCAAGACTCATTATGTAAGCGCAGATGTTGAGAACGCTACTATGGAAGTTCTTCCCGCAACCGTATTCGGTCATGGCTTGGAAGTAATTTGCCGTCAGGTAGCTACCGGAAGCTTCATCCGCAGTTATGGCGAGTACATCGCAGTCGGCACCGTTTTGGAGGGTGGCTATGTTGAGTGTACTTTCAAAAACGACGCTCTGGGCGATCCTCTCGTTACCGGTGAGGGCCTTGCAGCACTTGGCATCATGACTCCCGCTATGTTCGAGAGCATGAAGGAGCAGACTTTGAAGATTACCAAGATTGTTTCCGATGATTTGAAGTCCATCGGTTTGGATCTTTGGGACATCAAGTTTGAGTTCGGTTACAACAACGACGAGGTTATCCTCATCGACGAGATTGCATCCGGTAACATGCGTGTTTACAAAGATGGCAAGATTGTAGATCCCGTTGAGCTGACCAAGCTGATTCTGAACAGATAATTTCTTAGGACAACCTAATTTAAAATGTTAAAAGAACCAACCGTCGGTCTATGTCAGTCAAATGACAGCGACCATATGGTTGGTTCTTTTGTTATGCCTGTACATAAACTAAAATTACAGTTTTATTCTTCCGACTATAACTGAATCTCATTGGCATTCAAAAAATGCCTCTGCGTATAAACAAACACATTGTCCCCCTCCCGCAGTTTCAAACTGCCGGTAGGTATCAACGCCTTATTTCTACGTTTTACCAATACAATTACTGTATGTCGGGAAATATCCAAATCACAGATACGCATGTTCGTCCAAGGATGTTTCTTGCGAAGCACCACTTCCTTAAGCATAATTTTATCATGCTCCTCAAAGGGTTCTGCTCCCAACACCACACTGTCCTCTGCCTGTAAAATCACATCTCCGCGAGGAATAATTATATCCTCCTTGCGCTTAATTACCGCAATAATTACACCCTCCGGCAAATCCAAATCCGCAACACGCATTCCCACCCACTTGTCGTTGGGATTCACAAAAATCTTAATAAACCGCATATGCGACTCGTATCCATACTCACTCTTTTGCTTAATCGTCGAATACTGGTCTACAAATCCTGCCGAAATAATACCTGTGGGTATAGCAACCATTCCTACTCCCAGAAATGAAATAAATATTCCAAACAGCTTTCCCAACATAGTAATCGGGTAAATATCACCGTATCCGACAGTCAGAAGTGTAGACGCAGCCCACCAAATACCGGAAAACGCATTGGTGAACACTTCCGGTTGAGCCTCATGCTCCAAACTATACATACACAAACTGGATGCAATCATCAACACCAAAATAATAAACACCGAAGACATTAACTGTTGTCGTTTGTTGCTGATAACCGATGTAATTACACTTAACGAATCGTGATAGGCATTAATACGGAACAGGCGGAATATTCTTACAATACGAAGCAGACGAAATGCTGCCGTTCCTGCCGGGAAAAATATTGGTAAACAATAGGGCAAAAAAGATAACAAATCCACTAATCCGGTAAAAGAAAAAATATATTTACGGATTGCATGTCCTTCTTTTAATTCCGGGTAAAGAAATCTGGCCGTCCATACTCTGAGCACATAATCCACTGCAAAAAAAGCGATGGATAATCTCTCCACTAAAAGCAGCCAAAAACCATATTGTTCCCGCATTCCCGAATATGTGTATAAAATGCTCACGACAAGATTTATTACAATTAACCCTGCGTTTATATAATCATAGGCCCGGCTGACATAGTCAAAATCACTTCCTACCTCAACAATTGTAAAAATTCTCCTGCGCACCCTGACACTTTTCTTCTCCATGATACGCCTGTATCTCCTTTACTTGTCTTGAAGCTTGTCCATCAATGCTTTCAATGCCTGCACATACAACGCATATTCCTTCTTGATAAACTCAGCATTATCTTCTTTGCCTGCCATCTCATGCCGCAAAGAATATTTAGAGAAATTGGATGCACCAATGTTTAAGGAATTACCCTTAAGTGCATGAGCAACTACCGCATACTGCTTCCAATCCTGTGCATTAAAATGCTCCTCCAACTTGGGCAGATACTCTGTAGCCTGATTGCAGAATTCCCCGCACATCTCCACATAAAAATCTTCCATGTTCATGCAATAGGAAAGCCCTAACTCACGGTCAATCTCCAATAGTTCCGCGGGTACGGCCAATTCTGCCGGCTCATTCTGCACCGCATCGGTTACCTGCTCCTTCTGCTCTCCACTTTCCTCCTGCTTCCCATTCTTTTTCCAGAAAAACATATCGTCTCCTCCCTTTAAATGAACTAATTCTTTTGGTAAATGCTGTACAATCAGCTCCTCAAGCTTATCTGCCTGAATCGGCTTGGCAAAATAGTCATTAAAGCCATACCCCAGATACATTTCCCGACACCCTGCAATTGCATTGGCTGTCAGCGCGATCACAATACAATCCTTATTGGGATTCGACGCATCTGCACGCAAATGATTCAGTGCCTCTACTCCATCCATCTCCGGCATCATATGATCCATAAAAATCAAGTCATATTTTTTCTCTTTTGTCATCTCAAGACATTTCTGTCCGCCATCCACTAAATCAACCTGTATCTCTGTACGTTTCAACAATCCCTTCATCAGAGAAAGATTCATCTTATTGTCATCCACAATCAAAATCTTTGCATTGGGTGCTGTAAATAATTTCTCAGTGACTGACGATGCTTTTCTATTTTCTTCTACAGACTCCTTCAAGCTGCCCAAGGGGTGACTATCCATAACCCTTTGTGGAATATTGACTGTAAAGGTAGAACCCTTACCATACTCACTGTCCACCATAATACTTCCGCGCATCTGGGTTGCCAGTTGTCTTGCGATATTCAACCCCAAACCGGTTCCCTGTATATTGCGGTTCTTACTTAATTCCAGCCGTTTAAATCCATCAAACAACTTAGGAATATCTTCTTTTTTGATACCAATTCCTGTGTCCGTAACAGAAAACTCGAGCATTACCCGCTCTCTATCCATGGGAAGGAAGGATACCTTCAAGGTCACACTTCCTTCTCGGGTGTACTTCACTGCATTGGACAAAATATTCGTCAAAATCTGTTTGATGCGAAGTTCATCGCCCCAGTACTTGGTAGGGAGTTTGGGGTCTATCTCCACATGGGTTGATATAGGTTTCCCTGCTGCTCTGGCATTCATCAGAAGCACGGCATCCTGCAACATTGCACCCAAATGATAGGTATCCTCCACAAGCTCCAACTGACCGGATTCAATCTTGGAGAAGTCCAACACATCATTGATTAAGCCCAACAACATATTACTTGCACTCTGAATATTATGGGCATAATCCTCAATAGACTCATCCTCGTTCTCACGAAGAATCATTTCGTTCATACCGATAATAGCATTAATCGGAGTACGTATTTCATGAGATATACTTGCAAGGAAACGTGCTTTGGACTCTGTAGCAATTACAGCGTCCTGTTTCTGTCTCTCCAACTTAATTACATCAGTAATAGACCTTATAGTTGCCGTAAGAAGCAGAAACAACACGCCCAGCGCTATAACTGTCGCCGTGCTTACATTGCCCTTATTGTAAAATCCAACTATCTGAACTCCT
>JAZQMG010000044.1:0-41708 GCA_045543175.1 Acetatifactor sp. | reverse complement strand
AGAGCGTGTCCGAAAAGAATATACCCGCTACCCGGCCCCCAACAAGAAAACTAACAGTGGCAAAAGAAAGGAAAACAAATCATGAATACAGCAATATCATGGATTAAAGCATATGTACCTGAACTTGAGTGCACCGATCAGGAATATCGTGATGCAATGACCCTGAGCGGTACCAAGGTAGAGGGTTTTGAAAGAAAAGACAAGAATCTGGAAAAAATTGTAGTAGGACAGATTGATTCCATCGAAAGACATCCCGACGCAGACAAACTGATTGTCTGTCAGGTAAACATCGGTACTGAGGTTATCCAAATTGTGACCGGTGCGCCTAACGTGAAAGAAGGCGACAAGATTCCTGTCGTACTGGATGGCGGTAAAGTGGCAGGCGGACATGACGGAAGTCCTCTTCCCGAGGATGGTATCCGCATTAAGGCGGGAAAGCTTCGCGGCATTCCTTCCAACGGTATGATGTGTTCCATCGAGGAGCTTGGCTCTGATAAAAATATGTATCCCGATGCACCGGAGGATGGCGTTTATATTTTCCCGACAGACGTAGAAGTTGGTGCGGATGCGGTAGAACTTTTGGGATTACATGATACCGTTTTTGAGTATGAAGTGACCAGTAATCGTGTAGACTGTTATAGTATCCTTGGTATCGCAAGAGAGGCGGCAGCTACTTTCAGAAAGCCTTTTATTGCACCTGAGGTAAAGGTTACCGGCAATGATGAGGATGTAAATGACTACATCAGCGTAGAGGTAAAGGATACCGACCTTTGCCCCCGTTACTGTGCAAGAGTCTGCAAAAATATCAAAATTGCACCTTCACCTGAATGGATGCAGAGAAGACTGGCAGCAAGCGGCATCAGACCTATCAATAATCTGGTGGATATCACCAATTATGTGATGGAAGAGTTTGGTCAGCCTATGCATGCCTTTGATTTGGATACCATTGCAGGTAAGAAGATTATTGTGCAGCGTGCCAAGGATGGCGATGAATTCCAGACTCTGGACGGTCAGATGCGCAAGATGGATAATGATGTGCTGATGATTTGCGATGCGGAGAAGCAGATTGGTATTGCAGGTATCATGGGCGGTGAGAACTCCAAGATTACCGATGATGTGAAGACGGTTTTGTTTGAGGCTGCTACCTTCAATGGTGCAAATATTCGTAAGTCTGCTAAGAGAGTGGGACTTAGAACTGATGCTTCCGGTAAATTTGAGAAGGGTCTGGATCCCAGAAATGCAGAGGCGGCAATCAACCGTGCATGTCAGCTCATTGAGGAGCTTGGTTGTGGTGAGGTTGTAGGTGGTATCGTGGATGTAAAGGAGCCTTTGGCAGAGCTTAAGGTACTTCCTTTTGAGCCTGATAAGTACAATCAGCTTCTTGGAACCGATATTTCTGAGGCAGATATGCTTGAAATGTTTGGGCGTCTGGAAATTAAAGCAATTGCAGGCGCAGACGGCAAGGTGGAGAAGTTGGAAATTCCTTCTTTTAGACAGGATTTGTTGAGCCGTGCGGATATTGCAGAGGAAGTGGCTAGATTCTATGGTTATGACAAGATTCCTACCACGCTTCCCAGCGGCGAGGCTACCATGGGTAAGCTTCCTCATAAGCTTCGCATTGAGAAAAAGGCAAGAGATATTGCTGAGTACTGTGGCTTCTCACAGGGAATGACCTATTCCTTTGAGAGCCCCAAGGTATTTGATAAGCTGTTGATTCCTGAGGGAGATGTGCTTCGTCAGACTGTGAATATTTCCAATCCTTTGGGAGAGGATTTCTCTGTGATGAGAACCATTTCTTTGAATGGTATGTTAAACAGTCTGTCTACAAACTATAATCGTAGAAATAAGAATGTGAAGCTGTATGAATTAGGTAATATTTATTTGCCCAAAGAGCTTCCGGTAACCGATTATGTGGATGAGAGAATGCAGTTTACACTTGGTTTCTATGGCGATGGTGATTTCTTTACCATGAAGGGTGTGCTTGAGGAGTTCTTTGACAGTGTTGGTATGGATGGCAAGAAGGAGTATGATCCCGAGGCAGGTAAGCCTTTCCTGCATCCCGGCCGACAGGCACTGGTAAAATATCAGGGCGAGGTTATCGGTTATCTGGGTGAGGTTCATCCTGAGGTTTGTGATAACTATGATATTGGAACCAAGGCTTATGTGGCAGTTTTGGATATGCCCAAGGTGCTTCCTTTTACCACCTTTGACAGAAAGTACGAAGGTATCGCGAAGTTCCCTGCTGTGAGTCGTGATATCAGTATGGTTGTGCCCAAGAACATTCTGGTGGGCCAGATTGAGCAGATTATCGAGCAGCGTGGCGGTAAGCTTTTGGAGAGCTATGCGTTGTTTGATATTTATGAGGGAAGCCAGATTAAGGAAGGATTTAAGTCCGTTGCTTATTCCATCACCTTCCGCGCTAAGGACAGAACCTTGGAGGAGGCAGATGTAACAGCAGCAATGAAGAAGATTTTGAATGGATTGGAGCAGATGGGAATCGAGCTTCGCCAGTAATTGTGATGTGTGGATGCCTATATTCTTTTTAGCGGCACGCTCTCGCTACATACAAAACGTAGCGGTACTAAGGTTTGCTGAAGAAATCAGCAAACCAAGTGCCGACGTTTTGTAAGTGCCTTAAAAAAGAACATAGGCATCCAACATCACGCTTACAAGCTGAATGTTATTAAAAATGTTACCTGTCTAAGGGTAAGAAAGGAAAGGCCATGGAAAAGAAGAATACATGGGAGACTTATGATACCAAGGCACTTAAGAAATTAGAGAAATTAAGTGAGGAGTACAGAAACTTTCTGGATAACGGTAAGACAGAGAGGGAATGTGTAGATAACATTGTAAACATCATTGAGGATGCTGGCTATATTGAGTTGTCGGCGTTGGCGAAGGAAGGTGTAGCTTTAAAGCCCGGTGATAAGGTTTATAGTGTGTGGATGAATAAGTCTATTATTATGTTCCGATTGGGAGATAAGCCTTTGAGCGAGGGTATGAATATTTTGGGTGCGCACATTGACAGTCCCCGATTGGATATCAAGCAGAATCCACTGTATGAGGACGGTGGTTTTGCCTACCTTGATACTCACTACTATGGTGGCGTGAAAAAGTATCAGTGGGTGACTATTCCTCTGGCAATTCACGGTGTTGTAGTCAAAAAGGATGGCACCACCGTAGAAATTAATGTGGGCGAAAATGAGGATGATCCTGTGTTCTTCGTGTCAGACCTTTTGATTCATTTGGCTCAGGAGCAGCTTGAAAAGAAGGCAGCAAGAGTGATTGAGGGTGAAGCCCTTGATATTATTGTAGGTAATAAGCCGTTGGTAATCGAGAAAAAATCCGGTAAAAAGGATAAGAAGGATGAGGCTGAGAAGGCTACAGCCAAAGATGCAGTGAAGGGCGGAATCCTTAAGATTCTCAAGGAGACCTATGATATGGAGGAGGATGACTTTCTGTCAGCAGAATTGGAGGTAGTTCCGGCAGGTAAGGCAAGAGAGGCAGGCTTTGACCGCAGTATGATTTTGGCTTATGGTCAGGATGACAGAGTCTGTGCATTTACTTCCTTGAAGGCGATGTTGGATTCTCCACAGACTTCCAGAACACAGTGTTGTATTCTTGTGGATAAGGAGGAAATTGGTTCTGTAGGTGCTACCGGTATGCAGTCTCGGTTTTTTGAGAATGCAGTGGCTGAGTTTATGAATCTTGCGGGAGAATACAATGAGCTTGCGCTGCGCAGATGCCTGGCCCACAGTTGCATGCTTTCCTCCGATGTAAGCAGTGCCTATGATCCTACCTATGGCTCCAGTTTTGACAAAAAGAATGTGGCATATATGGGCAATGGTATGGTACTTCTTAAATTTACCGGTGCTCGTGGCAAATCCGGCTCCAACGATGCCAATGCAGAGTATATCGCTCATATCAGAGATATTTTTGATCAGGAAAAAATTATTTTCCAGACGGCAGAGCTTGGTAAGGTGGATTTGGGCGGTGGCGGAACTATCGCATATATGTTGGCTTTGTACGGCATGAATGTCATTGATTGTGGTGTGGCAGTACTGAATATGCACGCGCCTTGGGAGGCGACCAGTAAGGCAGATGTATATGAGACCTACAGAGGATACATGGCATTTATGAAGCGTGCCGATAATGCAAAAGTTTTTTAGGATACGATGGAGTAATTATGGAACAAAATCTTGAATTAAAGAAGTCAGATTTTTATTTTGATTTACCGGAGGAATTGATTGCCCAGGATCCATTGGAGGATCGTTCCTCCTCCCGTTTATTAAAGCTTAACAAGGATACAGGTGAGGTTTCGCACCATGTCTTTAAGGATATTGTAGATTATTTACATCCCGGGGATTGTCTGGTGCTTAACAATACTAAAGTTATTCCTGCAAGGCTTCTTGGCGAGCGTGAGGGCACGGGAGCCCATGTGGAGGTGCTTTTATTAAAGCGCAGAGAGGCTGATGTGTGGGAGACCCTTGTAAAGCCCGGCAAGAAGTGTAAGCCGGGAACCCGTTTGGTATTCGGAGATGGACTCTTGCATGCAGAGGTACTTGAGACGGTGGAGGAAGGGAATCGTGTGATTCGCTTTGAGTATGAAGGTATCTTTGAAGAGGTACTGGACAGATTAGGCGAGATGCCCTTGCCTCCATATATTACACATAAGCTTCAGGATAAGAGTCGTTATCAGACTGTCTATGCCAAGTATGAGGGATCTGCGGCAGCACCTACAGCAGGTCTGCACTTCACACAGGAGTTGCTTGCCAAGATTCAGGAAAAGGGTGTAAATATTGCCTATGTAACACTCCATGTAGGACTTGGTACCTTTCGTCCTGTAAAAGAAGAAAATGTATTGGAGCATCACATGCATTCTGAGGCTTATCAGGTGACAGAAGAGACAGCGGAATTGATTAACCGCACCAAGGAACAGGGCGGCAGAGTGATTTGTGTGGGTACTACCAGTTGTCGTACGGTGGAGAGTGCGGCTGATGAGAATGGTCTTGTAGTGCCCGGATGTGGTGATACAGAGATTTTTATTTATCCCGGCTATCAGTTTAAGGTGCTGGACGCATTGATTACCAATTTCCATTTGCCGGAGTCTACTTTGGTTATGTTGGTGTCGGCACTTGCAGGAAGAGGGAACGTGCTTGCTGCCTATGAGGAGGCTATTAAGGAGCGGTATAGATTTTTCAGTTTTGGTGATGCCATGGTCGTTATGGGGGAATAATTTTGTTTACATTGACGTAAAAAAATGATAAATTATACGTAAAAGGGTTTACGAAAGGAGATGGAAGCAGATGGCAAGAACAATTCTTGTAACCGGTGGAAGTGCCAGTGGCAAATCCAGATGGGCAATTTCTCAATTCGTGGCATGTGACAATGTGCTTTACATATGTCCCGGTGAGATGGATGCGGATACCCGCAACCGAATCGAGTACGGTAACCAAAATAATTATGTGGAATGGGATATTAAGGAGGGAGTTACTTCTAATCCTAAGAGTTTGTTTAATAAACATAAATTTGCAATTTTTGACAATCTTTATAGTTATACTGTTAAAGTTATGGAGGAGATGTGTCCCAATATTGCAGATTGTGACAGCGAGATGGAGAAGGCCATTGCAAAACGTATTATTGATGATGTAATCAGTATGCAGGAGGAGATTATGCTGATTGAGGGTGACTTAGTAGTAATCACTCTGGAGACAGGATTTTCTATTGTTCCGGAAGATCCTACATTGCAGGCACTTCGTAAGATTCTTGGGGTGGTTAATCAGCGTATTGCAAATGTATCAAGTGATGTATATCTGTCTGCAAGTGGTATTCAGTTTAAGATTAAGTAATTGGGTGGCGGGGATTGTTTAAAGAAAGAGAGGGTTTACTGATGGATATTGAACAGCTTATTGTGGAAGCAAGAAGGTTACAGGCATCTGACATTCATCTTACAGTGGGTGCGGATACTGTGATTCGTATAAATGGTGAACTGAAAAAGTTTGGGGAGAGGGATGATATTGCCGTTAATCGAATGATACATTCCATTTTGTCTGCGGAACAGGAAAAACGTTTCAGTACGGATGGAATTGATTTGGATTTCAGTTTTGAGATCAGTGACGGTTCCGTACAGCGTGTGAATGTATATCATCAGAACGGACGTGCCGCAGCGGCAATTCGTCTGTTGAATACGAAGGTTCCTTCTCTTGCAGAGTTGGAGATGCCCCCTGTACTCAGTGAGTTGGCAGCTAAGAGAAAGGGACTTGTTCTGGTTACCGGTTCTACAGGAAGCGGTAAGACTACAACATTGGCAGCTATGATTGATGAAATCAACAAGAAACGTGCATGTCATATTATTACCATTGAGGATCCCATCGAGTATCGTTATGAGCCGGGTAAGGCAATTATCCATCAGCGTGAACTTGGAAGAGATGTACCTGACTTTAAGAGTGCCTTGCGCAGCGTGTTGCGTGAGGATCCTGATGTCATTCTCATTGGAGAACTGCGTGATTATGAGACTATTTCTTTGGCTCTTACGGCAGCGGAAACAGGCCACCTTGTACTGGCTACTTTACATACTGCAAGTGCCGCACAGACCATTGACCGTATTATTGACGAATGTCCTATTGATGTGAGAGATCAGGCGCGGATGCAGCTTGCAAACCTGTTACAGGGTGTTATAGCACAGACGTTGGTGCCTAGAATGGATGATAAAGGCGGACGTATTGCTGCCATGGAGATATTAATCGGAAATGATGCAATAAAGAATATGATTCGAACCAATAAGATTGCACAGATGAATACAGTAATGCAGACATCAGGCCGTCAGGGAATGTGCACGCTGAATGACAGTCTGACGAAGCTTTGCAGAGAAGGTATTATTGCTTATGATGTGGTTATGCAGTATACCATGGACAATGCAGAGATGGAAATGTAGAGTAATTTAAATTTTATAATTTTTAGGATTGACGCAATACAAACTTGATGCTACAATAGTTTAACAACACCCACAAGACATATGACATGGTGCTTGTGGGTGTTCTTTTCTAAAGGTGTTTTCCTGACACTGAAGCAGGCATATCTGGAAATTCAGCTTATTCAAATTCGGCATATCGCATATTTTCATAACAATAGCACCTTGAAAAATGAATAGCGATGAAGATTGACTTTACACCTTTTTGCAAATCATATAGTGTTAGAAAGGGGAAAAATATGACGAATAATGAATTATTATTAGCAATGTCGCAACTGCTGGAGCCTATCAGAGAGGATATTAGAGATATCAAAAACGATGTGGCAGAATTAAAAGTTCGAGTTGGAAGATTAGAGGAAGATGTAGCGGTGCTGAAGGAAGATGTAGCGGTGCTGAAAGAAGATGTAGCGGTGCTGAAGGAAAATGTAGCAGAGCTGAATGAACGAATGACCAATATGGAAGCGAATATGGATAGCTTAAAGAAGCATGTAAGTAATCTGGACAAAGAAATGTCAGAGACAAAGGGCAGAGTGAAAAGGATTGAATTGTCCTTGGAGACTGGTATTTCGCCGCGTCTTCAAACGATTGAGGCGTGTTATACGACAACCTTTGACAGATATAGGCACAGTGTAGAGGACTATGATATCATGAAACAGGATATATCCATACTCAAATGCGTAGTTTCCGAACATAGTGAAAGGATACAGAAAATTTCATAGGGAAGCAAATGTAAGGTGTAAAGTCAGATAATAGATGGGTCTTTACACCTTTAGACTTCTCTTTTGGCAGGTTTTAGGGTATAATAATTTTGTATGTAAATTGAAAGGGAGCGAAAAACGGATTTATGGCATCGAAGAAATACTATGGAGTTAGAAAGGGAAAAATTACCGGTATTTTTACGGAATGGTCTGAGTGTAAAGCTTCTGTAGATGGATTTCCGGGTGCAGAATATAAAGGATTTTCGTCGGAAGAAGAGGCGGCCGCATATTTGGGCATAGAGATAAAGATTGAGGATGCGGGCGCGCCGGATTACACAACTGTTCCCGGCAGGCTTTTGGTTTATGTGGATGGAAGCTATGATGATTCGTTGCCTAAATACGCATTTGGATGTGTGTTTTTACTAGAACAGGGTGAAATTCGTCTGGCTTATGGAAACGGAGATAATCCGCAATCCCTAAAGCATAGAAATGTTACCGGAGAAATGCTTGGGGCAATGTATGCAGTAAAGACAGCTATGATGAATGGATATGGGGAAGTGGAAATCTGCTATGATTATGAAGGAATTGAAAAGTGGGTTACAGGAAGCTGGCGCAGTAAGACGGAGCTGACACAGCTTTATGCAAAGTCTATGCGTGAATGGGGAAATCGTATAAAAATATATTTTACGAAGGTGGCTGCACACAGCAATGTGCGATACAATGAGTTGGCGGATGTAACGGCCAAGAGAGGCTTGACGGAAGCGAAGGGGGTACCAAAGGTTACGCGTTTGGAGGAGCTTGAAATTTATGCAAAATAAGGCTAATATACCTGAAAAGATTCGTCTGAATAAATATCTGGCACAGTGTGGTGTTTGTTCGCGCAGAGATGCAGATAAGCTGATTGAAGCAGGGAAGGTGTTGGTAAATGGTGTGCCGGCCTGTGTAGGACAAGCTGTGACGCCTGCTGACTGTATACAAGTGGGCAAGAAAGTGTTGCAGGGGCGTGAGAAAAAGGTTGTTCTTGCATATTACAAGCCTACAGGGGTAACCTGCACGGAGCGGGATGTTCATGCAGAACGAAAGATTACGGATATGATAAAATATCCTGTGCGTGTGACCTATGCAGGAAGGTTGGATAAGGATTCGGAGGGGCTTCTTCTTTTGACCAATGATGGCGACCTTATTGATGCCATGATGCGGGGAGCCAATGCCCATGAAAAGGAATATATTGTTAAGGTGGACAAGGAGATAACAGAAGCCTTTATAACCAAAATGGGGCAGGGTGTGTATCTGCGGGAGTTGGAAGTTACAACCAGACCATGTGAGGTTACTAAGATAGGTAAGTTTACTTTTAAGATTACACTAACACAAGGATTAAATCGACAAATTCGTCGTATGTGTAAGGAATTTGGATTTGGAGTCAGAGAGTTGAAGCGTGTTCGTGTCATGAATATTTTATTGGATAATTTGAAACCGGGGGATTATCGAGAGGTAACCGGAGCGGAAAGAGAAGACCTGTATCGAAAAGCAGGACTCGCGTAAGGGAGATATCAAAATGTGTGAAAATAGAGCGGATAGAGTAAAGTATCTGGTGGAGACTCTGAATCTGGCATCTAAGGCGTATTACGCTGAAGATAGGGAGATTATGAGCAATTATGAATATGATGCGTTGTATGATGAGCTTGTAGCCTTGGAGGCAGAGACTGGTATTGTATTGGCGAACAGTCCTACCGTGAATGTAGGTTATGAGGCGGTGGATGAGTTACCCAAGGAGCGGCATGAGTTCCCTATGCTGTCTTTGGGCAAAACAAAGAGTCGCGAGGAGCTACAGAGTTGGCTGCAGGGGCATTCAGCGGTTTTAAGTTGGAAATTAGACGGGCTTACCATTGTTCTTACCTATCAGGGGGGGAACCTGGTTAAGGCTGTAACGAGAGGAAATGGAGAGATTGGTGAGGTTATTACCAATAATGCCAGAACCTTTAAAAATCTTCCTTTGCGGATTGCATATCAGGGAGAGTTGATTTTGCGAGGGGAGGCGGTCATCAGTTATTCCGATTTTGAGGAAATGAATAAAGAGATTGCGGATGAAGCTGATAAATATAAGAATCCCCGTAATTTATGCAGCGGCTCTGTACGTCAGTTGAATAATGAGATTACAGCTAAGAGAAATGTACAGTTTTATGCCTTTAGCCTTGTGAAGGCGGATGAAGAGCTGTTTCATAATACCAGAATGGCACAGTTTGCATTTCTGGAGGAGCAGGGATTTTCTGTAGTAGAACATCATTTGGTAAATGCAGATAATATTTTGGATAGAATTGCATATTTTGAGAAGCAGATTGAAACCTATGATATTCCTTCTGACGGTCTGGTTCTGACCTTTGATGATATTGCATATGGACGTTCCTTGGGCAGAACTGCTAAGTTTCCAAGAGATGCCATAGCGTTTAAATGGGCGGATGAAATAAGGGAGACAACTCTGCTTGAGGTAGAGTGGAGTGCCAGTAGGACTGGTTTGATTAATCCGGTGGCAATTTTTGAACCGGTAGAACTGGAGGGAACTACTGTAAGCCGGGCATCGGTGCATAATGTAAGTATTGTAAGAAGCTTAAAATTGGGAATAGGAGACCGTATTACGGTCTTTAAAGCAAACATGATTATCCCGCAGATTGCACAAAACCTCACAGGAAGTGATAGTCTGGATATTCCCGCGGTATGTCCGGTCTGTGGACAACCGACACATATTAAACAGCTTAATGATGTGCAGTCTTTGTATTGTGTGAATGAAAAGTGTGCAGCCAAGCAAATAAAGGCTTTTACTTTGTTTGTGAGCAGAGACGCATTGAACATTGATGGTCTTTCCGAGGCAACATTGGAGAAATTTATTGACAGCGGCTTTATTCATGAGTTTGCGGATTTGTTTGAGCTGGAGAAATATCGTGAGCAAATTACGGATATGGAAGGCTTTGGAGAGAAGTCGTATCAGAATCTGATAGACAGTATTGAAAAAGCAAGAAATACTACTTTGCCGAGGTTGGTTTATGCACTGGGTATTGCCGGTATTGGCGTAGCCAATGCAAAAATGCTCTGCCGCCAATTTGATTATGATTTGGAACGAATGCGTAAGGCAAATGAAGAAGAGTTAAGTGCTATTGAAGGCGTGGGAGAGGTGTTGGCCTCCGGCTTTGTAGCGTATATGCGGGATGCGGAGAACCTTCGTAAAATTGACAGGTTGCTTGACAAGCTTGTTTTGGAGAAGCCACAAGTAGACAGCAATGACCAGACGCTTACCGGTATGAGTTTTGTTATTACCGGAAGTCTGAATCATTATGAGAACCGCAATGAATTGAAGGATATCATTGAGCAGAGGGGCGGTAAGGTAACCGGCAGTGTGACAGGCAAGACAACCTGTCTGATTAACAATGATATTACATCTACATCCTCTAAGAATAAGAAGGCAAAGGAACTGAATGTGCCGATTCTGACAGAGGAAGATTTTATGGAGCAGTATTTGTAAGGCTTATATTATTATATGGACTATTGTTTTATTAAAGAGAAAGTAAGAGGAATAAAAGATGCCTATTAAGACACAGCGTGAGCTTCCGGCAAGGGAAATACTGGAAAATGAAAATATATTTGTTATGGATGAAAGCCGTGCATTGCATCAGGATATACGTCCCTTGCAGGTGCTGATTCTCAATAACATGCCCATTAAGCAGGATACGGAGTTGCAGCTTCTGCGAGCTCTTTCCAATACGCCTTTGCAGGTGGATGTAACCTTTATGAATGTAAAAAGTCATGTTTCGCAGAACACATCAGCCAGTCATTTGAACAAATTTTATGTTTCATTGGATGATATCAGAGATCGCAAATTCGATGGTATGATTATCACGGGTGCGCCGGTGGAGGATATTACTTTCGAGGAGGTGGATTATTGGGAGGAAACCTGTGAAATCATGGATTGGGCGGAGACACATGTAACTTCTACCTTGCACATCTGTTGGGCAGCACAGGCCGGATTATATCATTATTACGGGATTAACAAGAGACAGCTTCCGAGAAAGTTGTTTGGAGTATACGAGCATGAGGTAGCGAATCGTAAGGTTCCGCTGGTTCGTGGGTTTGATGATATTTTTCTGGCACCCCATAGCAGACATACGGAAACTCCGGCAGATGCAATTCATGCCTGCGAGGAGCTGACTGTGCTTGCAGAATCATCCGAAGCAGGCGTATTTCTTGTAATTGCAGAGGATGGCAAGAAGATTTTTGTAAACGGACATCCTGAGTATGACAGATACACATTATTCAACGAGTATAAGAGAGACTTGAATAAGGGCTTGGACATTCAGGTGCCTTACAACTATTTCCCGGACGATAATCCGGAGGAACGTCCGCTGTTACAGTGGAGAAGCCATAGTAATAATTTATACAGTAATTGGTTGAATTATTACGTATATCAGGTGACGCCCTACGAGCTGTAAGAGATGAGTGGAAACAGTGTATTTATGAGCAGTTTAAAGCCTTTGTCAAACAGCAACAATTTTGTTAAATCGTTAAAAACTTAATATATCTTGATATAATTTGATATATTTTAGTAAATTGTGGCGACAAAATGGAGATTTTGGAGATTGTAGATGGAGACACTTTATATGTTATTATTTTTCTTATAACTAACTCACTAGCAAGTAAATAGCTTTGGATTATAGGTTTCAATAAGAAAAGCTAAAACATTGGGAGGATACTTATGAAAAAAAATAATGAATTAAAAGATTTTTGGGATTTTTACAATAATTTATGCTCATTACCTTTTGAACAAATTATGGATATATTGTTAAAAGAACTAGATATTGATAATGAATCGCAATTAAATAAAATAGCTACTGAAAAATTTGGCTTTATTAATCCTCTGTTGCTTGATTTGGGAATATTAATGTTTTTTTCTGTTGCGTGTGAAAAATCTATTGAACAAATTCAAAAGAATCATAAAAATAAAAATAGATTCTTTTTTCATAAGGAGTTATATATAGGACAAGATACTGATTTTATAAATACATATGCAAGTT
The DNA here is from genome assembly GCA_045543175.1 of Acetatifactor sp. Classification (GTDB taxonomy): domain Bacteria; phylum Bacillota; class Clostridia; order Lachnospirales; family Lachnospiraceae; genus Acetatifactor. The sequence goes on along the minus strand of JAZQMG010000044.1, from coordinate 28,980 downwards.
TGTTTCCTCAAAGATTTATTTTATATACTTCAGATTTATATATACATCAAAAAATTAGAATCGAAGGTACAAATAAAAAAATAGAAGTTGGAAGTGCTGTTGGAACTGATTTATTAAGACAATATATTAGACATAGAAAATTAATTCAAAACGAATTGGTTTATTTGTTTCCAAAATCTTGTTTTCAAGAATCAAAAAAATATGTAACAGTTCCTAATTTTACAAGATATAAAAATAAGTGTTTTATTAGTAGTTTTGAAAATAAATTAGAAATAGTACCAAAAACAGAATACAGTAATCTTATCATTGAGTTACCATGGATAAAAAATGCTCAAGTTGAAGAGTTTATTGAGTTAAGGGATAAATATAAAATAGAATATGAACGTTTTCAAAATAAAACAGATGAATTGATGTTAAAATTGCAAAGTGGAAACACTATAGAAAGCCTTTTAGCAAAAGAATATAACGAAGCTTCTTTGGAAATAAAAAATATCATTATAAATCGAAAAAGTGAAATGCGAAGAAAAGGAAAAGAAGTAATATTAGGAACATTATGCACTATGATTCCTATAACACTTGAACAAATAGGAATAAATGTATTTGACCCCAAAGTAATAAGTGCTATTGTTGGTGGTACAACTATTTATAATGGTGTTAAAGATTTTTATGCAAAAAGTAATTTGGAGCATGATAATCCATATTGGATTTTATATAAGTGGGAACAAGAAACTAAAAAACTATTTAAATAAAATTAGATTTTAATTGGAAAAATTTTGGATAATCAAAGTTCTTTAGGGTGTGCCAATCTATTTTAGGGTTCTTCGTTAGGGTCTAGTTTGAGGGGCTATCAAGTAATCACGTATGAATTGTAAAATTCCTAAAAAGAGAAAGCAACCTCAATTCTCTATGATATTTCAGGGGATTGGTGGTTGCTTTTTCTGTTTTAATTCTTTTTTGAGTTAATACCTTGCATAAATATAGGCCTACGCACAATTTCTTTCTCGCAGATAATAGTATAAGCCTGCTAACATTTGTGTATTGGTCGGAAACATTTTGTCCGGACGGATACTGTTGCCGAAAATACGGTAAATCATTTGCATGTTGCCGTAGGTCCATGCGGTTTGAATGGAATGGCGCATAGCACGTTCCACTCGGGCGGGAGTGGTTTTAAAATGTTTGGCTACATCGGGATAAATCTCCTTTGTAATGTGGTGCAACCTGTGTGGTTCCTGAAGAATCAGGTCCATCGAATATATGATATATTCGTAGCCATACACATGTTGGGGGAAGCCGATAGTCAACAATAGATCTTTGATGCTATTCATTTCGGTTGTCGACTCCGGCTTCAATTTTCGACTTTTGGTTTCTGTTTTTTTCGTAGTCATAGTCACTCTCCATTGAAAAATATATATAGGTTACAAAAAAATATTATCCCATATCTTGACAAAATGAAATATCTTTTATAACATTATTTTCGACAGAAAAATATAAAATGGGTGTCATTTTTGACACGAAGGTGAAATATGTTAAGACAACGATTCGTAACACTACTGGCAGAAAGAAATTGGAGCTTGGAGTATTTTTCAGAAATAAGCGGTGTTCCTATCGAGACAGCCAAGAATTTAAAATCAGGGAAGACTACCAATCCAAGATTGGATACCGTCGAGAAAATGGCAGATGCTTTTAATATCAGTATTAACTGCCTGATTGGTAAATGTCCTCATACAACAGAGGAAAAGGCATTACTTCGCAATTATAGAATTTGTGGCAGACATGGTAAAAGTATTATTGAGTTGATAGCAAAATACGAAGCTACTGCAGCAAAAAGTGACCGAGAAGCGAAAGACAAGCATAAGATTCCTTGTCTGATTCCTTGTGGTGATGTGACCAAGGGAATTATTTATGATGCCTGCGAGACTTCTGAAATCGAAACTTCAGTGCCGGATGCTTATGTGGCAATTATGATGCCTACCAATACATTTGCTCCTTATTTTTGTAAGGGAGATATTGTGTTGTTTGAAAATCGTTTTCCTGCAGATGGTGAGTATGCAGCTTTTTATCAAAGTGATAGAGCCTATATTCGTAAGTATATGGAGGAAGGCAAGAATTATCGGTTGAAGTGTCTGCATAGTCAGGGAGAAGATATTGTACTGAAACGCATGGATGAAATTGAGTACATAGGAACCTGTTGTGGAGTGATCAGAAGTTAAAATTCTAGGAATATTTTACCACTCTTGTCCATATACTGTTGTATACATACAAAATATGCTTAAAGGAGGCAGTATATGGCAAGAGGACAACGCAAATCCATAGAGGAGAAGATTCAGGCAAAGCAGGAGGTTTTGGACGCACTGCTTATCAGAGTAGAATCTGAGAAGAGAGAGCTTGCGGAGCTTATGGAGGAGAAAAGACGCAAGGAGCTTGAGGCTGTAAACGATATGATTGAGGATTACGGTCTGGCACCTGAGGAGGTGACCATGGCACTTCAGCAGTTTATGGAAGCAAGACAGGCTGCTTCATAAGGAATGCGGCAATTACATGAAAAACCACTTTGGTTGGGACGATTAAAATGCGTCTGCCAAAGTGGTTTCTTTTGTTAAAATTGGGACAAAATTAGTCGTTCAGGTTCTTCTGTGCGGTGGAGAGCATCAGTTTAATACGGTTCAACTGATTTACCTCACTGGCACCGGGGTCATAGTCAATGGCTACGATGTTGGACTCAGGATGAGCCTTTCTAAGTGCCTTGATAACACCTTTACCTACAACGTGGTTGGGGAGACATCCGAAGGGCTGTGTGCAGACGATATTGGGTACATCGTCATGAATCAGCTCAATCATCTCACCTGTTAAAAACCATCCTTCACCAGTCTGGTTACCGATGGATACGATGGGCTCAGCAAACTTCACAATTTCCTTAATAGGAGTTGGGGCTGAGAAGTGCTTACTCTTCTTAAATTCCTTGGTAGAGGCACCACAGAGTACATTCTCGATGGCCCAGATACCAAGATTGCTCAAGCGTGCCGCCTTTTTACTGGTACCAAGATGCTCTGCTTTGTAAACCTGATTGTAGAAGCAGTAGAGCATGAAACCCATCAAATCAGGAACCACGGCCTCTGCGCCTTCGCTCTCTAACAGCTCAACAAGATGGTTGTTGCCGGCAGGAGAGAACTTAACCAAAATTTCACCTACTACACCTACGCGGGGCTTTTTGATATCCAGAATGGGGATATTGTCAAAGTCGCGGATAATCTGTCGGCAGATTTTGTGGAATTTGGAGAGCTTCATATACTTGGCACTTACAAATTCCTGAGCAACCTTAAGCCATTTTTGATGTACGGCATCTACGCTTCCTGGAGTAGCTTCATAGGGGCGCATGCGGTATACACAACGCATGAAAATATCGCCGAAGTGTGCACCGATTGCGGCACGCAAAAGCAAATCGGCATTCATTTTGAAGCCGGGGTTGGTCTCAATGCCGCCCAGATTCAGGGAAATTACCGGGATGTGAGCCATATCAGCTTTTTCCAGTGCACGACGGATAAATCCGATGTAGTTGGTTGCACGACATCCACCACCGGTCTGGGTGATAATCAGTGCAGTTTTATTCAGGTCATATTTACCGGAGAGCAGTGCTTCCATAAGCTGTCCTACCACCAGAAGGGAAGGGTAGCAGGCGTCGTTATTTACGTATTTTAATCCCACATCTACAGAGTGCTTGTTGTCGTTGCCAAGAACTTCGAAATTGTAGCCGCAGGCTCTGAAAGCAGGCTCCACGATGTCGAAGTGGATGGGGGACATCTGGGGACAGAGGATGGTGTAATCCTTGCGCATCTCCTCGGTAAATGCCACCTTTTTGATTGCGGAGGAGTTGATTTCCCGTTTTTTGTTCATTTTCTCCCGAACTGCAATTGCAGAAAGCAGGGAGCGGATACGAATTCTTGCGGCACCTAAGTTATTGACTTCGTCAATCTTAAGGCAGGTGTAGATTTTGCCGGAGCCGGATAGGATATCGTTTACCTGATCGGTTGTAACGGCATCCAGACCACATCCGAAGGAATTAAGCTGAATCAAATCCAGATTGTCTACGGTCTTGACATAGCTTGCTGCAGCGTAGAGTCTGGAGTGGTACATCCACTGGTCGGATACGATAAGAGGTCGTTCAGGCGTTCCCAGATGGGAAATGGAGTCCTCTGTGAGTACCGCGATGTCGTAGGAGGTAATCAGTTCCGGAATACCATGGTTGATTTCCGGGTCAATATGGTAGGGGCGTCCGGCGAGAACGATACCACGCTTGCCGGTTTCTTTCAAATACTTCAGGGTTTCTTCGCCCTTTTTCTTCATGTCAATGCGGGCTTTTTCCTGCTCGCTCCATGCCTTTTTACAAGCAGCAGCAATCTCCTTTGCAGGAAGCTCCTTAAACTCTTTGGTCAGAGCGGAGGTGATGGTGTCGATGTCACGGAAAGACATAAAAGGATTACGCAACAGCACCTCGCCACTGGTTATTTCCTCCACATTGTTCTTAATATTTTCAGAATAGGAAGTAACAATGGGACAGTTATAATGGTTGTTGGCGTCATCAAATTCGTTTCTCTCATAGAAGAGAGCGGGATAGAAGATGAATTTCACGCCCTGCTTAATCAGCCATGTTACATGACCGTGAGCCAGCTTAGCCGGGTAACACTCGGACTCACTGGGAATGGATTCAATACCGAGCTCGTAAATCTTACGATTGGAGCTGGGGGAGAGTACCACGCGATATCCCAATTCGGTAAAGAAGGTATACCAGAAGGGATAGTTTTCGTACATGTTCAGAACTCTGGGAATGCCAACTATACCTCTGGGGGCCTGATCTGCCTCAAGAGGAGCGTAGGAGAAGAGTCTGTTTAACTTGTACTCATACAGGTTGGGCACGTTGCTTGCGTTCTTCTTGCCGCCAATACCGCGCTCACAACGGTTACCGGAGATAAACTGGCGGCCGCCGGAGAACTTGTTGATGGTCAGTCGGCAACTGTTGGTACAGCCCTTACACTTGGCCATGCTGGTTTCGAACTTTAGGGCACAAATTTTCTCATAAGAGAGCATGGAGGTCTCATAGCCCTCCTCGAATTTATCCCGGGCAATCAGTGCGGCACCAAAAGCTCCCATGATACCTGCGATGTCAGGACGGATTGCCTGACAGTTTGCAATCTTTTCGAAGCTTCTGAGTACTGCGTCATTGTAGAAGGTACCGCCCTGTACCACGATGTTTCGACCAAGCTCGGAGGCATCGGATACTTTGATAACCTTAAATAGTGCATTTTTGATAACAGAGTAAGCCAGGCCTGCGGAAATATCCGCAACGGAAGCACCTTCCTTCTGGGCCTGTTTTACTTTGGAGTTCATGAATACGGTACAGCGGGTGCCCAAATCAATGGGATGCTCTGCAAAAAGAGCAGCCTGAGCGAAGTCCTGAACGCTGTAATTCAAGGACTTTGCAAAGGTCTCTATAAAGGAGCCACAACCGGAGGAACAAGCCTCGTTCAGTTGCACGCTGTCAACGGTCTGATTCTTGATTTTGATACATTTCATATCCTGACCGCCAATATCTAAGATGCAGTCTACGTCAGGATTGAAGAATGCGGCAGCATTGTAGTGGGCAACGGTTTCAACTTCGCCGTCGTCCAAGAAAAATGCTGCCTTCATCAGTGCCTCACCATATCCGGTGGAGCAGGAGCGGACAATTTTTACGCCCTCGGGAAGCTGTTCGTAAATCTCCTTTAAGGAGCGGATGGCAGTGTTTAAGGGGCTGCCGTCATTACTTGAATAGAAGGAGTAGAGAAGTTGTCCCTCTTCGCCTACCAAAGCAACCTTGGTAGTGGTAGAACCTGCATCGATACCAAGGAAGGCGTAGCCTTTGTATGTAGCGAGATCGCCGGTAGCTACATGATGTGTGCAATGGCGCTTTTTAAAACTTTCGTAGGCAGCCTGATTTTCAAATAAGGGCTCCATACGTTCCACTTCAAATTCCATCTTAATCTCGGAGGAAAGCTTGTTTACCATCTCCTCCATGGTATAAAATACATCCTCTTTGGCATTCAAGGCAGAGCCGATGGCGGCAAAGAGGTGAGAGTTGTCCAAATCAATAATATGCTCATCATCCAATTTTAAGGTGCGGATGAAGGCTTCCTTTAACTGGTCCAAAAAGTGCAGAGGACCGCCTAAGAATGCCACATGACCGCGGATAGGCTTACCGCAGGCAAGACCGGAGATGGTCTGGTTGACTACCGCCTGAAAAATGGAGGCGGAGAGGTCTTCCTTGGTGGCACCTTCGTTAATCAGGGGCTGAATGTCAGTCTTCGCAAATACACCGCATCTTGCAGCGATGGTGTATAAGGACTGATAATTTTTGGCATATTCATTTAAGCCGGATGCGTCGGTCTGAATCAGGGATGCCATCTGGTCTATGAAGGAACCGGTACCGCCGGCGCAGATACCGTTCATACGCTGTTCTACATTGCCACCCTCGAAATAGATAATCTTGGCATCCTCGCCGCCCAGCTCAATGGCTACGTCAGTTTGGGGAGCCAAATCCTTTAGGGAGGTTGCAACAGCAATTACCTCCTGAGTGAAAGGTACACCCAGGTGATTGGCGAGAGTAAGACCACCAGAACCGGTAATCATGGGATGCAGGGTGAGATTGCCCAGTTTTTTATAGGCCTTCTGCAAAAGAGAAGACAAAGTCTCACGAATATTGGCGTAGTGACGCTCGTAATCGGAGAATAATATGTTGTGTTGTTCATCTAAAATTGCGATTTTGACAGTGGTAGAGCCAATGTCAATACCGAGAGTTACGTGGTTTTGGGGGTAATTCATAAAAACTTCCTTCTTCCTATTAAAAACTAAAAATCGACATACGCAGACATTATACGCTAAAAAAGTATAAAATGCAACGAACAAAATATGTAAATTGTATAAAGATAAAAATGAATTTAAAATGTTAAAATCTTTCTAAAAAAACATTTGGTTGGTTTACTTATGGAAATCCTCATGCTAAAATATATTCGTGTGCGCTGAATCAATGAGTTATAGTGCATGAAAAGTATTGTATGAATGGAAGAAAATTTAATTTAAGAAAAAGGAAATGATGTTTGTATGAGAAATTACGGAATGAGTAAATTCGAAAGGAAATTCGGCAAATATGCTATTCCCAATCTGTCCCTGATACTTGTAATGTGTTATGCGGCAGGTTATATTCTGCAGTTGGTAAATCCTGCTTTTATGAGTTATTTGGCACTGGATCCATATCAGATTTTGCACGGTCAGGTGTGGAGACTGTTCACATGGGTAATTAGTCCGCCTTCCAGTCTGGATGTGTTTACATTGCTAATGTTGTTTGCCTATTACAGTTTTGGTACCAATCTGGAGCGTACATGGGGAACCTATCGGTATAATGTGTATATTTTTGGAGGTATGCTGATTACCATTGTGGCGGCCTTTGCAACTATGGGCATATGTTATCTTCTTTTTGGTGAGGTACTTGCAGGCGGTGCGGCAGAGACGTTTTTTTATATGGGATCCATGATGTTTAGTACCTACTACATCAATATGTCTATTTTCCTTGCGTACTCTGTTACCTATCCGGAGAATCAGGTGTTGTTCATGTTTCTGATTCCGGTAAAGGTAAAGTGGTTGGGGCTTGCATATCTTATCTATTTGATTTATGTTATGATTCAGTATTTTATACTGGGTACGGTTCATCCGGCATATTGGTTTGCTGTAGTAGCCATTGGCGCATCTTTGGTTAATTTCTTTATTTTCTGGTTGCGAACCAAACGACTGAGCCATCTAGCTCCCAAGCAGATTAAGCGCAGAGCAGAATTTAAACATCAGGTGAAGGAGGGCGTAAAGCAGTCTGGTCACAAGTGCAGCATCTGCGGCAGAACGGAAAATGATGATCCGAATCTGGAGTTCCGTTATTGTTCCAAGTGTGCGGGAAGTCATGAGTATTGTCAGGATCACTTGTTTACCCATGTACACAAGGTATAATAACAGAAAATTTAATATAATAAATAGCAGGAGTGATTTATGAAACAGGAAGTATTGTTTGCGCAGACCTTGGAGCAGGTGCGTACCCTTGCCAAAGAGCAGGGCAATTGTGTCAGTGAAGAACAGGTGCAGGAGGCTTTTGCCAAGCTGAATCTTACAAATGACCAGTTACAGTTGGTGTATGACTATCTGGTAAAACACAAAGTCGGCATCGGTCAGCCGGTGAATCTGGATGATTATCTCTCGGATGAGGAGAGGGATTATTTGCAGGACTATCTGGATGAAATTGCAGAACTGCCCACCTATACCGATGGACAGATTGAGGCATTTACCATTTCTGCCATGGCTGGGGATGTGAATGCCCAAAACAAGCTGACGGAGGTGTACCTTGGGGAGGTTGTTGAGATTTCCAGACTGTATGCAGGACAGGGTGTGTTTTTGGAGGATTTAATCGGTGAAGGAAATGTGGCGCTTGCCTTTGGCGTGGGAATGCTTGGGAGTTTAGAACATCATAGTGAGGCCAAGGGGATGCTTGCCAAGATGATTATGGATGCCATGGAGGATTATATTGCAGAGAATGCCTCCAATGAGCAGGCAGACCGGAAGGTAGAGGATAAGGTCAACAAGGTGGCAGATGCAGCGAAGGCACTTTCTGAGGAGCTTCGCCGTAAGGTGACGGTGGAGGAGCTTGCCAAAGAGACCAAAATGAGTGAAGCGAAGATTCGGGAAGCAATGCGTATGAGTGGCTTCCAGATTGAGGATTTGACGGATGAATAAAACGGTTTATGAGGATTATAAATACTGTATGCAGGATGTGGGTACAGTGTACATAGGATGCAAATATTCTTTTCAGGAGCTTTTGGATGACAATACGATTCCGTTTAAATTTCAGCTTTTGGTGGAACGCTATATTTTGCCGGAGGCGGATTTGGAGGATTCCATGGAGACACATTTGTATTATTTGCCGGAGAAGAGTTTTCTTGTGAAGATTTATGAGCAGTTGAGAGCCAAGGTAAAGATTAATATTATCGAGGAAAAAAAGTCTCTCACAGGGAAGGTCAAAAAAGAGTATACCACCAAGCTGGTATCCATTCGTACCCTTGCACAGATGTCTGTAACAGAGAAGGAGCAGGCTGGCGTGGTGGTGCAGGAGCTTGCAATCAGTAAGCTTGCACTGATGGGATTTTAAGGAAAGAAAACGTATTTTGAGGAGTGACAGATATGAGCGATAAGAAGTATGCAGGTCTACAGGGAGTGGAGTGCCTTGAGGCCTATGAAATGATAGAGAAAAGGGAGATTGCAGACATTGGAAGCATGTCTGTGTTGATGCGACACAAAAAGACGGGAGCCAAGGTGGCACTGCTTGCCAATGATGACGAGAACAAGGTGTTTTACATCGGCTTCCGCACACCGCCCGCTGATTCTACAGGTGTTCCCCATATTTTGGAGCATTCTGTTTTGTGCGGTTCCAAGGCATTTCCGGTAAAGGATCCTTTTGTGGAGTTGGTAAAGGGTTCGCTGAATACTTTTTTGAATGCCATGACTTATCCGGATAAGACTCTTTATCCTATTGCAAGCTGTAATGATAAGGATTTTAGAAATTTAATGCACGTATATCTGGATGCGGTGTTTTATCCCAATATCTATCAAAATGAATCCATCTTCCGCCAGGAAGGCTGGCACTATGAGATGGATGAGGAGACAGGAGCACTTAATATCAATGGCGTTGTTTATAATGAGATGAAGGGTGCTTATTCTTCTGCGGATGATGTGTTGGAAACGGCAATCATGAACTCTCTTTATCCGCATACCACCTATGGTGTGGAGTCCGGCGGTGACCCGGAGGTGATTCCTCAGCTTAGTTATGAGGAGTTTTTGGATTTCCATGGCAAATATTATCATCCCTCCAACAGTTATATTTATCTGTATGGAGATATGGATATGGCAGAGCAGCTTAAGTTTATTGACGAGCAGTATCTGTCTGATTTTGATGCGTTAAAGGTAGATTCGGAAATCGCCAAGGAGGCGGATTTTGGAGACCGTTATAGAACGATTGTGAAGGAATATCCTTTGAATGAGGGGGAGGATGCAGAGGAAAACACCTATTTTGCGGCCAATTTCTCTGTGGGAGAGAGTACGGACAGGGAGCTTTGCATGGCATTCCAGATTCTGGACTATGCGCTGTGCTCCGCACCCGGTGCGCCCTTGAAAGAAGCTCTTGTGAAAAAAGGTATCGGAAAAGATGTGTACAGCATCTGGGACAACGGCATCAAGCAGCCCTATTTCAGCGTGATTGTCAAGGGAACCTCCATCGACAGACAGCAGGAATTTTTGGATACTATCAAGGATATTTTAGAGCAGCTTGTGAAGGAGGGCTTTGACGACAAGGCATTGCTGGCAGGTTTGAATTATTATGAATTTAAGTATAGAGAGGCAGATTTTGGTGCTTATCCCAAGGGGCTGATGTACGGACTTCAGATGTTGGACAGTTGGCTTTATGATGAGAGCAAGCCTTTTGTGCATATTGAGCTTTTGGAGACCTTTAAGAGCCTGCGTGAAAAGGTGGGCACCGGTTGGTTTGAGAAGCTGATTCAGGAGTATCTTTTAAACTGCGAGAACTGTAGTCTGGTGGTGTTAAAGCCTGTAGAGGGTCTTTTGGAAAAGCAGGAGGAGGCACTTTTCAAAAGTCTGGCAGCCAAGAAGGCTGCTATGTCAGAGGAAGAACTTAGGGCTGTGCAGGAGACTTATGAGAAGCTTATGAGCTTTCAGGAGACTGAAGATACGCCGGAGGCAATTGCTACGCTACCTCTGCTTGCAAGAAGCGATTTGAAGAAGGAAGCGGCAAAAATTGTGAATGAGGAGCGCAGGGTTGCAGATACGCCTCTTTTGTATCACAATTTGTTTACCAACGGTATAGGTTATCTGAGACTGATTTTTAATCTGAATGAGATTCCCGGGGAATATTTCCCTTATGTGGGCTTGCTCAAAAGCTGTCTTGGTCTTTTGAATACGGCTAATTACAGCTATGGTGCATTGTTTAACGAGACGAATCTGGTGACAGGTGGTATGGCAGCAGTGAACAATGCCTACAGCAATCTGGAGGATTCGGATGTATGCAATGTGACCTTGGAGCTTAAAACCAAAGTGTTTTACGAAAATATCGGCAAGGCTGTAGAACTTATGCAGGAAATTGTGCTTACCAGTGATTTTACGGACGAGGAGCGTTTGAAGGAGATTCTGGCAGAGGGCAAATCCCGCATGCAGGCCCAGATGATGTCCGGCGGACACAGTGTGGCGGCAGGTAGAGCGTTGTCCTATGGAAGCGTTTCAGGACGCTTGAGCGAGGAATTGTCAGGGGTGCCTTTTTATCGATTGGTTGCTCGTATTGATGAGAATTTTGAGACGGAAAAGGCGGGGCTGATTGAGAAATTGCAAATGGTGGCCAAGATGATTTTCCGTCCCGAGAATCTCATGGTGGATTTTGTGGGAGAGGAAGCTGCGGTGGAATTGTTGGAACAGCCTGTGAAGGCGTTTAAAGCTGCGCTTTACACGGATGATGTGGAAAAGTCGGATTACAAGCCCACACCTGAGCGTAAAAATGAGGGCTTTATGACCGCAGGTCAGATTCAGTATGTCTGTCGTGCCGGTAATTACCGTAAAAAGGGACTGACCTATACCGGAGCACTAAAGGTTATGAAAGTGATGATGGGCTATGAGTATCTGTGGATGAATGTCCGTGTTAAGGGCGGTGCTTACGGCTGCATGTGCAATTTTGGCAGAACAGGAGAATGCTATTTTGTATCCTACAGAGATCCCAATCTGGGTAAGACTTTGGAAGTTTACGAGAACGCAGCGGAGGCCATTGAGAATTATAAGGCGGATGAACGTACCATGACCCAGTATATCATTGGTGCCATCAGTGATTTGGATACGCCCATGAATCCTTCTGCCAAGGGCTTGTTCTCCCTCAGTGCGTATATGACAGGGCTGACCGATGAGAAATTGCAGAAGGAGAGGGATGAAATCCTCACTGCAACACCGGAGGATATCAGAGCCCTCGGAGCATATATCAGGGCATTTATGGAGGATGATTTCCTTTGTGTAGTGGGTAATGCAGGTAAATTGAAGTCCGAACAAAATCTTTTCATGAAATTGGAGAACCTTTTTGGGTAAAGAGCGTCTATTAGGATGAGAGGGTATTTCTCATGAAAAGACAGCGGAGGAAGCCCGGAAGGAGGGTATTATGAAAAAGAAAGTGATGTGTGGTAAATTGATGGCGGCTGCCCTTGCAACAACTATGGTGCTGGGGCTTGCGGCCTGTGGTGCAGCAGACAGTGCCATGACGGCGGCAACCAACGGTTATTCCAAGGAGACAGCGACTGTTGGAGCGACTGCCGATATGGAGTATGGTTATGACGGTGCCGTGGCGGAAGAGGCTCAGGAAAGTTATGAGCCTGAGATGAGTGCAAGCAGTCAGACGCAGTCCTATTATGACAGCCGTAAGCTGATTCGCACGGTCAGTCTGGATTTGGAGACCAAGGAGTTTGACCAGATGCTTGGTCTGGTGGAGACAGAGGTTGCTTCACTGGGCGGCTATATTGAGAATTTGCAGACTTATAATGGCAGCCGATATACGGATCGGGAATCTGTGAGAAATTCTGATATGACGATACGCATTCCTAAGGATTATTTAGATGAATTCTTAAATGCGGTGTCCGAGGCAGGAAATGTAATCAGACGTTCCGAGAATGTGGAGGACGTGACTCTTGCCTATGTGGATATGGAGAGTCGCAGAAATACCTTACAGACGGAGCAGGAGAGACTGTTAAAGTTTTTGGAGTCTGCGGAGAGTCTTGAAGATATCATTACTTTGGAAGAGAGACTGTCAGAGGTGCGTTATCAGTTGGAGAGCATGGAGTCTCAGCTTAGAACCTATGATAACAAGGTGGATTTTGCCACGATACATATGAGTATTCAGGAAGTTAAGGAGCTTACACCTGTGGAGAAACAGAGTGTGGGACAGAGGCTTACGAACGGCTTTATGAACAGTCTCAAAAATGTTGGCAATGGTTTTGTTGAATTCTTTATCTGGATTGTGGTACACTTGCCTTATCTGGCAACATGGGCACTTGTAGTTACTGCAATTTTAATGAGTATCAAGCTTGCCATTCGCCACAGTCGTAAGAAAAAAGCTGCAAAGCAGAAGGAAAGTGAGAAATAATGAACGAAAATCCCGCATTTAAATCCGGTTTTGTGACCCTGATTGGTCGACCGAATGTAGGCAAATCTACTCTGATGAATCATTTGATTGGACAGAAGATTGCCATTACCTCCAATAAGCCCCAGACCACCAGAAATCGTATTCAGACAGTACTGACACTTGATGATGCGCAGATTGTGTTTCTGGATACTCCCGGTATTCACAAGGCCAAGAACAAGTTGGGCGATTACATGGTAAATGTGGCTGAGCGCACCTTGAACGAGGTGGATGTGATTCTCTGGCTGGTGGAGCCTACCACGTATATCGGAGCCGGAGAGCGGCATATTATAGAACAATTGATGAAGACCAAAACACCGATAATTCTGGTCATTAATAAGACGGATACTGTAAAGCGGGAGGAGGTTCTTACCTTCATCGACACTTATAGAAAGGAATTGGATTTCCATGAAATTGTTCCGGTGTCGGCTCTCAAGGGAGACAATACCGATGTGCTTGTGGATTGTATTGTGAAGTACCTTCCCTATGGTCAGCCCTTTTATGACGAGGATACCATTACCGACCAACCCATGCGTCAGATTGTGGCAGAGCTTATCAGAGAGAAGGCATTGCGTCTGCTGCAGGAGGAGATTCCTCACGGTGTGGCAGTGAGCATTGAGAGTATGAAGGAAAAGGGTAGAATCTGCCATATCGATGCAACCATTGTCTGCGAGAGGGATTCTCATAAGGGCATTATCATTGGTAAGGGTGGACAAATGCTCAAGCAAATCGGTTCCAAAGCCCGTCCTGATATCGAAGATTTGTTGGAAATGCAGGTCAATTTACAGCTTTGGGTAAAGGTGAAGAAGGATTGGCGTGACAGTGATTTTCTTCTGAAAAATTTTGGATATAACCCACAGGATGTTATGAGTAAGGAATAAAACCCGGTCAAATTGCAGACCCTATCAACTATACAGAACAGATAGGGGGAAGCGGTTATGCAGACATTGAATTACTGGAAGCAGTTTGAGAGTACGGGTAAAATCGAGGATTATTTATCATATAAAGCAAGTGACAGCCAGCGGCCCGCGACAGAGTCAGGGGTCGCTGGCTGCAAGTCGGATTATGAGGGAAGCTATGCAGGAATATATTCAGGTAACGGGAATCATTTTGAAGCAGTCTCCCATGGGAGAATATGACAGACGGGTGTGTCTGCTCACCAAGGAGCGGGGGAAAATTTCTGCCTTCGCCCGAGGGGCAAGAAAACCGGGCAACCGTTTGGCAGCGGCAACCAATTTGTTTGCCTTCGGAACCTTTAAACTATATTCAGGCAAAAGCTCTTATACCATGACGGATGCAGAGATTCAAAATTACTTTGAAGCTTTGATGACGGATTATGTGGGTGCTTATTATGGCATGTATTTTACGGAGGTGGCAGATTATTACACTCGGGAGAATAATGATGAGCGGGAGATGTTGAAGCTTCTCTATCAGTCTCTTCGTGCCATCACAGCACCCTCTCTGCCCAATCCTCTGGTAAAATGTATCTATGAATTGAAGTCCATTGTGGTAAATGGAGAATTTCCGGGAGTACCCACGGATATGAAGTTGCAGGAATCCACGATTTATGCGATACAGTATATTGCAGCCAGTCCGGTGGAGAAGCTTTATACCTTCACTGTGACGGACAGTGTTTTGGAAGAACTTGGGAGGGTTGCCGCAAATTACAGGAAGCGGTTTCTCAATCATGAGTTCAAAAGTCTTGAAATACTCAAAACTCTGTGTTAGAATTTGATATGGTCTGTATAGACACAGACCTAAAGAAAGGTAATAAGATGACGGCATTACATAATCGAAAATGGATGACAGTGCTTGTGCTTGGTGCGGTATTGCTTGCAGGCTGTGGAGCTCCCACGGTACCTGATGTTGTGGAACAGACCAGTTTGATAATTGATAAAGAAGGCGGAGTCGTTTCGCATATGGTGGATGTCTTTGACAAGGCCCATTATAATTTAAATGAGCTTCGGGAAATGGCAGGGCAGGAGGTAGCGGCATTTAACACGGCCAATCAGACAGGTGCAACTCCTCTTGTAACCATGAATGCAGTGGAGACTGTAGAAGGCTCCAAGGTACGCGTTACTTACAGCTATGACAGCGCAAAGACCTATGAGGCCTACAATAATAGTACCTTGTTTTACGGAACGGTTGCAGAGGCAAAAGCGGCAGGTTATGACTTTGACAGTCTCAATCAGGTGCTTTTTGATGCCAAGGGAGAGGATAGTATCGTGTCTTCTGAACTTGACAACAACAAGATGTCTGATAAGCATGTAGTGCTTTTGGCAGAAAAGACTCGTGTATATTGTCCTATAAAGGTTAGTTTCGCCAGTGAAAGTGCTGTTATAAAGGAGGATGGAAGCGTGGATACCACAGCAGTGCTCCCCGAGGAGTATCCTGTGATTGTCCTGCTTGACAAATAATAGAAAACACGCTCTATGCGTTTTCCATTATCAAATAAAGAAGGAGTACAGTAAAGATGGAAAAGACAATGGACAAAATCGTAGCATTAGCCAAGGCGAGAGGATTTGTATATCCCGGTTCCGAGATTTACGGAGGCCTTGCAAATACATGGGATTATGGTAATCTCGGTGTAGAGCTCAAGAACAATGTAAAGAGAGCATGGTGGCAGAAGTTCGTACAGGAGAATCCCTACAACGTAGGTGTGGACTGTGCGATTCTTATGAATCCCCAGACATGGGTTGCCAGTGGACATTTGGGCGGCTTCTCTGATCCTTTGATGGATTGTAAAGAATGTAAGGAGCGTTTCCGTGCAGATAAGCTGATTGAAGATTTCTGTGCAGAGAATGGCATCGAGTTGAATGAGAGCGTTGACGCATGGAGTCAGGAGAAGATGAAGGAGTTTGTGGAAGAGAAGAATATCCCTTGTCCTTCCTGCGGCAAGCATAATTTCACTGATATCCGTCAGTTTAACCTGATGTTCAAGACCTTCCAGGGTGTAACCGAGGATGCAAAGAATACCGTATATTTGAGACCTGAGACTGCTCAGGGTATTTTCGTAAACTTCAAGAACGTGCAGAGAACTTCCCGTAAGAAGATTCCCTTTGGTATCGGTCAGATTGGTAAGTCCTTCCGTAATGAGATTACCCCCGGTAACTTCACTTTCCGTACCAGAGAGTTTGAGCAGATGGAGCTTGAGTTCTTCTGTGAGCCCGGCACCGATATGGAGTGGTTTCAGTACTGGAGAGGCTTCTGTCGTGACTGGCTTTTGTCTCTTGGTATGAAGGAGGACGAGATTCGTCTTCGCGACCACAGCCCTGAGGAGCTTTGCTTCTACAGTAAGGGTACTACCGATATTGAATTCCTCTTCCCCTTCGGTTGGGGCGAGCTTTGGGGTATTGCTGACAGAACCGATTATGATTTGACTCAGCATGCGAATACCTCCGGTGAGGATATGAGCTACTTTGATGATGAGAAGAAGGAGAAATACGTTCCCTATGTTGTTGAGCCTTCTCTTGGTGCAGACCGTGTGGTTTTGGCGTTCCTCTGTGCAGCGTATGATGAGGAAGAACTTGAAGGCGGTGATATGAGAACCGTGCTTCGTTTCCATCCTGCACTGGCTCCTGTTAAAATTGGTGTACTTCCTCTGTCCAAGAAGTTGAACGAGGGTGCTGAGAAGATTTTCATGGAGCTTTCCAAGAAATATAACTGTGAGTTTGATGACAGAGGAAATATCGGTAAGAGATATCGTCGTCAGGACGAGATTGGTACTCCTTTTTGCGTTACTTATGACTTCGAGTCCGAGACAGACGGTTGCGTAACTGTTCGTTTCAGAGACTCCATGGAGCAGGAGAGAGTGGCAATTGCCGATTTGGATACTTATTTCGCTGACAAATTCGTATTTTAATGACAAGGAGAGCAGGATATTTTCTGCTCTCCTTTTTCCACTAAGGGTATAGTTGAGGAGAGGATGTATGAGCGTTACAGAGATTTTTTTGATTCTGGGAATAGATCCTGTAAAAGACGAAAGAGCAATCAAAAACGCATATAGAGAGAAACTTGCGGTAACAAATCCTGAGGATGACCCAGAGGGCTTTAAGCGACTTAGAACAGCTTATGAGGAGGCTTGTATCTATGCACAGTCTTCAGATGAAGAGAAAGAGAACACGGAGCGGGATACAACACCCTCCGGCTTGTGGTTAGAACGGGCGGCTGAAATATATGCAGATATCAATTCCCGACAGAGTGAAGAACTTTGGGGGGAATTGTTTGATGATGAAATTTTTATGTCACTGGAAGAAGAGGAAAACTGCCAGTACAAATTGCTGCGTTTTTTGATGGAACATTTTCGACTGCCTTCCCATATTTGGAAGCTTTTGGATAAGAGAATGAATCTGGTAGCTAATGCCGCCGGGCTCAGAGAGTCTTTTCCGGCAGATTTCATAAGTTATGTGATAAATCGTTGTGATCGTGGAGAGGATATTGAGTTTGATTTGTTTGAGGGTGCTCCTGATGCAGAATATGATTTGTTTATGAATTACTATGATGATTGTTGGCATGCCTTGACAGAGAAGAATGTTCAGGAGGCAGAACGTTTTCTAAAAGAGTCGGAGGCACTTAATATTTATCATCCTGCCATGGAGGTTTGTCGAGGTAAGCTTTTGTATCTTCAGGAGAGAAAAGAAGAAGCAAAGGCCTTTATGAATACATTATTGGCCAAATATCCCAAGGACAGTATGGTTACCTTCAATACTGCAGAGCTGCATTGGAGATGTGAGGATAAGGAACGGGCAGCAGAAATCTATCAGAATCTGAAGGAAGAGAATGACAAACATTATATGGCTAATGTTCGTCTGACAGAATGGTATTACGAGATAGGAAAATATCAGGAAGCCAAGAAATGCGCAGAGGGAGTTTTGTCCGCAGGTGCAGATGACAGTTTTATGGAAATTCTGGCTAAGGTAAACGAAAAGTTAGAGGACGGACTTCTTGAAAAATGGAATAAGGACAAGGACTTACATGCGGGTATGGAACTGGGATGGTGCTATTTGCAGGATGGTAAGACCAGTAGAGGTATCCGCCTGACAAAGGAACTGGAAAAGTACATGACCGATGAGAAGCGAATGGAGTTTCATGGGCTTCTTGCCAAGCTTTCTATTGAACAAGGGGATTTTGAAGAGGCTATACGCATATCCAAAATATGGGAAAATATGCTCAAGGCTCAGATTCCTTTGGATGAGACCGACGAGGCGAGAGAAAAGAACGAAGACCGCGTCAGACAGGCACGAATGATTCGGGTACAATGCTATAAGATGTTGGGTTACAAGGACAAAGAGCAGTTTAAGAGTGCAATTGCTGAGATTACTTTTGGAGAAACCGGAACACCTAAGGATATTGGTCTGCTTTTGGAAAAGGCACACATATACAATGAGATGGAGGAATACGAGAAGGCCCTGGAAATTACGGATCAGTTGATTGCTGAATACCAGGTTTATGCGGCGGCAGCAACGGCCATGGAGGCATACCGGAAACAGTGGGAAGCCGGTGGGGTGGTACAGAATGCAAGATTGTGTATTGATAAATTTCCGACTTATATCCGGGCGTATGAGCAGTTGGGCAGAGTATACCTTGATTTGAAGGAATTTGACCGTTTGAAGGAGCTTTTGGCACTTGCGGAGCAGAATAATGTGGAAAGTCCGTATTTGGAGGCTTACCGCTATCAAATGGATCATGAAGTTCCGGAGGTTAAGGTATTAAATCAGAAACTGGATGCCTTTGACAAGGAGTTTCAGGACAGATTGGATGATGGTGAAACTGCTTGTTATGAAAAGGGACTTCCTGTTATTACAGAGTATTTGTACTGGTATCCCGGAGCCTATATGTTGAGGAAAAGGGCCGGATTTCATGTCAGTGGACAGCAGCTTGAAAAAGCTTTGGAAGACTATGAAAAGGCTTTGATAGAGGAGCCGGGAGACCCTTATACTTATAGTGGCATGAGTAATGCCTATAAGCTTATGGGAAATTATGAGCAGGCACTTGTTTGCATAAAGAAAGCAATTCTTTACGGAGATAAAGATTTTTCGAATGCCATGTATTATTATATGGCGCGTATCTATATGCTTTTGGGGGATGATGAGCAGGCTCTTCACTGCATGGAACACTATGAGACTGTGGTGCCGGAAGCACATAATCATATAAGATGTATGTGTGAATGTCTGGCAAGACTTGGCAGAGTGGATGAGGCGGTTAAAAAAGCGCAGGCATTTTATGGGCAGGGCGATCCGGTAAAGACCGGTTATTACAAGGTTGTAACCGATATCTACCGCATGGCGGGTGAATTCGAACAAGGTATGCAGTTAACCATACCATGGTCCAAGAAAATGATAAAAAGTCCGCTGAATCTGCTTTCTATGGCAAAGGGTAAGGTGGATAATGAAGCGTTTATTGAGTATTGCGGTTCTATGGCATGGTATGCTCTGATTTGTGGTAAAAAGAAAGAAGCACTGGAATTTTTCGCCCGTCAGATTAAAATGGGTCAGCGTCAGTATGGTGTGAATTCAGACGTAGGCTTGGAGGATATGATTTTTGCAGCAATTCTTTTAGGGGAAAATGCTATAGGTGCAAAGCATGCCAAGATGTTGCGGGATTATATGGATAGAGCCTCCAAACAGCCTGTGGATGAGTACCTTGACAGACCTAAAGGACGTCTTACCAGAGAGTTTTTGGCTAACTACTACATACTGCCGGATGAGCAGTTGCAGGAGATTCTGGATAGGGAATCTCGGTGTGCTATTTGCGGCTTCTGTCTGATGCCTTTGTGTAAGGAACTGGAGGCTATGAGAATTTTGCTCCTTATCAAGCAGGGAAATTTAGAAGAAGCCAAAGCGCGTTTGGCCCGAAATCTGGAAATACAACCCTATGACGAGTATATGCAGGCAATTGCAGCAGTACTTCGGTAATGGGTATAACGATATTTTTGTAACAATTGATTAGTATTGGAAAAAGTGTAAATAAGCTTAAAAAAGAAATGGAAGTTAGAGAATGATAGTTGGAATTGATTTAGGTACCACCAACAGTTTGGTGGCCTGCTTTACAGAAAATGGTCCACGGATTATCCCCAATCGTCTGGGTAAGCATCTGACACCGTCAGTGGTGAGTGTGGACGAAGAAGGCAATGTGTATGTGGGGGAGACTGCCAGAGAGCGCATGAGCCTTTATCCCGCTTCTGTTGCTCAGACCTTCAAGCGCAGTATGGGTACGGAGCGTACCTATAATCTGAGTGGACATGTGTTTAAGCCGGAGGAACTTTCCAGTATGGTGTTGAGAGCACTGAAGGAGGATGCGGAGGCGTATCTGGGTGAGGAAGTGACGGAGGCTGTTATCAGCGTGCCGGCATATTTTGATGATAAGCGTAGAAAGGCCACCAAGCGTGCAGGAGAGCTTGCGGGTCTTAAGGTGGAGCGTATGATTTCCGAGCCTACGGCTGCAGCGGTGGCTTATGGACTGTATGACAAGAATCAGGATACCAGATTCTTGGTATTTGACTTGGGCGGCGGTACTTTTGACGTGTCTGTTTTGGAGTTGTATCACAATATTCTGGAAGTGCGTGCTGTGGCAGGAGACAATTATCTGGGTGGTGAGGATTTTACCCAGGAGATGGCAAAGCTTTTCCTCCACAAGACCAAATTGCAGATGTCCCAGCTTTCCGAGAAGGAGCAGGTGCGTCTGATGAAGGCGGCTGAGAAGGCAAAATGTGCCATCAATGAGGAGTCTTCCGTTACCATGAGCTTCCTGTATCAGGAGGAGATGAAGGAGGCGGTTATTACCGTCAAAGAATATGAGGAGGCCTGTGAGGAGCTTCTGATGAAGATTCGTGAGCCGGTAAAAAAGAGTCTGGCGGATGCGGGACTAAAGCTTTCGGATATTGATGAGGTCATTTTGATTGGCGGAGCAACCAGATTGAATATTGTTCGCGATTTCCTGATCAGACTGTTCCGCAAGTTCCCGGACACCAAGTTGAATCCCGATGAGACGGTTGCGCTGGGAGCTGCTATACAGGCAGCCATGAAGGAGCGCAGAGAGGAAGTAAAAGAGGTTATTCTTACGGATGTGTGTTCCTTTACTCTGGGTACAGAAGTTGTGGTGGAATATGACGAGGGTAAGTATGAGGACGGCAGATTCTGTCCTATTATTGAGAGAAATACGGTGATTCCTGCCAGTCGTACGGAGAGACTCTACACGGTCAGAGACAATCAGACCAGTGTGCGGGTGCGTGTGCTTCAGGGAGAGAGCCGTTTTGCCAGAAACAACCTGTATCTGGGGGAGTTGGAGATTGAGGTGCCCAAGAACTTAAAGGGCAGAGAGGCCATTGATGTTACCTATACCTATGACATCAACTCTCTTTTGGAGGTTGAGGTAAAGGGCGTGTCCAACGGCATTTCCAAGAAGCTTATCATCAAGGGTGCGGACAACCAGATGACGGATGAAGAGATTGCCAAGCGTATGGAGGAGTTGTCCTATCTCAAGATTCAGCCCAGAGACCATGAAGAAAATCGTCTGGTGTTGCTTCGTGCAGAGCGTATGTATGAGGAGTCCTTGGGAGACCGCAGACAGATTATTGACCGATATATCACAGAATTTGAGGCGGCATTAAAGCGTGGCGACCATGATGAAATCCGCGAAGCCAGAGAAATGCTGAATGAAATATTGGAGGATGATGAGGACTAAGAATGCGAGTTAAGGTTACGGTAAAGCAGCTTGGTAAAAGGAAGGATAAGGTATGTGAAGCAGACTTTGTATTGGCAAATCCACCTCATACAGTGGAGGAGCTGATACGAGAGTCTGTGCATACCTGTGTTACAGAATACAATGCAAGGGTCAGACAGGGCGACCGGGTTCAGGTTTTGGACGACGAAGCAGTAGAAGAGATGAGTGAAATCGGCAAAATTGCCTTTGGAATCAATTATGGACAAAAGGAAGCAAATGAGGCAGAGGCGGTGCAGAATGCACTTTTGGCATATGAAGATGGATTGGTGCGCATTTTTCTGGGTACGGAGGAGTTGGAAGGATTGGATTGCGCAATCCAATTACGGGAAGGCGATGTACTGACCTTTGTGAAACTGACTATGTTGGCAGGACGGATGTTTTAAGGGGATATTGGGGTTACGGAGGATATTGCCATGGATGAAAAGCAGAAAGAGGAACAGAAGAGACGGCAGGAGTTATATAGGGAATATGGAAATGACTGTCGCAGGAGGGCTCAAGAGATTGTAGACGGATTGCCTGCACAACAGAGGAAATTTTGTGTAGAAATTCAGAGTGGTGGTGTATCCGATTGGACAGACGCTTCTTCTTACAGCAAGGATTTTCTGGAAGGGTTGAATAATGGTACCTATAAAAAACCTTCGGATTTTGTGGAAAAGAAGTTGGACTGGATGTTTCAGGGATATATATTCCCGAGATTTAAGAAGGCATTAATGTATGCTCTGGATAAGAGTAATCAGTGGGCCTATTCCACTTCCTACTACCGACGTTCCTTTCGTACGGCTACATATTACATGAACCGAATGCTTGGTATCATAAGAGATTTTCAACAGAAAATGGTTCTTGATGCAGAGGTAACGGATATTTTAAGCCTTAAGCTTTCTGAGAAGGAAAAGGCTTACTTTTTGTGCAGCGGAGAATGGGGTGCTCCGGGGTGTGGTTCAGATGCTATTGCTTACGAATTGGACAATGGCAATATAAAGCTAGAGAAAATAATAACAGACATTGTCAATGGTGAAGGAGAGGTTCCGGTTACCAGATATCTGATTCGCGGAATTGTAAAAAGTGACAATGTGAGGATGCACGAGCTTCTGGGAAGGCTGTTATTGGCTGCGAGATTGCAGGAGGGTCTGCGTCAGAGCATTTGTGAAAATATGGATGTGGGAACCGTAGCGGCGTTCCGCTATCTTCTTAAGGTCATTCAGGATAATCAGTTAATTCGTTTTTCGGCGGTCAAAAGGGCTGTGGGAACGTGGCTTGGATTAATTGAGCCTGAAACCGGTAAATTAGAGAGAATTAGTGACAAGAGTATTGATTTGATTGGAGACTGTCTGGCGGATGAGAGTGTAGCAAGAGATTATCTGGCTACAGAGGACAGTATGAAGATTTATGTGGCATTGTGGTCCATGGGTGTTAGTGAGGTCAAAACAGCCAAGGATGCCATTGCGGAGATTTCCCAAAGGGGAAGCCATCATCAGATTTTAACAGCGGGGTATTTTTGTGACAATCTGGACAATGCAGATTATGCACATCAGCTTGCAAAGGGAATCATTGCAGAATATAAGAATGAGTATGATATTCTGGCAGTGTATTTGCCTCATTTTATGGGGAATTGGGAGTACTATGCAAGAAGAGAGGAATACAGACAGCAGATATCTGTTGAAAAATATTTTGAGAGTAAAAAAGAGGCGGCAAAATACTATGATTTGATGTTGGAAATTTATGAGGGCATGAACAGCAAAAAAGTAAGCTTTTCGCCCTGTATTTTCCCTTGGTATTCAGCGGAACTGACCCGGTCTGAGATAATTGCAAGACTCTGTGTTTTGGCAAAAATTTTAAAGGATGAAGACAAGATAGATTATGTGTGTCAGCTTATTAGGGATTGCGATACAGATATCCGTTCCCTTTGTCTGAGGTACACGTTGGATAAGCCTTCTACCCCTATCCAAAGGGAAGCACTGACAGCCATGCTGTGTGATAAGGAGTCATGGACCAGAAGCAGCGCAAGAGATATAGTGAATAAAACAAAGCTTGATGATGCCAATTACCTTCAGATGGAGGAAATGTTAAAATATAAGGCAGCAGATATGCGAGAGTATCTGATTGGTGCGTTATGTCGGCAAAAGGATGAGAAACTGATAAAAACAGTGGAGCGTTTGCTGGCGGACAAAAAAGAAGAAAAACGCACAGCCGGACTTGATATTGTGATGCAGCTTGCAGCGGACAGTAAGCGCAGGAAGGTATACGAAAATTGTGTTGTGTATGTAAAGGAGATGGACAGTCCTTCCTCTAAGGAACAGGTGTTAATAGACAACATCCTTGGCGAGGGGGATGAAACATGCAAGACATCTGCCCGGATGCCCGAAAAGGCTTTGTATCAGGAGAGTGATTGTTACAGACCTGAAATGCAGGAGAATGCGTTTATTCAAAAGGCAGTGTCTCTTTTTATGGAGTATTTTCCTCAATCCAAGTTACAAAGTCAGATTTGTGGCACTGAGGAGAAAAAGAGCTTGTTTGGTGCGTTAAAGAGTAAGCTTATCGGAGAAAATGTAGCGGGCGGGGAGGTGTTACAAACCGCACTGGCTGATTGTCAGAGTCTGGAGCAGCTCTTCTTAAGTCATAAGGAGGATGAATTTAAGGGGTATGGCGGAGAAATCCGTACCATGGGAGGGCATCCCAATGGTTTTAGGGAATATGTTGAAGAGTATAAATTCGAGATTCCCGGACTGGCACTGTGGAAGCAGTGGTATGAGACTAAGCTTGGAGATTGCAGACGGCTGTATCGAATGTATATCTTATTGGTTGCCCCTGCGGGTGGTAATGTATTTGATGATGCAATGTGTGCCTATATAAAAACCCTTTATGGGGAGGGATTTCACAAGTGCCCCATAACGGAGTACAGGGAACATTTAAGAATCATTGCAGAACGTTTGCTTCAGGACTATTGCAATCGAGAGGAGCAGGCGGGCTTGGGTGTGGCATTGGGGTATTGGTATGTGAAATGTCTTCCCATGGATAAGGTTATTCTGCCCATCAGAGTTTCGGCTAACTCCTATCAACGGGAAAGAGAAGCACATTTTATTGCACATAGACAATTGATAGAGTCTTTAGCCAGAGTTATATGCAGAAATGACGATAACTTTGAGAATATGTTTCCCTTGGCTGTACAAATGGCAGAAAAAACCTTCTACAGAGCCATTGAAAGAAAAGAAAATTCTGGCGGAGCTTGTTGGTTGTCTGAGTCCAATAAATTAAAAGAGAAATATTGGATTACCAGGCCCTATTACTATGAATTCGGATACGGACGGACGTCCTTTACTAGACCCGGTGTGGAGGCGTATTTAATAGCGGCTTATCGTGGGCTGATATCAGAAGAAGCCATGTATGAATTTCTGTTTCGTAAGGAAAATCTGGCGGATACCTTCAAAACACTTTCTCTCGTGGTAACTGCTTATAGGGAGAAAAATCGACAGGTAGCCGGAAGAGGGCACAGAAGTATATGGGAGCGAAACAGCAAGCATTATATCATTCGGAATCTGTTGGGAAGACATGGGGATGAGGATAATGCAGGTGACGAGAAGGAGTGGAGTGCAAAGGAACAAGAAATGCTTTCCTTTGTGGACGGAGTGTATGATACTGTCATGGATGTGGTGCTTTCCAAAGAACTGAAACGTGGAGACAGTGAGACAGCGTTTTCAGCCCAAATCAAGGAGATTTCCAGAATCTATGGAATTGAGAATCTCCTTGCTGTTTTGGTTGCCATGGGAGAGGACTCTCTGGAGCGTTCCACTTATTTTTCCTCTGATAGCAAAAAGGGCTGCATGAGTCATCTTTTGAGCGTTTGTATACCGGCTGTAGAGGACGATGTGCAGAAACTGAAAAAACTCATAAAGGATACTGATATCAAGGAAAAACGGTTGATAGAGGCTGCATTGTATGCTCCTGAGTGGATTGACATTGTAGGAGAATATCTGGGCTGGGAAGGCTTTAAATCGGCCTGCTACTATTTCATGGCACATATGAATGAGCGGTTTGATGACAGCAGAAAGGCTATGATTGCCAAATATACACCTTTGTCCGAGGAGGAATTGAATCAGGGTGCATTTGATATCAAATGGTTTGAAAATGCCTATGAGACTTTGGGTGCCAAGCGGTTTGATGTTATTTATAAGGCGGCAAAATATATTTCTGACGGTTCCAAGCATTCTCGCGCCAGAAAGTACGCAGATGCAGTTCTCGGAAAGCTTGACAAGGCAGAGACCGCAGAGAAAATTTCGGACAAGCGCAATAAGGATTTGCTGATGTCGTACAGTCTGATTCCACTTGAAGGAGAGGACGATATCTCTGAGCGGTATTTGTTCCTGCAACAGTTTTTGAAGGAGAGCAAACAGTTTGGTTCCCAGAGAATTGCCAGTGAGAAAGCGGCAGTGGAGATTGCCATGTCCAATCTGGCCATGAATGCAGGATATTCGGACGTGACAAGACTGACGCTTCGCATGGAGAGTAAGCTGATTGATGACAGCAGAGAGTTGTTTGAGGATAAGGAAATTGAAGAGATTGTAGTGCGTCTGCATGTGGATGAGAAGGGGAAGACAGAAATTCTTTGCAGCAAGGGCGGAAAGGCGTTAAAATCGGTTCCTGCGAAGTATAAGAAGCATGAACATATTCTTTTGCTGAATGCCACCAAAAAGAAGCTGACGGAGCAGTTTAGACGTACGAAGGTTATGTTTGAGCAGGCAATGGAGGATGAGACGGTATTTACCGTTTCTGAGATTGGTATTTTGCAAAAGAATCCGGTGGCACTTCCCATTGTGAAGAATCTGGTATTTAAGTGTGAAGATTCACTGGGACTTCTTGTGGATAATCGATTGACAGATTATGCAGGTAAGGAAAGGGTATTGGGTGAGGATGCTCAGGTTACAGTAGCGCATCCCTATCATCTCTATCGGGATGGACATTGGACAGATTACCAGAGGCTGTTGTTTGACAAACAGATGGAGCAGAGCTTTAAGCAGGTGTTCCG
This sequence comes from Acetatifactor sp., assembly GCA_045543175.1. Classification (GTDB taxonomy): domain Bacteria; phylum Bacillota; class Clostridia; order Lachnospirales; family Lachnospiraceae; genus Acetatifactor. Next base: position 1,957 of record JAZQMG010000044.1, on the reverse strand, counting down.
TGAGCTTTATATAAAAACCGAAGAGGAACTGGAAATGAAGTATTCCAGTAGATATTCCGGCAATCAGATACAGCCTCAGAAGACGGTAGCTTGTCTGAAACAGAGGCGTTGGGTTGCGGATGTGGAGGATGGTCTTCAAAAGGTTTACTACAAGGAAAATATAGTGGCAAGAATCTATGCCATGGCAGACTGGTTTTCTCCTTCGGACATCGAAGCTCCTACTTTGGAATGGGTGGAATTTGCCGACCGCAAAACAGGAGAGCAGATGGAGATTTCCAAGATTCCGAATGTGATTTTCTCAGAGGTTATGCGCGATGTGGATTTGGCAGTCAGTGTGGCTCATGCCGGAGGTGTGGATCCTGAGACCAGTCATTCCACCATAGAGATGCGATGTGCATTGCTTGGCTTTATTTTGCCTATGTTTAAGCTTAAGAATGTACATATCAACAAAAATCATGCCATTGTGGACGGACATTACGGAACTTATCATATTCATTTGGGCAGTGGTGTGATACACAAAGAGGGCGGTGCCATGGTGAATGTGCTTCCGGTTCATTCACAGCATAGGGGCAAGATATTCCTGCCCTTTGCGGATGATGACCCCAAGACGGCGGAGATTATTACAAAAGTGTTGATGTTCGCAGAGGATAAGAAAATAAAGGATCCCTCTATTACAGCACAAATTATTTGACAAGCCCCCTGATAGAATTTATAATATTTAGTTAATGAGTATTTTGGAGGATAAACCAATGCAAAAACATGGTGTTAATGAACTGAGAAGAATGTATCTGGACTTCTTTGAGAGCAAGGAGCATTTGAAGATGAAGAGCTTTTCGCTGGTGCCTCACAACGACAACAGCCTGCTTATCATCAACTCCGGTATGGCTCCCTTGAAGCCTTATTTTACCGGACAGGAGATTCCCCCCCGCCGTCGTGTGACCACTTGTCAGAAGTGTGTTCGTACCGGTGATATCGAGAATGTAGGTAAGACTGCAAGACATCTTACCTTCTTTGAGATGCTTGGAAACTTCTCCTTCGGCGATTATTTCAAGCACGAAGCTATCGCTTGGAGCTGGGAGTTTTTGACCAAGTACGTGGGTATGGAGGCAGACAGACTCTATCCTTCCATCTATTGTGAGGATGATGAGGCGTTCGATATCTGGACACAGGAAATCGGTGTGCCCGCTGAGAAGATTACCCGTTTCTATCGCGATGAGAACGGTGAGTGTGACAACTTCTGGGAGCATGGCGCAGGTCCTTGCGGTCCTTGTTCCGAGATTTATTATGACAGAGGCGAGAAGTACGGATGTGGCAAGCCTGATTGTAAGGTAGGCTGTGACTGTGACCGCTTCATGGAGGTCTGGAACAATGTATTTACCCAGTTTGACAGCGACGGACACGGTAACTACACTGAGCTTGCACAGAAGAACATCGATACCGGTATGGGTCTTGAGAGACTGGCAGTGGTGGTACAGGATGTAAATTCTGTATTCGACATCGATACTATGAAGGCAATCCGTGACCGTATCTGTGAGATTGCGAATGTGAAGTATCAGGAGGATGATGCGAAAGATGTATCTATCCGTCTTATTACCGACCATATTCGTTCTTCTACCTTTATGATTAGTGATGGTATTATGCCTTCCAACGAGGGAAGAGGCTACGTGCTGCGTCGTCTGATTCGTCGTGCGGCAAGACACGGAAGACTTCTTGGTATTGAGGGAAAGTTCCTTGCGGAGCTTAGCCGTACCGTTATCAACGAGTGTAAGGATGGTTATCCTGAGCTTGATGAGAAGCAGGAGTTTATCCTGACGGTTCTCACCAATGAGGAGAATAAATTTGATGCAACCATCGATCAGGGTCTGCGTATTCTGGCTGAGATGGAAGAGGAGATGGAGAAAAAGGGCGAGAAGGAAGTCGGAGGCCAAGCGGTCTTAGGAAGACAACATCATTTTTC
>JAZQMG010000043.1:0-10089 GCA_045543175.1 Acetatifactor sp. | reverse complement strand
GTAACAGATTTCACAATATCCAAAATCTCAACATACTTATGGTCAGGCGTAAATCCGGGATTGAACTCCTCGATATTGGCCTTAGCGCCTTCTACTTTAGCACGTTTCTGCATAACACCGGGACGAACCGTAGCCATCTGGGGACGGAACTCCGGACAAGCAATGGTAGCAATGGTATTGCCTCCAAATGCAGGACGGGTCATAAGAAGCTGATTGTGCTTCTGCTCGCGTCCGGGAATGGGATTGATGGGGAAATCACCAATCTCAAGCTGAGTACAGTCTGCCGTCAGACCTGTGTGTACTCTTGCAGAAACGCGAGGACCCAAGTCACGACCGATAGCAGTTGCACCCACCAGGAAAATCTCCGGCTTATATTTCTCAATTACGGAAGCCAGTGCATGTGCATAGGGCTCCGTTCTGTATTCTTTCAGTTCAGGGTCATCCACAACGATAACCTTGTCAGCACCGTAAGCAGCCAACTCATCAGCCAGCCCCTTCACGTCACTACCTACCAGTACAGCAGTCACATCCGTGCCCAGAGCCTCAGCCAGGTCTTTACCTTTGCCAATCAGCTCAAAAGCAATTCCGTTTAACACATTGTCTACCTGCTGTGCGAAGACATATACACCTTTATATTCTGCTAAATTCATTGTATTTTCCTCCGTCTGCTTAGATAACATGTTTGTCTTTCAACTTGCCGACAATGTAGTCAACTGCCTCTGCGGTGTCCAAAGCAACCTTCTCGCCTGCACCCTTACGCACCTTATCGGAAGCCTTTGCAATCTGGGTAGGTGAGCCCTTAAGACCAAGGTTACTATCCTCAACATCCTTAAGGTCTGCTCTGCCCCATACGGTAATCTCTGCATCACAGGCATCAAAGATTCCACCGGGAGTCATGTAACGAGCCTCGTTAAGTTCTGCCAGTGCAGTTACAAGACAAGGCATCTTAGCTTTAAGCACATGATATCTGTCATCAAACTGACGCTCAACCACAACACTGTCTCCCTCGATTTTCAGGTTCTGTGCATAGGAGATAACAGGAATATCCAAATGCTCGGAAATCTGAGGACCAACCTGTGCCGTATCACCATCAATCGCCTGACGGCCGGTAATAATTAAATCATAATCCAGATTACGCAGGGCACCTGCCAAAGTCTGAGAAGTAGCCCAGGTATCTGCACCACCCAGTACTCTGTCGGTAACAAGTACACCCTTATCTGCACCCATTGCCAATGCCTCACGAAGCACATCCTCCGCCTTGGGAAGACCCATGGTAAGAACGGTAACTTCTGTATTGTCGGGGTCTGCATCCTTCAGACGAAGAGCAGCCTCAAGACCGGCCTTGTCGTCGGGGTTCATAATTGTCATCATTGCAGCTCTATCCAAAGTACCGTCGGGATTAAACTTTACGCCGCCCTTGGTATCGGGAACCTGCTTAATACAAACAACGATTTTCATTGTATTTTCACTCCTTTTAATATTCTTAACTCTCTTGCATCCATCGTAAGACGAGCCCTCGAAAACGCTTCGCGTTTCCTCGGTCGCGCGCTTGCGCTGCATCGCGCCCACGCTTTTGTCTCTCGCAGTTTTTCGTGCAAGCACGAAACTGCTCTATCCAAAAACGTGCTTCGTCTTACTTAAGTAAGGACGCGGAGATAACCATACGCTGTACCTCGGATGTACCCTCGTAAATCTCGGTAATCTTGGCATCACGCATCATGCGCTCCACATCGTACTCTCTGGTGTATCCGTAACCACCGTGAAGCTGAACAGCCTTGGTGGTAACCTCCATAGCCATCTCTGCAGCATACAGCTTAGCCATGGCAGCCTCTACACCGTAAGAAGTCTTCTTATCCTTGGTGTACTGATCCTTAGTGCATGCAGCTTTGTAAACAAGCATCTGTGCCGCTGCTGCCTTGGTAGCCATATCTGCCAACTGGAACTGGGTATTCTGGAATGCACTGATGGATCGTCCGAACTGCTTTCTCTCCTGAGTGTAAGCTACGGTTCTCTCCAGTGCACCCTCGCCGATTCCCAGTGCCTGCGCAGCGATACCGATACGTCCGCCATCCAGAGTATGCATTGCAATATTGAAGCCCTTGCCCTGCTGTCCCAACATATTCTCCTTAGGGATGCGGCAGTCAGTGAAAATCAATTCATAAGTGGAAGAACCACGGATACCCATCTTCTTTTCCTTGGTACCAAAGGTAAATCCGGGAGTATCCTTCTCAACAATAAATGCGGAAATCTCTTTAAAGGATTTGCCCTTCTTCTCGATGATTCCGGTCACGGCAAAGATGATATAAACCTCTGCCTCTTTACCATTGGTAATGAAAATCTTGGAGCCATTAAGTACCCACTCGTCCCCGTCCAACACAGCCTTGGTCTGCTGACCCTGTGCATCGGTTCCTGCTCCGGGCTCGGTAAGACCGAATGCGCCAAGCTTTCTACCACTTGCCAAGTCAGGCAAATACTTCTGCTTCTGCTCCTCTGTACCATAGGTAAGAATGGGATCACAGCAAAGGGAGGTATGTGCAGATACGATAACTGCGGTGGTACCACAAACCTTTGCAAGCTCCTCAACACACATCGCATAGGTCAAAACATCACAACCCTGTCCGCCGTACTCCTTGGGAATAGGGATACCCATAAAGCCTGCCTTAGCCATCTTCTCAACGGTTGCACGAGGGAACTCTTCTGTCTCGTCAACCTCCTGCGCCAGAGGCTTTACTTCCTTTTCAGCGAACTCTCTAAAGAGTGCCCGCGCCATTTCATGCTTTTTGCTCAAAGTAAAATCCATGATTTTTCTCCTTCACTATTCGAACTTTATTATTTGCTGTAATCGAAGAAGCCAACGCCGGTCTTCTTGCCCAACTTATTCTCAGCAACCATCTTCTTAAGAAGGGGCTGAGGAGCATATTTCTCATCCTTGGTCTCGTTGTAAAGAACCTCCATGATTGCAAGGCAAACATCCAAACCAATCAAATCACCCAGATGCAGAGGTCCCATGGGATGAGATGCACCAAGCTGCATAGCCACGTCAATATCCTCTGCGGCAGCAGTACCTGCATCCAGTACACCGATTGCCTCGTTAATCATGGGAATCAGGATTCTGTTTACTACAAATCCGGGAGCTTCCTTTACCTCTACAGGAGTCTTGCCGATTTCAGTAGCGATAGCTTTAATCTTGTCAACCAACTCCTGAGGAGTATTCTCAGCCTTGATTACCTCAACCAACTTCATTCTGTCAGCAGGATTGAAGAAGTGCATACCAATCATGGGACGGTCAAGGTCTGCACCAATCTCAGTGATAGAGAGGGAAGAAGTATTGGTTGCAAAAATGCACTCAGGCTTTACAATTGCCTGCAACTCCTTAAAGGTATCCTTCTTAATCTGCATATTCTCAGGAGCAACCTCGATAACCAAATCACAGTCTGTGCAGATGTCCTTAAGTCCGGTTGTCACCTTAGCAGCAATAGCGTCTGCCTGCTCCTGTGTAATCTTCTCCTTGCCCACAAGGAAATTCAAATTCTTCAAAATCTTTGCCTTGCCGCCATCAGCAAACTCCTGCTTGATGTCGCAGAGGCAAACCTCATATCCTTCTGTCATTGCAAATGCCTGTGCAATTCCGCTTCCCATGGTTCCTGCACCGATAATACCAACCTTCATCTCTATATCCTCCTACTTGATCTTATTTGTTTTTAAAAGGCTCTTTTACTTTGTCTTTATTCTTGTCTAAGAAAAATTCCATGCCATATTTCTGATCTGCTGTCTCGAAGCAGTCACCAAACAGCTTCTCCTCGATAACCAGTGCAGCATCCATATCCGCATCCAAGCCCTCGTTGATGGCTTTCTTACAATTTCTCACTGCGATGGGTGCATTCTTAGCGATACCGGAGGCAATTTTTTCTGCCTTAATCATTAACTCTTCCTTGGTGTAAACCGCATTTACCAGACCAATTCTGTAGGCATCCTCAACCTTTACATTCTTAGCTGTATAGATAATCTGTTTTGCTCTGCCCACGCCTACGATGCGGGCAAGTCTCTGAGTACCACCAAAACCGGGGGTAATTCCCAGACCAACCTCAGGCTGACCGAACACTGCGTTATCGGAACAGATACGGATATCACAGCTCATGGCAAGCTCACAGCCACCACCCAATGCAAATCCATTTACCGCAGCAATCACAGGAATGGGAAAGGTTTCGATTTTGCGGAAGACATCATTTCCCTTTTTACCAAAAGCTTCTCCTTCTGCCTTAGTCAGGTTGCTCATCTCACCAATGTCTGCGCCTGCCACAAAGGATTTCTCACCTGCACCAGTGATAATCAGACAGCGCACTTCGTCGAGGTTTACTGCATCCAGAGTTGCATCCAATTCTTCAAGCACCTGTGAATTCAGTGCATTTAAAGCCTTTTCACGATTGATAGTGATAATGGCGTAATTATTTTTCTGCTCATATAAAATGTAATCCATTTTTAATCTTCCTTTCCGTCCTTTATTCTTCAATCTTCACGATAGTGGAGCAACCCATACCACCGCCGATACAAAGAGTTGCAAGACCCGTCTTAGCACCCTTTGCCTGCATCTCGTGAAGCAGAGTTACCAGAATACGACATCCGGAAGCACCTACGGGATGACCCAGTGCAATTGCACCACCATTGGGGTTCAACTGCTTATCAACATCGATGCCCAAATCCTTGCCCACTGCGATGGACTGTGCTGCAAATGCCTCATTTGCCTCAATGATGTCAAAGTCCTCAATCTTCATGCCGGTCTTCTCCATGACCTTTCTGGTGGAGTAAACAGGACCGATACCCATAACCTCAGGACGGCAGCCTGCCAAAGCACCTGCAACGAAGGTAGCCATAGGCTTAACACCAAGCTCCTTTGCCTTCTCCTCACTCATAACAACAATTGCAGCCGCACCGTCATTGATACCGGAAGCATTACCTGCGGTTACGAAACCGTCTTTATTAATCGCGCGAAGCTTTGCAAGAGCTTCCATGTTGGTTCCGGGACGAGGACCTTCGTCAACCTTGAACTCAACCATTTCCTTTTTCTTCTTAACCATTACGGGAACAATTTCTGCATCAAATGCGCCTGCCGCCTGAGCAGCCTCAGCCTTCTGCTGGCTCTTTACTGCAAACTCATCCAACTCCTCACGGGTAAGTCCCCACTCATTACAGATATTGTCTGCGGTCTGAATCATGTGATAGTTGTTGAATGCATCCCAAAGCGCATCATTTACCATGGTATCTACCAAAGTACCATTGTTCATTCTATAACCAAAACGTGCCTGAGGCATCGCATAGGGAGCCATGGACATATTCTCCATACCGCCTGCAACCACGATATCTGCATCTCCTGCCATAATCATCTGGGCAGCCTGATTGACACAGTTCAAACCGGAACCACACACTACGTTCATGGTCACTGCGGGAACCTCAATAGGAAGACCTGCCTTGATGGAAGCCTGACGAGCCACGTTCTGACCCTGTCCTGCCTGAATTACACATCCCATATATACCTGATCCACTGCCTCGGGAGCAACACCTGCTCTGTTAAGTGCCTCCTTTATTACGATTGCACCAAGCTCAGCCGCGGGAGTGGTACTCAAGGAACCACCCATGGTTCCGATTGCTGTACGACACGCACCTGCTAATACTACTTTTCTTGCCATTTTCATTCTCCTCCATTTTTTGAGTGTATAGGTTGTTTTAAAGTTGCTTGTTATTTTTTTATCATTCTCATCATTGCCATTGTATCACAGCTAAATTTCTTTTGCAATGGGTTTTAGTAAATTTTGTCAAAAAAATAACAAGCAAATTATGGAAGCCCTTTCAGTAAGGGCATTTCAGTTTCTGCTTCGCTCAGCGCCGGGTCCTTTATCTGCGTTGTCCGCACCCACTCCTTAGTTCCTTCAACCTTCTCGGCAGGTTGGGTATGCTTTGCAAGAAACCGTGTCAAGTCATATACATCAATCCAGATTTCCCCATCCCCCTCCTTTTGAGATTCATCAAAAATTAACTGCAATCCCCAATGCAAATGAGTTACTTCTATGTTATTGACATTCTCTTTTTCGGAATATCCGGTATGCCCCATATAGCCGATGACATCCCCGGCAGTAACCAGACTTCCCTCCTCCAGATGCTCCGCAAAAGGATAATTTTGACGCAGATGTGCGTAGTAGTAATATCTTTTGCCGTCCAGACTACGGATACCCACACGCCAGCCGCCATACTGATTCCACCCCAGAGCCTCCACATAACCAGACTCAATGGACATGATGGGTGTACCAGTGAGCCCCATCATGTCATGCCCCAAATGTTTTCTCTTATAGCCATAGCTTCTGCTTGCACCAAAATCATCATAATGAGTATAATCAAATCCCCGGGCAAGAGGAAAAAAAGCCTTCAATCCGTATTTTTGCTCCCAGTTGATGTGTCCGTTCTCATCCTCAACCTGAACCTCATATTCGCCCACCATGCCTCCCAACACCGCCGAGTACGCCTCCAGATAATATGGATAGTACTTCAAATCAGCCGTCAGCTCTGCCATATCTGCTTCCCCATCTGCAATTTTCTCCGCAGTCTTATCAAGAAGTGTCACTGCCTGCTTGTCAAACTCTCCTCCTGTATGTGATGCAGTATACGCCAAAAGTTCTATCCAGTGCACCTCACATTCCGTTCCGTGAGTCTCCACATCCCATTGATATGCCCGGCACAGAGCCTGATAGGAAACATTAAAATCCACCCATTTTATGTAGTCTTCTCCCGTGACGGCAGTCTCTGTGAAATCCTCCCGGCCTGCCCACAAAAAGACAAGCGTCATTAAAGCAAGTACCTGCCCTAACAACGCTCGTCGCCAAAATCTTATTCTCTTGTCTGTATTGTATTCACAAATAAAAGGGATTTGCATATCATCACCTGCAATTTCTTTCCTCTTATCTTATGAATACGGTATTGGAACTATGTACCCTTTCGGCTCAGCCGCCAAACGCGAATCTTAGTATTCCGGCTCAATCAAACCGTAGGTGTCACCTTTTCTCTTGTAAACTACATTTACCTGATCGGTCTCAGCATTGCAGAATACGAAGAAATTGTGTCCCAAAAGCTCCATCTGGATACAAGCGTCCTCAGGATACATAGGCTTGATATCAAACTTCTTGGTTCGAACAATCTTAACCTCTTCATCATCCATGTAATCATTCTCGATGTACACAGGATTGAAATCTCCACCTGACTGCTTCTTATCTACAATCTTGTTCTTGTATCTCTTGAGCTGTCTCTCGATAATCTCCTCCACCAAATCGATAGATACATACATATCATTGCTTACCTGCTCAGAACGAATGATGCTGCCCTTAACGGGAATGGTTACCTCTATTTTCTGGCGCTCCTTCTCTACGCTCAGCGTTACGTGTACCTCGGTCTCAGGATTGAAGTACTTATCCAGTTTACCCAGCTTGTCCTCCACCGCAGATCTCAATCCCGGTGTTACCTCAATGTTTCTACCTACAATTACAAATTTCATGCTATCATCCCCTTCGATAGTTTATTGTATGAGCATTATAACATAATTCTTGTGCTTTATGCAACAATTTCACAAATTTTTTATTTGTTTTAGATATTATGTATGTCAATAAAAACTTTTTATTTTGAGTGTTAAATCAAGATTTTTATTAGAACTTCACAAAACGAACGTTTTGCTTGACAAGGTTTTCTTTTCCCCAAAAATCACTCAAAAATCGGTGGATAATGTGTATAACTCGGTGTATAAATGCCTTTTATCGAATTTTCGAGGTTTTTTATTGTGGATAAATCTGTTTTGATTTTCATCTTTCAAGGTCAATCTTTTTTATCTTTTTCATTTTTTTGTGAAATTTGCACATGCCCTCAAAAGTCAATACCTAAATTTGGTAATTATTAATATTTTGACAAATTGTGCAATTCCATAAACAAAATTACTGTCCATCTCTTTTCTTGCGTTTCTCACCCTCATATGATATTCTGTTTACGATAAATCATAATGGAGGCTTTAGTTATGAAATCCCTCGATAAAAGAAAAGCCCTTACCGTGGGCATCTTATCTATATTACTTACCTTTATACAGGTAGCCGGTTGGCAAATCAGCATGGACTACGGCTCTTCTGTTCATCAATCCGCCTTTTTTCAAAAGATTGGCATATTAAGTACAGGCCAATGCCTGTTATGGGGAAGCATCGAATTTGTCCTGCTGTTTGCACTTTTCTATTTTCTCTTTACCAAATTAGAGAATGGTCTGAACCTTCCAAAAGGAGCTGATAACTTTACTGTTCCCCGTTTTTTTGGAGCATTTGCCTTTCTTGCTCTTTTTCTTATTTGGATGGTCTTTCTATGGGGCTGTTATCCGGGGTATTACAACTACGATGTGGGCAATCAGCTCCCCATGTTTTTGTATCCCGAGGTGCCTTATAACGCGCATCACCCCCTGCTGCACACTTTAATACTGGGCAGTCTGGTTTCTCTGGGGTATCATATTTACACAGTTGACATCAGCTTCGGTATTTTCTTATATAATGCTTTTCAAATGATGATATGCGCAGCCTGTTTAAGTTATGCCCTGCAATTTGTATTCAAGCGTACGCGCAGCAGAATATTTACCGGATTATCCTTTTTGTTTTATGCCATTTGCCCTCCCATCGTGATGTTTGCCATGAGTACCACAAAGGATGTGCTCTGCTTCTCCCTTTTGTTACTTGCAGTCATCCGTTTTATGGAGATGGAGGACAAAAAGGAAGAGGGACAACCTCTAAGTGTTGCTGACTGGGTGATTCTGTGCAGCAGCCTGACTTTATCCTGTCTGCTTCGCAAAAACATTGTATACGCTTTGGTTGTGTTTATTGTTCTTATCTTTTTGTTTGTACGGAATATCCGCCCCAAGCACCTGCTTGTTTATATTGGCATTATCGCAGTTTACCTTGTGACGGACAAAGCACTGCAGACAGGGTTTGATGCCATTCCCGGTTCCATCAATGAGGCCATGTGTATCCCCTATCAGCAAATCGCACGACTGTATAATGAAGAGGGAGCCGACGCCTTCACGGATGAAGAGTATGAATTATTATGTCAGGTGATTCCTCCTGAATCATTGCGCTCCTACGACCCGGTTATGGGCGACCACACCAAAGCGAATTTTAACCCCGGCTTGGAGACCATCATGAACAATAAATGGGTCTATTTTAAACTCTGGGCCAAAAAGGGACTGGAATATCCTAAGATTTATATAGATTCCATTCTGTATAATACCTATCAGGCATGGTATCCTTCCACCGCCATCACAGAGCTGCGGGGCGTGCGATATTTTGATATAACAGGTTGGCAGGACGAATACGGTTCTCCTCACTGGCAGGGGCTGTACGACTTTTACAAGGGCATCCGTCACGGTTCCTATACAAAATACCCTGTAATCCGACTGTTCTACTCCACGGGATTTATGTTCTGCATCACACTTATTTCGTGGTTCTACGCCATCTGGCGCAAAAATAAAGGAACCATATCCGCATTGCTTCTGGTGTTGCTTGTATGCGTGACCACCTTCTGCGGCCCGGTTTCCGATGTCCGGTATTATCTGATTCTGTTCTATTTGATGCCTGTATGCGTGGGACTTATGATGGCGCATAAAAAGACGGACAACTAAATTATATTTAAACAACAATAAAGAAGCCATTCCCCCAGCAATTAGGGTGTGGCTTCTCTCTTCTTATTTTCCCTCTTAAATTTAGCTTATTATAGAATTTACTGATTACGAAGCTCCTTCCAATTCTGATAGACAATCTCGCTGTCATACTCCGGCGCAGCACTCTCCGCCGCCTTGCAGATGGCTTCAATCACTTCCAACTCTTCCTCCAACGCCTCTGCTATCTGCTCCCGAGTATTGCCTTTGTGCAGTTTACGGCATACCAACTCCACAAGCTTCATATCGCGGCCGATTTCCTTACCGATTCTCTCACCAATCTCTTTGCCGATTTCCTCGCCAAGCCTCTTGCCATGTTCCTCACCAATCTGTAAGATATTCATCTTCACGGCCTCCCATTCCTCGGACTG
>JAZQMG010000042.1:0-3880 GCA_045543175.1 Acetatifactor sp. | reverse complement strand
CACGGCTTAACAGTCTGCCGGAATTTTCATTGGACAAATGCCCTCTGTCTCCCAAAATTCGCTGCTTTAAATGATAGGGATAAGGCCCCACCTGCAACATATTCACATCATGGTTGGCTTCCAGAAGCAAGGCATCCATACCCCGCAGACACTCCACCGTATAATCTGTAAAATGTCCCAAATCCGTGCAGATTGCAACCTTCTTCTTCCCATAGGATACGCGGTAGCCCACAGGCTGTGCCGCATCATGAGAGATTTTCATGGGATTGATGGTCAAATCCTTAATCATCAGCTTCTCGTCCTCTTTGACCTCTCGGAACAAAGAATCATCAATCTTACCTACACTGGTGCAGTTCTTGATTGCCTTTATGGTTCCTTTGGTGGCATAGATGGGCATTCCATACTTACGCGCCATAACACCCAGACCACTGATATGATCTGCATGCTCATGGGTTACCAGAATTCCATCAATGTCTGCCCCTGTCAGATCCAGATAATTTAATCCACTCTCGGCACGTTTGCCGCTGATACCCACATCCACCAAAAGATGGGTAGCATCACTGCCTATGTAGATACAGTTACCGCTGCTGCCGCTGGCGATGCTGCAAAGTCTCATGTTTTATTTCCCACTTTCATTCCAAAATATTTCAATGACATCTCCGTCTTTCAAGGCCTCCATATAATCTGCTGCCTTGCTGTTTAACAACGTGGTAATGCCTCTGCCGTTTGATTCCTGCAAATTAAAATCAATATAGTCAAAAATATCTACAAACACATAGCTGTCCTTGCCGGAAAGGGTCACGAAATGACCGTTCGCCATAACCTTGACTTCGCTGTCTGCTCCGACTTCCTCCTCAGCCTCCGGCAAATCGTCATAGGACAACGCTCCCTCAGACTGGCTTTCCATCTCACCGCTCCATGAGCCTCTCGCCTCATTCATATCCCAACTTACGGAGAAATTCTCGTATACATTGGTATCCTCCTTGGCAGGCGCATCATTCACCTTGATATCACCACCCAGAGGCACATCCAGTAATTCTGCCACCTGCGCCACCGTGTAACTGTTCTGCACAGTAATAACATCGCCCTCCTGAATCAGATAGAACTCATTTTCCTGCTTACCATTCACCACAGCAGTCTTGGGTAGTGTAATCCTTCTGCCGTTGACCGTCACATGCATCTGCTCCGCAAGCTCAAGAAGCTTACCCAATTCTTGACAACCGGGGTCTCCCTCCGTGGATGCAACTACCTTGATAATATCACCGCTATTAATTTTAGTATGCAAATCCGCAGGATCTCCGTTTAAGGTAATGACTGCTGCCTCGCCCTGATTGCCTCGCACCATACGAGCCATATCATTCACCGTAAAGGTTAAAGCCTTCCCTCTCTTGGGGAACAAATCTTCATTGGTAAACTGCACCTGCATAGCTGCATCTGCCACAGACAGACGTCCGTTATCATACAACTTCATGCGGCTGCCGTTAAACTCCACAAAAATAAAATTATTGCTCTGCTCGTAGTAGCTTAAACAGATACCGATAGGCGTTACCATCAGAGAATCCATCTGAGCATTCTCAAGTTCAAAGACGATATTTTGCATAACCTCTCTGCCGCGGATTGCCACACGCTCCTTAGGGATTCCCAAATCCTTGGCCAGAGCCTCCGTATAGCCGGGCACCATACCGCCGCCCCCAACCACAAACACTGCACTAACCGGCTTATCGCCGTTTAACTCCTTAATACACTGGGCAACCATCTTGGTCATATTGGCCACGGTATCTCCCAGAATCTCCATCACCTCTGCAGAACTGATGGTCTGAGGAAGCCCCATGATATCCTGATACTCCACAGATTCCTCCACGGTAGCCTGACGTTTAATCATCTCCGCTGTTTCAAAATCCACCAGACAATGCTGAACAATAATATCTGTCAGACTGTCACCTGCCACGGGTATCATGCCATAGGCTGTAATGGTCCCCTCCTTGGTAATGGAAATATCACTGGTACCTGCACCCACATCCACAAGTGCCATATTCAGCATACGGAACCTTTCAGGAATCGCCACCTGAATCGCTGCAATAGGCTCCAGAGTCAGATTAGTCACATGAAGCCCTGCAAGCTCCACCGCCTTGTAAAGACCACCCACCACATCATCCGGCAGAAAAGTCGCAATCAAATCTGCCGCAATGGTCTTGGCCTTGTGTCCCTCAAGATTACCAATCTGATAACCATTCATATAATAACGCATGGGAGTATATCCCACACAGTAAAACTTCATATCTGTGTCATTGGCTTTCTGGAACTCCTCATAGGCTTTTTCCACACCCATAGTGTCCAGTGCATATACATCCTCATCCGTAATTTCCTTTTCACTCTCAAAGGAATGCTCCACCTGAATCGTCAAGGTACGAAGGACACGTCCTGCCGCTGCAATACATACCTCTGTAAGGTTACGGTTCAAAACCTCCTCCAGATGTCTTTTTACAGAGGCAATTGTATCTGCCACTTTGTTAATATCATGAATTTGTCCGTCCAACATGGCACGGGTTTCATGTTCCTTGGCATACTGCCCCAATACATGAAACTTTGCTCCATTCAGATATCCCACTGTACCCACAATACTGCGTGTTCCGATATCCAATCCAAATACAAGCTGTCCCTGATTTTCTCTCATTTCGCTTACTCCCGCCATGAAAAAGCCTCCAGTTTTTTATCAATTTGGCAATAACTCTCTGACAAATCGCCACTATTATCAATGACAAAATCACAATGCTCTCGAAATTCCTCCTCAGAAAGCTGACTCCCCATAATCTGTGTGATTTTCTCCTCACTATAGCCCCTTGCCAAAGCCAGACGCTTACGCCTTGCATCAGCATCTGCATATACATACCACAACTCGTCCACAAGGTCGGTATACCCCGCCTCAATCAGCAGTGCCGCCTCCACAAAAAACAGCTCTACAGCTTCGTTTGCTCTGGCAGCCTCATACCGCTCCAGAATAAACTCCTGCACCGCCGGATGAACAATAGCATTCACCTTCAAAAGCACCTCTTCATCCGCAAAAATACGCGCTGCCATTATCCCCTTGTCAATTTCTCCGTCCGCACCGACCACCTCTGCCCCAAGGAGCGACACAAGCTCCTCATAACACTTGGTTCCCCGCCGCTTTACCAGATGAGCCACCTCATCTGCCAACCAGATTTCACAGAGATAATGTTGTCTGATATATGCCAAAAGCTCTGACTTGCCGGCACCTACACCGCCGGTAATTCCGATAAATCTCATACTCTTCTCCCGCAACCGTCGCTGCGACTGTATCTTTTATTTTGCCTCGTACCAGTTGGTACCATTGTGTACATCCACTTCCAGTGTAACTGCAAGTTCCACTGCAGACTTCATATTTTCAGCCAAAAGCTTCTCCACCTGTGCAAGCTCCTCCGCCGCTGTCTCGATTAAAAGCTCATCATGCACCTGCAAAATCAGCTTAGAGCGAAGTCCTGACTGGCGCAGTGCCTCCCACACCTTAATCATGGCAACCTTTATAATATCTGCTGCCGTACCCTGAATAGGAGAATTCATTGCCACACGCTCTCCAAAGGAACGCTGCATGAAATTGGAGGAAGACAACTCCGGTACAGGCCGTCTTCTACCGTACATGCTCGTCACATAACCATCCTTTTTTGCATCTGCCACCAACTTATCCAGAAATTCCTTAATCCCGGGATAGGTAGCAAAATACTGCTCAATATATTCCGTAGCCTCCTTGCGGCTGATACCTCAACGGGGCTGGTAACCTATAATGCACCTAAGGGCTCTGTCATTAAATTTAGGCAGGGAGCTGAATTCAATAGTTATGGTTATTATAACAGGAATTGGTTTA